>DBGEOK010000062.1:0-2496 GCA_048370855.1 Candidatus Limiplasma sp. | reverse complement strand
AAAGCAGGAGGCCGCAAGGCTGTTGACTACCTTTTAAACGAACAGCAAGCGGCTTTTCTGCTTACGCTGCTAAAAAACACCCCGGTAGTGGTGGAGTTCAAACGCAGGCTTGTAAGCGAGTTCTTCAAAGCCCGGCAGGAGCTTGCCCGGAGAGAAGCCCAGCGGGCCGTTAAAGTCCCCGTGCGCCGCAGCCTTACAGATGCAATCCGGGACAGTGGCGAAGCGGAGCGCATGAAGGGATACGCCTATAATTCGTACACCAATTTGATTTACAAGACTGTGACAGGCAAAAACGCTGTAATGCTGCGCAAGAGCCGGGGCGCTGAAAAAGGCGCGGATGTTGTGGGCCTGCTGACCGCTGACGAATTGGCAGAGGTCACAAAGCGGGAAGCGCAGGTTTGCACGCTGCTGGATTGCGGCATGCAGTACGAGGCTATACGGAAGATTTTACAGGGAGGTGTAACGCATGCCAAGGGAGCGCAAAGGCTTTAGAGACCAGCTTGAAAGCATCATAGCGGCACACCCACAGGGGGAGCAGATGAGCGTGAAAGAAGTCGCGAAATACTGCGGGCGGGATGAGCGAACCGTTGCAAAGCAATTCCCGTTTGTCGGTAAGGGCAGGATGGCCTTTATCACACGCACGACCCTTGCCCGGGAAATGGTGGCCGCTGATGTGTGAGGACATAAGAAAAGCCGCCCTGATGCTGGAACATCAAAGCGGCGCAAAGGTGAAGCGGAAAGGAGCCCCGTTTCACCTGCATTTTAACAGAAAAATGGAGGTTTTGCAAATGATTACATATCTCGGAGCCGTAGCCCTTGGCTTTGTGCTGGGCGCTGTATTCTCTGCTGTGGGCCTGCTGTCCGATGGAAAGGGGGCGCGGCGGTGATGGATATTACAGAGCTTAGTGTCCTTTCCTACCGCATTGAGACGGGCATAAACGCTGCCCGTGCTATCCATGAAGCCATGATTAACGGCGATTGCGAGCCGGAGGGGTGGCTTGACGGCCTGCACTATGTACTCTATAACCTGAGCGACGATGCAAAAGCGCTGCGGGAACTGACGGAAAGGAACGGCAATGGAGGCGCTGGAAATGGTTGATAGAAATATCGTGATAACGTTTATTGAAAGTGAAAGCGGCAGGCTCTGGCAGGCGCATATCATGCTCAACGCTATTTTAAAGAAATACTTTTCTTCTACTTCCGTAGAGGACAGCGACCGCGCCTATATCTTTGCGGTGCTGAATGCGGTTGATGATATAGTTTTCGAGTTTTCACGCGACTTAGGGAACCTCTGAATAAATCGCCTTCATTCAGCGCCGAGCGAGAAAATAGACGATTACCGCTAGGTTCAAGCGATTCAGTCGGAAAATAGCCAGTATTCCTTTGCATTTCCGCCCCATTTCCTGAAAAAGGGCAGACTGCCCCTATATCAGGTTGTGGAAAGTTTTCGCCCGGCCATGGCAAGGGCGTATAAATTGGCACAGGCAAACAAAGCGTACAGCCGATTCGCGTTTTTCAGCAGGCCGCGATACACCGTTTTCTTATAGCCAAACTGGCACTTGATGATTCGGAACGCATGCTCTACCTTACAGCGCACCGAGGACTTGCGGTTCTCAATATACCGTTCCCAGTCAATTGCATTGTCAGATACATGAGGCAGCTTTCCGGGACGGCGGTTAATGCGGTAGTCAATGCTGGATAAATGCTCGTCGCAGGCTACCTCGGGGCGCTTGTGGATTCCCAGATACCCAGCATCCCCATATACTACTTCATCATCTTCGCGAATCAATGCGGCGGCCTGTGTGATGTCATGCTCATTTGCCGCCGTGACCGTAATGGTATGAACCAGGCCGCTGCCTGCATCCACACCGGTGTGGCATTTCATCCCGAATTTCCACTCATTGCCCTTTTTGGTCTGATGCATTTCAGGGTCACGCTTCTTCTCCGCATTTTTCGTAGAGCTGGGGGCATTGATGATGGTCGCATCCACGATGGTGCCGCCTTTCATCATGTGGCCGGTTTGCACCATTACCCGGTTGATCGCGTCAAAAAACAGCTTGTTCAGGCCGTTCGTTTCCAAAAGATGACGGAACTTGCACAGCGTTGTTTCATCCGGCACTGTTTCCGTCATAAAGTCAATGTCTGTGAATTTTCGCATGGCATAGCTGTCGTAGATGGCATCTTCGGTCGCCGGGTCAGACAGGTTGAACCAGATTTGAAGCAGGTACATCCGCAGCATCTTTTCGATCCCCATGGGCGGACGACCGCGCTTTCCCTTGGGGTAGTAGGGTTCAATCACGCCAACCCATTCATCCCACGGGATGATCTCCTCCATGATTTCCAGAAATTCCTCCCGCTTCGTTTTCTTCTTGCGGTAGCTGTATTCGATGTCCGTAAATGTTTCCTGCTTCATTTCCTTGTTCCTCCATCGTTTTGATGGTGTTATTTTACCATCTCTCGCGCATGCGCGGTAGCGCGGATTAAATCAGAGATTCC
>DBGEOK010000061.1:0-19038 GCA_048370855.1 Candidatus Limiplasma sp. | reverse complement strand
CGCCCACTTTAACGGAATCCTGTGGATGGCGCGGTGGGTGGACCTGCCGGAGCGGTACGGCCCTCACCAGACGGTGTACAGCCGCTTCTGCCGGTGGCGGGACGACGGAACCCTGGAGCGGGTGTTTCAAGCCATCCATCCCGAGGGGGCGGGGGAGCTCAGCATCGACTCCACGTCGGTCAAGGTAAATGAACAGGCGAGCCGTGGTCCAAGAAACCGACGCGGGCAGGCGACAGGTGCATCGGGCGGACGCGCGGCGGCAGGAACACAAAGATACACGCGGTAGTGGACAACCGGGGGCGCGCCTGTCTGCCTGTCGCTCTCGGCGGGGAACCGGGAGGACTTTGACGAGGCAATCCCGTTATTGGAGCGGCTCCCCAGCCTGAAGGGGACCGATCTGCTGGGCGACCGGGCCTATGGGACGAAAAAGCTCCGCGCTTATCTCACACAGCGGGGAGCGGCTTACACAATCCCGCCCAAAAAGAATTTGCGGGAGCCTTGGGAGTATGACCACGAGCGTTACAAGCGGCGCAACGTCGTGGAGCGCTTTTTCTGCCGCCTGAAGGACTTCCGACGGGTCGATACCCGCTATGATAAGCGCCCTGACTCCTTCCGCGCCTTCGTCCTCCTCGCCGCTGCTTTTGTCTCCTTCGGCATTTTGCACAATTTTGCCGACTTTTCAGATACAACCTAGGAATCCCTTTTCTTGGGCCGCGTTCGCGGCCCAAGCATGGGTCATGCCGGGGTGCTGAAAGGGCGCGTGACGGCGCGAACGCTTTTCGCTTTCCCGCAGCCTCATGCGCGTCAGGGCCGGAAGCCTTGCGCAACAGGGCTTCCTCGCGGGTTGTCCCGACCGCGCCATCCGCCGGGCTCGATTGGATCGGGGCGTCCGTCCGATTTGATCGCCGCCAGTTCCCCGGAAGGCCTTCGGCCTGATATATCGGTTTTTTTCAAATGTCGAACGATCGGTTCAGATCAGAATGAAAGCGGGTGAAGAATCCTCCGGCAGGGACGGGCATAGCAAGCTTCCGCCGGAAGCGCACGGAACGCGAGCCTCGCGGGAGGGCGGCCGTAACGCCGCGTTCGGCTTTGCGCCCCGTCCCTCCTCACGACCGCGTAAAAATCTTCTCGCCGTCCCGGTAGGTCGCCAGGATGCGCTTATCACGGAAGCTCTCGCGCGGGTCGGAAACCAGGCGTCCCTCCGCCACGGTCAGGTCCGCCCGCATGCCCGGCTTCAGCATGCCCCGGCGATTCTCCTCAAAATACTGATATGCGCCGTACACCGTCGCGCCGCGGAGCGCCTCGCTTAGCGTCGCGCGCTCCTCCGGGCCAAGCGGCTTTCCCTCCCCGGTTACGCGGCACATGGCGCAGTATAGCGTGCGGAGCATGTCCGGCGGCATCACCGGCGTGTCCTGATGGAGCGTATAGGGTATGCCCAGCGCCGCCGTGCTGTGAATCGGGCTGATTAACCCCGCGCGCTCCGCGCCCAGGTTTCGCAGGTGCGCGTCCCCATAGCGCTCCACGTGCGCCACAAAGTAGCTTGGCATCAGGCCCAGCGCCTTCACCCTCGGAAGCTGGTCCCGCCGCATAAGCTGCGCGTGGATGATTACGTTGCGCGTTTGGCAAGGCTTCGCGTGCGCGTCCAGAAGCTGGTCGATCGCCGCGTCTCCGTTGCAGTGCGTCAAAAGCTGCTGCCCGTCCGCCGCCGCCAGCTCCACATAGCGCCGCGCCTGCTCGCCGCTCATCACCGGATAGCCCAGGTAGTCGGCGGGCTGGCCCGCCTTGGGCAGGTAGGGTCGGGTCAGCCAGGCGGTACGGCCCTGCGGGCTGCCGTCCAAAAACAGCTTATACCCGCCCACGCGGAACCGTCCCCCGCTTCGAAGCCCCCAGCCCGGCTCGGCGTGCGGAAACCGGTCGCGCTCGCGGATGTCCGCATAGCCCACAAGGTTCAGCGTCAGGCGGCCTTCCTCGTCCGCCGAGCGCAGCACGCGGTAATCCTCGGGATGCATCAGCCCTTCCTGCGCCATGGTCACGCCGTAAGAGGCGTAGATCTCCTGCGCGCGCGCAAGGCCCTGCCAAAACTGTTCCTCCGTCGGCGCGGGGATGACGCGGGAATACTGAGAAAAGGCGTTTTCCTCCAGGTAGCCGTCCGGCTCTCCATCCGCCCCATGGCCGATACGCCCGCCCTCCGGAGCCTCGGTTCGCGCGGTCACGCCCGCCAGCGCGAGCGCCTTGGTATTCATGCACCCCATATGGCCGGAGTCCGCCGTCACAATGACCGGATGATCCGCCACGCGGTCCAGCACCTGCCGGAGCGGATGCGCCCGTTCCTCCAGGCGGTCCGGGTCATATCCCATCCCGATGACCCACGCTCCGACCGGCACGCGACGGTCGCGGATAAAGTCCTCGAGGCATTTCACAATCTCCTCAAAGCTGCGCGCCTCTCCAAGCTGGGCATAGTGAAGCGTTCTGGCGAACTGGAGAATATGGCTGTGCCCGTCGATAAACGCCGGCAGCAGCGTATTGCCGTCCAGATTCTCCTCGCGGCACGCTTCGCCTCCGCAAAGCCCCCGCAGCTCCGCAAGACCGCCCAACGCCTCAATGACGCCGTCTCTTTCGAGCAGCGCCTCCGCCGTGGGTTCAGCGGGGTTCATGGTCAAAATGGTTCCGTTTGTAAAGATCGTCCGCATGAAAGAACCTCCTCTGCTTGCGCGGCGCGCCCGGGCGGAACGCCCTTTCAATGCGTCGAAAAACTCCCCTCCCGGGGTGGTTTGAAGGGGCCGCCGCCGTTCCAAATGAATCGTATCGCCCGTCTGACAGGCCGCCGGCAATGGCTCCGATGCTTTCGCCGCTCACAGCGCCCGGGCGACAGCCTCGGTCCTGCCGAAGCATTTCCGAAGGTACAGGTCGAAAAAGATCGCCGGTTGGCGAGCTTCTTCGACGGCCTGAACGCGTTTTCCTGCCCGGATTCAGACTCCCCCGCCTCCCAAAAGGCTTCCCACGTTTCCGGCGGCCCATGCGCGGGCTGTGGCGCGCCGCCCCAGACGACGCCCTTGACGGACTTGTTCAAAGAAAGTAAAATAGAAATCACCGTTGGCATTGTTTGGGCTGGATGCCGAATGTGAAGGACAGCCAGGCGGAGGCGTAGCGTTTGGAGGAGATGTGTGTGATGAGTTTCAGGCGCGGGCACGCCCGTTTTGGCGCGCTTGCGGCGGCATTGGCCCTTCTCCTGTGCGCGGCCGCGCTGGCGCTGCTTATGCCCGAGGCCCCGGGCGATACCGTCTACCAGAAAAGCGGCACCACGGTGGACGCCAGCCACGCCGACCAGGGCTACATTATGGTCATGCACAAGGCGACCGAAAAAAAGCTCAAGTGCCGCGTATCGCTGGGCAAAAGCAGCCTGACCTACGACCTGAACTCAAACGGCGAATACGAGCCCTTCCCGCTTCAGCTCGGCAGCGGAAAGTATAAGGTACAGGTTTTTTCCCAGGTTTCCGGCAACAAATACAGCACCGTTTCCAGCATATCCTTCAAGGCGCAGGTGGCGGACGAGACATACCCGTACCTGTACCCAAACCAGTTTGTGAGCTATCAGCCCTCCACCCTCGCCGTGCTGAAGGCGGACGAGCTGTGCCGAAACCTGTCCACAGACCGGGAGAAATTCCAAGCCGTCTACCAGTATGTGGTGGACCATACGGTGTATGATTATGTCCGCGCCGCCTCCGTTATCAGCGGGCAAATCATCAGCTACCTGCCGGATATGGACGACGTATATACCGGAAACAAGGGCATCTGCTTCGATTTTGCCTCGCTCGTGGCATGCATGCTCCGCTCCCAGGACATTCCCGCGAAGCTTGTCATCGGGTACGCCGATCAAACCTATCACGCCTGGAACGAGGTATGGCTGGACGGCGAATGGCTCCGCTGCGACGCGACCTCCGACGTATGCGGCATCGCCGTCAAAAGCTATACCACCGAGCGCGTATACTGAACGCCTTTCAAATTGGAGGAGGACGCCCTATGAATCGCAAAAGCTTCCTGAGCAACGAGGAGCTCTCCGTACTGTGCGAGCAGATCGCATTGATTCTGCGCGCCGGGCTGCCCATGCACGACGGCGTGGAGGCGCTGTGCGAAAATTACGCCGGCTCCCGCTACGCCGCGCGCTTTACCGCCATGGACGCCGCCGTGACCGAAACCGGCAGCCTGTACGAGGGCCTGAAGGCCGCCGGGGTTTTCCCCGGCTACCTGATGGAAATGGCGCGCATCGGCGAAAGGACGGGCGAGCTGGAAAGCGTGATGGAGGAATTATCCGTCTATTACGACCGCGAGGCCAAAACCCGCCGCGCCATTCAGAACGCGGTGCTCTACCCGCTGCTGCTGATCGGCATGATGGCGGTGCTCATCGCCGTGCTGCTGCTTCAGGTGCTGCCTATTTTTGAGGATGTGTTTGCCGGCCTTGGCCTTACCTCCGCCTCCTCGCCGCTGATGGGCATGGCCGTCGGCATTGGCAAGGGCACGCTGATTGTGGCGGGCGTGTTCATCCTGCTGGTGCTGGCGCTGCTTTTGCTGCTCCGCTTTGACGCGTCCGGCCGCGTGCGCAGGCTTCTGTTCCGGCTTCTCTCCCCCCTTGGGCGGCTGAACCGCAAGCTCTTAGCCGGCCGCTTCGCCTCCACGCTTTCCATGATGATGAAAAGCGGCTATCCGCTGGATGAAAGCCTGGAGCTGATCGAGGGCCTGTTTGCCGACGAGGATATGCTCCGCCGGGTTCGGGAATGCCGGGCCCATATGGCGCAAGGCGTTCCTTTTCCCCAGGCGGTGGAAAAGATCGGCCTGTTCGAGCCGCTCCATTGCCGCATGATCGGCGTGGGGTTCCGCGCCGGGCAGGTTGACCGTGTAATGAGCAAGCTTGCCTCGCTTTATGAGGAAGAAACAGATGACCAGGTCAGCCATCTGGTGTCGATGATCGAGCCTTCGCTGGTGGCGCTGATGTCCGTCATCATCGGCGCGATCCTGCTGGCGGTCATGCTGCCGCTGCTCAGCATCATGGGCAGTATGGCCTGACGCGGCAACGCAGCGGCGCACCCCCTGATTGAAGCGGGTGCAAGCCGAAAGGAGGGGACGGCTATTGGAAAGGTTGGCGGGCAGGCGGCGCGTCGCGCGGGGGCTTTTGGTGACGGCCCTTGCTTTTCTTGTGCTGCTCGCGGCGCTGTGGGTGGGGCTATCCCAGGTCGGGGCCCGCAGCGGGCGGGAGCAGGCCGAGGCCCTTGAGGGCGCCGTGCGCCGGGCCGCGATGCTCTGCTATGCCGTGGAGGGGCGCTACCCCTCCGGCGCGCAGGAGCTTTGCGACCATTACGGGCTTAGCTATAACCAGGACCGTTACATCGTGTCCATTACCTCGTTCGCATCCAATCTGCTGCCCGATATCCGAGTGCTGACGGTGGGAGGTGGCGAGCGTGACTAAAGCGTCCCGAAAGGGCGGCGGGGCCGGGCGCGGCCATGCCGTATCCGGCTTCTTCATCTTTTGCCTGATTGGATTGTTCGCCGTCCTGGCCGCCACGCTGACGCTGGTGAGCATCAGCGCGTACCGCAACGTGTACGAGGCCTCCACAGGCAACAGCGAGGGACAGATTGTCCTGAGCTATCTTCGCAACAAGGTGCGCGCCTCCGACCGCGCGGGCGGCGTGGCGGTTGACAGCCTGGGCGGCAGGGATGTGCTTTATCTGCGGGAAACCCTCGGCGGCGAGGAGTACGAAACGCGCGTTTACTGCTACGGCGGCAGCCTGTGCGAGTATTTCTGCGCCGCGGAGGAAGCCTTTGACCCCGAGCTGGGCGAAGCACTGGCGCCGCTCCAGTCCCTCTCCCTGCGCATGGAATCCCCATGGCTGCTGGCGGCGGAAATCCGTCAGGAGGACGGCGCTACGCTGAGCGCCCGCATGGCGCTGCGTGCGGACGGGACGGAGCGGGAGCCCGCCGTTCCCTCCCCGCGCGGACGCGGCCAAGCGGCGGGCGGCGAAGCCGGGAGCCGCCCCGCGGACGCCTTTGAGCCGGATTTGGAGGCGATTGCCCCATGAAAAACTACAAAGGAAACATGCTGCTCATCGAGCTGGTAATCGTCCTGCTGTTCTTTTCGCTGTCCCAGGTAGCGGTGGTCCAGGTATTCGCCGGGGCGCAGCGCAAGGCGGCCGACAGCCGGGTTCTCTACGGCGCGCTGATGGCGGCGGAGGATGTGGCGGAGCGCCTATGCCGCGAGCCGGAACCGGACGCCGCGTTGACCGAGCTTGGCTTTATGGGGGAAAATGGGATTTATATTCTGTGCGATGAAGCCGGCTACGACCTCTATGTATCGCTCCACCGGCTCCAGCAGCCCGCGGGCCAGTTGATAACCGCGAACCTGACGGCCCGGCAGGGAGAGCGCGAGCTGTTTTCCCTGCCCAGCGCCTATTACCTGCCTGAGGCGCCGGAGGCGGAACCCATTGCCGCGGGCGGACTGAGCGACGGCCTCTTCACGGCGGGCATAAGCATGGCGGAAAGGGAGGGGCCGTGATGAACAGGAACCGACCCGATTACCGTGTAGGCGTAGGCGCGTCCTCGGTGCTGATGATCCTGGTTGTGCTGGCGATGGCGGCGCTGTCGCTACTGGCCTTCGGCAGCGCCCGCGACACCGAGGCGCTCACCCTGCGAAACGTGGAGATGAGCGCCGCCTATTATGAGGCGGCGGCAGTCATTCAGCGCAAGCTCGCGTCGATTGACGAGGCCGTGCTGGAGTACCGCCAATCCCATCCCGGCGAGGAGCTTGACCCGGATTGGTTTTCCGCCCTTGGGCTCCAGGGCGTTGAATGGCGCGCAGAGGACGGCGGGCTGTCTTTCAGCATAACGGAAGCCGCGGGCGGAAGCCGCGCGATCAGCGCGCAAGGGCAGGCGCTTAACGGGGACGGGCCCCGCTACAAGCTGACCGGGCACGCGGCATACGACGCCGGCGTTCAGGAAGAGCCTCAAACCTTAACATTGATGGGGGAATGATATGGACGCGCAGTTCGAGCTTCAGGCCCTATTGGAAAAAACCCTTGCCTCCGGCGGGTCGGATGTATATATCATCCCCGGCGCGCCCGTCACCACCAAAATCAACGACGTCATGCGCCCGCTGACGGACAGCAAGCTGGGCACCGGCGAGTGCGGAGAGCTGCTGCGGCAAATTTACGCTTTGGCCTCCGGCCGTGAAATGGATCGTCTGCGCGACGAAGGCGACGATGATTTTTCCTTTGGCCTGGCGCGAATCGGCCGTTTCCGGTGCAACGCCTTCAAGCAGCGCGGCACGCTGGCCGCCGTGCTCCGGGCGGTTCCCTTCGAGCTTCCGGACGCCGCCGCGCTGGGGATTCCGGAGACCGTGCTGGGGTTAAGCGCGAAGCGGCGCGGCATGGTGCTGGTAACAGGCCCCGCAGGCAGCGGCAAAAGCACCACGCTGAGCTGCATCATCGACCGCATCAACACCACGACGACGGGGCACATCATCACCCTGGAGGACCCCATCGAATTCATCCATCCGCATAAAGGCTGCCTGGTGACGCAGCGCGAGATCATGAACGATACCAAAAGCTTCGCTTATGCTCTGCGCAGCGCATTGCGCCAGGCTCCGGACGTGATCCTTCTGGGGGAAATGCGCGATTTTGAAACCATTCAAACGGCGCTGACCGCCGCGGAAACCGGGCATTTGCTCCTGTCAACCCTGCACACCGTGGGCGCGAGCAAAACCGTGGACCGCATCATCGATTCCTTCCCCGCTGCGCAGCAGGCCCAGGTGCGCATGCAGCTCTCTTTGGTGCTTCAGGCGGTGGTAAGCCAGCAGCTCATCCCCTCCACAAGCGGGGAGCTGGTTCCAGCGTTTGAAATCATGGTGGTGGATAACGCCATCTCCAACATGATTCGGGAGGGCAAGACCCATCAGATGGATAACGTGATTTACGCGGGCGCGTCGCAAGGCATGGTCACGATGGACAGCGATATCCTGCGGCTGTACCGCGAGGGGAAAATCACCCGCCAAAACGCGCTGCTTTACGCCATCAACCCCGAGGTGCTGGCCAAGCGCCTTTGACAGCCGCGTATAAGGAGGAACACCCGCATGGGCGCGCATCCGGCCCCGTTTACGCAAGCAGCCCGGCGCGTTCGGGAGCGGCGCGCGTTTTTCCGCGACGAGCGTCAAGCCGTCACGGCGGAACCTTCTCATTTTACGGCGCCTTTCCCTGGCGAGCATGCCGCTGTTGTTCGCGCCGGCTTTGGCCGCGGCGTAGCAAAAGGCATATGCGGCATAGCCATTTCTTTCTTTATGGAATCTTTCATTATCCGTAGTTTCCTGTTATCTATTCGGCGACCGCCAACGCTTCGATCTTTTGGGCAAATTCCTGTGCCGTGATTTGCTCGTTAAGGAATTGATCCGATCGTTTGCGCACCGCCGTTGATCCAAGATCAAACGGCATGGGCTTTGTGACCGCAAAATTCGGTATCCTCTGCCGATAGGCCAGCATTTCCTCCTCCGTCAGGATATAGGGATCGGCTAGCTGCTCGGCCAGGGTTTGCCTCGCAAATTCCGCCTGTTCTTCCGCCTTTTTCCGTTCCGCTTCGGAAAGCGAGTCGTCTGCCAGCGCGGCTTCCTTCCTGGCAAGGATATCCGTCCTGACCGTAACCATGTACTGATATTGCGGCAATTGCACAGGGCCCTCAAAATCGCTGAACAGCAACGCCTTTGCAATATTCAGCCGTTGATCGTCCTCTGAGACGATTTCCCCATCCGGTTCGTAGCGGCATATCGAATCCAGGTAGGCCTGTACCGCGTCCATCGCAAGCAGTTTATTTTTGCTCTGCTCATAGACGCATAAGAAGGAAACATCCACAGGAAGGATGGCGTCCTCGTCAGATGTGAGTCTGAGTGGAATCCATTGCCCGAGGGTTGAAACGTCCCCGGACACATCCCAAAACAAGGAATGCTCGCCAGCGTTCCCATAGCGATACAAGTCGGCGCCTACTTTTTGAATCCTCTCCAACGCATGCACAAAATCGGGCGTATCAAAGCTGACCGCCTTTCCTGTATAAACGCATTGATGATATTGGCCATACACCAGAAGCTCCAGCAGCCATCGCGTATAGGCAGCCTCGCCGGCGTCCTTGCATCCAATCATCACACAGATATCCGCTATGGGAGCAGCTTTCATTTGTTCCACCCATTTTTCAAGAAAACGCAGGAAGCTATCAAAGGAATCGGGTATGTCCTGTTGGCCCAGCCCCGCCAGCGTCCACGCTTCTTTGTTATAACAAAGCATGCGCCTTGGCGTTACCCAAATGGGGACGCCGTAAAGGGCGTTGCCCCGACCCATTCCAGCGGCAAAAACCCCGTGCATCCGTTCCGTCTGTTCCTTGACGGCCTCATTCTTGGATAAATCCGCGCACATTTGCGTGGACATCACTTGTTCTAAATCATGCGCCGCGGACTCAACGACGAATACATCATAGTGAAACCGACCGCCCAGCGCCTTGCACAGCGCTTTTGTTGATTTATAGACCGTTCGATGGGTCGCCAGAAGCTGAACTCCCGCATGAGCGGATTGAAAGTCGCCGTGCCATTTGGTTTCGGTTCGCGTACCTTGATTGGTTTCAGTTTTCTCCCAAAGCCCTTGTACGCTGAGCGTTTCCGCCGTGCAAGCGTTCCAAAACGCCAGCAAGATGAATGCCGCCGCAGCGATCAAAAAGGCCCGATTTTTCTGCATGCCGTCATCCCCTTGTTTGATTTCGGGCAAGCGGCCCGTCTATCCTTTTAGACGCAACAAGCGCCATGATCGTCACGCATGGACAAAGAAATGTCCATACCCTATCGGCAGATATCCTGTGCTTCAGCGTCTGTATTGCCATTCCAAAACGCCCGCTTATTGCGGTTTTGGCGGGCCGGCCTATGATAAACGGCCCCTCCAGCCATACGGGCAATCCAAAAAAAGCGCGCGGAAAAAGCCCGCTCCCACAGTCCTTTTCGTCCCTGCCGGGGGCATTTCGTCCGCAGGAGGCGGAGCTTTTTCCCGCTTTTCTCCAGGCAGCCCTCCAAAGGGCGCGAAGCCGCGCCGCCGGCCCGGTCAGCGGTTCGTAAATCACATGTTTTTCATAAAACGGCTTAACCCGTTGAGCGGCTTTGTAATCCGCGCCGGCTGCCGCTCCTCCTCCCGGTAAGGAGCCGTCAGCAGTTGAACCAGCTCGGCATCGTCCGGACGCCTCCGCGGATCTCGATGGAGCGTCCGGCGCACGGCCATACGGTACGCCGGCGGCAGCTCCGCTGAAAGCCGGATTTCACCGTCGTCAAGCGCCGCCTCATAAAGATACGTATATTTATCCTTGTCAAACGCGGGGAGCTTTCCCGTCCATAGCCGGTGGAAAACCGCTCCAAAGGCGAATGTATCCAGCCGCGCGCCCAGCTCCGCCGGCCTCCCGGTCATGCGCAGAAACGCCTCGGGCGCCAGGTAAACGGGGTCCCCTTCCATTTCGCGCTCGCTTCGCGGCGGGTCCTCGGCCAGGAAACCGCTATCCAGGTCGATCAGGCGAACATGCCAGCCGTCCGGGCGCTTGAGCAGCAGCACGTGCTCCGGTTTCAGGTCCGCGTGCACCACGCCCTGAATATGAAGCCTGAGAAGGCACTGTGCCAGGTCGTAGAGGATTTCGCGCCGCTCCCGGAGGCCAAGCCCCGCGGCGCCGTCCCCCGTAACGCTCGCCTCGGGCACCTCCTCGCTTACGGCGTAATAGCGCCGCTCAAAGCGAAAAAAATCCAGCACGTTGACCAGCGTGTCCCCCAACACGCAGGATAGCGCGGCATAAAGCCGGCGCTTGCGTTCCTCAAAGCGCTCGCAGCGTTCCCGCTGCTTGGCCGCGAGCTCGCCGGCGGCATCCCCCGCCGGATATACCGGCGATAGAAACTCCTTCAGAAAAAAACGCTGCCCGCCCCGCCGCGCGATGCACCAACGGGCGCTTCCGCTGCCCGCCGTGCGCATCGGCGTGAGCGGCTCATATTCTCCAATCCGTGTGTTCATGGCGCGTTCCCTCAGTCCTGTCGTAACCCTCTCGGTATTCCAGCCATTTTTCGCGGGCGAAAGCGAAGTCTCCGCTCCTTCGCCTCACAGGCGTAATATAGTTGCGCCGAAGCCAGTCCCGCCTGGGCGCGAAATACTGCTTCAGCCCGGCGTAGGCGTCAAAGCCCACGAGCATGCACAGGATGGTCGCGTCGTCGTGCGCGAGCTTTCCCAGCTCTATTTCAAGCTTGCGCCGCCATCCCCGCGCGCTGCTCGCGGCCAGCAGCGTTTGAAGCAGCAGCATTTCAAACTCCATGGGCGTAGGCAGGCATCCAAACGCCCCGTCCGTCGCCAGCACCAGCACGCAAGGCCCGCGCGCCGTCGTCCGGCGCATGCTCAGGCACAGCGGGCTGTCCGCGCTGGCCAGGTTGGTTAACGGAACGTCTCTGTACAGGCTTTCAAAGGGGTCCGGCCCGCCGCGCGCATGGTCGCGGGTAAGCTGGTGCAAGCCGTCCGCGTCCAGAATATACCCGCGGCTGTCTCCCGCCCACAGGAAGCAGCATTCCGACACAGCGCCCGGCTCCGCCACGGCGGCGCAAAGAGTGGTGGGCAGCACACGCTGCATGCTTCCCACAATGCGCGGAGGGGCCCCGCCCTCGCAGTTCTTCCTCGCGAAGCCCCGGAGAATCCCCTCAAGGTCCCGCTCCAGGTCCGCGCATAGCACGCGGCCCTCGTCCGACGTATCCGGCATGGGCATGCGCTCCTCCGCCCAGCCGGAAAAAGCGCGCGTCACCAGCCGGGAAGCCAGGTACGCGCCCGTATGCTCCCCCAGGTCCCGATACCGGCGGCTGCCCAGACCGCCGCAGCCGTCCGCCACGCAAAGAAACCCGCCGCGCGCGTCCTCGCCCATGGCAAAGCTGTCCTCCCCCTCGCCGGGGAGGACAGCATAGCTCACCGAAAGAAGCCTTTCCAGCAAAAGACCCAACCCTTCCGCGCGCGGGGCGTCAAATGGTGTTGCACACAGCGTCCAGCACCTGCCGGTATTCCACGTCCATCAGCCCTTCGCTGACCGTCTGCACGTGGATAACCTGCCCCCATTCCGAGGAAATGCGGTTCCATGAGGGGGCGTCCGGCGCAAAGATCAGCAGACGCTTGGCGTTCTCGTCCATCCCGCCGCCAAGCTGCTCATCCTCCCACCAGAGGCTAAGCTCGGCAAAGTCCTTCGCCATGCCCTCGGGGTACCATGGCGCGATTTTGCCATAGCCCAGGTCGTGGGTGGGCGCGTCCGACCACATCACAATGATGTGCCGCTTTTTGACGCCCTCCCGCGTCCAGTCGCTGCGAATGGCGTAGGCCAGGGCCTCCAGCCCATCCTCCGGGATATCCCCGCCGCCCTTGGCGCTGATGCCGCCCACGCAGTCATACAGCATTTGCGCCTGTTCCGGCAGAACAAAAAAATCGCTGCTCAGCATCGCGTCGTCGCCGTCGGCCACGTAATCGCGGAAGGCGATCACGCGCACGCGAAGCTGATTGATAACCTTGTGTTTTTTTTCCATCTCCGCCACCACGTCGCGGTACAGGTTCAGGGCGTTTTGTTTAACAAGGTCCAGCACATGCCGCATGCTTCCCGTGGCGTCGATACAAAATACCATATCCACGTTATACGTCAGCTTATAGCCTTCCATACAGGCATCCTCCCATGGCAAGTTTCATCATCTTCCATAATTCTGCGCGGCTTTGCTTTTTCCTGCCCTGATTTGGAAGGAAAACGGCGCGTTCGTCTCGAAGAAAAACAGATACAGCAAACCACCTTTGGAAAGGAACGCGCAAATGAAGGTTCACAAGATACTCAGCGGCTTTCTGTTCGGCCTGGGATGCGTCGTCACCTTCGTGGGCCTGGCGGCCACCGTGCTGCCGATGATCCAGAACGACCAGCTTCGGCTGGTGCTTTCCTCCTTTGAAACGCCCTCCCAAAATGCCTTTGTGAACGCCATCAACCATGCGATGAGCTTTTCGCTGCGCAACTGCTACCTTGTAATGGTTGTCGGCGCGGGCGTCGTGCTGGCGGGCGCGCTGCTGATGCTGACGGCGCGCCCCTCCGGGGAGGAAACCGCCGCTCCCGCCGCGCGCGCGCCCTATGTCGCCGTGCCGGGCGGCGCGGAGCCTCCCGACATGCCGGTATGGCGCGCAAGCCGCGCGCCGGAGGCACGCGAGGCCAACCCGTTTGCAGACACCTCCTTGCAGGAGCTGCTCGCCCCCAGGGCCGCCGCCGGGCGGATAGAAACGGCGGAGGAGCGCCCGTCGGCCGCCTATGCGCCGCCCGCCTCCCAACCCAATTTTGAATCGGCCTACGCGCCGCCCGCGCGCAGAGCCCGGGAGCCCGTCGCCTATATGCCGCCCGCGCGTCCGGATGAAGCGGCGTCCCCCTACGCTCGCCCGGCGGGCGGCGTGCCTGCTATGGCTGACGATTTCCCGAATCAAAGCCTGCCGGCGCGCGCGGAGGAGCTTCGTCCGCAGGAACCGCCGTCCGAGCCGGCTAAGCCCGCTCCCGTACCCACCGCGCCGACAAAATCGGAGGCGGGCGCCTTTCCGCCCGGCATGACGGCGGCAGCCCCCGTCCCTCGGCCGGGGCCCGCTTTCCATCCGCCGTTAAGCGCGCCCGTCGCGTCCCCCCTCCCCCCCGCCGCGCCGCCAGATCCGCATCCTTTCGATCCGCCCGCCGGTGGAGGAAGCCAGAGCGGCGGCCGCATCGTCATCCGATCCACCTTTGCCGCCCGGCCCGCGCCTGACGAGCCGTCCTCCGGGCGGGTTGAGGCCGCGCCGGCCTCCGCGCCCGCCGCGCCTGACAAGCCCGCGCCGCGCATCAAGAGCACCATGGGCCGGCACGGCGGCTGACCGCTTTGGGGCGGAAAGGTACGTACAAATGATTGACAACCCGGCTTATCATCTGCTAGGATAAAAGCACGCGGGCACAAGCCCGCACGCAAGCAAGGAGGAATCCAATCATGGATGCTGCGACTCGTTCCCTATGCGCCCAGGTGCGCCGCGATATCATCAACATGACGGCGGACGCCGGCTGCGGCCATCCCGGCGGCTCTCTTTCCATTGTGGAGGCGCTGGTCGCCCTCTATTTTGAAAAAATGCACATCGACCCGCAAAACCCCAGGCTGGAGGACCGCGACCGCTTTGTGCTCAGCAAGGGGCACGCCGCTCCGGCGCTGTACGCGGTGCTGGGCGAGCGCGGCTTCTTTGACAAGTCGGAATTTAAGGGCTTCCGCCAGCTTGGCAGCATTCTTCAGGGGCATCCCGATATGAAGCGCTGCCCGGGCGTGGACGCCTCCACCGGCTCCCTGGGCCAGGGCGTCAGCATCGCCACAGGCATGGCGTTGGGCGCGAAGGCCACCCAAAAGGCTTTTCAGGTATATGCTGTCATCGGCGACGGCGAATCGCAGGAGGGCTTGGTATGGGAGGCTTGTATGGCCGCCGCGCACTATAAGCTGGACAACCTCACCGTCATTCTGGACAACAACGGCCTGCAGATCGACGGCTCCAACGACGAGGTCATGAGCCTGGGCGACATATCCGCCAAGTTTGCGGCCTTTGGCATGGACGTGGTGGAGGTTCCGGACGGCAACGATTACGACCAGATCCTTGCCGCGCTCAACAGGCCCCACGCTCCCGGCAAGCCCAAGCTCATCCGAATGAAGACCGTCAAGGGCAAGGGCGTCAGCTTCATGGAAAACCAGGTCGGCTGGCACGGCAAGGCCCCCAGCGAGGAACAGCGCCGGCAGGCCCTGAGCGAGCTGGACGCGCAAGGCTGAGCGTTTTTGAGCGAAACGTCTGATATTGAGAGAGGATGGCTAACAATATGAGCGAAAAAAAAGCAACCCGCGTGGCCTATGGCGAATACCTCGCCAAGCTCGGGCATCAGAATGACAAGCTCGTGGTGCTGGACGCCGACCTTGCGGGCGCGACCATGACCCAATATTTTAAAAAGGAGCACCCGGACCGCTTTTTTGACTGCGGCATTGCCGAAGCGAATATGGTGGATATGGCCGCGGGCATGTCCACGCTGGGCTTGATACCCTTTTGCAGCACGTTCGCGGTATTCGCGGGCCGCGCCTACGACCAGATCCGCAACAGCGTTTGCTACCCCAAGCTGAACGTCAAGTTCGGCTTTACCCATGCCGGCGTCACCTTGGGCGAGGACGGCGGCAGCCATCAGGCCATCGAGGATATCGCCATCATGCGCGCGCTGCCGAATATGACCGTTCTTGTCCCCTGCGACGCCAACGAGACCGAGCGGTGCGTGGACGCGGCCATGGCGCTACACGGCCCCGTATACATCCGCCTGGCGCGTCTGCCCTCGCCTGTTTTTGAGCGGGCGATGCCCTTTGAGCTGGGCAAGGTCAACGTGCTGCGGGAGGGAGCGGACGCTATGCTGCTTTGCTGCGGCGTGATGGTCGGCGAATGCCTGGCGGCCGCCGAGCTGCTCAGCGCGCGCGGCGTGAGCGTGTCCGTCGTCAACGCCCATACCCTGAAGCCCTTTGACGAGGCGGGCGTCCAGGCCCTGGCCGCGAAATACCGGAAGGTCTATACCGTGGAGGAGCACAGCGTCATCGGCGGCCTGGGAGACGCCGCCGCCGCCGCGCTGGTCGGCCTGGACGGCGTAAGGCTCGTCAAAATCGGCGTTCAGGATACCTTCGGCCAAAGCGGCAAGCCCGCCGACCTGCTTCGCGCATACAAGCTGGATGCGCAGAGCATTGCCGACCGGGTGCTGGAAGGCTGAGGAAAAGGTCAGGATCAGCCGTTCGCCCTGCTTAAACGGCAAGAAAGCCTGTTTCCGGCCCTTGCCGCCATGCCGTTAAGGAAGCCGCCCCGCACTGCCGGATCGCAATGCGGGGCGGCTTTTCCTTTGTCTGAAATACCCGTTCCATTGGAAAACAGCGTGTTTTGCGCGCGCCTGGAAGCTTATTGCCACGTAATTCGGCCAGGCGACGCGGGGGCGCGCCCCTTTTGCGTGCATCGCCGTCCGGCGCGCGCCCCGGTTTCGTTACAGAATTTGAATCCCATTGCGGTCGAACAGCAGCTTGATCTCACGGTTGAGGTCGCGTAAAAGCTGCGTGCGGTCGGCTTCCGAGCAGTGCGCGACGATGCGGATGCTCATCTTGCCGCCGCCAAGCGCGACAATGCCGTCGTAAATCGGTCCGTCCTTGATAGCCGGCAGGGCGCGGCGAAGGCCCGGCAGCTCGGCCTTGAGCATATTCTCCAGTTTATCCAGCGGCTCGCCGTATTCCAGCGCCACATCAACCGAGGCCACGGAATACTTGCGCGTCATGTTGATGACGCCGCTGATCGCGCTGTTGTTCAGTATTTTGATATTGCTGTTGGCATCCTCCAGCTTGGTTGTGCGAACGCCGATTTCCAGCACCGTGCCGCGCCAGTCCCCGATGGTCACGATATCTCCCACGCGGAAATCTCCCTCGAAGATAATGAACAGGCCCGCAATGACATCCGCTACCAGCTTGTTGGCGCCAAGGCCGATTACCAGCGTCAAAATGCTGGCGGAGGCGAGCAGCGTCTGCGTATCCACGCCGAACAGTGCCAGGCAGTAGTACAGCGCCGCGATGACGGATACGTACTTGACAAAGCTTCCGATTAAGCGGCAGATCGTCTCGCCATGGGCCTCCATCACCCGGGAAAGCAGCTTGAGCACCCGCTGCACCAGCATGGCCGCCACGCTCACCACGCACAGCACCAGGACGCACGCCGTAATGGCGAACACGTTGACGCCGCGCTGCCACACGCCGCTGAGCACGTACAAAAAGACGGAATGGCTGCTGAAAATGGCGTCCTTGAACAGCACAGCCGCGCAAATCATCAGGGCCAACAGCCCAAGAATGCCGTGCAGGACGCTGGAAACCTGCTGCTCCGGCGTCTGGTTACGCCACTTGATGCCGGCGTTGTCCCAGCGGGCGGCGGCCGACTCGGTTTTTTTGACCGTACCGTCCGGCATGACCACGTCGATCATCTGGTCGTTTTCCGCGGCCTTCCTCCGGCCCTGTCTGTGTTTCCCGCCGCGCGGGCTGAGCGTAATGATGCAAAAGATCGCACCCAGGCAGATCAGGCTGACCCCCGCGGAAGCCAGGGACACGGCCAGCCGCTGCCCGCCAAGCTCCTGCGCGGGCACGACCACATAAATATATTGATTCTCCGTTTCCAGCGAGGAGCCGTAATACCGGTCGGAGCCCAGCGTAATATAATCGCTGAAGCCGTCGGCAAACTCATTTTCCGTCATGCCATAGTCGACCGCGCTCCTCCCCACGTACTTTTCCTCCGGGAAGGAATCGAAGGTCAGGCTTTCTTTGTCGACCGCGAAGGCGAAGCCGTTCGTCCCCACCTTGATACTGCTGAGAATGTAGCCGATATCCAGGTTCTGAACGGCCTGCTGGAGCTGCTCCGGTTTGACGGCAATCTGCACCACGCCGTCGCAGCCGCCGTCCTCGGCCCGCAGCGTTACGCCCACATACTGGCGGTACTCGCCGGAGATATCGTCCGGCCTGGCCTCCTGAATGACGGAATCAACGCCCTGAAGCAGCTTGGCAAAGGCGTAGGACTGATCGGCGGGGTTCGTGCTGATGCTGAAATTGGTGTAACCGGAGTCGGTGGCCGTCAGCGTACCCTCGGCGTCAAACACGCAAATAAACTCCGCGTCCAGCGCCGCGCTGAGCTCGGCAAGATCGTTCCTGTTGGCCAGCTCCGGGCGGCTCTGCAAGATATAGGCGGCGGTTTCGCATTTGCTCAGGTAGCTGCGGTTATAACGGTTTGTCAGAAGCTCAACGTCCTGCTCGTAGCGCTCCATGGCGCGCTCCACGTCGGTCATGCGCTGGCTGGCGCTCATGGACCAGCGGGACAGGGAGAACAGCGTTTGGATATAAAATGAAATGACAAAAATGCACAATACCCCGATGATGGAGATCACGCCGATCTTGCGACCGACGGTTTTGTTGTAGCGCAGCGCGCCCGCGTCCGCGTACCCCCGCGCGTCCCCGCCGGAATTTGCCGCGCCGCTCCTGAGCATGAGGATCGCATAGAGGATGACGACGGCGATAACGGCAATGAACACAAACAATACAATTCCGACTGTGATCGCCCGGGATTCCGTCAGCTCGCTTTCTGGTACAACGCACAGGATGTAGGCGTCCCCCGCTCTGGTCACCCCGCCATACAGCCGCTCCCCGTTGATCGTCAGCCACGTGTAACGGCCATCCTCCAGATCCTCCACGGCGACGCCGGCATTCAGCGCGTCCGCGCCGACCAGCAGTTCATCCGGATGATACAGGAAGGTATAGTCCTTGCTGGAGACGACAAAGGTGTATCCGTTCAGCCCGACGCTCACGTTGCCAAGAATGCTCTTCCAGGTGGAGGTGTCCTCCATGAGACGGTCCAGCTCGGAGGGCTCCTGCTCGATCACGGCCATGCGCCCGGCATCGATGCGCGCGCCGTAATATCGCATGCGCACGCCGTCCGTCTCCACCTCAAACGCTTCCGAGGGCGCGCCGGCCTGGAACACCGTGCGGAGCTGGTTATACCGCGCGCGGGTAAAGTCCGCCAGGGTAGGCTTCGCCTGTGCCAGCACGGCGCCGCTTCTGTCCAGAATGAGCGCGTTGGTCGTGTTCAAAACGGCGTTGTATTCCCTGATGCTAAGATCGCCGGCCTCCAGCCCTCGCACCATATAGGCCAGGCTTTCGGCCTTGGACTGGTAAATGCCGTCGAAGGTGGCTTTGGTCTGCTCCGCCGTTTTGGCGGACGTCTCCAGCAGCTCGTCCATCTGCTGAAGCTTCTGCTCGATATCCTCCCTTTGATCGCCGACGGACAATCTGGTCTGCATCAGCGTCAGGAAGCCGCCCAGCGCCACCAGGCAAAGAATACCGGTCACGATGATGGCGATAAATTTCCTTTTCAGGTTCATGGCAGCATCCTCCTTCAATCCCACTTGTCA
>DBGEOK010000060.1:0-2463 GCA_048370855.1 Candidatus Limiplasma sp. | reverse complement strand
GGAACTCACCCCTCTCATCCTTCATAATGGATCCGCTTGTCGAACCTCACATACTGCGGCAGCGCAATCAGCATCAGTACGACGAGCATGATCGTCGTCAGCGCCGAAGCCTTGCCCTGCTGGAAGAAATTATAAGCCGTCTGATAAATATAGTATAGCAGCGTGCTGCTCCCGTTGGCGGGCTTCCCCGCGGTCAGGATCACGATATGATCCACCAGCTTGATGGAATTGGTCAGCTCGATGATGGAGACAAAGAGAATCGTGGGCGCCATGAGCGGGATGGTAATGCGGGTCAGCGTGCTCCAAAACCCCGCGCCGTCTATCCTGGCGGCCTCAAAATACTCGCCGGACAGGTTCTGCAAACCGGCCAGGAAGAAGACCATCAGGTAGCCCGCCTCCTTCCAGTTATACATGAAGGCCAGCGCCGGAAGCACGGTATTTTTGGAGGACAGGAGGTCGCCGATTTGAACGTTGAACAGCGACGCGAGCGTGGTGGCCAGCATGCCGTTTTCCGGCATGAATATATATTTCCAGACGCACGCGACCGCGATCATGGGCATCATCGCCGGGTAAAAGAACGCGGCGCGGGCAAAGCGAAGCCCGCGAAACGACCCGTTGAGCGCGAGCGCCAGCAAAAAACCGGCCGCCATGCTGGGAATCACCGTTTCAAGGGAAAAGATCAGCGTGTTTCGCATCACCTTCCAAAAAACAGAAGAGCCGATCAGGCTTTCATAGTTTTCCAGCCCGACCCACCTGGGCGTCATGCTCACATAGCCGAACTCCGTAAAGCCCAGAAGCACGCTTTTGAGGATGGGGTAGACGGTGAAGACGAGGATGAACGCCAGCGACGGCGCCAGCAAGCCGTAGGAGCAGAGCGTATGCCGAAGGGCACGGCGTTTTTCGTTTGTCCGAATCATCACGGGAATCCGGGCCCCCTTTCTGTTGGAATGCCCGCCGGGCGGGAAAGCGAGGCGGGTCGGGAACCAATCCGGCAGGCCCGCAGACCTGTGAAAGGCGGGGGCCGGCGAAGCGCGTCGCCGGCCCCCGCCGGAACGCCGATGGCGTTACCTTCGGTATGGGGCCAGCAGCCCCTCGGCCACCTCCTGCAGCTCGCCCATCGCCTCGCGCGGCGTCATTTCGCCGAGGATCGCGGCCTGAATGTAGTCGTTCATCAGGGTACACATCGCCTGCGCCTCATAGGTGTTGATTTCCGTCACCGCCCCGGCCTGAAGCTGGTCCACGGCGCCTTGCAGCCCGTCCACCTTCTCCATATAATCCTTGAGGAGGTCGGTTTCAAACGCGGATTCCACCGTGGCGATATAGCCGCAGGCCGCGCACCAGCGGGCCTGAATCTCCGGCGTGGTGCAATAGCGGATAAATTCCCACGCGCCCTTGCGCTCCTTTTCGGATAGGCCCGGACACATATAGAAATTCTGGCCGCCGGTCGAGCTGGTCTGGGAGGCGACGCCCGGCATCAGCGCGACCCCGACCTCGAAGTCCGCGTTGGCGTAAATGTTGGTCAGGTTCCCGGAGGTATGCTGCATCATGGCCAATTGGCCGCCGACGAACATGTTGGGCATGTCGGAAAAATTAAGCAGGTAATCGGGAACGCAACGGTATTCCTGATGCAGCTTCACCCACCATTCCATGGCGCCCACGCACGCGTCGCTGTCAAAGTAGGTTTCCGTGCCCTCGTCGTTGCAGATCGCGCCGCCGTTTTGGGCGGTCAGAATCGCAAGCGGCCATTGGCTGTTGCCGGCATTTTCGCAAATGCCGTATCCGTACCGGACCACTTCGCCGCTTTCGTCGGTTTTGGTCAGCTTGACGGCTGCGTCCACTAGCTCGTCCCAGGTGGCGGGCGGGTTTTCCGGGTCGAGGCCCGCCTCGCGGAACGCATCCTTGTTATAATAGAAGATGCAGCTGCTGCGTCCCCAGGGGATGCTCACCAGCTCCCCGTTCAGAAAGCTATCGCGGATGAAAACGTCGATAAAATCATCCAGGTAGGCGTCCCCGTCCTCGTCGGCGTCCAGCAGGTCCTGCATGGAATCCACGATGCCCAGGGAATCGAGCATCCGTTTGAAATTGTACGGCGCCAGGTAAAATTCCGGCGGCGTGCCGGCCTGGACGGCCGCCTGGAGCTTGATGATGTTGTCGTCCATGTTGCCGGTATAGATCATCACCACGCGGTACTCGGGATGAGCGGCGTTAAATTCGTCCACGAACTCCTGCATGGTTTTTTGCAAGGCCCCGCCGACGACAACCGGGAAATAAAATTCCAATTCGGTCGCTTCCTCCGCGATGCCCGCGCATGCCAGCAGGGGCGCCAGGCAGCAGACGGACAGGAACAGGGCGCAAAGCTTTTTAAACATGATCGGTTCCTCCCTCTTTTTTTGTGAGCGTCTCGCTCTTTTTCCACATTTTATCATCTATTTTCACATAAGTCAACGATTTATTTCAAATATT
>DBGEOK010000059.1:0-9964 GCA_048370855.1 Candidatus Limiplasma sp. | reverse complement strand
TGCCCGTGCGCGAGGAGTGCCGCGCGAGCTATCAATGGTGCTGCTTTTTCGCCGCCGCCATTCTGGGATTCGGGCCGCGAACGTGGCCCGAAAAAAGGGATTCCCAAGGGCAAAGCCCTTGGGCGGAGGGCTTGGGAGGCGGAGCCTCCCAAACGTCCCTCCCCGCCGCGCGCCCAATTTGATAAACCCGATACGGGGCGAATGGAAGAAGAATTTCCGCTTGACAGGCCGGGGCTGTCCGCGTATACTATCAAATTGAAAATGGATTTCATTTTCAGTTAGGGGGAGGCCGAATGGCAAGCCGGGGCAGCTATCAGACCAGGCGGCAGGAGGCGGTGGCCGCGTTGTTTGAGGCCAGGCCGGACGAATGCCTGACCGCTGAGGAAGCCTACGAAGCGCTGACCGCCGGGGGCATGGTTGTGGGCAAGACCACCGTATACCGCGCCATCGCGCGGCTGTGCGACGCCGGGGCCCTGAGGCGGTACGCGGCGCATGACCGCGGCGAGGCGGCGAGCTATCAGCATAACCCGTGCCGCGAGGGGCATCTGCATATCCGGTGCGTCCGATGCGGCGCGCTGGGGCACCTGAGCTGCGGGGAAGCCGAGGCCTTTGCCGCGCACCTTTACGCGGAGCACGGCTTTTTATTAGACGCCGGCCAGACCCTTCTGTACGGCTGCTGCGCCGCGTGCCGCGGGGAGGAGGCCCTCCCGCCCGCTCCCGACGGCGAGGCGGCGGGCCGGTGACGGCGGCGCGGAAGAATGGCGCGGATGAACCGCCCGGAGGCGGGCCGGACAGGAGAGACGGGATGAAAAAGGGTTGGATGGCGTTTTTGGCCTTGGGCGCGGCGCTGTTGACGGCGCTGGCGCTTTGCATGCCGATGATCGGCGCCGGGGAAGGCGGCCCGGAAGCGGCTGAGAACGGGGCGGGGGAGCTCAAGGTAATCGCTACGGTGTTTCCCGCGTTTGATTTCGCCCGGCAGCTTGCGGGGGACGCGGCGCGGGTTCGGCTGCTGCTGCCGCCGGGAAGCGAGGTTCACAGCTACGAGCCTACGCCGCGGGATATCATCGAGATCCGCGAGGCGGATTTGTTCATATATGTGGGCGGGGAAAGCGACCGCTGGGTGGAAACGATCCTCGGCTCGATGGAGGGCGGCGGCCCGAAAACCTTTCGGCTGATGGACTGCGTATCCGCCGTGGAGGAGGAGCGCAGCTCCAGCATGGAGCCGGAACGCGCGCATGGCGGCCGGGAGGAAGGGGAGCCGGAGGCTCCGGAGCTGGACGAGCATGTATGGACGTCGCCCAAAAACGCGGCGGCGATTGCCGGCAAGCTGTCGGAGGCGCTGACGGCGCTCGCGCCCGAGGCGGTGGGGGACATCCGGCGGAGGACGGACGCCTATCTTGACGAGCTGGCCGACCTGGACGCGGCCTTTGCGGAGGCGGTGCAAAGCGGACGGCGGGATATCGTGGTGTTTGGGGATCGGTTTCCGCTGCGCTATTTTGCGGACGCGTACGGCCTTCGGTACGACGCGGCGTTTCCCGGCTGCAGCGAGGACAGCGAGCCGAGCGTGCGCACCGTGATGAGCCTGGTGGACCTAGTGCGGGAGGAGAAGATTCCGGTGGTTTTTTATCTCGAGTTTTCCAGCCAAAAAACCGCGGACATCCTCGCGGAGGAGACGGGCGCGGGGAAGCGGCTGTTCCATAGCTGCCACAACGTATCCGCCGAGGAGCTGGAGGCCGGGGCGACCTATGTGAGCCTGATGCGGGGCAATGTGGAAGCGTTGAGGGAGGCGTTGGACTAATGGCGCTGATTGCGTGCGAGCGGGCGAGCTTCGCCTACGAGGGGCGCGTGGTGGTGGACGCGCTGGACCTGGAGGTGCGGCGCGGCGAATACCTGTTTATCGTGGGGGAAAACGGCTCCGGCAAGTCCACGCTGGTCAAGGGGCTGCTGGGGCTGTTGAAGCCCGTGGCGGGGCGCGTGCGGTATGGCGACGGCCTCCGCCGGGACGAGATCGGCTACCTGCCGCAGAGAACCGAGGCGCAAAAGGACTTTCCGGCCTCGGTGTGGGAGGTGGTTTCCTCCGGGTGCCGGGGCTTCGCCCCCTGGTTGAGCGGCGCGCAGAAAAAGCTTGCTCTGGACCGGATGCGCACGATGGGGCTGCTCTCCCCGGACGACCTGCGGCGGCGGCGCTTTATGGAGCTGAGCGGCGGGCAGCAGCAGCGGGCGCTGCTGGCGCGCGCGCTGTGCGCCACCGGGAGCATGCTGCTGTTGGACGAGCCGGTGGCGGGGCTGGACCCGCTGGCGACGGCGGAGATGTACGGCGTCATCGAGGCGCTTCACAGCCGGGAGGGGCTGACGGTCGTGATGATTTCGCACGATATTCCGGCGGCGCTGCGCTACGCGGACCGCATCCTGCACATGTCACACGACGACGCCTTCCTGGGGACGGTTGAGGAATACCGCCGTTCTCCGCTCGGGGCCCGCTTTGAGGAGGCCGGGCAGGGCCCGGCGGACGCCCGGACGCCCGCTGCGCAATCGCCTGGCCCGGGGCGCGGCGGCGCGGGGGACGGCCGGGGAGCGGAAGGGGGAGAAGGCGGTGCTTGAGACGCTTCAGATCATGTTCAGCTATCAGTTTATGGCGCGCGCGCTTCTGGTGGGCGTGCTGGTGTCGCTGTGCGCGGCGCTGCTGGGCGTGAGCCTGGTGCTCAAGCGCTATTCCATGATCGGCGACGGCCTCAGCCATGTGGGCTTTGGCTCGCTGGCCGTGGCGACGGCGCTTGGCTGGGCCCCCATGGCGGTGACGATTCCCGTTGTGATGGCGGCCGCGTTTTTGCTGCTTCGCCTGAGCAGCCGCGGCAAGCTGCGGGGCGACGCCGCCATCGCCATGATTTCCACCGGCGCGCTGGCAGCGGGCGTGATCGTGCTGTCGCTGAGCACGGGTATGACGTCGGACGTCAACAACTATCTGTTTGGCAGCGTGCTGGCCATGAGCGAGGGAGACGTGCGACTGAGCGTATGGCTGGCCGGGGCGGTGCTGGCGCTGTTCGCGCTGTGCTACCGGCGCATCTTTTCCGTCACGTTTGACGAAACCTTTGCCCGCGCCACAGGCGGACATGCCGAATGGTACAATACGCTGCTGGCGCTGCTGACGGCCGTTACCATTGTGCTGGGCATGCGCGTGATGGGCGCGATGCTGATTTCCAGCCTGGTGATTTTTCCCGCGCTGACGGCCATGCGGGTGTTCAAGAGCTTTCGGGGCGTGACCCTCTGCGCGGCGGCGGTGTCGGCGCTGTGCTTTTTCACGGGGCTTTGCTGCTCTTACGCGCTCAATACCCCGGCGGGGGCCACCGTTGTGATGACCAACATCCTGGCGTTTCTGGTGTTTTCCGCCGTCGGCGGCGCGGCGGGGGCGCGGAAAGGATAGGGCGCTTCGCGCGCGGGCCGAGGGATTTGGGGAGCCGGGAGAAGCCTTTTACCCTGCGCCTTATGGGCGCGCCCGCCGGCAGGCCGGGTTGACAGATTCTCCATATCAGTGGTATCATTTCCATATAAAGGATAGAAAGGGGGGAAGAAAACAAAACCATCGAGAGGAATCAACCCGCTTGAGCACCGCACGACAGTATTGACCCAAAGAGCTGGGAGGGATTTGAATGAAAGCGCTACGTTTTTTGGCGGCGACGCTGATACTCCTGAGCCTGGCGACCTGCGCGGCGGCGGACGCGGCCTCCGTACAAACCGCCGATTTGCTTGGCCCTCTGGAAGAAAGCCTGAAGGAATACACCCTTGTCGGTGATGAGGAACAAACGATTGACGACATCGAGTTTATTCACCTGCTTGGCGCGGATGAAGAGGCGCGGACCGTTGAAGGGGTGTTCCGCTTTACCTGTATGCCCTACGGACAGCAATATATCTCCGACTTTACGGCGACCTACGCCGACGGCGGGCAGGGCGTGGAAATTACGGAGATTTCCTTTGACAACCTTGGGGCCTTCGTCTGCTACGACGCCCTTCAAACGAAATATGAGTTTGTAAAGAAATAAAATTCCTGCCTTTGAACAGGATTAGAAGATAAATTAAGGATGAAACGGGGGAGGGGATGTTGGGAGGCTCCGCCTCCCAAGCCCACCGCCTAAGGGCTTCGCCCTTAGGAATCCCGTTTTTGGGGCCGCGTTCGCGGCCCCAATTTTAATGGGTTGACGGAGGGAAGCGGTGGCCCTGTGGGCCATTCGCCGAAGGCGAAAGCGACCCGGAGGATATCAAGCGAAACGAGAACGCCGCCCGGGTAGGGCGGCGGGCGACAGCGACAAACCCATTTTGGGGGTGGTTTGGAGGGGCCGAGGCCTCTCCAAATGAAATCGTATCGCCCGGCTGACCTGCGGTCGGCAATTGATCCGGTGCTTTTGATGTGCGCAGCACCCGGGCGGGCGGGGAGTTTGCGCCTCTGGCGCAAACATACCGACAGTCCTCGTCGGAAAAGATCGCCTTCAGGCGAGCTTCGCCCAGAGGCCGCCCGGGTAGGGCGGTTTTGCATCCCTCCCCAAAAACCCTTCCGACCGCTTGACAGCCGCGTTTTTTTGCCCTATAATTTAAGACACTTAAATAAGTCGGTTCAATAACAATGCCGGAGGGAGGACTTTTGATGCCTCAGACGCCCAATCAGCAGGTGAAGCGGCAAAACCTGGACCGTGTGCGCGCGCTGCTGCTCAGGCTGGGCGTGGCCACCAAAGCGCGGCTTGCCCGGGAAAGCGGGCTGAGCGTGGTAACGCTCGGCGGGCTGATGGCGGAATTGTGCGCGCGCGGGGAAGCGGCGGAGGACGCGCTGATTCCGTCCGACGGCGGAAGGCCCGCGCGCGCGTACCGCTATAACGCGGACTATGCGCACGCGCTGTCGCTGTGCGTGCTGCAGCGAAACGGGGAGGAGGCGCTGTATGCCTCGGTCGTGAACTTGCTGGGAGAAACGGTGCGGGCGGAGACGCTGCCGCTGAAGCGCCCCGCGCCCGGCGCGCTGTTGGATGATGCCGCGCGCTTTAGCGAACGGGACCCGCTGATCGCCTCGGCGGGCGTGGGCATTCCCGGGCAGGCGGTGAACGGGCGGGTGCTGTTTTGCGACCTTCCCGAGCTGGCGGGCGTGGCGCTTCAGGCGCTGATGGAGGAGCGGCTGGGTTGCCCCGTGGCCGTGGAAAACGACATGAACGCCGCCGCCTACGGCTATGCCTGCCGCGCGCGCCCCAGGGCGGACGAATGCACCGTGGGGGTGTGGTTTCCCGTGGGCAAGGCGCCGGGCGCGGGGATTTTGCTGGGCAGCCGGCTGCTTCGCGGGCAAAACGGCATGGCCGGCGAGCTGGGATGCCTTCCGTTGGAGGTTGATTGGGCGAACCCGCCGGAGCCCTTCGAACGGGTGATCTGCGATTGCCTGCGCGCCGTGACCGCCGTTCTCGCGCCCGAGCGGGTGATTGTGTACCGGGAGGGGCTGAACCGGGGCGAGCTGCTCGCCTGGATGGAGCGGACCTGGAGCGGGACGCCCGCGCGGCCTCAAATTGTGACGGATGAAAGCCTTGCGCCGGACTATGAGCTGGGCGTCCGGCGGCTGGCCCTGGCCCGGCTGCTGCCCCGGACGGAGGCGGACGAGCGCGGAGGCGTATGAGGAACCGGGCCGGCGGCCGAAGGCGCCGCGGATTTGAAACAGCCGGGGGGATAAGCCCCGGCGGAGCCCGCCGGGGAGGCGCGTGGCTCCCGGAAAGGAAGGAAAGCCGATGACCGCTTTACTGGTTTTGATTTACGTGGCTTTTATCAGCCTGGGCATCCCGGATTCCCTGCTGGGGTCCGCCTGGCCCGCGATGCATCTGGATCTGGGCGTATCCGTCACGTTGGCGGGCGTGCTCAGCGTGATTATCAGCGTGGGAACGGTGGTGTCCGGGCTGGTCAGCGCGAAGCTGATCGCGCGCTTTGGCACGGGCCGGGTAACCGCCTTCAGCGTGCTGATGACGGCGGCGGCGCTGCTGGGCATCAGCCTGAACCGCTCCTTTATCCTGATGGCGCTGCTGTGCGTGCCGCTGGGGCTGGGCGGGGGCGCGGTGGACGCGGCCCTGAACAACTATGTCGCCCTGCATTACGAGGCCAGGCACATGAATTGGCTGCATTGCTTTTGGGGCATTGGGGCGACCATAGGGCCCGCGATGATCGGCGCGCTGCTGAGGCGGACGGGGCAATGGCGGACCGGCTATGGCGCGATGGCTCTGGCGCAGTGCGCGCTGTCGCTGATGATGTTCCTCTCCCTTCCGCTGTGGCGCAAAGCCTCCTCGGCAGGGAGCGTGGAGGGGGAAAAAGCGGTGGCGATGCCGCTTAGGGAGGTGGTCAGGCTGCCGATGGCGGTTCCCGTGTTCCTGACGCTTTGCGCTTATTGCGGCGCGGAAAGCACCATGGGCCTATGGGGCGCGAGCTACCTGGCGGGCGCGCGCGGCGTAAGCAGCGATACCGCCGCGACGTGGGTGTCGACGTTTTTTCTGGGCATCACGGCGGGCCGCTTCCTGGCGGGGCTGGCGGCCAGGCGGACTACGCCCGCCGGGCTGACGCGCGCGGGTATTTTATGCGCGGGGGCGGGAGTGCTGCTGGCGCTGCTTCCCCTGCCCGTTTGGACGCTGCCGGTCGCCTTTCTGCTGGTGGGATTGGGCTTTGCGCCGATTTATCCGGCGATGCTTCACCGCACCCCGGAGCTGTTTGGCGCGCGCGCGTCTCAAAGCGCGATGGGGGTGGAGATGGCGTTTGCCTATGTGGGCAACACGCTGCTGCCGCCGCTTTTTGGCGCGCTGTCCCGGCTGACGGGCATGTGGCTGTTGCCCGTGTATGTGCTGATTTTGGTGGCGGTCATGCTGGCATGCTCGGAGCGGGTGAACCGGAAGGCGCGCCTGCGGACGGCGGAGCCGGGCGCGTGAGGGCGGCCGGGCGGTTGGGGGACGGTTGGGAGGCTCCGCCTCCCAAGCCCTCCGCCTAAGGGCTTCGCCCTTCGGAATCCCTTTATTGGGCCGCGTTCGCGGCCCAAGATTGTCAGGCGGCTTTGTCGGGGGAAGAGAGGCCGCGCGGGCGCTTTCCGCGCCCTGTCCCGCCGGGGGCGGGAGCCTGCCAGGAACGCCGGCTGGCGCGTGAAGGCGCGTGGGCCGGCGTTTTGCGCTTATGCGTGAAAAGCCTGGAACCGTAGGGACCCTCGCGCCATATGCTGTCAAGGAGGCTTTTTTCATGAGGGCCTCCCAGGGATAGAAGGGAGAAATCCAAATGTTTGTGAACAATAGAGAAAACGAATGGGTCCAAGGCTTTCGGCCTATCAGCGGAAGCTTGGGCGGGGCGCGGTGCGCGCAAGCCGGGTGCGGCCAGGCGGACGGGTGCGGCCAGGCGGCGGGGTGCTGCCCCACGCCTCCTCCGTGCTGCCGGCCAGGCCCGACCGGCCCGACGGGGCCGATGGGTCCTATGGGTCCTATGGGCTTGATGGGTCCCACCGGCCCGACGGGTGCGACCGGCCCGCAGGGCTTTGCCGGGGCGATCGGAGCGACGGGGGCAACCGGGCCCCAAGGGCCTGCCGGGGCGACCGGGGCTACCGGAGCGACCGGGCCCCAAGGGCCTGCCGGAGCGACGGGCGCGACCGGGCCGCAGGGCCCAACCGGCGCGACGGGAGCGACGGGCGGAGCCGCGCCGGCGGAGACGATTACGGTACGGAATACGACCACCTCTGAGCCCGGAACCTACGCCGCCGTGGTGGACGTGACCGGCTCGCCCGACCATGTGCTGGACTTCACCATCCCGCGCGGAGCGACCGGCCCTCAGGGCCCCGCCGGACAGCAAGGGCCCGCCGGGGCGACCGGAGCGCAGGGCCCCGCCGGCCCCACGGGAGCGTCGGGATCAGCCGCCGGCTGCGGCTGCGCCGCGCAAATGCGGCATATCATTCAGCAGTTGATCCGGCTGTATCCTACGGATACGGTCGTGGTTGCGATGGAAAGCGGCAACAACGCCAGCGGGCGTCCCGGCGCGCTTCTGCCGGCTCCCAACGGGAATCCAAACGCCGGGCTGTTCCAACTGATAAACGCGCAGGGCGTGCCGCAGGAGGCCGTATCCATCTGCCGCATCGCCTCCATCCGCGTTACGGGCGCAACGTATAACGCTTCCATGTCCTATTTGCCGACGCCGTCGCCGTGCCCCTCCGGATGCGACGCGGATTGTGAGGCGGCCGTCCGGGCCTATCTGCCCGTCGGCTCGAGCGCCGTCGGCATCAAGGCAGGCGGACAGACGGTGGCCAATGGCACGGTGCTCAGAAACGAATACGGCGTTTTGGTCGTCGTCGGCCCTAATCAAAGCGACCCCACCTTTGTATCCACGTGTAAGGCGGAGGTCATGACCAAATAGGGAGCCGCTTGAAACGGCCCGCGAAACAGGGCGAGGCGCGCCGCGCGTCATGGGGAGCGTTCCGGCGCGCGCGCCAAGCCCGTCCACCGAAGCCCCGAACGTCGCCCTCCGGAAGGCGCGCGGAACGCCCGGACAGGCGGCTTGGCATGCCGGCGTCGCGTCGTCGGCCTGGGGCCAAGGGCGCTGCCGCGCGGTATGTCCGAAGCGGAGCCGAGGCATGCGACCGACGGCCCCGCGAGGAGCGGCGGGCGGCACGCGGGACCGAATCAAGCGCCCCGGGCCGGCTGGGATCGGCGGCCTTTCAGCCGTCGGTTCCCAAGCCGGCCGGGGCATTCAGCGGGAATGGCCCGCTCTATGCCGTTCTCGGCATGCGGAAGGGGAACGAATATCCGGCGCTCATTTATCGGACGGCGTCAGCCAATCCGCCGAAGCAAAGCGGGCGCGTCGATTCAGCGGCGGCGGAACGCCGGGCTGGGGGATTTGAATCCCCATCCCTGAGGCGCTTTTCCAAAGCTGTGGCAGAAAAGGCCGTCATCATCAACTGGGCGCGGGCGGCGTGCCCGCCCGCGCCCTCAGACCGTTTTCGACGGAAAAGATCGTTGAAAGGCGAACGTGCCTGCGCCCTCTGGATTCAATCAACCGGCTCCGCCATCCGGCGGCTTTTCCTGCGCCGCCGCGCGGCCAATCATGTTACGGATACCCGTCTGTCCGGCAAACGGTGCGCGCCATGCCGCGCGCGGCAAGCGCGGTCATCTTGTAATACGATGCTTGCACATGCCCGTCTTTCCGCATTTGGGACAAGTCAATTTGCGTTTTGTAAACGTATGAACCCCGTTGACATACTCTTTCATGCCCGGCACAAACATTTCCTTGCAGAAGGGGCATTCAAACGCGCCGGAATTTTTGTCGAGTATCGCCGTCCAGGCGACGCCAAAAACGGCGGTAACAAGCGCAAGCACGATCAGCGCTATCCGCGCCGCTACCGGGATTTCAAGGAATGCCGCCAGAAGCACCAACGAGACAACCGCGAGGATTGCGATGATTCCAATCATCACCGAGGCTGCGAAGCTTTTCCTGCTTTCTTCCTTCTCTTTCAGCAAGCTCGTCATATTTTCCTCCGCCTTTGTTTGATAATCGAAGTCTGTTACCTTTTCTCCCGAAAGCAAATCGTTCACGCTGATTCCCAGCTTTTCGCATAAGGGGAGCATCAGCGAAACCTCCGGCAACCCTCTGCCGCATTCCCATTTTGAAATCGTTTTATCGCTGACGCGGAGCTCGTCTGCCAACTGCGCCTGCGTAAGCCGATGGAGCTTTCTCGTTTCAGCGATGAACCTTCCAATCTTATCTGCGTCCATGGCGCTTGCCCCCTTTTTGTATTCATAGGATACGTGGCGGAACGAACCAATCACACACATGATGCGTAGAGCTTGCGATCTTTCAAGCTCTACGAAGCGCATAGTGGCAAACCGGGCTGCGGCGGGAAGGGACTGCTTGGGAGGCTCCGCCTCCCAAACCCTCCGCCTAAGGGCTTTGCCCTTAGGAATCCCATCTTTGGGCCGCGTGCGCGGCCCAAGGC
>DBGEOK010000058.1:0-28083 GCA_048370855.1 Candidatus Limiplasma sp. | reverse complement strand
CTTCGCGCTGTGCTGGCGGTCTTTGTTTGCGCCTACAATCGGTTTGGCGCTGCAAAGCTTAGCTATCGTTCCTCTCGTCCTTACGCCCTTGTTCCCTTTGCTCTTGTTGATTTCCTTTAACTCCGCTCTTGGACACTCCCCAAATTCGCGCTCGCTTTACCACCGGGACAAAATATGGTATAATGCGGTTCATCTATCTAAAAGGAGGAAACGACATGACGCGCTATAACCGCGGATATAATACCGTGATGCGCTCCAACCGATATCGCCCGATTTTGATTATCCTGGCCGTGATCCTCGCCGCGTTCCTGCTGCTGAAGCTTTTGGGCGTGGGGGGCATCAACGAGGGAAATTTTGAAAGCCAGCGCAACGCGAAGCTCCGCAGCGAAATGCAGCACGCCGTCAGCACCACCAACAGCCTGAGCCGGCTGGGCGCGACGAGCACCTCCAGCACGCTTGGCAGAATCCGCCAATACGTGCATGGCATCGAGGTCATCAACGACCTCAACGTGGGCATGTACGGCGAGGTCGGCCGCCTGTACGCGCAGTCCGTATTTGACAACATCTACGCCATCCTTGAAGCCTACGACGCTAAGCTGTCCACCGGTCAGAAGGTCAACGACTCCCTCACCGCCCTGACCGAAGCCATCGAGCAGCTCAACACCCTGACCGGCGCCGTGCTGGGCAACGCCGAGCCTACTTCCACTTAAACAGCACAACGCCTCCGAGCATCAGCGCCAAGCCGATGAAATGCTTGGCGTTCATGCTCACCTTTTCCTGCCCCAGCCAGCCGAAGCCGTCAATCAGCGCCGCAACCAAAAGCTGCGCGATCAGGATGGTCGATATGGCGACGGTCGCGTCCAGGCCCTTGATGGACAGCATGACCGTAACGGTGATGATTAAGCCAAGCGCGCCGCCCAGAAGGTAGCCCTTGGGCACGGTGGCGAACGCTTTCAGGCTGCCGGAGCCGAAAATCCACATCACAATCAGGGAAAGCAGGAACGCCGTCCCCTGCACATAGGCGTTGGCCTCCCACAGCCCCACGTCGTCCTGCAGCCGCGTGTTCATCACGCCCTGCACGCTCATGGCCGCTCCCGCGATGACGCTGAACAAAAAACCGATCACAAAAATCGCCTCCCATCCCGCAGTATGCGTCGGGGAGGCGGTTTTTATTTCATTGGCGCGCCCGGGCCGTCTGCGCCATATCGACCATCCGGTCGTGGATGCGCTGCATATCGCCGTCCAGCGCGGCAATCCTCTCCGCCGCGTCGTACAGCTCCTCGTTAAGGTCGCTTGGAATATCCGCTACCTCCTTGTAGCGGATCTGATGCTCCAGGCTGGCCCAGAAATCCATCGCTATGGTGCGGATCTGCACCTCCACGGGAAGCATCAGCTTTCCCTCGCTTAAAAACACGGGCACCTCCACAATCAGGTGAAGGCTGCGATAGCCGTTATCCTTGGGATGGCTGATGTAATCGCGCGTCTGCAGCAGGCGAATATCGTCCTGGCCGGTGAGAAGGCGGGCGATGGTATAGGTATCGTTCAGGTACGCGCACACGACCCGGATGCCCGCGATATCCCGCAGGTTTTCCATGGCCGCTCCCGGCGTGAGGGGCAGCCCCTTGCGCACCAGCTTCTGAGCGATGCTCTGGGGACTTTTGATCCGGCTTTCCATATGATGGATCGGGTTGCGGCTGTGGCGCATTTGAAATTCCTCGTCCAGGATTTCAAGCTTGGTCCTCACCTCGCGCAGCGCGGATTGATATTTGCATTTCATGGATACAAAGCTGTCCATCAATTCCTGAATTTCCGACGGCCATTGCGCAAAAAAATCCATGGGCATAGGCGTCCTCCCTCGGGCGGTATTTTCTGATGCTGGTAAAGCGCCTTCGATTGTACCCCAAAACCCCGACAAGGTCAATGCGCATGCCAACCGGCCCCGCGCGGCAGACTACCGGGGAGGTGAACGCTATGCAGTGGCTGATGCTGTTGGGCTGGGGGACGCTGGCGGTCTATGGCGCGCGGACGCCGCCCAGGGCGCTTCTCGCGCGGGCGTTGATGACGGCGGGGCTGATCGTATCCATGGCGTCGCAGCTCTGGCTGCTGAACCTGGACGGGCAGCTCACGCTGTCCACCGGGCTTCCCTTGCACCTGTGCGGCTTGTTTGGCGTGCTCTCCATACCGCTCCTTTGGCTTTCTCCCCCATGGCTCTTATCCTCGGCGCTGTATCTGGGCGCGCCGTGCGCGCTTCTGACGCTGTGTTTTCCCGCCGTCATCGGCAGCTCCCAGCCCTCGCTCATGTTCCTTGCCTTTACCCGCCTGCACGCGCTCATCGTATGCGTGCCCATCCTGCTGACGGCGGAGGGAAGGCCGCTGCCGCGGAACCCGCGCGTCCCCTTTGTGCTGGGCAACGGCTATCTGCTGCTGGTGAGCGTCCTGAACCGGCTGCTAAACACCAACTATCTGTTTTTGCGCGCGGCTCCTTCCGGCACGCCGCTCTCCCCGCTGTTTGAACGCGGAGGCGCGTTTTATATCTGCGCGCTGGAAATGCTTTGCATGCTGCTGATGGCGTGGCTGGCGCGCGGCTTCCGGCTGCTCGAGGCCAGACGGCGGCCGGCGACCGTTACTTCAGGAAGTACGTAAGCATGTAACCCGTATAGCCGTTATACTGCACCTTGCACCAGTCCGAGCCCGGGATCAGGATGGTTACGCTCCGGCCGCTGGGCACGCGAACCCTGACGTTGGAGTAGGTCATGTCGGGCGCGGAGCGAAGGTTGACAAACGTGCCGTTTGGATGGCTGACCATGCGGCTGGGCGCGGCGGGCAGGTTGTACAGCGTGATGTAGCGGGTCATCACATAGCCGGAAACGCCCGTATCCTGCACGGTTACGGCGCACCATTCCGACCCCTGCTCGTCCACCCACAGGCGGGCGCCGTTATACAGCTTGTCAAGCACCGCCGCGCCCGTGGACGCGCTCCGGCGCAGGTTGAGCGCCTGCGTGTTTTTGGGGTTGTTCACCACGGCATAGCTTGCCCCGCCGGAGCCGCCCCCGTTCTGCGCGGCGATATCCTTGGCGGAGTATAGCCCCTCCACCAAAAAATCCTTGCTCATGAAGCCCGTATAGCCGTCGATTGCCACCCTCCACCAGTTGCTTCCCTTGGCGAGCACCATCACATACCGGTCGCCTGGGAACTGCTTCACCACGCCGTATCCCGTGCCGGGGCCATAGCGGAGGTTCATGGCCGTGTTGTTCGGCGTTTTAATGGTGGCGACCGTGCTGCTGCCAAGCATATCCGTCACCGTCACGTATTCCGAGCGCACATAGCCGACCTGGCCGTTGATCTCCACGCAATACCAGCCGTTGAGCTCGCTTGCCACAAACAAGGGAACCCCGTCGTAAAAGATGCCGAGCACGGGCGCGTTGTAATCCGGCTGCGCGCGAAAGTTTAGGAACGCCCCGCCGTTGCGGTTGGATACCACGGCAATCCGCACCACGCTGCTGGAGCCTGCGGTATTGATATAGTTCTTGCTCATATAGCCGGTTTTTCCATCCGGCGTGCGCACATAATAAAAATTGTTCTGGCTGCCCGTGATCTCCACCCAGGTTCCGCCCGGATAGCTGCCCAGCCACCGGCTGGACGAGCTGCCCTCGGAGCGCAAATTGAGGGTGTCGGTGCGATAGATCACGCCGAAGCTCTGCGCGAGCGCCGATCCGGCTGTAACCGCTAAAAGGATCAACGCCAGCGCCGCGCACAGTCGGCCCTTCACAATCCCCTTGCGTTGGCGCGCACATTCCTTCATGGCATGCTCCCCCTTTGTGTCGGCTGATAGGTCCATATCGTGTCACTCACACAACGCGCGACGCGTTGTAAATCTTCCCAGGCAAAAAAATTTCCTATCGCGGCGGCGGGCCCGTTCCCTCAGCCGTGCCAACCAGGCGGAAAAAGGCTTTTCAGCCCTTATCCTCCCTTATGGTACAGGGGCAGCCGCAGCGCGCGCTCCACCGCCTCTTCCGCCGCCGCGGCGAGGTCGGGCGCGCTTCCCCCCCGGCCAAGCGCGACATGCAGGAAAAACTCGTGCGTGCCGTGGTTTCCCGTCACAGGGCTGTTGGTAACGCCCAGCACGCGCGTGCCCTCCTGATCGTTCAACGCTTTGACGAGCCGGAGCAATAGCGGCAGGTACGCCTCCGGCTTTAATTCTCCGGTGCGCCTTGCCTGGGCGTCCTCGGTTTCAAACAGCGGCTTCACCAGGCACAGCAGCTCCCCCCGGCCGTGCATCGCCGCGCTGAATTGCGGCGCGGCCTTCAGCAGCGAAAGATAGCTCAGGTCCACGCTGCCCAGGTCGGGCACAGGCTCCAGGCACAGCAGCCGCGCGTCGCCAAGGTTGGTTCTTTCCAGGTTTACCACGCGCGGATTTTGACTCAGAGTCCCCGCGAGCTGGCCGTACCCGGCCTCCACCGCGTACACCAGCTCCGCGCCGTGCTTGGCCAGGCAATCGGTAAAGCCTCCGGTGCATGCGCCCGCGTCTATGCACACGCGGCCCGCCACCGTTACGCCAAAATCCCGGATGGCGCCCTCCAGCTTATAGCCGCCCTTGCCGACGTACCGATCGTTCAGCCCGCGCACCGTCATCGGCTGATCCGGCGGCACAGGCTGGCCGCCCGTCCGGACAGGAACGCCCCCGCAGAAAACCGCCCCGCTCATCAGGTAGGGCAGGGCGCTTTCCCGGCTGTCAAAAAAGCCCTCACGCAGCAGCCGGTCCATCGCGGTCGTTTTTTTCACCATACGTTTTCCGCCCGCTCAAGCGGCAGCCATTGGAGCACGCGCTCGATATGACGGTCCCAGAACTGCCACGTATGCGCCCCGGTTTCCGTGTGGTACTCAATCGGCAGGCTGCCGCCAAACGACCGTACAAAGCTATCGTTGGCCTGAATCAAAAAATCCTCCGTCCCGCACGCCACATACATGCGCGGCGCCTTCTCAGGCGTCTTCGCCAGCTCGGCGGCCAGGCGGGAAAGGTTGTCCTTACCCGCCGCCAGGCTGTCCCTGCCGCCAAAGATATCGTCAAGCTCCCGCAGGAACTCCGGCGGCTGGCCCATACCATCGTCATACGCCTTTTCCATTTCCAAAGCCCCGGACAAGCTCGCAACCGCGCAGTAGCGGTCGGGGAAGCGCAGGCCGAGCTTCAGCGCCCCATAGCCGCCCATGGAAAGCCCCGCGGCAAAGCGGTCCCGCCGCGCGGCGGAAAGGGGGAGATATCGTTCCATAACAGCCGGCAGCTCCTCGCTTACAAAGGTGAAGTACCGGGCCCCATGCGCCATGTCGGTATAAAAGGAACGGTTGGCCGCCGGCATCACGACCGCCGCGCGGTATTGGCGCGCATATTGCTCCAGCCGCGTTTGCCGCATCCACATAGTATGGTCGTCGCTTAACCCATGCAGCAGGTACAGCGCCGGCAGGGGCTTGCCGCCCGTCTGGCTCATGACCTGCGGCTCGGGCAGGAGAACATTTGCGGTCGTTTGAATTTGAAGCGACTGACTGTAAAAATGAATTTCCATCAAGGTCACGGGCCGATGCCTCCTGACAGGACAGCCGGGAACGCGGCCCGATTGTCTCTTTTCGTATTCCGCGTCCAGTGTATCCCTTTTCTCGGCCCAATGTCAAGTCGTTCCCAAGTCTGCGTACCATTAAAAAATACCAGAAAAAAACATCGGAAAACAGCTTGACAATCGGGAAAAAGCGTCGTATGATACACGCAATCCAAACCGTTGAGGAAGAGGAGTACCCGTCGAAGGGCGTAGCAAAGGGAGCCGCGGACAGTGAAACCGCGGCCTGCGGCAAGGCGGCGAATGGACTTCCGAGGGCGGCGGCGAAAGCTTTGCGGCCGTAGTCGTCGACGGGATTCCACACCCGTTACCAAGGTGGCATGTATGCTGGTACATGACGAAAGCTCGCATTGCGAGGAAATTGAGTGGCACCGCGGAAATACCGCCTCAAGCAACAACTGTTGCCTGAGGCGTTTTTCATGTTCCGCCCGCGCGCGGAGAGCTTGAGCAAAAGAAAGGATGGTTTTTCATGAAACAAGCAAGGAAGGCTCTACTGTTGGTTTTGGCCCTGGCGCTTGCCCTTGGGCTGTCGGCGTCCGCTCTGGCGGAGAAAAAGACCTATACCATTGGCATCGCCCAGTTCGCGGAGCATCCCAGCCTGGACAACTGCCGCGAGGGTTTCATTCAGGGGCTTGCCGAGGCGGGCTTCGTGGAAGGGGACAACGTCGCCTTCATCGTTCAAAACGCTCAGGCGGATATGGGCCTGACGCAGCAGATCGCCTCGCAGATGGCGCAGGAATGCGACCTGGTGTGCGCCATCGCCACCCCCATGGCCCAGGCCGCGTACAACGCCTGCATGGATCGCGGCGTGCCCGTCATCTACACCGCCGTCAGCGACCCGCAGGCCGCCATGCTCGCCAACGCGGAAGGCAAGAACGACAAGGCTGTTACCGGCACCTGCGATCTGCTGCCTGTGGAAGCGCAGCTAAAGCTGATCCGTTCCTTCCTTCCTAAAGCCGCTAAAATCGGCATTCTGTACACGACCAGCGAAACCAACAGCGAAAGCCAGCTCAAGCTTTACCAGGAAAAGGCGGCGGGCTATGGCTTTGAAATTGTTTCCGCCGGCGTTTCCACCGGGGCGGATATTTCCCTTGCGCTGGACAGCCTGCTTCCCCAGGTGGACTGCCTGACCAACCTGACCGATAACACCGTCGTAAGCTATCTTGCCGTTGTGCTGGATAAGGCAAACGCCGCCGGAAAGCCGGTTTTCGGCAGCGAGATCGAGCAGGTCAAGAACGGCTGCGTCGCGGCTGAGGGCGTCGAGTATGTTTCGCTGGGCAAGCAGACCGGCAAAATGGCCGCCGAGGTGCTGAACGGCGCCTTCGCGGGCGACATCCCCTTCGTATCCAGCGAGGGCGGCGACATGACCTACAACCCGGAGGCGGCCGCCGGGCTCGGCGTCCTCATCCCTGAGGAGGACCTCGCGCGCGGCATCGACGTTACCAAGGAATAACGGGGCCGGGGAGGGCGTCCGGGTTTTCGCTTCCATACGCCCGCCGTTCTCCCCTTCCCTTCACGGAGGGTAACCCATGGGCATCTTGATCGGCATTTTGGAGGAAGGGCTCATTTACGCGATCCTCGCGCTGGGCGTGCTTATCACCTATCGCATTCTTGACTTTCCCGACCTTACGGTGGATTCGTCGTTTCCGTTGGGCGCGGCGGTCAGCGCCATTTTAACCGTCAACGGCATGCACCCCGTCCTCACGCTGCTGGCCGCGACCCTCGCGGGCGCCCTGGCCGGGCTGGCGACGGGGCTGATCCATGTCAAGTGCCATGTGCGCGACCTGCTCAGCGGCATTATCACGATGACGGCGCTGTACTCCGTCAACCTGCGGATCGCCGGCCGGGCAAATCTCCCTTTTTTTACCATGGATACCGTTTTTGACAACGCCTTCGTCGCAAGCTTCCCCCCCTTCCTCAAGCCATACGGCAAGGTGCTGGTGCTGCTGGCGATTGTAGCGGCGGTCAAGCTGCTGCTGGACCTGTTTATGAAAACCAAGGCCGGTTTTCTGCTGCGCGCCACCGGCGATAACCGGACGGTCGTGACCACGCTGGCATGCGACAGCGGCATGGTCAAAATCGAGGGGCTGGTGATTGCCAACGCGCTGGTTTCGCTCGCGGGCGCGGTGATGGCGCAGAAAAACCGCGTCTTTGATATTTCAATGGGAACTGGGGCCATCGTTTTCGGCCTGGCGGCCGTCATCATCGGCGCCAACCTGTTCCGCCAGGCGCGCTTTATCAAGAGTACGTCGGCAGCAATCGTCGGCAGCCTGATCTATAAGGCATGCGTCGCGTTGGCGCTCTCCATGGGGCTTGTGCCCCAGGATTTAAAGCTTGTTACCGCCGCGCTCTTCCTGGTCATCCTGGTGCTGGGCGGCGCGCGTAAGAAGAAGGTGAAATTCAATGCTTGAACTGCGCGACGTCAGCAAGGTATATTCCCCCGGCAGCGTCAATGAAACCTGCCTGTTCCGGCATTTCAGCCTCGCCATACCGGACCGTCAGTTTGTAAGCGTCGTCGGCTCCAACGGCAGCGGCAAAACCAGCATGCTCAACCTGCTCTGCGGCTCCATCGCCGTGGACGAGGGAAGCATTCTGATGGGCGGCAGGGAAATCACCCGGACGCGCGAATACAAGCGCTACCGAAACATCGGCCGGGTCTACCAGAACCCCGCGATGGGCACCTGCGGCAGCATGACGATTTTGGAAAACATGGCCTTGGCGGACCATAAGGGGCGGTTCTACGGCATTACGCCCGGCGTCAACAAGCGCCGCACGGAGGAATACCGCGCGCTGCTAAGGGAGCTTGGACTGGGCCTGGAGGATAAGCTGCACGTACAGGTCGGGTCGCTGTCGGGCGGGCAGCGGCAGGCCATGGCGCTGCTGATGAGCACGCTGACGCCGATTGAGTTTTTGATCCTGGACGAACACACCGCGGCGCTCGATCCCAAAACCGCCGAAATTATCATGCGGCTCACCGACAGGCTCGTCCGCGAAAAGCAGCTCACGACGCTGATGGTGACCCATAACCTGCGATACGCGCTTAAATATGGCGACCGGCTGCTGATGCTCCACGAGGGGCGCGTCGTGCTGGATAAGGCGGGAGCGGAAAAAAGCGCCCTGTCGCTGGAACAGGTTCTCGGGCTGTTTAACGAAATTTCCATCGAATGCGGGAACTAGAACCGGGCGTACCGCAGAGCATTGCATGCGCGCCGCGTCGCCGTAAAACCCCAGACCTGCAAAATTGCTGTTTTGCAGGTCTTTCGATTATGCCCGCGTCGGCAGCTTGACGCCTATCGGCGGGTCTCCGGCTTTGCCCCCTTCGCTTCCGCCCCTCCCGGGAGGCGCAAAAAATCAAGTCCGGTGAAGGTTTCGGTTTCTTGTCCGCCAAACGATTACCTGGCCTTGATGTATTCCCTCGGGGAAACATGGTAACGCTCCCGAAAGGCTTTATAAAAGTTGCTGCTGTTGCTATACCCCAATACCGAGGAAATTTCTTCTACGGGTAGACTCGTCCCTTTTAAAAGAATGACGGCGCGTTCCATGCGCAGCTCCAGCAGAATTTCCGAAAAGGATTTCCCGATTTCCCTGTGCAGCATGGTCGAAACATAATTCGGGTGATAGGAAAAATGCTTTGCAATCCCTTTGAGCGTCACGCTATCAACGTGTTCCCCGATATACTGAACGATCCTTTCCGCAGGTCTTTGATTTGCGGGCTCCTGATTCGCGCGGACGTACTGGCGCGCAACCTGGATGAGAAACGACAGTGCCAGCGACTTTAAGACAGCCTGCGAGTCCTCTTGCCGGTTGGCATACTCTATCGCCATCATTTCAAGAAGCGTCCGTATATTGCAGTCGTCCGCCATTTTGAAATGAATGTATTCATCCGAAAATTGATGGGTCGACGGGTCAAGCAGAAAATGAAACAGCTTTGTGTTAGCGCAAAGCATTGGCAAAAAGGCCCGGCAAAACGTGTCCTTCTGAATCAGCACGCCGATAATCGTCGTGTCCTTATCGTCGTGAACGCAGAGCGCGTGACCGGCAAAGGGCTGGCCCGCATATAGCTCTCCCTCCCGGATCGTGATGCGGTTATCGTATTTGAAGCTGATGGAATCGTATTCGCCCTGATAGGTGTAATTGAAATAGAAATAATCGTGCCGGTGAAACAGCTCCTGCCGACCGCCGCTTTGATGGACGACGACCATGATTTCATCCTCCGGCGCGCCGGGCCATTCAAACATTTTTTCCTCTCGATTTTCACCGGGACAAGGATGATACGTCCAATCCAACGTCAGGTATTCTTCCCGCAATCTCTCGACCGCCGCGCATAAAAGCTCTCGCGCCATCTTGCCCCTCCTTTGCGCCTAAAGCGCCCGATTCCTGTTTCCAGGATACCACGCCGCATGAGAAAATACCATTATAAATATTAAGATTTGGCGCTGTTTCTGCAGCCGCTTTCTTCTATATTTAAGCTTGTGAGCGACAACAGGCGGGAGGTTATTTCATGGAGGAAAAAGAGGCGGGCGGCGAAAAAGCAATCTTTTATCAGAAGCTGTTTTCCCTTGTGCTGCCAATCGCGTTTCAACAATTTATGCTGGCGGCGGTGAGCGCTTCGGATGCGCTCATGCTGGGATTTGTCAGCCAGGATTCCCTGTCGGCGGTATCCCTGGCGGGACAAATCACCTTTGTGTTCAACCTGTTTATGGGCGGGTTGACAATGGGAACAAGCATTTTGGCCGCACAATACCACGGCAAGGGCGACGTACCCGCAATTGAAAAAATCTTTGCGTATGTCATTAGGGTTTCTTTCCTCATTTCAGCCGTTTTCTTTCTGGCGTCCCTTTTCGTACCCGATTGGTTCATGCGGATTTTCACTCCTGAACCGCGGTTGATTGCCGGTGGCAGCAGTTATCTTCGCATTGTTGCGGCATCCTATCTTTTCACCGGCATCTCGCAAATTTTCCTTTGCATCCAGAAAAATACGGGGTACGCCATGAAAAGTATGGTGATTGGATCGAGCGCCGTGATGATCAATATTTTCTTAAACGCCGCGCTGATCTTTGGACTGTTCTTTTTTCCGAAAATGGGGATTGCGGGGGCCGCCCTTGCCACATCTGTTTCAAAGCTGATTGAAATGCTTTGGGCCTGGGCGGAATCCTTGCGGAAAAACCGAATCAGGTTGCGGATCAAGTATTGCTTTGCGCCAAACCGGCTTTTGGTTCGGGACTACTGGAAATATACGGCGTCCATGCTGGGGGATTATCTGACGTGGGGGTGCGGCTTCACCATGTATTCCGTCATGATGGGGCATTTAGGCAGCGACGCCGTGGCCGCCAATTCCATTGCGAATATTGTAAAAAATTTAATCGTTAGTTTTTGCACCGGACTCGCAAACGGCGGCGGCATCATTGTTGGCAACGCGTTAGGCATGGGAAATTTGAAACGGGCAAAGCAATACGGCGGTCTGCTCTGGAAACTGGCGATCATCGGGGGCGTGGCGTCCGGCCTGCTCCTGCTTGCGTTGTCGCCGTTCATTTTGAATGTAACGGCGTTAAGCCCCCAAGCGACCGAATACTTAAAGTGGATGCTGGCGCTTTGCGCCTGCTATATGGTTGCAAAGGCAATAAACATGACGATGATCGCCGGGATTTTTCCCGCCGGCGGCGATGCTAAGTTTGGCCTGATCTGCGACGCGATTACCATGTGGATTTTTGCTGTTCCAGCCGGTTTCCTCGCGGCGTTTTATTGGCATCTTCCCGTTGTCGCCGTGTTCCTGGTCATCAATTTGGATGAAGTCGTCAAGCTGCCCGCCGCAGTCATCCATTATCGAAAATACGGTTGGATAAAGAATATTACCAGGGAATGAGGAGAAAACCAGGAGGTTTGAACATGACGGGCCGAATGCGCTCATTGCGACAGTCGGCCATCCGCTCGCGCCAAAGGACAGGCGGCGGAAGAAGGCGTACAGCCGGCCCGTCTCCCCGGCGTTACGATTGGGAATAACGTCGCCGCCGCCGGAGCGGTTGTAACGACGGATGCGTCGGGTCATGCGTCGTGGCGGGCGTACCGGCAAGAGTCAAAAACACCGCTGCGTTAGCGGGCGTCAAAACCTTCAGCGGCGGCCAATCGGCCGCCGTTTTCTTTTGCAATTTTTCTATGAACGCCGTCTCTTCGGCAGCTCCATAACGCAACCCCCGCGCTTATGCGGTTTCCCGGTGTTATGCCTGGCTGTATTGGACGCGTCGGCCCCTTTGAGCGCGGCGCGAAAGCATGCTGTTTTTTCTTCTCTTTGTTCATTCTGATGAACAGCTTGCATCCGCCCCTTAAACATCGTATAATAGGGGTAGCAAACGAATTGAATATTTTCCCAAGAGGTGAATGCGAATGAAGCCGTATTATGAAACACTGAGGGAACTCCGAGAAAGCCGCGATTTAAAGCAATCCGATATCGCCTTGGTTCTCGGCACCACACAGCAGGTCTATTCACGCTATGAGAACGGCATTAACGAGATGCCTATCCGGCATCTAATCACGCTCTGCGGGTTTTATCATACCAGCTCTGATTATGTGCTCGGCCTGACCAACAAGCAATAGCGGTTTTGTCGCAATCAAATCATCCCGCCTTTTCCGCGGCTAAGAGCGCGGAAAGGGAAAAACGACCTCCCTAACACGCTTTTCGCCTATGGCGCGGGCGATTCTCCCTCGTCGGGGATTCCAAATCTGCGTAGCAAATCCCAAATCAATTCGTTTGTCATTCGTTCGGTCATCAGCTCGCGGAAGCGGAAGGTTTTTACCGCGTTTTGCCTCCTGAGCCGCTCCAGCTCCGCCGGCAGGTCCGTCCTTCTGGCCTGGAGGTACGCGAGAAAATCCTCCAGGCACGCGAGCCGGCGGGCTGCCTGTCCGTTGTCCAGGGCTTCTTTCATGATGCTTGCGCTGCCGTCCCGGTTGAGGCGGGTCATCCTTTCCATGCGCGTTCCTCCCTCTCCTACGACCGGCTCAGGTCGTCCAGCGACAGGCTGAAGCTGGGCACAAACTCATCCATAAAAGCCCGAACCTCGGGGAGCGGGCACTGCTCCAGGCTTTCAAGGATTGCGGTTTTTGCCTGCGTAAACTCGCCGTTGCCCATTTTCTCTTCCGCCACGCACTTTAAATAGGCGCTGATGCGGTCCGCCGCCTTCACCAGCCGCCACTCCTCTGACTCTTCATCCGGCGTCACATAGGGCGCGAAGTCCGCCCGCATATCCGGCGGCAGCATGTCCAGGAGCTGCTGCCGGGCGTTCTGCTCGATGGCCCGGTAGGCGTCCTGTATCGCCGGGTTTTTATACTTGACCGGGGTTGGCAAATCGCCCGTGATGACCTCGCCCGCGTCGTGGTACAGAGCCAGCGCCAGCACGCGCTCCGGGCTGACGGCGCTGCAAAAGCGCGCCCTTCCCAGCACAGCCAGCCCATGTGCGATCGTCGCGGTCTGCATGCTGTGCTCCATATCGTTTTCGGGCACGGTGTTGCGCATCAGCCCCCACCGGCGGATCAGCCTCAGCCGGTCCAGATAAGCAAAAAAGTGGCGCACATGCGCTCCTCCCCTCGGTTTTTCTTCCCGGCTATCATATCATCAAAAACCCGGCTTGACAAATCGAGCCGCGCGGCTATAATGAACCGTGAATTGAATCACCGCTGGGGGCGCGAATGCTGAGATGGCCTGACGGCCTGTCCCTTAGAACCTGATGTAGGCAATCCTACCGTAGGGAAGCGAGGTACGAAAGAATGGAACCTTCATTCTTTGCCGCCGCCCAACGGGCGACGGCTTTTTCGTTCCGGCAGCGGCAAGTTCGATCAAAGAAAGGAAGGTTTCCCAAATGTCATTCAAGTTTGAGGATGTAACCCTGACCGGCTGGATTCTGATCGGCGTGCTGGTCGTATGCGCCGTCGCGCTGTTTCTCCTCTCCCGAAACCGGCAGAAATGGACGGCGCGGATGCTGGCAAACGCGGCGATTTGCATGGCGCTCTCCTTTGTGCTAAGCTATGTCCGCCTGTTTCGGATGCCCCAGGGCGGGTCCGTGACGCCGGCGTCGCTGCTGCCTATCATCGCGTTCGCCTATTGCTACGGCGCGATGCCCGGGCTGGTCGTGGGCATCGCCTACGGCTTCCTCCAGCTCATTCAGGACCCTATGATCGTCGGCCTTACGCAGGCCCTGCTGGATTATCCGCTGGCCTTTGGCTGCATCGCTCTCGCGGGCATCGCCAAGAAGCTGCCGGACTCCTACGGCTGGCTGGTCGGCGTGCTGCTGGCGGGAATCGGAAGATTTATCTGCCACACCCTCAGCGGCGTCGTCTTCTTCGCCTCCTACGCGGACGGATCGGGCCTGTCGCCTCTGGTATACTCGCTTTCCTATAACACCTATGTATTTGTGGACCTGGCGATTTGCGCGGTGGTCATCGCCTTCCCGCAGGTGCGCAGGGCGCTGAACCGCATGACGGTCGAACGCCGTTAACCGCAGCGCGCGGCCCGCGCATGCGAAAAGCCGGCCCAGCCCAAGGAGGCTCAGGAGAAAATGCCCACATGCTTTATCGTCGGCGCGGGAGAGTTCACCCCGCGCGGGTTTCAGCCGAAGGCGGAGGACTGCGTGATCGCCGCCGACGGCGGCTATCTGGCGCTGAAGAAGCTCGGCGTGACGCCCCGGCTTTTGCTGGGGGATTTTGATTCGCTTGGCGAGGCGGCGCTCCCGCCCGGCCTTCCCGTTCGCCGGTATCCCGCCCGGAAGGATGATACCGATATGGGGATCGCCCTGGCCGAGGGATGGCGGCTCGGCTACCGCGACTTTGCCCTTTACGGCGGAAGCGGAGGCCGCGCCGACCACCAGATCGCCAACATCCAAAGCATGTGCCGGTACAGCCGGCTGGGCGGACGCCTGCGGCTGATTGGGCGCGAGTTCGATGTTTACGCCCTGACCAACGGCGCCCTTGAGCTGCCCCTGCGCCCAAGGGGTTCGCTGGTCAGCGTATTTTGCCATGGCGAACGCGCCCGGGGCGTTACGCTGCGCGGCCTGTCGTATCCGCTCACCGACGCCACGCTTACCTGCGACGTTCCCCTCGGCGTAAGCAACGAGGCGGAAAGCGACCAAATCCCCGCGCGGATTACCGTTGCGCAGGGCACGGTCTATATCGTCGCATACGGTGCTGAAGCGGTTCCCCAGCCCTAGCGGAAAAGCGCGCCGGCCCATCAGAGCCGGCGCGGGATGGGACGTTGGGAGGCTCCGCCTCCCAAACCCTCCGCCTAAGGGCTTCGCCCTTAGGAATCCTTTTTTTGGGGCCGCGTTCGCGGCCCAAGTGTGACTGAGTATGACGGAGGGGAGCGGCAGCCCTGTGGGCGCTGGATATGAGCGGCAGCCCGGTGGGCTGTTCACCGGCTGGGGAGTTTGCGGCTTTGCCGCAAACACTTCCGACAGTCCTCGGCGGAAAAGCTCGCCGAAAGGCGGGCTTTTTCGACGGTCAGAACCCCCCGACAGGCGGGCTTCGTCCTGACCGCGAGAGAGAGTCCCCTAAGCCGGTTGATTCGCTTCCTCCATAATCTGCACCTGCACCCCGGGCAGGAGGCGGCTGAGCGTTTCGGCAATGCCGGGCGCGCGTTCTCCGCCGCCCATCACAATCTCCCTTGCTCCATGCTGTTTGGCGTAATGCGCGATTGCGTTCACCGGCACATCCGAGGTCAGCACGCACATTTCCGCGCCGGCTTCGCCGGAGAGCGCATATAAATAATCCAGCGCCTGCGCGTTGATTGCCGGCTCCCCCATGCTGGACCCGTCTTTTGCCGCCACATGCAGCACCAGGAGGGGGCATCCGTTCTTCAGCGCCATGTCCGCTCCCCTGCGGATAAGCCTGGCGCATGCGTGCTGGAGCGTGACCAGCACCAATATCGGCGGTCGGCTGCTCATGGAAGTCTCCTTTCCCGCCTATGCGACGTGCATTTCGGCAACCATGCGATCGTTGCTGACGACGGTAACGCGCGTGCCCAGCGGCATCTCCGGCTTGGGTTTATGCGCGTCATAATAAAACAAGCGGTCGTCCTCTTCCTCATCCCGCTCTCCAACGTTAATCAGCATGGCGTGGCAATCAATGCCCTCCTTGTCGCTGACCTCGCTGGCAAACGCCTTCAAAACGCCCGTGGTTTCCCGCTTTCGGCCGTTGAGCATATAATCCACATGCCTGGCGTACAAAAGCATCGGGCGCGTATACACGCCATAGAAAAACAGGAAGTAGACGCCTCCCGCCACGGTCAGCGCCGCCGTCGCCATCCAAAGCGTTTCGCTCCGCGCAAGCTGGCCGGCCACAAACACCGCGACGGCCGCCGCGACCAGCAAAACAGCGGGAACAGCCGTAATCCACCAGCGCTTCGTCAGCCGGCGCTTTACCTCGGTCATATCTTCCTGGGTATACATGGCTGCGCCCTCCTACTTTTCATCCCGCGTCTTAATCCTCTGCATCAGCTTAATCGTAAAGAAAAACAGCGTCAGCACCAGGAATACGCCGACCAGCCCGATCAGCGTAGTCAGCAGGCCCTTGGTAAACAGCGGCAGCGCCGCCAGCCCGGGTGCGGCGGCCTCCGTACCGGCAGCCTCCGCCATAGTGGCAATCCAGTTTGTCAGCATATCCATACCTGTCCTTTCCGGTTGTTCAAAGCCCGGGGCTCACCATGCGCCGCCCAGCATCATGCCCACCAGCGTAATCACCATGCCGCCCGCCACAATGGAGCCAAGCTGGCCGGATACATTGGCGCTGATGGACTGCATCAAAATAAAATTATACGGGTCTTCATCCTTGGCCATCTTTTGAATGACGCGCGCGCTCATGGGAAAGGCGGAGATGCCCGCCGCGCCGACCATCGGGTTAATCTTGTTTTTGCGGAACAGGTTGAGCGCCTTGGCAAACAGCACGCCGCCCGCCGTGTCAAACACAAACGCAAACAAGCCCAGGCCCATAATCAGCAGCGTATCCCAGCGCAGGAAGTTCTGCGCCACCATGGTGGAGCCAATCGTAATTCCCAGCAGAATGGTCACCAGGTTGGCCAGCTCGTTCTGAGCCGTTTTGCTCAGCCGCTCCAGCACGCCGCACTCGCGGATCAGGTTGCCGAACATCAGGCTGCCCACGAGAGGCGCGCTCATGGGGACGATCACGCCGGCCACCACCGTCACGATGATGGGAAAAAGAATCAGCGCCGTTTTTGACGCGCGCTCCTCGTTATAGTTCATGCGGATCATGCGTTCCTTCTTGCTGGTGAGCGCGCGGATCACGGGAGGCTGGATCACGGGCACCAGCGACATGTAGCTGTACGCCGCGACGCTGATGGGCGCCATATACTCCGTCAGCCTGAAGTGATTGGCCACGTACAGCGTGGTCGGGCCGTCCGCCGCGCCGATAATGCCGATGGCGGACGCCAGCCGGATAATCAGGCTGTCGTTGCCGGCGGTCGCCGGCAGCACAATGGGAATTAAAACCAGAGACAGCAGGAAGGTCGCAAAGATACCGAATTGGGCCGCCGCGCCGAAAAAAATCATCGAAGGGTCCTTCAGCAGCGGCGAAAAATCGATCATCGCGCCCACGGCGATAAAAATGAGGATGGGAAAAAGCTCGTTGCGTATGCCGGAGTTGAACAGCACGGTCAGGAAGCCCTCGGAGCCCAGGACGCTGGCGGCCGGGTTTCCCGTGATCGCGTCGATGACCGGCGGGAGGTTTGCCAAAATCGCTCCAAAGCCGATGGGCAGCAGCAGCGCGGGCTCGTAATCCTTTCGGATAGCCAGATAAATCAGCACGCCCGCGATCAGGAACATCACCAGGGATTTGATCCCTTCCGCCGTTCCGAGGTAGAGAACGCCTCCGAACAGCTCCTTCAGGATTGCGCCTACGTCCATGTCGTTTCCCCCTTGTTGTCTTTAGCATGGGAAGATTTCGTGGGTCGTATCAGTTTTTTTGACGCCGTTCCTTCGCATTATATCATCGCGGCTATGGAAAGTCAAAACGCAATCGCTTCGCTCCGCCCGTCCTGGCCCGCGTGCTCGAGCGGCTTTTCATAGGCGTTAAAGCTCAGCCCATACAGCGCGATCCGGCCGACGGCCGTATAACCCGCGGAACGGTACAGGCGGTTGGCGGATTCCTGGCGCTCGTCGCACAGCAGATGAACGGCGCCGTGCCCAAGCGACCGCGCCTTGCGCTCGGCGGCGGATAGCAGCCGGCGCCCCTCGCCTCCGCCCTGGCGCGCCGGCGTCACGCAAAGGCGGCAGAGCACGCAGGGGCGCTGTGTAAACCGAAAGGGAAGCCCCGCTTCCTCCACATCGTCAAAGTCCAACAGCGACGCCGCGCCCGCCAGCGCGCCGTCCTCCTTCCATACGTACAGCGCCCCGCGGGCAATATCCTCCTCCAATATGCCGGCGTCCGGGTATTCCTCGTTCCAGCAGCAGGTATCCAGGCCCGCGCACGCACGGTACAGCCCAAGCACGGCGTCCCGCTCCGTTTCATCCGCCTTTTTCAGCGTTATTTCCCTCATAGGCTTGCCTCCCCTTTCTTCCTTCTGTTCATCCGTGCAAACCAGCATGCGCAAAGGCCAATCTGCACCACCGTGGAGCAAGGCGTCGCCAGCCCAATCCGGAACAGGGAGGGCTCAGGAAGCCTGCTCATCAGGTAGGAAACGGGAATGCGCACGCCAAACGCGCCCACGATGCCCTGAACCATGACAAAGCCGGTCTGGCCGCAGCCGTTGAAATATCCGATAAAGCAAAAGAGGAACGACACCAGCAGCGTATCGATGGCATAGGCGCGCAGATAGTCCGCCGCGGCCCGGACGACCCCCGGGTCCCGGGCAAAAACAGCAGCCAGCAGGTCCCCGTGAAAAAAGCCCGCGTAGCTCAGCGCAAGGCCGGCCAAAAAGGACGCGCCCATGCCATACCCCATCGCGCGCCTCGCCCGCGCCCATTTGCCCGCCCCGATGTTTTGCGCGACAAACGCGCTCATGGATTGCATAAACGAGGAGGGCAGCAGCAGCAGAAAGCCGCACAGCCGTTCCGCGACGCCCACGCCGGCGGAGGGCACAACCCCAAGCCTGTTTACGATGGCCATGATGACCAAAAACGAACAGCTTACCAGAAATTCCTGCAGCGCCACCGGAGCGCCCAGCCGCAGGGTGCGGCCGATCACCGGCCGGTTAAAGCGTACCTGCCGGCGCTCAAGCGGAAACGGCAGTCCGCGCCGGAAAACCATCAGCGCGGAAAGCATCACGCTGAGAAGCTGGGCGAGCACCGTCGCCAGCGCCGCGCCCGCCACGCCCCAGCCGAGCGCCGCCACAAAGAGCAGATCCAGCACGATATTGGCCGCGCACGCAATCGCCACGGCAACCAGCGGCGTTTTGGAGTCGCCGATGCCGCGAAATATGCTGCCCAGCACGTTATACGCCACAATAAACAGAGCGCCCGCTCCGCAGATACGCACATATTCCGCCGTTCCCGCAAGCGCCTCGGGCGGGGCGTGCATCGCCCGAGCGAGCAGCCCCGAGAACGGCGCCGTCAGCCCCGCGGCAACCAGCCCGACCACCGCAAACAGGCACACGGCGGCGCCAGCGGCGTCCCCGGCGGCGCGCGCGTCGCCCTGCCCCAGCGACTGTCCCAGCAGAACGGTCGTTCCCATGGCCAGCCCCGTAATCACAACCGTAAGCATCTGCAATATGTGGCTGCCGGTGGAGACCGCCGATACCTCCGGCGCGGCGCAGTACCGTCCGATGATGAGCAGATCGACCGCGCCATACGCCGTTTGCAGGATTAAGGCGGCCAGCACCGGCAGCGTAAAGCGAAGCAGAGGCGGCAGGATTTTACCCTCCGTAAAGCCGTCACGCATTCCACTCACCCCTCCGGCGTAAGCGAAAACGGCCCGGCGCAAGCCCGCCTTCGCTCCAAATATGCCTATCTTAACAGGAAACCGGCCGATGTCAAGAGAAATCCGCCGCGCGGACGCGGCCCGGGCATTTTGCCCATCGCCATCTCCCTCGCCCAGCCCTTCCATAAGCGGGCGGGCCTTTCTGTGCAACGTTTTCAGAATATTTGCGCATTGAAATCCCGCGGGAGCTGTCGTATAATAGCCTCACAAGCGGGCGCTGATTCCCCCATCGGGCCCGGACAGGAGGCTTATCTATGAAGCGTCAGGAAATTTTCGTCGGTATCATCGGCTGCGGCGGCATTGCCAACGGCAAGCATATGCCCGCGCTTTCCAAGGTAGAGGGCGTGCGGCTCGTCGCGTTTTGCGACCTTGTGCCGGAGCGGGCGCAGAAGGCCGCCAGGGAGTTCGGCGCGCCTGACGCGGCCGTTTATGCCGATTACCGCGAGCTGCTCAAAAACCCGGACGTTCAGGTCGTCCACGTGCTAACCCCCAACTCCAGCCACAGCGACATATCCTGCGCCGCAATGCGCGCGGGCAAGGATGTGATGTGCGAAAAGCCCATGGCCATTAATACGCGGGAAGCGTCAAGAATGCTCGATTGCCAGCGGGAGACGGGGCGCAGGCTGTCCATCGGTTATCAGAACCGTTTCCGGCCGGAGTGCGCGTATTTGAAAAAATGCTGTGAAAACGGCGACCTGGGGGAGATTTATTACGCGCGCGCCCAGGCGATCCGACGCCGCGCCGTGCCTACCTGGGGCGTGTTCCTCGACGCGGAAAAGCAAGGCGGCGGGCCGCTGATCGACATTGGCACCCACGCGCTGGACCTTACCCTCTGGTGCATGGACAACTATGAGCCGGAGATGGTCGTAGGCTCGGTTTACCGCAAGCTTGGGGACCGGGAAAACGCCGCCAACATGTGGGGAAGCTGGGACCCGAAAAAATATACCGTGGAGGACAGCGCCTTTGGCTTTGTGCGCATGAAAAGCGGCGCGACGGTCTACCTGGAAAGCAGTTGGGCGCTGAACACCCTGCTGGTGGACGAGGCCAAAACCATTCTGTGCGGCACCGAGGGCGGGGCGGATATGCTCGGCCCCAAGGAAAATCCACTTCGGCTCAACGGCGAAAAATATGCCAGGACGTATGAAACCTATCCCGGGCTTGCGGCGGGCGAGGTCGCCTATTTCAGCGGCCAGGGCGGAGATCCCGGCCTGATGGAGGCGGAAAGCTGGATCGGCTTCCTTCGCGGCGAAAACGAGCTGGTAACCAAGCCGGAGCAGGCGCTGGTGGTAACGCGCATCCTGGAGGCCATTTACAACAGCGCTCAATCCGGGAAGCCCGTCTATTTCGATTAAGGCCCGTTATGGCCCGGCGCGGTTTTGTAAGCGACCGGAGATTCCCAAGGCGGGAGGGGGGACGGATCGTTAATCCCGTTCCCCCTCCCGCCTTTCTTTTGCCTTATCCGCTATCTGGCGGAATGCCTTCTCATTTCCCGCCGTTGCTTTCCCGCTTCAAAATCCGCGCGTTCCTCCTCCGTGCGCAGCTCGAGCATCGGCACCTGCGCGGGCCTGTTTTCCCTGTCGAGCGCCACCATCGTTAAATACGCGCGGTTTACATGAAGCCGCTCGTTCGGATGGCTCAGCCTCTCCACATACGTTTCGACGCATACCTCCATGCTGGTGTTCCCCACATAGGTCACCCGTCCCATCAGCGTAACGGTATCGTTCAGGTGCGCGGGCGCTAAAAACTCCAGATGATCCACGGCGGCGGTCAGGATTTCGCACCCGGAATGCCGGCGCGCCACAACGCCCGCCACCACGTCAATCCACTGCATCAGCATGCCCCCGAACAGGTTGAACCCGGCGTTTACGTCCGCCGGCATGACGATATGCACCTGCTCGGCCCGGCTGGCCGCGACGGTTTTGGAGGGTCTGCCGCTTACGTGCTCCATGTTCTCTTCTCCTTTTTTCCACTTTCAAGCTCTCCCCGCCACGGCGGCGAAAGGTTTTGCAGCAGCGCCTGATAACGCCGGCTCAGCAACTCCGGCGCAAACGAAGTGAGCATCAGCAGGCGCTTTCGCGGCATGGGATGAAGCGTAAACAGATCCGGATACTTGTCCACCAAGCGTTCCAGCATCGCCTCCTCGCTTAGCCCGCGCTTGAGCTCCGCGTCCATTTGGGTAATCGACCTCACCTCGCGCGCCAGCAGCCTGAGCCGCGAAACCGGCGTCACCAGGAACGAGGCATCCGGAATCGCGTTTACTGTGGCCAAATGCACACGGTCATCCATCAGGGACGCAAAATCCGGCGCGGCCTGCGGACAAATCGGGTGCTCCAGCAGGTCGATATCAGCCCAAGCGACATGCGTAAACTCCGGATGCCGTTCCGCCGCGCGCGCAAGCAGCAGAAGCTTGCTGCGCTTAAAGTGCTGCTCAGGCGTCATGCCCTGGCACAGAAGCTCCCGGGGCAGCACCTTGCGGTCCGGGTAGCTCCAGGCGTTGGGGAAGCGCGCCCGCAGATACCGCTCCTGACTTCCGCCCGTATACAGCAGCAGCGGCAGGTTCTCCAGCGCCTGTAAAAACCCGAAGCGGAGCAGATAAGCCGGAATCGGCTTGCCGGGCCGCGGCAGGTCGATAAACGCGGCGACGATCAGCGGCATCCGCGCCGCGCCCCCGCGGGAAAATAGGGCCCTGGTCCGCTGGACCACCGCCAGCCCGCGCGGCATTTGCTGCGCGTAGCTGCTTTCCGTATTGAAAAGACCCCATGTCGTGCGCACGCCCGCCCGTTTCATCTCATAACGGAAGCCGGCGAGCTGTTCAAAGCGGGCCAGCGTCGTGCCCGGAAGGACGTTTTCCACCGGCCGCCTGAGCCGGCGCTCGGGAACGGGCTTCAGCGGCCACAGCGCCGCGCGGTCCAAGGCGTAAACGGGAACGCCCGCCACATACGCCGCGATGGACAGCGTATCCCGCTTCAGCTCCGAGCCGCGCAGAAAATCAACGGGCCCAAAGAGCAGCGCGGGGTCGATGGCCAGCGTCCGCACCGGCGCGGCGGAACAGACCAGCGGCAGCCCGCGCTCGATCAGCACGCCTCCCGCCTCAAAGTTCTCGGCAAACGCCGGAAGATAGGGCTGGGGCGGCGTTTCCTCCGACGCCGCGCTGATGGAGCCCGTCAGCAGCGCGTTGCGTTCCGGCGCTTTCCGCAGCCGGGCGTATAGCGTTTGATCCCATTTTTCGGCAAAGCCATACGCGCCCTCCAGCGATAAAAAATGCGTTTCATCCCCGAGCAGGGGAACGACGCCTTCCAGCCCCGCGTCCTCCCGGAAAAAAAGCACGTTATGCCGCCCCGGCGCGGCCGCGTCCGTCGTGGCAAACGCGCCTTCAAAGCGGTCCGGCACGGCGAACCTGACGCCGAAGGGGCTGGAGGCGGCGGCCAGGCCGCTTCGCACGGCGTCAACCGCCGCTTCGGCGTCCGGCAGGCCAAAGCAAATCACCAGCATCCGCATGGGAAGCATCCCCGCCCTCCATTCAAAGTGGAACATACCTATTATAAGATACGCTCGCGCGCGGCGTCAAGCGTTGACATGCCCAAACGGTTCCTGTATCATACACCGGGTAAGGAAAGGGAGAGGGAGGGCTTTACTTGCAAATCCTGATTACAGGCTCGGACGGCTTCATGGGCCGCAATCTCCGCGCCGCGCTCGCGGAGCGGGCCGGCGCGCGCGGCGATACGCTTTTTTGCGCAGACGTCCGCAGCGGCAAAGAGGAGCTGCGCGCGGCGGCCGAAAGGGCGGATTTTGTCTTTCATCTGGCCGGGGTCAACCGCCCCGAAAATCCGGAGGAATTTATGCGGGGCAACGGCGGGTTTACCGACGAGCTGCTGGCGCTCCTGGAAGGGGCGAAAAAACCGCCGGTGCTGCTGTCCAGCTCAACGCAGGCCGCGCTGGACAACCCCTACGGAATCAGCAAGCGCGCCGCGGAGGCGTCCGTGCGCGGGTACGGCAGCCGCTGCGGCGCCCCCGTGTACATTTACCGCATGACCAACGCGTTTGGCAAATGGAGCCGTCCCAATTATAACAGCGCCGTGGCGACCTTCTGCCATCAAGCCGCGCGCGGGCTGCCCATAACCGTCAACGACCCGGACGCTCCGCTTCGGCTGATCTATATCGACGATATCGTGGCGGAATTTCTGCGCGCGCTCGACGGTTCGCCAACGCGCGAAGGAGATTTCTGCGTCGTCCGTCCCGAATATGCCCTGACCGTGGGCGAGCTGGCGCGGCGCGTCGCCTCCTTCCGGGACGCGCGCGACTCGCTGGACCTGCCGGAGCCGGCCGGTCCCCTCACCCGCGCGCTGTTCGCCACGTACCTGAGCTTCCTTCCTTCAGACGACTTTGCCCGTTCGCCTGTCACGCACGCCGACGGGCGCGGTTCCTTCACGGAGCTTCTGCACATGGGCGCGCACGGCCAGCTCAGCGTAAACGTATCCAAGCCGCGCGTAACAAAGGGAGAGCATTGGCACCATACCAAGCATGAAAAGTTCATCGTGCTTTCCGGCGAGGGCGTGATCCGCCTTCGCAAGGTCGGGGACGGCACGGTCATCAGCTATCCGGTTTGCGGAAGCGCGCCCCAGGTGGTGGATATCCCCCCCGGCTATACGCACAGCCTGGAAAACCTGGGCGATACGGACATGCTTACGCTCATGTGGGCAAACGAGCGTTTCGATCCTAACGCGCCGGATACCATTCGCCTTCCCGTAAAGCCCGAAAAAGGAGATGCCTGAATGAGCAAGCTCAAGCTGATGACCGTGCTGGGCACGCGTCCCGAAATCATCCGCCTGTCGGCGGTCATGCGCTGCGCCGACCGTTATTTGACCCATTTGGTCGTGCATACGGGGCAGAACTACGATCCCGCGCTCAACGAGGTTTTTTTCCGGGAGCTGGGCCTTCGCCCTCCGGATTTTTACCTTGACGCCGTCGGCGCGGACCTTGGCGAAACCATGGGAAACATCATCGCGCGGAGCTACCGGGTCATGCTGAGGGAAAAGCCGGACGCCGTGCTGATCCTGGGCGATACCAATTCCGCCCTATGCGCCATATCGGCCAAGCGGCTCAAAATTCCCATCTTCCATATGGAGGCCGGGAACCGCTGCTGGGACTGGAACGTCAGCGAAATGATCAATCGCAAGATCGTGGATCATATCTCCGACATCAACCTGCCCTATACCGAAAACAGCCGCCGTTATCTGCTCAGCGAGGGCATCGACGGAAAAACGATTTTTGTGACGGGCTCCCCGATGCGCGAGGTGCTGGAAGCCGCCATGCCCCAAATTGAACAGAGCGACGTCCTCCGGCGCCTGGAGCTCGAGCGGGGCAAATACATTCTGGTATCCGCGCACCGCGAGGAAAACATCGACATCGAGCGTAACTTCCTGTCTCTGATGCAGGCGATCAACCAGATGGCGGAGGCCTATCAGCTTCCCGTGATTTACAGCACGCACCCCAGGAGCCTCAAGTTCATCCGGCAGCGCAACTTCACCTTCCATCCCCTTGTGCGCAGCCTGCCGCCCTTCGGTTTTTTCGATTACAACCACTTGCAGATGAACAGCCTCGTGGTGCTCAGCGACAGCGGCACCCTCAGCGAGGAAAGCGCCATGCTCGGCTTTTGCGGCGTGCTGATCAGGACCTCCACCGAACGGCCCGAGGTGCTGGACAAGGGAACCGTCGTGATCGGCGGCATCACGCAGGACAGCGTGCGGCAGGCGGCGGAGCTCGCTATCGCCATGCAGCGCGCGGGCGAGCCGCGCGCCATGCCCGGCGATTACGCCGATACAAACGTGAGCGCAAAGGTCGTCAAGCTCATCCAAAGCTATACGCCCATTGTAAACCAAACGGTTTGGCTGAAGCGGTAGCTTTCAGGCGACCCGGCGGACGGATTGCGATACTAAAAGAGGTTTATATTGTCAAAAGAATGACAAATCCGCCTTCATGCGTTATAATCTAGAACGTCATCCACCAAGCTGAACCATTAAAGGAGGAACGTAAATGATCCGCAAGCTGTTTACGACTTTATTATGCCTGCTCCTGACCCTGGCGCTGCCGCTTTCGGCGCTTGCCGCGACGGAGTACACGCTCTCCATCATCCCCGGCGACGAGCTCTCCTCCGTCCAGGCAGCCGCCGATTTCTTTGATTCGCTCGCCTTCCGGCTTACCGCGGGGGACGACAGCGCTAAGCTTTCCGTGGTGTTAAACGATACGGACGTTGCAAGCGCCGCCTTCCGGGCGGATGAGAACGGCGTATACGTCAAAAGCGATACCGTCAGCCCCGACGTGCTCTTCTACACCTGGGAAGAGTGTTTTGAGGCGATGGAAAAAGCCGTCAAGACGTCCGGTTATGACGATGAAACCGCCGCTCTCATTCAGGATATTTTTACACAGGGGAAGGAGGGGTTCCTGACCGACTTTGCCGCCGCCGCGAACCAGGACTTTTCCGAGGCCGAAACCCCCGAGAAGGGATTGGCGCTTGCGAAGGAAACGTTTCAGGACGATCCCGCGATGGTGCAGTTTATCGAGGGCGTGTATAGCCGGATGATCGTCGAGGAAGGCGAATTTTCGGATGAAACGCACGACTCCGCCACAGGCAAGCTCACCGTCGTCTTAACCCAGGAGGATTACGTCACGCTTTGCGACACCGCCATGATGCGCAAATTCGTAGCCAAGCTCGTCGAGGAAGAAACGCCCGAGGCGACCGAGAAGGAAAAGTCCGAAAAAACGGACGAGATGATTGCCGAGCTTAAAGAGCTGTACCGGAAATCCGACATCAGCATCGCCTTGACGGCGTTGAAGGAAAGCGGTGCGCCCGTTTCCCTGGACCTGACGGCGGATCTCCTGATACCGGACGATATCGACGCGGCAGCCCAGTCCGGCGGAGCCGAAAAGGATGAATCGGAAACGGTTCATGTGACCATGGACGCCTCCTACCGCCGGTTGACCACGGACGAAGGCGTCCAACGCAAGGCTCAGCTTTCCATGACCGCAAACGGCGAGGAAATCTGCGTGGGCGAGTTTGACGCCCTCCAGGCCAAGGACAAGACGACGACCGCCACCCTGGCCCTGTTGGCCGGCAAGCAGCAGATTACCCTTGCATACGACAAGGCCGAGGCTGACGGCGTGAAAGACCGCACCGTCGCCATCTATGCCCGCTCCAACGCGGCGGCGATCATCGCGCCCGCCGCTTCGGATCGTCCCCTTCTCAGCTTCAACCTGAAGACCAGGGAGGTTGAGGACGAGGCGCTAAAGGCCGTCGAGGCCGCCACACATCAAACGGCCGAGAGAGTCTCCGCCATGACGGACGCCGAATATCAGGAATTTGCGACCGACATGCAAACCCGCTCGCAGCAAACGCTTTACACAATCCTGAACAACCTGCCCGAAAGCGTGCTGGATATCTTCCTGACCAGCTACCGCGAGGCGCAGACCGCGCAATAACGCCTGTTTTCCTGGCCGGACGCGGGGTGATGGAGAACGCTTTCAATCCCGCTCCGGCAGTCTTGAAACAAGTCGGCGGCACAGGGCCGCCCTTATCCAACGATCGCCGGAGGCGCGGTCCTCCGGCGATTTTCGCGGCCTTTTTTCGACCGGGCCGCCGAGCGCAAGGCCCGGCGGCTTTTCTTTTGGCCGGAACTATGGTATACTTTGCAAAGCCTCAATTTACCCGCGGGCAACCGCAAAGGAGGAGCCTATGCGTGAAATTCTGCTGTCGGCCCTGATCGCCGTCGTCTCCTATCTGCTGGGCTGCTTTTCCACCGGCCTGACCGTTTCCAACGCCAGGGGCGTGGATATCCGCAAGGCCGGGAGCAAGAATACGGGCGCAAGCAACGTGCTCCGCGTGCTCGGCCTCAAATCGGGATTGGTCACCTTTGTTGGGGATTTTGCAAAAGCTACGCTCGCCTGCTGGTTTGGAAGCCTCATCCTTCCGGGGGCCGTCTTCGGCGTCGCGGGCTACGGCGCGATGCTGGGCGGCTTTTTTGCGGTTCTGGGCCATAACTGGCCCGTGTTTTATGGCTTTAAGGGCGGAAAGGGCGTCGCCTGTTCCTCCGCGGTCATCTTTTTTGTCAATCCCCTTTGGGGAATTGTCTCTATTCTCTTGTGCGTGGGCGTCATCGCGCTGACCCGCTATATCAGCCTTGGAAGCATGTCCATGCTCCTGTGCTACATGGTTTTGATGTGCGCCACCCATTGGGGGGACTGGTTTACATGCCTGTTTACAGCGGCGCTGTTCTTCCTGGGCGTATGGCGTCACCGCGCTAATATTGAGCGGCTGAAAAATGGGACGGAAAACAAGATCGGGCAGAAGGCCAAGTCTGAGGGGAAAACCCCCGAAAACCGCTGAGCGCGCGGTCCGCAAAAGGGAAACGCCGCCCTCCCCGGGCGGCGTTCTCATTTCGCTTGATATCCTCCGGGTCGCTTTCGCCTTCGGCGAACAGCCCACAGGGCTGCCGCTTCCCTCCGCCTCCCGCAAGCTCAATCGTCGCCCGCCGCCCTGCCCGGGCGGCGTTCTCGTTTCGCTTGATATCCT
>DBGEOK010000057.1:0-5687 GCA_048370855.1 Candidatus Limiplasma sp. | reverse complement strand
CACAAACAGCATGGGGTTGGCGTAGATCAAATCCGTCAGGGACAGCCCGCTGGCTCCCACGGAGATCATGTTCTGGTTGAGAATGGTCTCCTTTTCCTTGCTGGACATGCTGTTAATCGCCTTGTTGAATACCGTCAGCAGCGTGGCGTCCGCCGGGCGGGACAGCGCGAAGGCCACGTCCCTCACCCCGTCGGCCAGCGATACCGGCACCACGTTGGCCAGGTGGTACTGCTGGATATCCTGCTCCAGGCGGCTGGAGAGGCCGTAGACAAAATCGACCTCCCCGTTGTTGACGGCCAGGAGCGCGTCCTTGATGTCCGAATAGGACCGAACCTGTTCCACGCTGATTTGCCGGGGCAGCGTCCGGCCCTCGGTGATGGCGCCGGTCAGCCCCGCGTCGGGGTAGTTGGTCGCCTTGTTGCGCACCAGCATGTTGTTCAGCGCCGCGAAGGGCTTGGTCAGCGCCAGATCCATCCGGACGGCGTCGTCCTCGTCCCCCAGGAAAAAGCCGAGCATGTCGGCCTCGCCCTGCTGAACCAGGCGGATGGCGTCCATGTAGGTTTCGGCGTAAACATAGGCAAACGAAAGCCCGGTGAACTCCGACACCTTTTCCAGCGTGTCCGGCACGATGCCGTTATGCGCGACCGTCGCGGTGTTGAGGCAGAGCAGCGGATGCCAGCTTTCGGTCACGGCGACCGTCACCGTGCCCTTGGCCTCGATATAGTCCCGCTCCTCCCGGCTGATCTGGATGTCCGCCTTGCGGAAGCCCGGAAAGTTGGCCGCGTAGCACTCGTCGGCATAGTCGGGGTTCGCGTCGTAGATTTTCTCCAGCGCGAGGTTCAGCCCGGCCAGCGTTTCCCGGTCGTCCGGCCGGCACACGATGTAGTGCGGCTGCGAGTCAAACGACGTGACCACCCGGAACCGCTCCCTGGATTTCGTGCCGTTGCCCAGCAGCAAATCCACCTCGCCGCTTTCCAAGTAGGCGTAAAGGTTTCCCTCCGGGGAGAGCTCTTCCTTCGTATAGTAATGAAACGCGCATTCGATGCCGTTCATCGCCAGGTACGCTTTCAGCCGCCGGATGTTCTCCTTCGCGTTTTCATACACCCCGACCGTCTTGCCGTTCATGCTCTTCTGGTCGAAGCTCTTGAGGGTGTCGTCGTCGCGCCGGCCCAGCAGCACGGATTTGACGTACCCGGCGTTGTAATCGGGATAGCCGTACAGGCTCTCCCAGTCGGGCGAGTAGTAGGTGCCGCCCATCAGGTCGAACGCCCCGTTTGGGAAGCCCTCGATCATGTCTTCCGCGCTGACATCGACGTATTCATAATCCCAGTCGGTATATTTGGAAATCTCGTTCAGAAAGTCCACCACCAGGCCGCGCCGCGTGCCGTCCTCGTCCGTAATGGAAAAGCCGTTCACCTGCGGAAACGCCACCTTGAGCACGCGGCGCTCCGGCGCGGCCAGCGCGCCGCCCGCCGGGCACGTAACGGCCAGCGCCAGCAAGGCCGCCAGCGCGGCAAAAAGCCACTTGGTCCCTTTGCGTGATCGCTTCATCAAAAAGCCCCTCCATACTGTGCCGTGCGGTTACGCCTCGCTGTCGATGGAAGAGAGCGCGGAAAGCAGGTCCTTCATGCTGTCGTCATAGTAGCAGCAGCGGCCCTTGCCCGCGCGCTTGGCCGCGTACAGCGCCTGATCCGCGCAGTGGAACAGGGCGGCGTAGTCGCCCGCGTGCTCCGGGGCCTTGGCCACGCCCATGCTGACCGAGATGGAAAACCCCTTGTATTCGTCCGTCAGGGAAGAAAAGATGCGGTTGACCAGCGGCTCCGGGCCGCCCGCGCATTCCGCGAAGATCAAAAACTCGTCCCCGCCCACGCGGGCCGCGATGTCCGCGCTTCGGACGGTCTTTTCCACGTTGCTCGCCACCAGCTTGAGAATCGCGTCCCCAAACAGGTGGCCGTGCTCGTCGTTGGCCGTCTTGAAAAAATCCAGGTCAAACAGCAGCAGGCAGTATTCGCCGCCCCGGCGCAGGATGTTCTCGATCTGCGCCCGCGCGGCGCTGCGGTTGTACAGCCCGGTGAGCATGTCGTGCGTCGCCAGCCGCTCAAGGCGGTTGAGCTTTTCGTAATCCTCGTGTACGTCCACAATTTTGCCGATGGCGCCCGTATACTGCGCCTCGTGGGAATCCGACCACATGGAGCGGGCGATCACCTTGCTCCACCGGGCCTTCCCGCCCACCGTGAGCAGATACCGCCCCTCCACCACCGGGTTGTCCGGCGTGGTGGCGGCAAGCCGGGCCATCAGGTCGTCGTAATCCTCCGGCTGAAACACCTCGCGCCCGAAGCGGTCCTCCCGGGGGCTGACGATGATCTCCGGCGTGCCCAGCCGCTTGGCCCCCCATTCGGACAGCACCAGCATTTCCGGCGTCACCGTGTACTCAAACTGAACCTCCTGCGACATGGCCGCGAAGAACTGGTACTTGATGCGCTCGTGCTCCAGCAGGTGGATGGTGCGCTGCGACGCCGACAGCTCCCCGCTCTCGATCATCTGCTCGGCCATGAGCTGGATATCCCGCTGGGCGCTGAAGCCGGGGGAGTTGAGCTGCAGCTCCCGCTCGATCATCTCCTGAATGTCCATCAGGCAATCCAGCAGCAGCGGGTTGAACGCCCCGCACTCGCCGTCTAATATCATGCGAATGGCCCGGTCGTGCGGGAAGGCGGGCTTGTAAACCCGCTTGCTCGTCAGCGCGTCGTACACGTCCGCCAGGGAAACCACCTGCGCCGCGATGGGGATTTCGTCGCCCTTCAGCCCGTCCGGATAGCCCCGGCCGTCGTAGCGCTCGTGGTGCCAGCGGCAAATCTGGTAGCCGACCTTGATAAGCGGCTCGTTTTGCCGAAGGGGGATGCGCCGGAGCATCTCGGCCCCCTCCACCGAATGGGTTTTCATAACGGTAAACTCTTCGGTCGTCAGCTTGCCGGGCTTGTTTAAGATGGATTCCGGCACCGCGATTTTGCCGATATCGTGCAGCGCGGAGGCGTTGCAGATCATCCCGATGTCCGCGCGCGCGATGGGGTAGCGGCTCGTGCGCTTTAAGAGCTGCTTGAGCAGCCACTCCGTCAGCGCGTGGATGTGCAGCACGTGCAGCCCGCTTTCCCCGTTGCGAAATTCCACGATGTTGGACAGGATTTCAATCATCAGGCTGTTGTTTTTCTCTTTTTCAAACATCTGGTCCGCCACCATAAAGGTGAGCTCCTTTTGCTTGGCGGACAGCATGATCGTGCTCATCACGCGGCGCTGGACGGTGCGCTCGTCGAACGGGCGGCTGATATAATCCAGCACGCCCAGGTCGTAGGCGCGGTCCACATACGCGGGCACCGTTTCGGCGGAAATCATGATGACGGGCGTGCCCTTGATCCAGCCGTTCTTGTTCATCACGGCCAGCAGCTCGAACCCGTCCATCACCGGCATCACGATATCCAGCAGCATCAGGGAGATTTCGGCCTCCCGCGTGCGGAGGATGGCGGCGGCCTCCATGCCGTTTTCCGCCTCCAGGATGGCGAACTTTTCCCCCAGCATATCCGCCAGCAGGGAGCGGTTCATTTCCGAGTCGTCCACGATCAGGATGGTTTGCTTCGCATCCATGCGTTCGTTCATGCTGTATTACTCCTTCAACCCGCTGTCCGTTCCGCGCCGCGTGGGCCGGGCGGGGCCGCCCGCCCCCAAACGGAACCAGACCGCCCCTTGGCTGACGCTGTGAAGCTAGGTCGGCTTTATACCCTGTCTGCCATTATACCATGCTTTTGCCGCGCTTTCAATCCGTTTCCGGCTGGCCCCCGCCTAAATTTGACAAAATCCGCGCGCCGCGAACGCGGCCCAAAAATGGGATTCCAAAGGGCGAAGCCCGCAGGCGGAGGGTTTGGGAGGCGGAGCCCCTCAACGTCCCCGATCGCCATCGCTCCCCATTTGATTGAAAAAACATATCCGTAGGGACGCAAACGGCCCCACAAAAGCGCAAAAAAATTTCTTTTTCGGCAATTGCCGCATTATTTCGAGCCAATACTTGCCAAATAGCGACTAATGGTATAAAATGGACACATCGGGAAGAGCCGCGCCGGACGAGCGGGAGGCGGCGGGGCGGCTTCGGGAAAGGGCGCGGGCCCGAGGGGCGGCAGGGTTGATGAGGATGATCCTTCTTTCGGGAAAGATTATCATGCTAATACACCACATGTAGCGGAGGAATAGGCGATATGAGCGTCGAATCAAGTCAATTAATGGCAGAGATCGAGAGGGCCATCGCCAAGGGCGAACTGACCTATGAAGAAATGATAAGGAGGGTAGAAGAGGTTATCGACACGGAGATTTCCAGGGAGGACGGCCCGGCGGACCTGCGGCTGATCGACGCCTGCGAGGACTTGCTCTGGGAGCTGGAAACGCACGGACAAAAAAAGTATGTCAGCAATAAGAACGAGGCGCTGCGCGCGTTCCGCAGGCGGATGGAAGAGAAGGAGGCGCGCCGCAGGACGGGAAGGAGGAATGTGGAAAGGGCTGCTGCTGTCGCTTCAATCGTGGTGGTGGTTGCCGCGGTGGGAGTGGCGCTGAGGCGGGAATGGCTGGCGGGAGGCTCGGTCAACGGGGGCTTGCAGTATCAGGTAACGGGATGGGAAACGGATCTCGGACTGATCGGAAGCGTCGCGGCGGACGGAGAGCAGCGCCAGGCTACGCTGGAGACGGCGGACTTTGCCGAGGCGGTATCGTTCCTCGGCTTCACCCCGGAGACGCCCAAGTGGCTGCCGGAGGGTTGGAGCGTGGAGAGGTACTTTGTCAGCCAAGGTACAAATAACAGCCGACTTTCAGTCACTTACTGTAACGCTTCTTTAGCTACTAAATTGATATATGACTCCAAATTTTTTTTAAATATAGAGGATACATATTCACTTATTGAACAGAACGAAGAAGGCGAATTTACCCTAGCCGGGGGAAACAAGATTTACTACGCATACAATACTCAAAGAATGATTTGCACGTGGCATACCAAAAATATTGTTAATATGTTGACTGGCCCAATTGATTTGGAAAGTTCAGTTAAAGTGATAGAATCTATTGGAGGAGATACGAAATGAAAAGAATGTCTTTGAAATTTATCGCAATCCTCACATTGCTCTTTATGACCGTAACATCAGTGTGCATTGTTGCCAACGCAAGTGCTATCGTTCCTTATGCTGATACCGAATTTGCTTCGGCAACAACTAACTTGACTTCTAAAAAAAATGCGGATTTCGATGCAACGCTTTATGAATATAAAAGTGCAATTAAAGTAACCGCCTGCGTCTTACAAAAAGAAGTAAACAGCAAGTGGGAAAAGGTCACCGACCTTACCGTACCCTCTTATGTAGCCAAAAACACAAACTGTTATGCCGCCTCCATGAACTATTCCTCCTCCATCGGCAAAGGCAAATACCGCATTGTGACCACCTGGGACGCGGACGGCCATTCCATCACCCGTAACTCCAATGCCAGAACCTTCAACTAGCCTTTCCCGGAACGCGGCCTTTGGCGGATTCCTCCGCCCCAGCCCAGTCCGCCATCCACCCCGCGTTCACCATCCCCCTCTGCCCGGGCTTTGCCGCCCGGGCTTTTTTTCGTCGCGTCCGTAGCGCATAGACCAATCATTTCCCCCCCCTGGGGCCGCGAAC
>DBGEOK010000056.1:0-23877 GCA_048370855.1 Candidatus Limiplasma sp. | reverse complement strand
GTTGGCCGTGCCGCCTGTTCCGTTGGCCGTGCCGGTGCCCGCGCCTGTGCCAGTTCCGCTGGCGGAACCCGTGCCGTTGACCGCGCCGTTTGCGTTTGCCGTGCCGCCTGCTCCGTTGGCCGTGCCGCCGCTGTTGGCGGTCCCGGCTCCGTTGGCGGAACCCGTGCCGGTAGCCGCGCCGTTTGCGTTGGCCGTGCCGCCTGTTCCGTTGGCCGTGCCGCCGCTGCTGGCGGTCCCGGCTCCGCTGGCGGAACCCATGCCGTCGACGACCGCGTCATCCTCCTCGCGGGGGATGCAGAGCACGTCGCCAACCATCAGCCTGGCGGGATGGATGTCCCGGTTCGCGGCCAGCAAATCCCTCAGCGGCACGCCCAGCTTGTGAGCGATCAGGTAAAAGCTGTCGCCGCGCTTTACGACATATTCCTCCGCGCATTTGCTGCCTGTTGTATTGTTTTGTTGGGTCATAGGGCCTCTCCTTTCGGGATGTTCTCCCTACAGCCTATGACCGGTCGAGGCGCAAGTTGCCTACCAGCTCTTCGCCTGTTGATCAAAACTTGCGGCAATTTTTTGCAAATCCGCATAGGTGTGAATGTTCTGCCGCTGCTCCTGCAGCGCTACCTGCGCGTCCGGGGTAAAGCTGTCAAAAAGCTGTTTGCTTTGGGGGCTATGCCTGAGAAGGTCCTGAAGGGTCGGGTAGTACTCCATCGTTCATCACCTCATCAAACAGCATGCCCAGCATGCCGCGCCGTATGCGCGCTGCCATATTTCACCTGGAAGGGATGCGACGCCCGAATGCCAATGGTTAATTACTGCCGAAAATGCAAGGCGGAAACGCCTCCGTCCGACGTGTGCCCCTACTGCGGAGGCAAGCTGAGCCAAACCAACGAACAGCTTTCCTTCGGTGCGGTACGCGTGCCCGCTCAAGACTGGTTTGCCTGGAACAACCTGCTGCGGGTGATCCTGCCGGCGTTTCTGCTGGCGCTGGCGACCGCCCTGGCGGCGGAAGCCGTCGAGAACGGCGCGGCGGGCGTAACCGCACTGCTCTTTCAGGGCTTTGCCCGGACGCTGCTTGCGGCGCTGGCGGTTACGCTTTTGCTGCTGCTTTTGTTGCTGCTGATCCAAGGCCCGGAGCGTGTGCACTATGTTCTGGATAAGCAGGGCGTCACAGCGCGGACGTATCTGTCCAATCCGTCCCCCTTTCGCCTGTACGCGCGCTTTTTATCGCCCGGAAGCGTGGAAAAGCTTGCCGACGACCGCCCGCCGCTTGAAGGGCTGACGCTGGTGCGCCGTATCGATTTGCCGTGGAGCGAGGTTCGGCGCGTCCGTGTGTGGAGGGAAGGATTCACGCTGCTTTTCTTTCGGCCTACATTTTGGCAGGCGGTGGCGGTGCGGTGCCCGATCGCGGATTTGCCCGACGCGGAGGCCTATGTGCGCAGGAAGCTCAAGCGATTCAAGAAGGTTCGCGTGCTGCCCGCCGAGGAAAAGAAATTGGCATAAAATGTTACATAAATATGAATAACATGCTTGACACACTTAACAAATTGCCCTACAATATCCAAGGAAAGGCAACTATTTCGCCATTTGGGCCTGTGGAGGGTTGAAGATGACGCATCAGAAAAGAGGGGCGCGCATGCTGGCGGCGCTGCTGGCGGCGGCGCTGTTTTTGCCGCTTTTCAGCCAGGCGTTTGCGGCGGCGTATCCTTATGAAACCATCAGCATGGACGATGTCAACCTGCGCAGCCGCGCCAGTACGTCCTCCACCGTTTTAAAGCGGATTAAGGCGGGGGACGCGGTCACGATCCTCGGCGTCAGCGGCGGCTATTACAAGGTACAATTTGACGGCAAGACGGGATATTGCGTGAAGCAGTATATCGACGGCACGGACCCGTCGCCCGACCCCAGCCCAAGCGCGAGCCTGTCTTTAGCCCCGCCTCCCGCGGTAACGGATTATCCCTACGATACCACGCTGGCCGGGCGCGTGAAGTTTCGCAAAACCGCCAGCGAGACGGGCGAGGTGTATCAGACGCTCCTGGCGGATACGGTTGTGACCGTATATAGCCTGACGGACAACGGCTTTGCCAAGGTGAAGGTCAACGGCAAAACGGGCTATGTGTACGCGGGATACGTCAATCTGGCGAGCATTGCCACTCCTGCGCCCGATCCGACGCCAACGCTGAATCCGGACGCGGCGAAGTATACCTCCCTGGAGAAGGGGAGCTCGGGAGCCGCCGTGCGCGCCCTACAGGAGGCGCTCACGGAGCTGGGATACTTTACCTCCGAGGTGGACGGGAAATATGGCGGGCTGACGGAGACGGCGGTAAAGGCCATGCAGAAGCGAAACGGTCGCGAGCAGACGGGCGTAGCCGATCAGGAGCTGCAAAGGCTGCTATACGAGGGCACGCCGAAAAACACCAAGGGCTACCGCAAAATTTTAAAAACCGTCGCGCCCGTCGGCGGGGCGACGGTGAAAAGCGGTTCCACCGGCGAAGCGGTGGAGCGCTTGCAGGCCCGCCTGAAGGAGCTTGGATATTATACCGGGGAAGCGAGCGGAACCTGCGATCAAGATACCGTCAACGCAATCAAGAGCTTCGAGGCCAAGCACGGCCTGGTGGAGAACGGCGAGGCCGACGCCGGCGATCAAGCCGTGCTTTTCGGCGCGACGGCGATGGGAGCTTCCGTCGTGGTGACGCCAACGCCCGCGCCGACGGTCGCGCCGCCCTCCGATACGGTCCGGAGGGGAGATAAAACCGACGACGCGGCCCTGGTTCAGCAGCGGCTGAAGGATCTGGGCTATTATAAGGGCAAGATCACGGGCACATTTAACGAGGCCAGCGAAAAGGCGCTCAAAGAGTTTCAGGAAAAGAGCGGCCTGTCGGTGGACGGCGTATGCGGGCCGGTAACGCGCACAGTGCTTTTCGGCGTCAACGCCATTTACGCGGTACCCACGGCGATGCCTGTGACGGCTGAGGCGACCGAGGCGCCGATTACGGAGGATAACGTGATCGTCATACGATCCGGCAGCCGGGGTGAGGTCGTGAAGCGGCTTCAAAAACGGCTTCAGGAGTTGGGGTATTACAGCTCCCGGCAGGACGGCGTGTATCTGACGGACGATATCGAGGCGGTTCGCGCGTTCCAGCGGGCGAACGGGCTCAAGGTGGACGGCAAGGCCGGCTTTCAGACGCAGAGCCTTTTGTACAGCGACAACGCCGTTCGGGGCAGCGCCGTTACCACGTCGACGTTTGCCACGCTGCGCTACGGCAGCTCCGGCGCGGAGGTTACAACCCTGCAAAACCGCCTGATCGAGCTTGGATACCTTACCGGCAGCGCGGACGGCAAGTTCGGCCTGGCGACCAAAACCGCGCTGATGGCCTTCCAGAAGGCGAACAGCCTGAAGAGGGACGGCATCGCGGGCTCGCAGACCCTGGCGGCGCTGAACGCCACGGACGCCGCGGGCAACAAGGTGAGCGCTTCCACGACGCTGCGGGAGGGATCGACCAGCGACGCGGTGAAGGATTTGCAGAATCGCCTGATTACGCTGGGCTACCTGACCGGTGCGGCGGACGGAAAGTTCGGCGTGAAAACGAGCCTTGCTTTAATCGCTTTCCAGAAAGCCAACGGGCTGGCCGCGGACGGCGTAGCCGGCAGCAAGACCCTGGCGAAAATCAACAGCATGGGCGCGGTGACCTCGGGCGGCGGCACAAGCACCACCACGACGACAGGCGCGCCGAATGTGACCAGCGGAAGCGTCAGCGCCGCAAACGTGCGCTATGCCAACTGGTATACCGAGGTGAAGGCCCGCTGCCGCCTATACCCCAACGCGACGGTTTATGACTTCACCACCGGCATTAGCTGGCAGGTGAACATGTTCAGCCTGGGCGCGCACGCGGATTCGGAGCCGCTGACCGCCGCGGACACGGCCAACATGAACCGCGCCTTTGGCGGCAAAACCACCTGGACGCCCAAGGCGGTGTGGGTGGTGTTCAGCGACGGTCGGGTGTATATGGCCTCGACGCACAACACGCCGCACGATACCTCCCATATCCGGGATAACGACTTTAACGGCCATCTCTGCATCCATTTCCCCCGCACTCAATCGCAGGTGGAGGCTATTGGGCCGTATGCCACCTCGCATCAGAAGGCGATTGACCTGGGCTGGGCGGCCACGCTGAAGCGGGCGGGACAGTAAGCGAGGGGACGCGAAGCGCGAGCCGGCGGAGAAGCCGCCGGTTGGAAAAGAAGGGGCCGCGGCGCGAGGAACGAAAGACGATAGGGGGCCGGCAAGGGCTTTGCGATAAGGAGGCCCAAGCTCCTTTTCTGTTAATAATACGTCAGATACGTATAGCTTTTCATGCTCTGGAATCCCAAGCGGCAAGTCCTTTTATGTTGGATTATCAAAAAGCGACTATAAAAGCGCCTCGGTGACTGGCGGAATCAAAGTGTCAGATTAGCAAAGGATTGGAGTGACAGGAACGAAAAAATGGATATGGTTCTTTCTCGCCGTCCTTCTCATTTTATCCCATCCGTGCGTCATGGCATGCGCTGAATCCCTTGAGGATGAAATCGTTTTTTATCAAAATACCTGGGATTCTCTCCTAAATCGCTTAAAGGGAGAACTGACGGATCAGGATTTTTTTGCCGGAAGCATGATGTACGACGCTTTGGGTTTTTTGACGGAAGAAAAGGACTGCGAGCCTCTTAAAGAAGCGGTTCTTGCCGCGGACAGCGGGAAGGATTTGGAGAAAATCCTGAATGGCGGCCTTTTGGACGTGGCGGCCTTTCCCTACCAGGACGACGCGATTCTTGACCAGGTGCGCTCCGTCATGAAAGCCGCGGGGCTTTCCATGCCCGAATGCTTTTTCATTCAGCACTTCCGGAAAGGGATGTACCTTGGCGAGGAAGGCTGGCGATGCGCGTTGGGCCGGACGGCCGGCAGGGACGAGGCCCTTGTGGAGCATGTGCTCTACCTTTACGGCGATAGCTTCCGGCTGGCTTTGCTGGAAAGCGAGGGGCTGGAGGCGGCCCGCGTGGAAACGCCCTCGCCTGAAAGGGCGGAGCGGTGCGTGAACAGGGCGGTCCAATTTGCGAAGGAAACCAAAATGATCCCGGAGGATTGGGAAGGGGAAGCTGCCGTTGCGGACGCGGCTTTCCGAAACGCCAAAGGGGACGCCTTTATCATGGTAGAGATCACCTGCGCGCAGGATGGGCGGAGCCTTGTATGGCAGGCGCTGGTATCGCCGGATACGGACGTCGTGGCGGAAGCGCGGCTGTTTGCCCGTTAGTAAAAGACTACTCAGGAGAAAAAGAAATCGCTCCCCGTCGGCGCGTGCTGTTTGGATCTGCGCGCGCCGACGGGGAGCGAAAGCCTAAGGGGCGCTTCGTCCTGGCCCATATGAACTTCGGCCTTTGAACCCGGTGGAACCGGGCTTGGGTTTATCCGTCCGCGCGGCGACGCCGGCAAAGCGCCCACGCTCCCGCCAGCCCCGCCAGGCATGCTCCGCACAGCCACAGGCCCGGGTTCGCCGCGTCGCCGGTTTGGGGAACGGGCGATACGCCGAGAACCGTTACCAGGCAGGCTGCGGACGGGCCGCTGGGGCTGGCCGCCGTGATGGTGGCGGTTCCGGCGCTGTGCGCCGTGACGAGCCCGCCGGCGTCTACGCTTGCGACGGACGCGTCGCTGCTGTGCCACAGAATGGTCTTGTCCGTCGCGTCGGCTGGTATGACGGCTGCCGTCAGAACCGCGCTGAGCGGTTCCGCCATGGACAGCGAAAGGCGGCCCGGCTTCAGCGTCACGCCCGTAACCGGCGCGAACCATTGGGGCGCGACGCTTCGTCCCGCCACGTCGGTCTTTTCATCCCCCTGGTAATCCTCAAAAAAGAGCTCTACCGTATCGCTGACGACGGCATAGCCTGCCGGCAGCGACAGGGAAGCCGTGCCGGAACAGTCGGCAGGCGTCGCAATCGCCTTGATCCGCCCATAATGGGTGATTTCGCCGCCCGCATTTTTTACCAGGGCGGAAAGATAAATACTGCCGCCGAACACGGAGGGGCCCTGATAGGCGATCGACAGCTTGCCGCCGGGGATTTCCGTGGCTGTGGCGGAAAGGCCGTCCAGGTGACGGCCGTATACGGTCAATTTGTAGCGGTTGCTTGCCGGCGCGCTGACCGCCGCAAGCGCGCCGTCCTGGGCGGGGGAGGGCTTGCCGCCCGCCGCGTCGGATACCAGCAGAATTTTGCTTTCGTCCAGCCACATGCCGGGGCGGACGCCAAAACTGCCGTCAGAAGGGAGCGTATACTGCGCGTAATAGTCTCCGCTGCCGTCGGCAAACCAGACGTAAGAACCGGACGCGCTGCGCATCCACCAATGGTCGCCTACCCCGTCCTCTGTGGAGGCTTTGCGAAGATCGTTATTCTGTGAATACAAAGCGTCGGCTTCCGCCTTGGAAAGCGGCCAGAGCGCGCCCTTCGGGGGAACCGCGTCGGTTGTGCCGTCCAGATTCCTGACGACTGCCGCGGCCTGCTCCGCGGGGGTAAAATCCATTTGGAAAACCTTTTTCATCATGCTTTCCAGATTGCTGCCTGTATAATCAGTGCCGGCGCCATAAGGCGTTCCGCTGTACGGGTGACGATTCGTGCTCTCTGCCAGGCCATAGCGGTCGCCGCGCACGATGTCCGTGCAAAACAGATACCAATGCCCGCCGGTTGTATCGATTACATACCAGCTATGCCCGCCGTAGACAATTTGGGTGGTGAGGGCCGCCGAGCTGTTGGGAACGACCGGAACGCCGCCCGGCGACGCCAGCGCCAGGGCGGCGCCGGGCAGCAGGGCCATCAGCAGCCATACGACCGTCCAAAGCCGCAGGACATGCTTTTTCATCCGCATATAGCAATCCCCTTCGCTTTTTCAATCGGATTGCGTATAGTATACAATTCAAGCGGCGGGATGTCAACGCCCGCATGCGGACAGAAGGCCGTCCAGGAATCATCAGCGCCGGAGGCGGCCCGTTGCGAAATCTCCTATCCCGATGACCTCGTAGCCCTCGGCCTCGCGGGGGTCGTGCGTCACCAGCACCACGGTCTTGCCTTGGGTCCGCGAGGCGACCAGCGCCTGCGCCCGTGCTTTCGCGGCTTCGTCCAGGCCCTTGTAGGGCTCATCCAGAAACAGCGCGTCGCAGGCGGCTGCCAGCGCGCGGCACAGGGCGACCCGGCGTTTCATGCCGCCGCTGAACGCGCGCACGGGCTGAGAAAGGCTTTCGCTATCCAGGCCGAGGGCCAGCAGAAGCTGATCCGCCTCAGCCGCGCCGCAGCGCGCGGCCAAACGGACATTGGCCGTCGCGGTCATTTGCTCCAGCAGCCGGTCCTCCTGAAAAACGGCGCTCAGGCGAAGGCCCTTCAAGCCGCGCACCTCGCCGCCGTCAGGCTTCAGCAGCCCCATCAGCAGAAAAACCAACGTGGTTTTGCCGCATCCCGACGGCCCCATCAGGCAATAGCGCCCGCCCGGTTCAAAACGGCGCGAGAAGCCTTGGATGACGGTACGGCCGTCAAACCGTTTGGTGACCCCTACCGCTTCCAGCATCCCGCCAGCCCCCTTTCGGCAAGATCCAACGCCAGCGCAAACAGCCGTTCGCAGCCGACGCTGAGAAGCACCACCACCAGCGTCCAGCAAAACAAGTCCGGCGTTTCCAGGTAAACCTTCGCCATATACAGCTTTTCCCCGATGGAGCCGGAGGGGATGCCGATGACCTCGGCGGCTACCCCGCTTTTCCAGCAAAGGCCGATGGCGACGGCCAATCCGGAACGCAGGAAGGGAAGTACCTGGTACAGGTAGATTGCGGTCACCCGCCGAAAAAACGGCATGCGGAAAACGCGCGCCATTTCGATCAGCTTGCGGTCCGCGCTGTCAAGCCCGGTCAGAACGTTGGCATAGACGACCGGAAAGCCGATCAGCAGGCTGACCAGCACGGAAAGGTTTTGGCTGGACACCCATAGCAGCGCCAGGATGACGAAGGAAGCCACGGGAACCGCCTTGATCGCGGCGGTCAGCGGAGACAGGAGCTGCCGGACCCACCCGAAGCGGTAGGCCAGCGCCGCCAGCGCCGTCCCGAGCAGAAGGCCGCCGCTGAAGCCGAGAAGAATGCGGCCGACGGAAAAGAACACGGCCTGCCAGAAGGACGCCTCCGGCAAAAGCTGAAGGAGGCGTCCCACGGCGGTTATGGGCGATACCAGGAGGATTGGGGCGTCTACCCACCAGGCGGCGGCCTCCCATACCAGCAGCCAGAACGCCGCCGCCCAGAGCGGTACGCGGCCCCCTTTTTCAGCGCTGGTAATAGAAGGCTTCATCCGGCAGCGCGCCGCCCACAGCGGCGGGATTCTGGTCGTAGAGCACGCTCAGGTAGCCGGAGAGCCGCGCTTTCATATCCTCTCCGTCGATGAAGACAATCTGGCAATACGGCAGGGCCGCCTTGGCGACCGCCTCGGGAACGATATCATACTTGCCCACCAGCGCGGCAGCATCGTCGTTATGCCCGTTGACGAAAGCCACGGAGGCCGCATATGCGTCCATAAAATCTGAGATTGCCTGTGGGTTTTCATCGAGGAAGGCGGTACGCGCGACCACCACGCCGGTAATCAGCGCGCTTGGGTTTTCCAGCCCCTGCTGAAGCTTCTCCCACTCCTCGTTCATGTCCAGCGCGATGCGGATCGAGGCGTTTTTCATCTGCGCGGTGGTTACAAAGGGCTGGGGCAGCATGGCGACCGCGCCCTCGCGGGCGGTCAGCGCCGCAAGGCATTCGCTGTGCTCTGCCTTAAACTCGATGGCGACGTCCCTGCCGGGTTCAAGCCCGTTTTGTCTCAGCAGATAGTTCAGCGCATATTCAGGAGTCGCGCCCTTTCCGCTGGCGTACAGGGTTTTGCCGCGAAGGTCCTCCACGCTTTTTACGCTGTCTCCGTTTTCCACAATATAGAGCACGCCCAGGGTGTTGATGGCCAGCACCTTCACCTGTCCCTCGGTGTTGTTGTACAGCACGGAGGCGAGGTTGGCGGGCACGGCCGCGATATCCGCCTCTCCCTTGACCAGCTTGGGGGTGATTTCATCAATGCTGGCGGCGATGGTAAAGCTCCAGTCATCCGGCTGCGCTTCCATCATTTGGACCATGCCCATGGCAGTGGGCCCCTTCAGCGCGGCCACTCTGACGGCGGGCTCCGCCAGGCCGGAAACGGCGGCGAGGGCGAGGCAAACAATCATCAGGCCCGCAACGATCTTTTTCATCATTTTTTCCTTTCTTTGAATCAAAAAGCTTATGCCTTGGAGGCGGTCAGCGCGCTTTTGACCCGCACGCCGGGCAGGTTGCCCAGCCGGCCGGTCATCGCGCCGATCCGGTTATTGTCCCCGCGCACGATCAGGCCGATGACGGCCTCGCCGCTTTGCGGATCGGGCACGCCCAAGCGGCCCCGGATCATGGAAGCGAAGCAGCTAAGAATCTCATTGACGGCCTTCACAGAGGCCCGGTCGTCAATCACGATTCCCACAAAGCCAAGGCGTTCCTCCTCCACAGCGCGTTCCTCCTTATGCGTGCATGTAAAAAACCGCGGCTTCGTTGCAATCAACGAGGCTACGGCCAAAAAGCAGAAACAAGACGCATGGCGACCCCTCCTTCCTCATCTTGGGCAAGGGTTTCCCCGTGCCCGCAACCGGGAGCTCCCGTGCGTTCCCTCCGCCTGGCCCTCGCGTTTTCGCTTGGGTTTGCCGGAGGGGACGCCTCCAGTATACACCGTTTTTGAAAAAATGAAAAGTGAAATGGAAGAGCTTGTCAGCTTGCCGATTGCACAAGCCCCAGCGCGACGTCGTAGGCCTTTTGGAGCTGCGCGTCCGCCATGTCGCCCAACTGGTACATGGTGGTGTCTCCCTCGGGCATTTCGCTGATGATATCGGGCGTAATGCCGATTTTATGCACCTCTTTGCCGTTGGGAGTATAGTACTGCGCGACGGTCAACTGCATGCCCGCGCCGCGCGTGCCCACGGGAAGCACGTATTGCACTACGCCCTTGCCGTAGGTTTTGACGCCTACGATGGTCGCGCGCTGATAATCCTGAAACGCGCCGGCCAGGATTTCGCTTGCGGAGGCGGAGTTTTCGTTTACCAGCACCACCAGCGGGATATCCAGCGCGCCTTCCGAGGTGGTGTAGTACTCCGTTGTTCCGTCGCGGTACTGAAGCGACGCTACCGTGCCCTCCGGCAGGAAGATATCCGCCACCTTGACGGCGTCGTCCACCCAGCCGCCGGGGTTATCGCGCAGGTCTATGACCAGCGCTTTCGCCCCTTTTTCCAAAAGGGCGTCAAGCTGAACCTGAAAGGCGGAGCTGCAATCGCCGCTGAACTCGTACAGCGAGATATAGCCAATGCCGTTTTCCAGCATACAGCTATTGACCCAGTTGACATGCACCACCTCGCGCGCCACCACAAAATCCAGCACCTGATCCCCGCGCTGCACCTGGATGTTGACGGGCTTGCCGGTTTCGCCGCGCATGATGTCCACGGCTTCCTGGAGGTTGGCGGCCTGCACGTCCAAATCCTCCACCCGGGTGAGCACGTCGCCCTTGCGGACGCCTACCTCAAGGGCCGGGCTGTCCAAAAACACGCGGCTGATGGTGCATAATCCCGTGGTATAATCCGCCATGATCTGGATGCCGATGCCCGCGTACTCGCCCTCGTCCTCCTCCCACATGCGGGAATACTGCTCCGGCGTATAAAAATAGGTGTAGGGGTCGTTTACCCCATAGAGCAGGCCCATCTCCGCGCCGTCCAGCATGGCCTGCTGGTCCGGCTCCAGATAGTAATACTGCTCAACGATCCGCCTTAGCTCGTCCAGCTCCTGATATTGCTGGAAGCGCTCGTATTCCGCGCGGCTGATGGTGACGGTATCGCCGTCGCCGCCGGTAACGGCGTCGGAAACAGAGGTTGGCAACAGAGAACAACTGGTCAGCAGCAGGGAGATCATCACCATCACCCCCAGCAGCCTCATGCCGGATTTTGAGGAAAAATTCATTCCAAATACGCTCCTATCTGTCCAGACGCAGGGATTAGTAAATCTGCTTGGGCTTTTCCTGGCCGCATTTCTTCAGCTCGTGGAGGATTTTGAAGGTGACGGCGTCCTCAAAATGCCGCAGATCCAGGCCCGTCTGACGCTGCACCTTGTCCAGCCGGTACACGAGCGTGTTGCGGTGGATGAAGAGCTGCCGCGCGGTGTCTGAAAGGTTCAGGTCCTTGCGAAAAAACATCTCGATGGTCTGAAGCATTTCTTCATTAAAAAGCTTGGCCGTTTTCCGGTTGAACAGCAAAGCATGGTAATGCATGCTTTCTTCGCGCGGCACGTTCATCAAAAAACGCTCCAGCATCAGCCGGCGGAATACGCAGATGCTTTCATCCGGATGAAAGATCCGGCCGACCTCCATGGCACGCTTGGCCTCGACGTAGCTTTCCCCAAGCTGGGCGAGGGTATGCTTTTCTTCCCCGATGCCGACGGTGGCTACCTGCACGGCTTCCTCCATCAGCGTTTCCTGAACGGCCTGCGCAAATTGAAAAAGCTCGTCCGCGCCGTCGATGCCGTCCATATCCTTAATGAGGGCCACCGTATGGCGGTCCATCTCCACCAGCACGTCGGTATCGGACAGGGGCACAAGCTCCCCCAGGGTGGTATAGGCGCTGACCTTTTCCGTTTGCTCGATTTGGAAAAGCACGACGCAACGCTCCATCTCCAGGGGAATTTGATGCTCGCTTGCCTTGGTAATCAGATCCGCGCCAGACAGCTCCTGCTTGAGCGCCCTGCGGTACACATCGCTGTGGCTGGCAATGGACAGGCTGCTTTTAAACAGGCTCATGAGCATGGCGTCGGCCACGCACAGGAGGTCCTCCGCGCCCGGGGCGTCCTCCGGCGTTACCAGGTACATGGAGGGGTGCATGTCCAACACCCGAAAAAGCTGGCCGTTCACGCGATGGTTAAGCCCCGGAGCGAGCACCGCCGCGGGGGGATCGATGCCCGGGCCGTCCTCGGGGACCAGGCAAGCTCCCGCCGCGTCAAATAAACGGATAGAGACGCTCAAATCGTCAAATACTTTAGCAATCTTACGGATATATCTTTTTTCAATGTACACAGCGGCCGCTCCTCTCAATGGCCATTTTGATAAACAGCCATGTTGATTATATCATAATCGGGCCGCTGTGAAAAGAAAATTCAACGGCTTTTACAGCTTTGCCATTTTTGGAAAACGCTGTCTACCTCCTTACCAGGCGTTCCACGGCGAGCGCCAGCGCGTCCACGTCCTCCTCGGTGTTGTAAATGCCGACGCTGGCGCGGCAGGCTCCTGTGTGAAGCGTGCCCAGCCATTGATGGATGGACGGCGCGCAATGTAGGCCGGCCCGGAGCGCGAAGCCTTCGTTTGCCAGGTCGTCGCACAGCTCGCCCGGGTCCATGCCGCTGGGCACGAAGCTGACCACGCCCACCTTTTTGGCGTTGGAGTGGCCCAGCAGCCGGATTCCCCGGATGCCGGCAAGGCGCACGCGCAGCCGCTGGGACAGCTCTTCCTCGTAAGCCTCGATTTCCTCGCGGTGGCGCAAGGCGAAGCGCGCGCCCACAAACATCCCCGCAACGCCGGGCAAATTGGCCGTGCCGCTCTCATAACGGTCCGGAAGCTGGGACGGCTGGAGCATGCTCTCGCTTTGGGAGCCTGTTCCCCCGACGGTCAGCGGGCGGGGCAGCATGCCGCGGCCCAGTACCAGCACGCCCGTGCCATGCGGCCCCAACAGGCCCTTATGGCCCGGCATGGCGATCATATCCGCGCCCAGCGCCGGCAGCGACACGTCCAGGATGCCCGCCGTCTGGGCCGCGTCCACCAGGAGGGGCACGCCGTAGGGCCTGAGCGCGGCGGACAAGGCGGGGATCGGCTGTACCACGCCGGTTACGTTGCTTGCGTGGCAGAGCACGCAAAGCGCGGTCCGGGGAGTAATGGCTGCGCAGACGCTTTCGGGCGTCAGCAGGCCCAGGCTGTTTGGCTGAAGCACCTTCACGCGGATGGAACCGGCCTCCTCCAGCCCCTTGAGCACGCGCATGACGGCGTTATGCTCGGCATGGGAGCAAATGACTTCGTCGCCCTCGCACAGAGAACCCCGGATGGCAATGTTGAGCGCCTCGGTGCAGTTGGAGGTAAAGATGATGTTTTCCGGGGCGGGCGCGCCCATGACGTCCGCCAAAAGCTCGCGGCAGTTTTGCATCACCCGGCCGCCGCATAGCGATAGCTGGTGCCCGGCCCGGCCCGGGTTGCCGCCGATTTTCTGAAGCGTGCCGGCCATGGCCCGCACGACCATCGGCGGTTTTGGAAACGAAGTGGCAGCGTTATCCAAATAGATCATTTTAATTTCCCCTTCCCACGGCCTCACACCCACGCCCGGGCTGCCGTATACTGTATGAGGAAGAAAGGGGGATATGAACCCATGAGGGAAGCTTTTGGCATTGCGTCGTTCCGCTCGCGCCAGCAGGTGCTGAAATTTGAAGGCGCCCTGCGCCGCGCAGGCGTTCGGGTTTCAGTGATTACCACCCCGCGGGACGTGGCGGTCGGCTGCGGACTCAGCATCCGCTTTGAACTGGCCGACCAGGATCGCGTGATGGAGGTATATAGTCAACTTCGTCCGTCCAACCTGATCGGGTTTTACCGTGTGGAACGCGGAGAAAACGAAAGGACCTCGACGCGGGCGTTATAGGCGCGTCAACGGTAACGGAATGGCCGGAGGGCGTCGCGCCCTCCGGCGTTTTGGGGTTTTCAACGCTTGACAAGCGGCCCGCGCGCGCGTAGGCTCGGACTGTAAACAGTCATTATTTTCAACAAAAAAATGAAACTATTTCCGCCTCCACAGCTTCTAATGGTTGGAATCAGCGCTGAGGCCAATGAGATGGGAGATACGACCGATGGACAAGCAAACCTTTACGGATGAGGTGAAGGCGAGAGAACGGCAGCTCTACCGCGTGGCGCGCAGCTATCTGGCCAACGACGCCGACTGCGCCGACGCGGTTCAGGAGGCGCTGGCGCGGGCTTGGGCAAAGCGGCATACGCTCAGGGAGGAGGCGCTGTTCGGCACATGGCTGACACGCATCCTCATCAACGAATGCAAGACCTCCCTGCGAAAGCTCCGCCGGACCGTGCCTATGGCGGAGCCGCCGGACGCGGGGCGCGGGTCGCCGCCCGAGCCGGACACGGGCCTTCGGGGCGCGTTGTTTGGCCTGGAGGTCAAGTATCGCGTGCCGTTGGTGCTAAGCGTTCTGGACGGGTATACGCTGCGCGAGATCGCCGGGCTTTTGCACCTGCCGGAGGGGACGGTCAAAACGCGCGTATCACGCGCCAAACAACAATTGCGAAAAACCATCACGCAGGAGGTGAGCGGCGATGAGGGCTGAAGAACTGGACCGCGCCTTTGGGCCGACCCCGGCAGCGTTTTCCCAAAGCGTTGACGCGAGCCTCCGCGGGCTGAAGGAGGACAAACCTGTGAAAAAAATGACCTTGCGCACCCTGCTGGTCGCGGCGCTGCTGGCGCTGCTTCTGTGCGGCATTGCCTACGCCGTTATTACCCAGGGGCAGGAATGGTACTATCAAAACCGGTTTACCGCTTATCAGGAACATGAGCCGGACATGCAAGAGGCCATTATGAGCCATTTGAAGGTTGACCCGCCGCAGGAGGGCTGGGACGACGAGGCGGTCACCGCGACGGTACAGGATGTGGCCTGGATGCCGGAGAAGAGGATGCTGACGCTGTCCATCGCGGCCGCGCCCAAGCATCCGGATCAGGTGGAATTGCATCCCATGTGGAACCTGGACGCGGACGGCAGCTATGTGGGCGACAGCCTGGAGGATTATGCGGACGACGAGGAGGCGCGCGCGGAGCATTGGCTGTGGACGGAAAAGGGCTGCGGCCCGGTTGCGGAGATGATGGAGGACCCAAGCAAAACGCTGATGCTTTTTGAAGCGAACGAGGTATACATCGGCACGCCGGAAGGGGTGGCCAAGACCAAGGAGATCGAGATGCGGCCTACGGAGGAGGGTTATACGGGCTGGTCGCCGGACGGCGTGAGCATTACCGGCGGCGGCAGCAGCATGGACGCCTTTGACGGCGAAGGCGGCACGGTGATTACGGTGCTCGAGATGCAACTGGATTTCCTGAAGGAGGACTATGAACGGGACATCAGCACGGCGGAATATACGGACGAGGAATGGAAGGCGCGCCAGATGAAATGGTACCGCGAGGCGCTTGACGCCTTTGAGCGCTATACCGATGAAAACGGCATGCTGAGCCTGTGCGTACCCTATGAGGTAACGGAATACATGGACGTCGACGAGGCGACGCTTTACAGCCGGGGAAAAACGGGATATCTGGCGTTTCAGGTTGACGTAAGCGGGACGGATGAAATGCTGGCAGCCGCGGTATCGACCGGCGAGCCGTCCGATCGGGTTAACGTAAGCGGGCAGGATAAAACGCTGGCAGCGGCAGTATCGACCGGCGAGCCGTCCGACAGCCGGTATGAAACGCTGCGCCCGGGCGACAGCGGCGAGGCGGTGGAACGCTTACAGGCGGCGCTGATGGAATGGGAACCCAATTTGATAAGCGTGACGGGTACCTATGACGACAGCACGCGCCATGCTGTGGACCTGTTTCAGCAGGCACGCGGCATCGCGGCGGACGGAATTGCCGGGCCGTTGACCCAGGCCGCCCTGTTTGGCGAGTAGCGCGCTTTTTCTCCGCGAGAAGCAAAAGGCGAAAAGGACAAAGCATTTTTGAACACGCAAAACGCCCCGCGCAAAAAAGCGCGGGGCGTTCAGATTGTTGACAAACCTATTAGGGGGTGGTTTGGAGGGGCGACAGCCCCTCCAAATGAAATCGTATCGCCTGGCTTTGCCAGGCGGGCGGGGAGTTTGCGCCTCTGGCGCAAACAAACCGACAGTCCCCGTCGGAAAAGATCGCCGAAAGGCGGGCTTTTTCGACGGCATGAAACGCCCCGCGCAAAAAAGCGCGGGGCGTTTCATGCCCAATCCGCCTACCCGATCAGGCTTCCACGTTGGATTTGGTGGGCAGGGCCCGCTGAACGTTACCGCTGCGCAGGCAGCGCGTGCATACGTTCAAACGCTTGGCCTGTCCATCGACCAGCACGCGAACGCGCTGAACGTTGGGGGCCCAGATCCGGTTGGATTTGCGGTTAGAGTGGCTCACGTTATGGCCGCTCATCGCGCCCTTCTCACATACCTCACAAAATTTGCCCATTCTTACACCTCCTAACGGGAGTTTACATTCTTAACAGCCTATCTATTTTATCACGGCTGACGACGTTTGGCAAGAGATTTTTTCCGCCCTCTGCCGATTCAAAAATAGGACGGGCCCCTGTGAAGCTTGCCGTTCAACGCCGGCGGCAGAGTCGGTTTTGCGGGTCGGGGACGGTAAAAGAACTCCTTTGGGGAAGCGTTATCGAGGCCCCTATGACACGTATCGTATCGCGCGGACCAAGCTTCCCCTCCGCCGCAAACGCCGCCCGACCGCGCCGGCTTGCCGGCGAATGATGGCTGTCCCGTTTCCCCGAAGCGCGTACCCATGGCGGGGGGTTCTCGGCTTACAAGCGGCCGGCTCCCTTCATTAATAAAAAGCCGGCTGGGCGAAAGACGCCGGCGCGCGGCTTATCCGCGCCGCTAAGCACAGACTCCCGCTTCCCCTTATTTCTCGTCCATCTTGAGCACGGCCAAAAACGCCTCGCTTGGCACCTCCACGGTGCCGAATTGCCGCATACGCTTTTTGCCCTCCTTTTGCTTTTCCAGCAGCTTTTTTTTACGGGTGATATCGCCGCCGTAGCACTTGGCCAGCACATCCTTGCGGAGGGCCTTGACCGTTTCCCTGGCGATGACCTTGCCGCCGATGGCCGCCTGGATGGGGATTTCAAACATCTGGCGCGGTATGACGTCCTTGAGTTTTTCAGCGATGCTGCGGCCCCGCGCGTAGGCCTTGTCGCGGTGTACGATGATGGAAAAGGCATCGCAAACATCGCCGTTTAACAGGATGTCGAGCTTGACCAGATCGCTTTCGCGGTAGCCCTTGAGCTCGTAATCAAAGCTCGCGTACCCGCGGCTGCGGCTCTTTACCTGGTCGAAAAACTCGAAGATGATTTCGTTTAACGGAATTTCATAAAGCAGCTTGACGCGTCCGCCCTCATATTGCATGTCGATAAATGTGCCGCGCTTGTCCACGCAAATATCCATCATTGCGCCCACAAACTCCTGCGGCGTGTACAGGTCGACGCTTACATAGGGCTCCTCCATGCGCTCGATTTCACCCGCGGGCGGCAGGTTGGAGGGATTATCAATAGCGACCTCCGTTCCGTCGGTTTTGAATACATGATAAATCACGCTGGGCGCGGTGGTGACTAGGTCCAGGTCAAATTCACGCTCCAGCCTTTGCTGAATGATTTCCATGTGCAGCAGCCCCAGAAAGCCGCACCTGAAGCCGTAACCCAGCGCAACCGACGTCTCCGGGTCAAACGAGAGGGAAGCGTCGTTCATGCGCAGCTTTTCCAGGGCGTCGCGCAGGTTGTCATAATCCGCGCCGTCGGCTGGGTAAATGCCGCAGAATACCATGGGCGTCACCTTGCGGTACCCGGGCAGCGGCTCGGAGGCCGGCCGCGCGGCGTCGGTGATGGTATCGCCCACGCGGGTATCGCCCACATCCTTGATGGAAGCGGATATGTAACCGACATCGCCGGGATAGAGCGCCTCGCAGGGCGCGTAGCCGGGCCGGAAGGTGCCCACCTCCACGATGTCAAACTCGCTGCCGCTTTGCATCAGGCGCATGCGCATTCCGGGCATAACCGTGCCTTGCATCACGCGGACAAAGCAGATCGCGCCTTTATAGTTGTCATAGAAGGCGTCGAAGATCAGCGCCTGAAGCGGCGCGGCTTCGTCGCCCTTGGGCGGCGGGATGTGGCTGACGATAGCCTCCAGCACATCCTCGCAATGAAGGCCCGTCTTGGCGGAAATCAGCGGCGCGCCGGAGGCGTCCAGGCCGATGACGTCCTCGATTTCTCGCCGGACCTCCTCGGGCCGGGAACTGGGCAGGTCGATCTTGTTGATGACGGGCACGATTTCCAGATCGTGCTCAAGCGCCATGTAGACATTGGCCAGCGTCTGCGCCTCGATGCCTTGCGTGGCGTCCACCACCAAAAGCGCTCCTTCACAAGCGGCCAGCGCCCGGCTCACCTCGTAGCTGAAGTCCACATGACCGGGCGTGTCGATCAGGTTTAAGGTATAGGTTTCGCCGTCCCTGGCTTTGTAGCGCATGCGCACAGCCTTGGACTTGATGGTAATGCCGCGCTCGCGTTCCAGCTCCATGGAGTCCAGCACCTGCTCCACCATCTGGCGCTGCTCAAAAACGCCCGTCATTTCCAGCAGGCGGTCGGCCAGGGTGCTCTTGCCATGGTCGATGTGGGCGATGATACAAAAGTTTCGGATATGGGAAAGCCGGTTCTCGTGCAAGCGAACCCCTCCAAAAATCGAAGTTAACGGCTCGTCTATCATATCGGATTTCCAGAAAAATTGCAAGCTCGGCGGCGCTTGCGGGCCGGTTTAGACAGGGCTGCCGCTGTGACAGGCAGACGCATATCCCTCACTCTGGACGCATACCGTTGGAAGACCATGCGGGAAAGGGTGCGTGATGGATACATGAAGGGGCGGCGGATGCGGAATGCGGCGGTGATCGCGCTTTGCGCGCTGCTCTTTGTTGTGTTGACGGCGTTTTTCCGCTTGGCGGCGCTGCCGCGCGCCGCGGCGTCGGACGAGGCGGGAGACGGCCTCTCCGCCTCCGAACGGGCGCGGCGGGCCAACGTGCCGGAGGGGCTTTGGATTCTCATCAGCATCCACCAGAAATCGCTTACGCTTTATCAAGGCACGGACGTGGTGAAGCGCTATACCGTCGCAACCGGCGCTGGGGGAACGCCCACCCCGATCGGCACGTTCCGCATCAACAGCCGATTTTCCGGCGAGCTGGGGGGCTTCGGTACGCGCTTCCTGGGGCTAAACGTGCCCTGGGGGCAGTTCGGCATCCATGGCACCAACAAGCCGGGCAGCATCGGCTCCAATGCTTCGCATGGGTGCGTCCGCATGTTTGTGAAGGACGCCGAGGAGCTGTACGCCAAAACGCCCAACGGTACAAAGGTCGTCATCGAGGGCGGGCCCTACGGCGAGCTGGATACCACGCTGCGAAGCCTGAGAGCGGGCGACCGCAACAGCCATGTGGCCGCCGTCCAGCGGAAGCTGTCGGCGCTTGGGTACTATTACGGCTCCGCGGACGGAATCTTCGGGCAGGGCACCCAGACGGCGGTACGCAACGCGCGAAAGGCGCTGGGCCTGCCGGCCGGGGAGAACGTGGACTACGCTTTTTATCAGGCTATCGGCCTGATCCTGTTTGAATAACGCGGGCATACGGAGGGAAAACACATGACCTGGCAGGAAACAATGGGATTTTTTGCGGGATGCATGCCCAAATCAGTGGGCAAGGCGCTGATGCACCAGCCGGAGGGCAGCGTGCGCGAGCTGCGCGTCAGGGCGGGAGGCAAAGCGCGCATTCTGACCGACCAGGGAGAGATCGCGTGCGCGCAGCCGGTGACGCAGCAGCAGGTGGCGCAGATGGCGGAAGCCCTTTGCGAGCACGCGCTCTATGCCCGCGCCGAGGAGCAGCGCCAGGGGTTTGTGACGCTGCGGGGCGGGCACCGCATGGGGCTGTGCGGGCGCGTGATCGCCCAGGGACAAAGCGTGCGCGCGCTCCGCGAGATCAGCTCCCTGTGCGTGCGCGTCGCCGGCCAGTGGCGCGGCGCGGCGGACGTGCTGCTGCCGCAGCTAACGGACGAACGGGGCATGGTCAGGAGCCTTTTGATTATCGGCCTGCCGGGCATGGGCAAGACGACCATGCTGCGCGACGCGTGCCGCCGCCTGTCCGAAAGCGGCATGCATATGTGCGTGGTGGATGAGCGAAGCGAGATCGCGGCCATGTGCGGAGGGCTTCCGCAGCTTGACGTAGGACCCAATACCGACGTACTGGACGGCTGCGGCAAGGAGGCGGGATTGCGCTGGATGCTCCGGGCCATGTCGCCCGACGCCCTTGTGACGGACGAGCTGGGCGGCGTGAACGACGCTCAGGCTGTGCTGGAGGCGTCCAGAAGCGGCGTAAGCGTGCTATCCACCTTGCATGGGCGGGACCTGGAAAGCGCCGTTTCCCGCGGAGCGCTGTATCATCTGGCGCAAAACCGCGCGTTCTCGCGCTATGCCGTGCTGGACGAACGGGAGGTAGGCAAGGTGGCCGCCCTGTACGACGAGCAGCTACGCCCTGTTTCTATTGGGGAAAGCGCGTGATGCTGGGCGCTGCCGGGGCCATTATGTGCCTGGCGGCCGGCACGGCGCTGGGCATCCATATGCGGGACCGGCGGCAGGCGCGGCTTCGCCTGCTTCAGTGCGAGGCGGATGTCCTGGCCGCGATGCGGCTGCTGCTGGTACAGGAAAGGCTGGCGATGGGCGAGCTGCTGACGGAATGCGCCGGGCTTGTTCCGAAGCAGGCGTATACGCGCCAATTCGGGGAACGGCTGCGCAAGGCGGCGGAGGCGCTGGCCGGCGATCCGCTGAACGGCGTGGCGGGCGCCTATGCCGCGGCGTGCGGGCTGACGCCAATCCCTTGGGAACAGGCGGAGGAAAAGGACGCGTTGAACCAGTTGTTTTTACAGCTTGGCAACGGCACCGCCGCCATGCGGGAGCAAGCCGTCGCAACCTGCCTGAGGCGCTTAAAGCCGGTTACGGAGCGCGCGCAGCAAAGGGCGGAGGAAGGCGGAAAGCTTTGCATGCAACTGGGCATGCTGCTGGGCCTGATGGCGGGTATCGCGCTGTGGTAGCGTCCCCGCCGTCCCGGCAAAGGAGGAAAAACGGATGGTTCAGGTGGATTTGCTTTTCAAGCTCGCGGGCCTGGGCGTGGTGGTAGCGGTGATCAGCCAGGTGCTCAACCGCACGGGGCGTGAGGAACTGGGCACGCTGGTGACGGTCGTGGGGCTGGTGATCGCGCTGTTTTTGGTGGTCAACCTCATCTCCGATCTTTTTTCCAGCCTGAAGAGCATCTTTGCGCTGTACTAGGCCGATGGTATTTTGGCAGTGGATGGGGCTGGCCGTGGCCGCGGCGGTGCTGTGTATGGTGGTGCGGGCGCAGCAGCCGCAGCTCGCGGGCCTGTGCGCGCTGGCGGCGGGGCTGATGCTGCTGGCATCGGCGCTGGAAAGCGCCGCGTCCGTTCAGTCGGTATTCGCGCGGCTGACGGCGCTGGGCGGCTTGAAGGAAGGATATCTTTCCACGCTGATGAAGGTGCTGGGCGTAAGCTACGCGGCGGAGCTCGCGTCGCAAACCTGCGCGGATATGGGCGAAGGCGGCCTTTCGCTCAAGGTGGCGCTGGCGGGAAAGCTCTGCGTGTTCTCCCTGACCGCGCCCATGCTGCTCAGCCTGCTGGAGATGATTTTGGAGCTGGTACCATGAAATATCTGCGCAAGCCAATGCGGGCGGCTATGCTCGCGCTGCTGCTGGGCCTTGCGCTGGCCGGCCCCGCCTGCGCGGAAGGGCTTTCGCAGAGCGTCGCGTCCACGCTGGAAACGCTGGACCTGGGGGAACTGAGCCGGGCGGTGGGCGACAGCGCCTGGTTTGAGGGAGACGCGGCCTCGCTGCTCAAGGAGCTGGCGAGCGGACGGGCCGTGCTTTCCGGCGAAAAGGTGATGTCGTGGCTGCTGTCCGAAGCCGCGGGCGTGTTTCGCAACAGTCTGTGGCGAATGACGCGCCTATTGGTGCCTGCGCTGCTGGTGGCCGCGGCGGAATACCTGGGCGGCGGAAAAAGCGCGGCGGGCAAGGCCGCGCGTTATGCCGGGCTGCTGATGACCATGGGTTTTCTGGTGGCGGATATGCGCGAGCACGTCACGCTGGCTAACCAGGCCGTATCGGATATGGCGGGCCTGATGCAGGCGATCTTCCCGCTGATGGTGACGCTGCTGGCAGCCGTGGGCGGAACGGCGAGCTCGGTGTTTTACCAGCCCGCGGTCATGGCGGCAGCCGGCTCTATGACCACGCTGGTGCAGAACGTGACGATGCCGTTCGCGGTGAGCGTCGCTGTGCTTACGATGGTGGGAGGGCTGAGCGAGAGCCTTCGGGTATCCAAGCTATGCCGGTTGTTCCGGCAGGCGGCGGATTGGACGCTCGGCTTTGGCTTTACCGTGTTTATCGGCGTGATGACGGTACAGGGCCTCGGCGCGGCGGCTGTGGACGGCGTAAGCATCCGCACGGCAAAATACGCGATGGATAACTTTATCCCCATTGTTGGCGGCATGTTTGCCGATACGGTGGATACGCTGGTAGGCTGCTCGCTGCTGATTCAAAATGCAGTGGGCGCGCTCGGACTGCTGCTGCTGCTTGGCAGGCTGCTGCTCCCGCTGTTGCGTACCGTGGCGACGATGTTTCTTTACCGGGCCGCTGCGGCCGTGCTGCAGCCCATGTCGGACAGCCCCCTGTGTCGCTGCATAGGCGATTACGCGGACGTGTTCTCGCTGCTGTTCATCATCCAGCTCAGCGTAGGCGCGATGTTCATGCTTTTGGCGGCGCAGCTTTTGATGGTCGGTAACCTAACCGTGATGCTGAGGTAAGGCCGGAAAAAGGCGGAGCGCCTGGGACGCTCCGGGATACCGGCTTTTCCCCGTCGCCCGCGGTTGAAAGGACGGTTGTGGGATGAATGCGTTTGTGCGGCAGCTCGCCGTGCTGTCGGTGCTGTGGTCATTTTGCGAGCTGCTGCTCCCGGATGGCAAGCAGCAGAAGATGGTGCGTATGACGGTGAGCGTGCTGGTCATGGCCGCGCTGATCTCCGCCGTGAGCGGGCTTCTGGGAAGCGGCGGAACGCTGACGGTTGAGACGCCCGCGTTTTCACAGGCGGGCGTGGAAAGCTATGAACGGCTGGCGCTGAGGTCCCTGGCCAATCAAGCGGAAGGATTTTGTGTGCGCTTCGCGGGCAAGGCGGGATACCGGGCCTCCGCGGCGGTTTATATATCCTCGGACGGCTCGCTGGACCACGCGGAGCTATGCCTTTGGGGGTGGGCGGACAACAGCGTTCCACCGCTGCTCGGGGAGGAGGCGGTGGCAGAGAAAATCGCGGAGCAGCTTGGCGTCGAGCCGGCGCGCGTCAGGTTGATCCCTCCGACGGATGGAGCGGTGAACGAATGAACCTCAAGGGATGGAAGGATGGCAAGCTGACGCTATGGCTTGGCTTGGGGCTTTTGGCGCTGGCGGTCGTTCTGGCGCTTGCCCAGGGAGGCGGTAAGAGCGCGGGCACGGCAAGCCAGGAGGAGCGGCGAATCGCGGAGGTGCTCAGCGCAATCACGGGAGCCGGAAAGGTGGAGGTCGCCCTTTTTTATGAAAAGGCGCAGGCGGACGGATTCGGCGGCGCTGAGGCCCAAAAGCCGACGGGAGCGGTTGTGGTGGCTCAGGGCGCGGGGGATATGGCGGTGCGCCTGTCCCTCATCCGTGCCGTGAGGACGCTGCTGGGGCTGCCCGAATCCGCGGTTGACGTTTTTGTAATGGAGGAAGGCCGATGATGGACGCAAAAAAGCCCCCGCAGGGGCAGGGGAAAACCAGTGGAAAAACAAAAAAACGGGCGGGGCGCGCCTGGGCGCGGGTGTCCTCGTCCGCGCGCTCGTTGCCGACGAGCTCCCGCAGGGTCTCCACGTCCTTGTCGTAAGCCTCCTCGCGCGCCGTTCGCCCCTCTGTGGGCACGGGCGTAGGCTGGGGCTCCGGCGTCCCGGT
>DBGEOK010000055.1:0-2975 GCA_048370855.1 Candidatus Limiplasma sp. | reverse complement strand
ATAGGCCTTCAGGCGGAAGGAAACCGCCAAATCGCGGATGATGTGAATGATGCGGTCCGCCGTTCGGCGAAGCCCTTAGGCGGTGGGCTTGGGAGGCCGCGCCTCCCAACGTCCCCCTCGCGCCGAAGCCCCGGCTTGTCGAATCACCCTCTGGGGAGATTTCAGCGGGCCGCCGCGTCGAGAACGAAAGGCGACGGAGTGAACCGGGCCGACTCTTGGGCCGCGAACGCGGCCCAATTACGGGATACCTAAGGGCAAAGCCCTTAGGCGGTGGGCTTGGGAGGCCGCGCCTCCCAACGTCCCCTCGCGCACGGCAGGTTTACGGCTTTCCCAGCCGTTCTATCCCGGGAAAGCCCCGGAGGCGCGAAAATTCACGATTCATCCGGGATATCGTCAACAGGCGGAGCCATTTTGCAACGAAAGGGAGCCAATATGAAACTGCTATTCAAGCAACGAATGTTTTCCTGGTTTGACAGCTACGACATCTATGACGAAAACGAGGTTCCCGTTTATACGGTAAAGGGAAAGCTGAGCTGGGGCCACCGGCTGGAAATATACGACAGTCAGGGCAACCATCTGGGGACCGTTCAGCAAAAGGTGTTCAGCTTTCTGCAAAAATTCCTGCTGTACCGCGAGGGTCAAGCGATCGGGGAAATCCGCAAGGAGTTCACCTTTTTCAAACCAAGGTTTGCGCTGGACTGCAACGGCTGGGTCGTCGAGGGAGACTGGCTGGGATGGAGCTACCTGGTCAGGGACGCTTCCGGCGGCGCGGTGATGTCGGCGGAAAAGGAGATGATCCGGCTGACGGATACCTATGTGCTGGATATCGTCAAGGAGGAGGACGCGCTATTGTGCCTGATGATCGTGCTCGCCATTGACGCGGCGAAATGTTCCCAGAACGATTAGGGCGGTTCTGAAAAACGGGCGAGGACAGGCCCCTTTCACAACCATGCGCAAGGGCGCGACCGCGCCGCGATTATCAGATAATACCTTTGCGCCAGAGGCAAAAGAAATGATAGAATGAATTGTCCATGCATGGACGCGCGCCGGTCGCACCCGTTGACGAGCTTGGTAGGGATGTGCAAAAGCGTCTTGTGCCATGGAGAGGGACGAGAGACCGCTTTCGGATCGTGACAGGCGACACGGAAGAAACGCAAAAGACAGCGCAATGGGAAGGCCGGCGCAGGAGGCCCGCCAGCATGCGGCGGGCCTCCGCCTTTTTTTGTTTGGCTGGCGTTGATAAGCCAGGCCGGCGCGCTGTTGGGCAAAAGAGGCGGACAGACTTCCGCGGCCGTAGGAACCGATGGAAAGCGTCAGCACAGGCTCGCCGCCGCCCAGCCGCATGCCGTCGTACCAGCCGTCGGGAAGCTCAAAGCCGGTTTCATACCCAGGCAGGTTCTCCCTGTGGCCATGCCGCTGGCGGCGGCCCGGCGCCGGTGAAAAGGAAGAATCCGGGCATAACGGCGATCAAAAGAGTTTTCATCGCGGCTCCTTACGGGGCGTTCCCCCGGGGCAGCCCGGCAGGACATGAAACGCGGGCCTCCCGCCTCGTCCTTGGCGGGGCGCTTTCGCTCCGGCCCTCTTGGGGGCGCGCGTCAATCCGTCTGCCTATGACCGGCGGGGCGGCGGGCGCATATCGGGCTTTTCCCGAAAGGGAAGGAGGGGGCGCTTGCGCAAGCGGGCGATGGAACGCGCGGCGGCCTTCGGCGCGCGGCGGTTACAGCTCATCCTTGAGCGAGCGGCGGAACAGGGCGTCCAGCGCGGCGCGCGGGTCCGCCCCCTGATAGAACACGTCGTACACGGCGCGGCAGATGGGCAGTTCCACGCCGTAGCGCGCGCCCAGCCGCAGCAGCGCCTCCACGGTCGCGCAGCCCTCGGCCAGCTCGCCGTAGGGCTCGCCCCTGGCGAAGCACTCCCCAAAGCGGCGGTTATGGCTGTAAGGGGAAAACACGGTGGCCTCGTAATCGCCCAGGTGGCACAGGCCGTACACGCTGAGCTCGTTGCCGCCCATCGCCTTGACGAGCCGGGAGATCTCGCGCGTGCCCCGGCTCATCAGCGCGCCCTTGAGCGTGCCCAGCGAAAGGCCGTCCAACAGCCCGGCGGCGATGCCCACGACGTTTTTGGCCGCCGCGCCGACCTCGTTGCCCAGCAGGTCCCTTCCGTAATAAAACCGGATGAGGTCGCCGGAGAAGGCGTCCACCAGCGTCCGCTTGAGCGCGTCGTCCGCGCTGTCGATGACCATGCAGTTTGGCACGCCGCGCGCAAACTCCTGCACATGGCCGGGGCCAAGCCACACGGCGCACCGCGCCTTTGGCCCCAGCTCCTCCCCCACAATCTGCGTCAGCCGCTTGCCCGTGCCCGCCTCCAGCCCCTTCATGCAAAGCACGAGGGGTTTTTGCGCAAGCGTCGCGGCGCTGCCGCGCAGCAGGCCGCGAAGGCTTTGGCAGCCGATGGAGATCGCCGCCGCGTCCGCGTCCCGCGCGGCGTCGGACAGCTCCGACGACAGGCGCACGGACGCGGGCAGCGTGACCAGGCCGTTGGAACGGGTGTCCGTCAGCGCGCGCATGCGGGCCGAGCCCTCGCGCCCATAGAGCGTGACCTCGTGCCCCAGCGCGTCCAGATACCAGGCGATAAACGAACCCCACCGGCCGCAGCCTACGACGGCAATTTTCATGCTCATGCTATCTGTTCCTCCACAGCGCCGAAAAATGGGCCCGCGCCCTTCGGCGTGCCGGCCTCCCACGGGGACGTTGGGAGGCTCCGCCTCCAAGCCCTCCGCCCAAGGGCTTCGCCCTTGGGAATCCCGCTTCCGGGCCGCTCTCGCGGCCCGGGGATTGGGGCAAGGGCCTTCAGGCTGGAAACCGGCCCCAGGCTGGCCTGGGAGGGACGTTGGGAGGCTCCGCCTCCCAAGCCCTCCGCCCAAGGGCTTCGCCCTTGGGAATCCCGCTTCCGGGCCGCTCTCGCGGCCCGGGGAT
>DBGEOK010000054.1:0-6752 GCA_048370855.1 Candidatus Limiplasma sp. | reverse complement strand
GCGTGTGAAATGAGCATCCATCGTTACGAAGTAACGGACAAGGAGCGGGTGCTCATCGAGCCGATGATTCACAAGCACCATATGGGGCGGCCACAAAAGGAATTGCGCGCCCACTTTAACGGAATCCTGTGGATGGCGCGGTGGGTGGACCTGCCGGAGCGGTACGGCCCTCACCAGACGGTGTACAGCCGCTTCTGCCGGTGGCGGGACGACGGAACCCTGGAGCGGGTGTTTCAAGCCATCCATCTCGAGGGTGCGGGGGAGCTCAGCATCGACTCCACGTCGAAACCACGGCTCGCCTGTTCATTCACCTTGACGCTATTGGAGCAGCTCTCCAGCCTGAAGGGGGGCCAATCTGCTGGGCGACCGGGCCTATGGGACGAAAAAGCTCCGCGCCTATCTCGCACAGCGCGGAGCGGCTTACACAATCCCGCCCAAAAAGAATTTACGGGAGCCTTGGGAGTATGACCACGAGCGTTACAAGCGGCGCAACGTCGTGGAGCGCTTTTTCTGCCGCCTGAAGGACTTCCGGCGGGTCGATACCCGCTATGATAAGCGCCCTGACTCCTTCCGTGCCTTCGTCCTCCTCGCCGCTGCTTTTGTCTCCCTAAGCATTTTGCACAATTTTGTTGACTTCTCAGACACCCTAGAAAAATTTTTCGAGATATTGAAAAAGCGCCATATAATTTGTGTCTAATAGGGTGAAGGAGGTGAACGGCGGATGGAGGTTGTTATGGGCCCTGACAACGTCCACGAGGAGGAACTGCGGCGGTTGATGACGCTGTATAAAAACGATCTGATGCGCATGAGCGTCGCCTTTTTAAAGGACGCGGCTTTAGCTGAGGATGCCGTTCAAGAGACGTTCATCAAAGCCTATCGAGCAATGGCGTCGTTTCGGGGCGACAGCAGCGAAAAAACATGGCTGATGCGCATCGCTATCAACACATGCAGGAACATGCGGCGCGATTCGTGGTTTCGCTTTGTGGATCGCAACATCACGCCGGATACCTTGCCACTGGGAGCAGCGAATGATGAGGATCGTGTGCTGATGGAAGTGGTGATGAACCTTCCATACAGGCATAAGGAAGTCATGCTGCTCTACTACTATCAGGGAATGAACCTGAAGGAAATATCGGAAGCCTTGGGTGTTGCCGCTTCAACAATATCCACAAGGCTAAAAAAAGCGCGGGAAAGACTGCGCCGCGACTTGGAGGGAGGGTATGAGCATGTGTGATCGAGCGCCGCAAAACAACGACATTCGCCGAGTGATGGATGCCTGCCTTCCCGGACTGGAAAGCAGACCCGATTTTGAGCGGGATGTGCTCAGACAGGTGAGAGGAGAAAAAAGAGTGAAGAAAAAGCTATCCGTTGGGTTCGTGCTGGTTATTGTATTTGTGCTGATGTTTGCCGCGATTGCGTTTGCCATTACGCTTAACTTGTTTGAAAAGTACGGGCAAACGGATCCAAGGCTTGCGGAAATTGCACCACGAACGATGATTACGCCGGTAGCGTCCACCATCCAAAATGATACTATGGGGCAATCAACGGTAACCATTACAAATGGATACTATGATGGAAGCTCTCTTCTTTTCGGCTATATGATTGAGCATCCGGAACACATCGACTACTTCACTCCCACAAAGGAACAGCTGGCACAAATGCGACCAGATGCTTCCGGCTTCAAGTTTAATCAATCAAACGAGACGGAGAAGATGCTTGAGGATGAATATAGAAAGGCTCAACTGAATGGAACCGCTTTTGGCATGGCAAAATTTAAAGTTTATCTTTCGATGGACACCTATTCTAGTCAAGGAACAAACTTAGGTACGTGGACTGAATTCAACGAGTATTCCGAGCAATATCTTTATTCCTCTATTCGAGATTTTGACATTCTTCCAGAGGAAGTGTGCGATCTTGAGAGCCTGAGCATCAGCACGCCAATATATCAAAGTCAATGCTATTTTTATTATGATGGGAACACTGCGTATACCATGGAAACGCAAATCGAAATGTCTCCAATAACCGCTACAATCGTGTTAACGCAAAATGAAATTTACCATTATAGCGGGGATGCTACCTATAACGGATTGGACATGCATTGTATTGTGGAAGCGACAGACGTGCGTTTATCTGCAAGGATCTCAGGGTATGGGCTCCGATCCGATTTGCCTGTGGGTTGTTATTATGATATGTGTTTGGAAGATGCAGAAGGAAATTTCATTGAAGCAAACTCATCAGAGGTTCAAGATAACAACTTGATTGTTTTTACTTTTCATGGTACAGGAAACATCCCAAATCTTCAAACTGCAAATTTATTGATTGTGGGTGACGAACAAGGAACCACGGCAGTCGATTTCATCCTAATGAAAAAGGATGAGTAGTGCGAAGAGTGTAATACGGCTGATATTGTTGAGTAACAGATGGAAACAGATATAAACACGCATCTAAGCAAAGCGCGGCAGTTACCTTCACTGGTTGCCGCCGCGCCAATAGTTTACGTACGATCACCGGCTCAGAGGGGACGGTCCAATTGGAAATACTCTTTAAGGGCGAAGCCCTTGGGCGGAGGGCCCGGGAGGCAGCGCCTCCCGGCGTCCCCTCTTACATTCGCCCCACCCCTGATCTCCGCGCGCGAATCCTTGCGGACATTGACAGGAAACCAACAAAATGATATGCTACCTCCACGGCAAAGCGCGGAGGTTTTTGCCGTATTTTTGGAAGCGCCCGCACGGGCGGAGGAAAGGCGCGAACCGGATGATTGGCGTTTTGGACTACGGCGTTGGAAACATCGGCTCCATTCTCAACATGCTCAGGAAGGTTGGGGCGCAGGGCCGCGCCGTGCATACCGCCGATGAGGCGGCGCTTTGTGAAAAGCTGATTTTACCCGGCGTGGGAACCTTCGACGCGGGGATGGGGCTGCTCAACCGCAGCGGCATGCGCAAGGCCCTGGACCGCGCGGTGGCGGAGGGCAGGCCGCTTCTGGGCATTTGCCTGGGCATGCAGATGCTGGGCCGCCGAAGCGAGGAAGGGCCGGGAGAAGGGCTGGGCTATATCCCCTTTGACCTGAAGCGCTTCGCGCTTTGCGGGCGGCCCGGGCTCAAGGTGCCGCATATGGGCTGGGATTATGTAACAGTCGAGCAGCCGGACGCGCCGCTGGTTCGCGGCCTGGAGGCGGAGCCGCGCTTTTACTTCGTGCATGCCTATCACGCCGTATGCGACGATCCCGCCGACGTGCTGATGACCTGCGAATACGGCTATGCGTTCGCGGCCGCGGTACGCCGCGGGAACGTATGGGGGACGCAGTTTCATCCGGAAAAAAGCCACCGCTTCGGCATGCGGCTGATGGAGAACTTTGCGAAGGAGTGTTAGGATGTATCACCGCCCGAGGCTGATCCCCTGCCTGCTCCTGTCCGGCGGCAGCCTGGTCAAAACGCGCAGGTTTAAAGATCCGAATTATCTCGGGGACCCGATCAACGCTGTAAAGATCTTCAGCGAGAAATGCGTGGACGAGCTGTGCGTTCAGGATATCGACGCCTCCAAATGCGGTCGCGGGCCCGACTTCGGCCTTCTTTCCGACCTTGCGTCGGAAGCGTTTATGCCGCTGAGCTACGGCGGCGGCATCACCAGCGTCGAACAGGCGGCGAGGCTGTTTCATATCGGGTTTGAAAAGGTGATCCTCAATACCTCCTTGGTGGACAGGCCGGAGCTGATCGGGGAAATCGCCGCCCGGTTCGGCTCGCAAAGCGTGGTCGCGTCCATCGATGCGCGGCAGGACGTGCTCAAGCGCTATCGCTGCGTGGTCGCCGGAGGGACCCGGCCTGTCGGCGAATCCCCGCGGGAGCTTGCCGTCCGCGCTCAGGAGCTGGGCGCGGGAGAGGTGCTGCTCAACGCCGTAGACCGGGACGGGGCCATGCAGGGCTACGACCTAAGGCTCATCCAGTCGGTTGCCGGGGCGCTGGATATCCCCGTCATCGCGTGCGGCGGGGCGCGGGACGTCCGGGATATGGAGCGCGCGCTCCATCAGGGCGGGGCGCACGCGGTTGCCGCGGGCAGCATGTTCGTTTATTTCGGGCCGCTGAAGGCCGTGCTTATCAACGTCCCCGAAGAGGAAGAGCTTTACGAAACGGGGGTTTATCAACGTGGGTGATTATCAAATCTGTACCCGCTGCGTCATGGATACCAGCGACCCCGGCATTACCTTTGACGCGGAGGGCCGCTGCAGCGCGTGCAACGCTTACCTGGAGCAGCGCGCCGTGCGCGGCTACCGCCCCGGGGAGAGCGAGCGGGAGCTGGACGCGCTGGTGGAGCGCATCAAGCGCGACAACCGGGACCGGGAATACGACGTCATCCTGGGGATCTCCGGTGGCGTAGACAGCGCGTATATGGCATACCTGGCGCATCAGCGGGGCCTCCGCGTTCTGGCCGTACACGTGGATACGGGTTGGAACAGCGAAATGGCCGTGCGCAATATCGAGCGGATGTGCAAAAGCCTTGATATTCAACTTCACACCATCGTCATCGACTGGCCTACCATGAAGGAGCTTCAGCGGGCCTACATGCTTTCCGGCGTCGCCAACCTGGATGTTCCGCAGGATCACGCGCTGATGACCGCCGTGATGCGCTTTGCCAAGCGGTACAAGGTCGGCTACGTGCTTAACGGCAACAACCTGGCCACGGAGGGCGCTTCCTCGCCGTATACGGCGCAGCAGACGTATATGGATTTCTGGCATATCCGGAGCATATACCGCAGGCACGGGCGGGGCGCGAGCCTGCGGAAATATCCGCGTCTCTCGTTTTTGGAAGCGCGATGGAAATTTCCCAGCATTACCAAAATCGACATCCTCAATTACGTGCCCTATTCCAAGCGGGAGGCCATCGAAACGCTTTCCCGGGAATTTGGGTGGGAGTATTATGGCGGGAAGCATTTCGAGAGCCGCTTTACCAAGTATTTTCAATCCGTATACCTGCCGCGCAAATTCGGTTACGACAAGCGCCGCTATCACTTGAGCTGCCTGATTATGAACGGGGAGCTCACCCGGGACGAGGCGCTCAGCGAGCTTGCCGAGCCGCCGTATCCCGTCGAGCGGCAGCGGGAGGACGAGGAATACATTCTCAAAAAGCTGGAGATTGATCCGGACGAATGGCAAAAAATCCTGAACGCCCCGCCCACGCCAAACGACGCTTATTTTTCGCAGGAAAAGCTGATTGCGTTGGGCAAGCGCCTTCTGGGGCGCAAGCGGGTGGAGGCCATCCGACGCCGCAAAAGCGTCTGAAAATTGAAACGCGCGGCTATTGCGCGACCGCGGAATGTGTGATATAATCGGCCATGCGGACACGCCGAAGTGATGGAATGGCAGACGTGACGGACTCAAAATCCGTTGGTGGCGACACCGTGCGGGTTCAAGTCCCGCCTTCGGCACCATGCCAATATAATCCGAACCTATTTCCAATCGGTGATGGGTTCGGATTTATTGTTTTCTTTGGCCGCTACGAGGCCACCCATTTCCGCAACGGATTGGAGCGCAAGCCGACCTCCAAACCGAGAGGCCCCCGGAAGAAGAAACAGACCCCATAAACGCAAAAAGGGCGGGCGCAGCCGTTTTCACGGTGCACCCGCCCTTTTCGTCCAATTTATCTAAGTTCACTTTTGGGATGTCAGTATGTCAAACAAGTTGGACAGTGAAGTGATCATGGAGGAATTCCCTTGGGGAAGCCCAGTGGAGCGGGCGCATCGGCATGTTGTTGCTTCGATTTTGGTGCACAGCTAGCTGTGCGCCAAAATCAGCGAGCGAGTAGAACTTGTGCGAACGATAGAACCTTTTCTGGTCTTCACGATGACTTCTCTCCACCTTTCCGTTATGTCTTGGGGCATAGGGGCGAATCAGCTTGTGACGGATGCCAAGCTTCGCCACCGTGGCTTCAAAGAGCGTGGGGATATCGCGTTTACTGTTGGAAAACCGATTCGTGAACTCGAAGCCATTATTCGTCTGGATGTACTCAACCTTTACCCCTCGCCGCTTAAACCAAACGACCACATTTTGCAGGAAGTCCGCGGACGAGTAGGTACTTTGCTCTGGGTAAGCACCCAGGTATCTTATTCGGGAATACTCATCTATGGCAGTGTACTGAAACAGCCTTTCACTGGGATTTACAAGACAGCTGCGTGGGACGACCTTCACGTCGATCTAGAGGCGTTCACCGGGATGCGTCATTTGCTCGTAGGGCTTGGGTGTGTATTTCTTTTTTTGCTTTTGTGATTCCATCAGCCCCATCCGGCGGAGAACGCGGAACAGGCTTTTGGGGCAGCGGGTATAGTCTCGCTTTCGCAGTCTATGTCAGAGCTCGATCATTCCCAGGTTCGGGTTTCTCCGTCGCATGTCGCGTATTAGCTTCAGTTCGGCTTCCGTATGCTGGTTGGGATGGGTATGCGACCGTTTGGACTGTGGCCGTAAGGAATCCAAAGTCCCGTCATAACGGTTCAGCCAAAAGTAAATGTAAGAACGCGCTCGGTTATACTTGCGGCTTGCTTTCCCGACCCCATACTTGCGGGAATACTCCATTAGGGATTGCTTGTACTTCATATCTTGTGTTATGCTGTTCATGAAGGATGCGGCTCCTTTCGGTCTTTTTTGCTTGCAACTCAACTATAACTGATTTTGCCTTATCCTTCATCCTTTTTCTTCCTTGTCCAGGATGGATTGTAGCGCTACAATCGCGCGCCTGCAATTTCCGCCGCGTCCCCTTGCATTTTC
>DBGEOK010000053.1:0-12686 GCA_048370855.1 Candidatus Limiplasma sp. | reverse complement strand
GCTGTCTCCAAAATATTTTTGAAAAATGGCGCAAAGCTGTTGACACAATCCGGCTGTGACTGTATAATGCAGTCAACAGAACAATCCAAAAAAATTTGGATTATTCCAAAATAAATATCGGACCAAGCGAGTAACGACTTTGCTGAAACGAAAGGATGTGGTGCGAACAATAGGCTTGCGCTCCATAGGTTTTATCTGAAAAGCCAAGCTATTGGCGCAAAACAGCGAAAGCGCCAAAGGCGGCGAGGAGGACGAAAGCACGGAAAGAGTTCGGCCGCTTATCATAACGGGCGTCGCCCCGCCGAAAGTCCTTCAGGCGGCAGAAAAGCGCTCCACGACGCTGCGCCCCCTGTAATGCCCCTGCCATACCTCCGGGTTCCCGCAAGTTTCTTGTGGGCGGGACCGTGTAAGCCGCTTCCGATCTGGGAGATAGGGCGGATCTTTTGGCGGGGGCCATACCGCTTAGGCAGCTTCCCCCGCCGCGCCCCACTCCGCGCCATCCACAGGTTCCCGTTAAAGTGGGCGCAAATATCCTCTTGCGACCGCTCCATATGATGTTTATCGCTCATCAGCCTGATGATCGCCTGCTCCTTGTCCGCGACTTCGCAGCCTTATTTGAGCGTTTTACTTTTCAGATATACCTTACAAACAACCGAAACCCGGGCTACTAACCATGAATGATGAAGGAGGAACTCTTGGATGAAAAAGGTCATTTCTCTCGTGGTCGCTTTAGCGATGCTTCTCTGCATTGGTCAGGTTGCCTTTGCCGCCGGTGGAGATCCTGTTGTATGCTATTCTTTTGGCGTAATGAGCGGCGGTCCCGCGTGGGGACAGTACCAGAAAGGCTTTTACGCCGCCTGCGAAGAACTGGGTTGGGAGGGTCACTACCTCTGCCCCACAGCGGATAACAATATGTCCGAGCTGTTCAACCTTCACGATACCGCTATCAGCAACGGCGCAGACGTGATGATCCCGTGCGTAACCGACACCGAGGCTATGAGCGACATCCTGCAGAAGGCTGTCGATCAGGGTATAACCATGGTTGGAATCAATCAAGCCGATCCGCACTTCCCCGTTATGATTGGTACTGACAATGTAAACCTTGGCCACAAAATTGCCGAGGCGCTGGTTGCCTGCATGGGCGACAACGAGATTCACGTTGTTACCATGCAGACTATACTAGCTCATCAGGGTCAGACCGATCAGGTTGACGCCTTTGTCGCAAGGCTTCTTGAACTCCGCCCGGACGCCGAGGTTGTGCGCCGCGAGGAGTGCAATTCCTCCGCTCAGACCTCTCAGGACAAGCTGGCCGCCGTTTGCCTCGCAAATCCTCAAACCAACTGCTTTGTTTCCTTCGACTGCTACGCGGGTCTTGGCGCCGCCACTTATGTCGAGTCCGAGGGCCTTCAGGGCAAGTTCTGCGTTATCGGCATCGACGACGCCGTTGAGAACCTTCGCGCCATGAAGGACGGCACGATGGCGGCCACCGTCGCTCAGATGTGGTATAAAATGGGTCATGACGCTGTGATGCTCGCAAACGACCTGAGGAACGGCAAGGAACTCCCCGCCAGCAACGACTCCGGCGCCGCGATTATCATGCCCGAAGACGTCGATGCTTGGGTAGCGGAAATGGGAATCGATATGGACAACTGATAGAACGACTCTCCCCGTTGCGCGTATTGTCAAATGGGCGCGAAGTAGATATAGACGGGCAGTCGCAGCCTGGTTGGCTGCCCGTCTATTCTTGCGACATGCGTTGATTGCCGCTTGGCTTGCTGAAGGCGGGCATCGTCTGCTAACGAACTGCGATATTGCAGCATTCCCTATGATGTTGAATGGCAAATGAAAGGAACGAACAGAGATGAACGCGGGTAAATCGAAGGGCAAAAGCATTTTCAAGGCTCTCTTCAGCAAAAATGAATTAGGGGCCTTGCTCCCTCTGGTACTGCTGCTGATCGTCGTCGCGTTTGTAAACCCCGGCTTCTTTGTCGGCAGGAATATTTTGGACATCATGCGTACCGCGAGCTTTACCTTTGTCGTGGCTATGCCATTGACATTTTTGCTTGCCTCTCAAGGTTTGGATTTATCTGTTGGCGCCGTCACAAGCCTGGGGGGAATTGTATGCGGCATGGCGTTAAAGGCCGGCGTTCCGCTTGCGCTTGCTATTCTGCTTGCGTTGGCCGCGGGAGCCGTTGTGGGGTTCATCAACGGCCTGTTTGCGATAAAAAGCGACTTGCCGGTTTTTATTGCCACTCTGGGCACGCAGTATATGGTCAACGGAGCAATCGCAATTACTACCAATAACGTTGCGATATCAAATTTTGATATCTCTTTTAAACAACTCAGCCAATATCGGCTTTTTGGCGAAATTCCTATGCCGATCATCTATGCGGTTGTTCTGGGTATCATCGGACAGATTATCCTTTCAAAGACGAGATTTGGCCGGGAGGCGCTCGCAATTGGCGGCAACAAAGAAACTGCGTACCTGGCCGGCATTAAGGTGAACAGCCGCAGAATGGTTACATTCGTTGCTACATCTGTGTTTTCCGCGCTTGCCGGCATTCTCATGGCCTCACGGTTTGCCTGCGCTCAGCCGGCCGCCGGCAACGGAACGGAGCTTTCCATCATGGCGGGCGTTATCATCGGCGGTACAAGCATGTTTGGAGGGCAGGCAACCGTCGTCGGTTCTGCGCTTGGCGCGATATTGCTGGCAACGATTACGAACGCCCTTATCTTAATGAACGTCTCCACCCTTTGGCAAAGCTTCATCTACGGTTTAATCCTTGTGGTTGCTCTTTATGTTGACAAGTATCGCCGCAAGGTACTCAGCGGGGAAAGGCTGGGGGGCTGAGCTATGATTGATGACTATATCTTAGAGATAAAGAATGTCACAAAGCGTTTTCCCGGCGTCATCGCTCTCCGGGATGTTTCCATATCGCTTCAACGAGGCGAAGTATTGGCGGTGTGCGGCGAGAACGGAGCGGGAAAGTCCACCCTGATGAAAGTATTGAGCGGAAGCTATTCCTCAAAAGAGTATGACGGCGAGATATGGATAGATGGCAAACCCGTGGATTTCACATCCGTTTCTGTCGCGGAATCCTGCGGAATTGAAATGGTATATCAGGAGCTCAACGTCATGCTGGACGCCTCGCTGGCCGAGAACATTTATGTAGGCAACCTGCCGATGAAAGGCCCCTTTGTCGATTATAAAAGGCTATATAACGATACTGCCGGGATGCTGGACAAGGTAGGGTTGAGGCTTCATCCAAAGCAGCGGGCGCGCGGGCTCAATAGCGGTCAAATGCAGATGCTTTCAATAGCGCGGGCGCTCAGCAAATCACCGAGGATCATCGTGCTGGATGAGCCAACAAGCGCCCTTACCGATAAAGAGACCGACATATTGATGGCTACGATTGACAGGTTGCGGAACGAGGGCGTATCCTTACTGTTTATTTCTCATAAGTTGGACGAGGTGTTTCGCATTGCGGACCGTGTTGTGGTCATGCGAGACGGCGTAGTGATTCAAACGGACGATATAGCTAATGTGACGGAAAACGAGCTTGTAACCGCGATGATTGGCCGCACCATTGGAAACATGTATCCCAAGCAAAAGGCGGATATCGGCGATGAAGTGCTGCGCGTAGAGCACCTCACCGTACCGCACCCCTCCAACAAAGAGCAGAACATTGTGCAAGACATAAGCTTCTCGCTGAAAAAGGGTGAAATTCTGGGCTTAGGCGGTCTTGTTGGCGCGGGACGGAGCGAAGTGCTCAGCGCAATTTTCGGCTATATTACGCGCGGCGTCACAAAGGATATCTATCTGGACGGCAAGAAGGCGCTCATCCGCTCGCCAATAGACGCGATCAGGCATGGCATGGGATATGTTACGGAGGAGAGAAAGCAAACCGGCTTTATATGGGTGCAAAGCATACGCGAGAATCTGACGTTGGCGTGCCTGCCAAAAATATCGCCTCATTGGTTTATTCTAAAGAAGACGGAAAAAAACATGGCCGAGCAGATGTTTGGCCGTTTAGATATCAAGGCTCCATCCATCGAAACCATGCTGGTGAACCTTTCGGGCGGAAACCAGCAGAAGGTTGTCGTCGGGAAATGGCTGCTCTCGCAACCTCGCATCCTCCTCATCGACGAGCCTACAAAGGGTATCGATGTTGGTACGAAGGCAGAGCTGTATAAAATTATGAACGAGCTGACTCATAACGGTTTTTCTATCATTTTGGTCTCGTCCGATATGCCGGAGTTAGTATCGATGAGCGACCGATGTCTTGTATTGAACAACAAACATATTACGGGCGAGTTTATAGGCGACGAAATCACGCAGGAGAACGTGATGAAGGCCGCGATCGCCTCCTGACGGTAACTGACGGAGAGTTGAACGGACGCGCGTCGGCCGCTCCGCTTCGCGCCAATCCATGCGGCAAGGAGGTTGCATAATGTGTTAAAAGCTGCGATGCTGTTTCAAGATGGCATGGTTATACAGCGGGATCAGGCTGTCGCGGTTTGGGGAACGGCGGAGCCGCGCGCTTTGGTGAACGTAACGATTCAAGGAGTAACCGCGCGGTGCCGTTCAAACGCAAAGGGCGAATGGCAGGTTAAGTGCGGACCGTTTCACACGTCGCCGGAGGAAGAAATGCTGATATCCTCCGGCAGTGAGGCAATCCGCATCCGCGAGGTTGCAATCGGCGAGGTATGGTTGGCCGGAGGCCAGTCAAATATGGAGTTCCACATGCGACACGATGTGGGGCTGGAAATTGAAAGATTGAACTGCGACAGCAGAATTCGATTCTATGATTACCCTGAAGTAGCCTATGAGGGGCAGATCAACGAAGCTGATTACGGCGGGCATTACGGCTTTTGGCGCGCATGCTTGCCAGCTCAGCTTGAATGGTTTTCCGCCGTTGCGTACTACTTCGCAAGCAATCTTTGCGGCAGGTACAATATCCCTGTCGGCATTGTGGGCTGTAGCTGGGGCGGAACGCCGGCATGCGCGTGGATGTCTGAAAACGCGATAGCCTCATGCGGCGGCTCCGCCTGGCTTGACGATTACGATACCGCGATTGCATCTCTTGACATTGGCAAGTATTCAGAGGATTTCAAATCCAATCCGGCGAACTATAAAGTCAACGAGTTTGCCGATCCGATGACAGATATACTCCTGACGGGTTATCCCACCGGGACCATACTGGAGAAAGCGGCGGCAATTGGGATAACCGCGGATGCTTTGAATCCCGCTGTCGGTCCATATAGCGAGCGCCGTCCAACCGGCCTCTACCGCTCGATGCTCAGGCAGGTCGCTCCATACACTATAAAAGGCGTTATATGGTATCAAGGCGAAGCGGATGATGAGAAGGCGGAGCTGTATCATAAAATGTTTCCCGCGTTGATACGATGCTGGAGGGATTTATGGAATGATGCGATTCCGTTCCTGTTCGTTCAGCTCGCCCCCTTTCGCCGTTGGATGAGCTGCACGGGCGCCAGATACCCGGAAATACGCGCGGCTCAGCAATGGACCGCCGATCACGTTCAAAACACGGCAATGGCGGTAATCACCGACGCGGGCTGCGCGTGGGATATCCATCCAAAGAACAAGCGTCCCGTTGGCGAGAGGCTTGCTCTGCTTGCACGGCGCTATATATACGGCGACGACATTTTGTGCGAAGCTCCGCGAATGCGCGGCATTTCCGTAAAGGATTCTCAGATCACATTGTATTTCGACTATGTTGGGGAAGGGCTTCGCCTGCAAGGCGATCGGCTCAACTCGCTGGAGCTATACCAAGGCGGATATCCTATCGGCTATATGTCGTGTCAAGCCGAGGGAAACGCCGTTACGGTGTTAAGCGATGAAATTCATGCGGGAATGCCGACGGAAGCGCGCATAGCCTGGACGGATTTCTATGAGGTGAACTTACAAAACAGCGCGGGCATTCCAGCAAGACCGGCAATTGTCAGCTCATGCCCATAAGCCGTAAAGCAACGAGCCAAATACCATCATAAGGAGCATTCTATTCCTATGAAAAAGGCAAGAATCACATTGGATCACGCCTATACGATAGGGCAGGTGGATCGGCGCATCTATGGGTCGTTTATTGAACATTTGGGGCGCGCGGTTTATGGCGGCATATACGAGCCTGAACACCCTATGGCGGATGAATTTGGCTTTCGCCGCGACGTGCTGGAATTTGTCAAGAAATTGCGCGTGCCTGTTATCCGTTATCCCGGCGGCAACTTTGTTTCCGGCTTCCAGTGGGAGGATAGCGTGGGGCCCGTTGCGTTGCGCCCAAGCCGATTGGATCTTTCATGGTTTACAAACGAGAGCAATACCGTTGGTTTGCACGAATTTGCCAATTGGGCAAAAAAGGCCGATGCGGATATGATGTACGCCGTGAACCTTGGCACGCGCGGCGCGCAAGATGCGCGCAATATTGTGGAATACGCCAATCATCCAAACGGCAGTTATTACAGCGACATGCGCGTCCGGAACGGCGCAAAAGAGCCGTTGAATATAAAGCTCTGGTGCCTCGGCAACGAGATGGACGGGCCATGGCAGATTGGCAGCAAAACAGCCGAGGAATACGGACGCCTTGCGAATGAGTCTGCAAAGCTGATGAAGTGGGTCGATCCAACGATCGAACTCGTGGCGTGCGGTTCGTCTCATTCGGAGATGCCCACCTTTGGCAGTTGGGAGCTTACGGTTCTGGACGAGTGCTATGATAACGTTGATTATATTTCCTTGCATCGATATTATGGCAATCCGGCGTCGGATACGCCCGGTTTCCTAGCCCGAAGCATGGATATGGACGACTTTATTCACACCGTCGCATCGATATGCGATGCCGTCAAGGGGAAAAAACGCAGCAAGAAGGTTATGAATCTGTCCTTTGACGAGTGGAACGTATGGTATCACTCTCGCGGACAGGACGCCGAGATATGGAAGAATAACAAGTGGGACAGCGCCTTACCGCTGTTGGAGGACATCTATAACTTTGAAGATGCGTTAGTGGTGGGTTCTATGCTCATTACGCTTATCCGCAACGCGGATCGCGTAAAAATCGCATGCCTTGCTCAGCTTGTCAATGTGTTAGCGCCTATCATGACGCATACGGGCGGCGGCTGTTGGGCGCAGACCATCTTCTATCCTTTCATGCACGCGTCGGTCCATGGCCGCGGTATGGCGTTACATGCGCTTGTCGAGAGCCCAACCTACGATTGCCGAGATTATGAGAATGTACCCTTCATTGACGCCGCCGCTACCCAGGCGGAGGACGGAAACGTCACGGTCTTTTGCGTCAATCGGGACATGGACAATGATTACTCTCTCAGCATAGACTTGTTTGGCTTTGGGAAAATGCGCCTCGTCGAGCATATATTGCTTCATCATGATGATGTGAAGGCGGTCAACACCTGCGACCGTCCCCATACCGTGATCCCATCTGTCGGCCCCGGCGGAGTTGTGGAAGATGATCGCGCAATCGTTACGTTACCCGCCTTGAGTTGGAATGTGATCCGATTCGCCAAGATTCCATCAAAAACAATCCGCACCTTCGCTCTTTCCAAGTCCTTCCACTCCTATGAGTAAACCGTTAAACCGGCGTCAACCAAGCGTAACGCCATGATGGTTCCGCACAAGGCAAAGAGGAGCGGAAGAAGGAGGCGCGCAAAAGAAGCGGCGCGACGGGAAAAAAATCCGGGAGTGGCCGGAGCTGGCGGGCGTGAACAGAATGGAGGCCATCCAGCCGTTGTACCGGGAAACCATCGCGGAAATTGTGAAGGACGGACCGGAAGCGGATTGTCGGAAAGCACGGCAAGCCGGATCACGGTCAAGGCGCTTTCGGAAGCGAAGGAATGGCGGCCGCCGCTTAAAAGCCATCGGCATCGATTCGGACGGCGGAAAAATGGTTTGCGGCGTACAAGCCCCGGACGAAGGCTGGAGGAAACGTCTGCGCCATGGCGCCGGCGAGCCGGGACCAATCGTCCGGGACAATCCGGCGGATGGCGGACGCGGCTTCCAAAGCGGCATTCTTCTTCAATATCCGCAGCAAAAAGAGCGCCCTCGCGGCGGAAGGCGTCCATGCCGACCTGCGCCATCCCATCCCAATCCTCGTCCGGCGCAGCCGATGTTTTCCCCAAAAGCTGGGAAGCCTTCAGGCGACGCCGGCTGTTTTCGCTCGTACTTGCAGCCGCCTCCGCGCATAAAAGACCGCTGCCGTGCCGTTTTTCCTATGCGATCTCCTTTAACCGCTCGTTCGGACGCTCCCCATGCGTGTCCGTCTATTGACAACGCCGGAGGCGCATGATATGATACGATCATCAATACAAACGTTTGCACGGTCCTCTGGGCCAAGGCTGGGAGTGCTCGTCATGAAAGCGACCATTAAGGATATCGCCAGGAAGGCAGAGGTTTCGCCATCCACGGTCAGCCGCGCGCTTCATAACAACACGCGCATCAGCGAGGAAGTACGCCAGCGCGTACAGCGCATTGCGCGGGAAATGGATTTCCATCCAAATCAGATGGCGCGCAGCCTGGTCAACCGAAAAAGCCGCATCGTGGGCATCGTGTTTCCGGGCAACGCGGCACGCAGCCTGGGGCACCCCTTTTATCCCGCGGTACTGCAGGGGCTGGGCCACGCGGCCGGCAACCGCCGCTATCATATGCTCCTTGCCACCGGCAGCGAGGCCGCCACCTCAGCCGACGCCATCCGCCAGATTGTGGACAGCGGCTATGTAAGCGGCCTGATCGTCCTGGCCGCGGAGGACACCCCGGAGGAGGATGTGGACGTGCCCATGGTGGTTATCGGCCATCCGACAAACAGCGCCGGCAGTTATTTCGTCGATACCGACAACGTGGCCGCAGGCCGCGCGGCCACAAAATATCTGCTGGACCGGGGGCACCGGCGCATATTGCTGATAGGGTATGACAAACAATACATTGTGACCGTCGACCGGCGGCGCGGCTACGAGCTGGCGCTTAAGGAGTCCGGCCTGCCCTTCCGCCGGGACTGGGTGGTTCCAAGCCGTTTCATCGAGAATACGACCGACGGGGAGCTCCTTGGGCAGATTTTCCGCGCTGAGCAGCGCCCCACCGCGGTGGTCAGCATGGACGACGCGCTGTCCATCGGGCTGGCGGGTTTTTTGAGCAACCTCGGCTTGAGCGTGCCCGGCGACGTAAGCGTCGTCAGCTTTAACAATACAGAAGCGGGCCGTTATCATACGCCCGCGCTCACTTCCTTTGACGTGGACCCGTACCGCCTGGGCGCGAGCGCGATGGACCTGATGCTGGACCTGATTAATGGCAGGCTGGAGGGTCCCTCCCACATCGAGGTGCCCTTTACCCTGATCGAGCGCGACAGTGTCGCCCGCCTAAACCGCTGACATTCAAAAAGGAGAGGTCTTATGCGCACGGTTCAATTTGGCTCCATCTATCACATGCCCTGGCTGGAATACCGTCACGCGCTGCCCGACGGGCGCGTGTGCCTCCGGCTTCAAACCGGACGGGGAGAATTTTCACACGTAGAGGCGCGCGTAACCAGCAATTATGATGAGCGCGGTTTTTTCCTGAACGCGGAGCGGTACGAGATGCGCGTGGCATACCGCGACGAATGGCACGATTTTTACGAGGCCGTTTTTCAGCCGCGGGACCGTCGTATCAAATACCTTTTTGTGTTAACCAGCGACGAGTTGACGTTCAAGCTGGACGCCTCGGGCCTTCACGCCGGGAAGGACGCCCCGGAGGATGTCAGCGAGGCCTTTGCCTTTGCGTATGCCTATCCCGCAGAGCCGATGCCCGAATGGGCCCGCGGATGCGTGGGATATCAAATCTTCCCCGACCGCTTTCGCCGCGAAGGAGCAAAGGAGGAAGGTCTGGAGCCTTGGGACAGCAGCCGGGTGCAAAACGAATACCGCTTTGGGGGCAACCTCCGCGGAATTTTAAAGGCGGTTCCATACCTCAAAGACCTGGGCGTCAGGATGATTTATACCACCCCTTTGTTTGTCAGCGACAGCTCGCACCGCTACAACACCTTTGATTATTTTCAAATTGATCCGCTGCTGGGTACGGAGGAGGACCTGCGCCGCCTGTGCGACGAGCTGCACCGAAACGATATGCGGATTGTGATGGACGGCGTGTTCAACCACTCCGGCGTGGAATTTGCGCCCTTTGCGGACGCCCGGGAGAAGGGGGAGCGCTCGGAATACCGGGACTGGTTTTTTTTCGACGGTACGGAGCCGTGCGGCTATCAAACCTTCGGTCACTGGCCGTACATGCCGAAGCTGAATTTGAAAAACGAGGGCTGCGCGCAGTACTTTCTGGAGGTCGGGCGCTATTGGCTGAGACGCTGTCATATCGACGGCTGGCGTCTGGACGTAAGCCCGGAGGTATGGCCGGATTTTTGGCGGCGCTTCAAGAGGATGATGCGCGAGGAAAACGCGGACAGCCTGATGATTGCCGAGTGCTGGGACGACAGCCGGGAATGGCTGACCCAGGGCGATATGTTTGACTCCACCATGCACTATGTGCTCAGCCGCAACATCTGGAACCGCTTCTGCTACCATAAGATCAGCGCCGGGCAGTTCGACTGGGCGGTAAACCGCGCGGCGATGCTGTATCCCCAACGCACGCAGGAGGTTTTGTGGACCTTCCTGGGCAGCCATGATACGGCGCGCATCCGGACCCGCGCGGGCGGAGATACGCGCATGCTTCACGCGGCGTCGTTTTTCCAGTTTACGTACCTGGGGTCCCCGATCATTTATTATGGCGACGAGCTGGGCATGGAGGGCGGGGACGATCCTTACTGCCGTTTTCCAATGCGCTGGGATAACGTTGAGGGAAACCGGACGCACAAGCATTATCAACGGCTGGCGGAGGTCCGCGCCGCGACGCCCGCGCTGCGCGTGGGAAGCTTCCGAACGCACGCGGTCTATGACAACGGAATCTATGCCTATCTGCGGCAGACGGAAGGCCAGCAGGTTCTGTGCGTGCTCAATACCGGGCTGGAACATGCCCGGGAGCGCGTAACCCTGCCCGCGGGCATGGCCGAAAGGACGGAGGCGCGCGACCTGTACGCCGGGCAGAGCGTGCCCGTGGAGGGCGGAGCGGTAACCGTTTCATTGGATGCGGGAGAGGGCCTGATTTTAATATAAATCGCCCCGGCTTCCCCCTCCGCCGGGCGCGTCCGGTTTGTCCAACGGCCAGGCGACGCGGCAGGAAACAAGCCCCCCAAAGGAGAACTCTCTTTGGACGGAAGGCGGAAATCGCAGAGCCGGCGGCTTCCGCTGAAAACAAAGGAGGTCCCCCAGGATGAAGGAACTGGTCGAGGCCATTCGCGCGCGGGGCGTGGGCGTGGGTACGGATATTGTCAAAGTGGACATGTTTTTAAATCACCGCCTGGATACGGATTTATTCGTCAAGATGGGCCAGGCGTTCGCGGATTCGTTCGCCGCTTACAAGCCGGACCTGGTGTTGACCGTGGAGGCCAGCGGAATTGCCGCGGCGCTGACCACGGCCATGGCGTGCGGTAACATTCCCGTCGTGTTTGCCAAGAAGAGCCGCACGAGAAACGTTACGGGCAACGTATATGAAAGCCGCGTTTTCAGCTACACGCACGGCGTGGAAAACCATATCCGCGTAGCCCGCGAGTATTTGCCCGCGGGGGCGAAGGTGCTGATAATCGACGACTTTCTTGCCAACGGGGAAGCCGCCGAGGGCCTTTGCGACCTGGTCAGGCAGGCCGGGGCGTCGGTCGTGGGCATCGGAATCTGCGTGGAGAAGAGCTTCCAGCCCGGACGCCAAAAGCTGGCAGACGAAGGCTATCAGGTGGTCGCGCTTGCGAGGGTGACGGGCATCCAGGACGGCAGGCTGCTGGTAGAGGAATAGCCGCATTGCCGCGCTTAGGCGTCCCATAGCGTTCCACCTAAACTTATGAATATGAGGCATCGAATGGACAACCGTTTTATCGAGGTTGCGATTTATCCGGTAAAACCAGCAAAAGTTCAGGAATTTGAAAACTTGCTCAATGAGGTTGTTGCCGCTCAAAGAGAACAAACAGGGCTTTTAGATTTGAAATATGTGAAAAGAGAATATAATATCGACTACGAGCAGATCAGAGAGGGGCTTCCACCCCGCAAACTCGCTAAAATCGTAAAGTGCGTAAAATATATTCTCATATGGGAGTTTGATACAAAGGAAAATTACGGAAAAGCCATTCAATCTCTTTATCAAAAATATGATAAAGAGGTGAACCGCTGTTTGATTTCTCCACACGATAAATTGCTTGGAGGGCGAATTTACTAAAGCCGTTTCTTGCGTGCCGGCAGGCGTACAACGCCCGCGGCAGACGCGCGCGATACTGCATTCATGCGGTATATAAGCGCGCTCTTGCCGTAAAGCAAGGGTAAGGGCGCAAGCTCGTTAAACGCCAGTCCTCGGCGGAAAAGCTCGCCGGAAGGCGGGCTTTTCGACGGCCTGTATCATCCTCGATAATTCCTGTTTATCCGGGGCGTTAGATGAAGCTTGATTTCCATGCGGGCGTCTCCTGGGAGTGTCCAAAGTAAGGATTTTGTGATATAATAGGAAGTATGAAGAAGATAACAGAAGTGGCATGGAAAAAGTGCCCGAAATGCGGAAAAACCAGGAATCAAATCAAGGCGGGTTTCAATGGGTCGGGAAGTCAACG
>DBGEOK010000052.1:0-14271 GCA_048370855.1 Candidatus Limiplasma sp. | reverse complement strand
GCTTACGTGATACCGATTTGCTGTTTCCTCTACTCCATGGTGTTCCAGATACCTCATCATCCGTTGACGTTGATATGCTTCCTGTGTTATCCTGTCCATGCAGAGAGCTCCTTTGTTGTTGTATGTGTTTTGCAATTCCATTATACAACTTGGTCTCTCTGTTTTCTTTGTTTCATGTTACCGATGTATTGTACCTCAACAGAATTTTGATTCGCGGGCAAAATCCGCCTTCAGGCCATACGCTCGCTCAGCTTCGCGCCGCCCATTACATGAAAATGCATATGCCCGACCGTCTGGCATGCGTTTTCGCCGCAGTTGGCGACCACGCGAAAACCGTCCCCCGTCAGGTTCAGCCGCTCGGCTACCTTGGCGCACGCGCGGAGGCAGGCCGCCAGCTCGCGGTCGCTCAGCTCCGCATGATGGGCCACGTCCGGCGTATGCTTTTTGCTCACCACCAGCACATGTGCCGGCGCTTGCGGGTTGATGTCGTAAAAGGCGAAGGTATCCTCATCCTCATACACCTTTTGGGAGGGGATTTCCCCCGCGATAATCTTGCAAAACAGGCAGTCCTCCATTATCCAAACCTCGCTTTCCATTTCCATAGGGCCGTCGCCCAGCTTCATTCCACAACCGTTCCGGTCATTCCTTCTTCTGTCGGGGCCTCCAGCCGAACGTTTACAAGTGTTCCGGGCGCGCCCTCCGCCACGCTCACATGGACGTATTCGGGCGTATAGCCGACCGCCCCGCCCCTTGGGGTGCGTTCCTCCAGCAGCACCTGCCGCACTGTGCCAACCAGGCTCTCACGATACGCGCGCGCGAGGCGTTCCGCCGTCCCGAGCAGGCTGTGTACGCGCCGTTCCCTCGCCGCCTCGGGAACCTGGCCGGGCATACTCGCGGCGGGCGTTCCCTCTCTCCTGCTATACGGGAACACATGAATTTTCGCAAACCCGACGCGCTCGCAAAACCGCGTGGTTTCCTCAAATTCCTCCTCCGTCTCCCCGGGGAACCCCACAATCACGTCCGTGGTAAAGGCAGCCTGCGGGTAAGCGGCCCGCAATCGCCCCGCCGCGGCCAAAAACTGCGCCGTGTTGTAGCCGCGCTTCATCCGGCGAAGCACCGCGTCGCTGCCGCTCTGCAGGGCCAAATGGAACTGCGGGCAAACCTGGGGGCATCGCTTGAGCGCCGATACAAAGGCATCGTCCGCAACGCGGGGCTCCAGCGAGCCCAACCGGACGCGGCGGATTCCCTCCTGGGCGCAGACGGCGCTCACCGCGTCGGACAACCGCGGCTTTCCCTCCAGATCCCGCCCATAGCTGGTCAGGTGAATCCCGGTCAGCACCAGCTCCTGGAAGCCCGCGCGCGCAAGGCTTTCCGCTTCCTGACGTATTTCCTCCAGAGGACGCGAGCGCACCCCGCCGCGAACCGAGGGAATGATGCAGTACGTGCAGCGGTTGTCGCACCCCTCCTGAATCTTCATCACGGCGCGGGTATGCCCCTCGTGGCTGTGGATTGAAAGCGGTTCATAGGGCGCGCTTTCCAGCGCGTCCACCGCCACGAGCTGAATATCCTCCGCAATCGCCTTTTCCAACAAATCTACCACGTGCGCGCGATATTGCGTGCCCAAAATCAGGCGCGCGCCCGTTTCCCGAAGCGCCTCGCCCATGCGCTGCGCCAGGCAGCCCGCGACCACCACCTCAGCCTGGGGGTTGCGCCGGCGAAAACGCCGGATGAGCTGCAGGCTCTTTTTATCGCCCGTGCCGGTAACGGTACAGGTGTTGACGACGCATACGTCCGCGGCGGCGCCGGGCTCCACCGCCAAATAGCCGCGCTCACGGAACCGTTCCAGCATGGCCTGCGTGTCGTATTGATTCACCTTGCACCCGAGCGTGGCAAAGCAAACGGTCTTCGGCATGGTAACGCTCCTTGCTCCCTTCGGCTTTACATCTCGCCAAGCGCCGCCCACAGAACGGACAGCGCGCACACGCCCGCCGTCTCCGTGCGCAGGATGCGCGGGCCCAGCGTCACGCTGACGGCGCCCCGGGCTCTGAGCGCCTCCCATTCCTCCCGGGAGATGCCGCCCTCCGGGCCGATCACAACCGCCGCGCGGCGCGGCGTTCCATGGGCTTCAACATGCGCCCGGACGGCGCGGCTGAGCGGCAGCGACCGCTCCTCCTCCCACGGGACAAACAGGGCGTCAAACGCCGGCTCCGCCGTCGCGACAGCTTCAAGCGCCCCCGCAAGCCCCCGCACGGGCAGCACCTGGGGTACGTGCGCACGCCCGGACTGCTTGGCCGCCTCCAGGACAATCCGCTGGATTCGCTCCCGCTTTTTCTCCAATCGCGGGATCTGTTCCATCCGCGCGGCGCACCGTTCCATCACCACCGGCCAAAGCTCCCACGCGCCCAGCTCCGCCGCCTTCTGCGCAATCAGCTCCAGCTTGTCCCCTTTTGGGAACCCCTGAAGCAGCGCCACCCGAACCGGCGGCTCCGGCGAGGGGCAAATCGCCTCCGCCCTGGCCGACACGCCGCGCTCGCTCACCTCGGTCAGCACCGCGTCGTACAAGCGCTCGCCGTCCAAAAGCTGTATGGCTTCCCCCGGCTTTAGGCGCAGCACGCGCGCGGCGTGCGCGCCCTCCTCAGGCGAAAGCGCGGCGATTTCGCCAACGCCGCCGATCGGTTGTTCCACAAAAAACCGGTGCATCATTCCGCCTCATTTCGCAGGCAAAGGGCCACCCACTCGCCCTGCTCCAGCCGGTCCGCCACGCGGTAGCCCGCGGCCCGCGCCGCCTCCAGCACGTCCGGTTCCCGCTCGCGGATAATTCCGGAGCAAACCAGCAGGCCGCCGCGCGCCAGGTGTCGGGTCAGCGGCCCGGCCAGCATGCAGATGGCGTCCGCCACGATGTTGGCCACAGCCAGCTCGCATGGCATGACCTCGCCACCGACCAGGTCGCCCGCCGCGACGCGGACGCGCGCCTGCTCATTGTTCAGCGCGACGTTTTCGCCGGCCACCTTCACCGCGTCGGGATCAATGTCAATGGCGAGAACCTCCCCCGCCCCCAGCTTTGCCGCCGCGATGGCGAGGATGCCGCTGCCCGTGCCCACGTCCATCACGCGCATGCCTTCCGCCAGGTGCTTTTCCAGCAAGCGCATGCACATATTGGTCGTTTCGTGCGTGCCTGTGCCAAAGGCCATGCCGGGGTCCAGCTCGATGACCAAATCGCCCTCGTCCGGGGTATAGGGCTCCCAGGTGGGCTTCACCACCAGGCGCGTTCCCACGCGAAACGGCTTATAATACTTCTTCCAATTCTCCGACCAGTCCTCGTCCGCAACATTCCGCATCTCCAGGGAAAGGACGCCCATATTGATTCCAATATCCTGCCGGGAAAGCTCCGACAGCCGCTGCCGCACGCTCCGGATGACGTCGTGCGTATGCTCGTTTTGCTCAAACCAGCCCTTTACCAGCACGTCCTCAGGCATGGCCTCCAGCATTCCCGGATCATATAATTCCCAATAAACCCCCGGCTTGGAGGGATCGGGCACATCCGCGCGGTCCACAATCTCCGTACCCGCGGCGCCCAGGCGTATCAGCGCCTCGCTGACGATATCCGACCCTTCCGTGGTCGTATGCACAACCGCCTCACACCATTGCATGGCGTCACCCCCGCTTTTGTTTTCGGCCTTCCGGCCGCCTCAGAAGCCGAAAAGCGTGCGCGCTTGGGCCAAAGTCCCGCGCGCCGCACGCTTTGCCGCCTTAGTTGTTAAACAGCTCCTTGAGCTTATCCGCAAAGGTCTTGCGCCCTTCGTATTCCTTGCCGTTCAAGCTCTGCTCGAGCTGGCGCAGCAAATCCTTCTGCTTGTCGTTGAGCTTTTTGGGCACCTCGACGTGTACCTTCAGGATCAGGTCGCCCTTGAGGCCCGTTTTGATAGAGGGTATGCCCAGCCCCTTCATGCGGAATTCCGCGCCGGTCTGCGTCCCTTCGGGTATGCGCTGCCTGACCGGTTTTTCCAGCGTCGGGACGTCGATCTCCGCGCCAAGCGCCGCCTGGGTTATGCTGATAGGCATCTCCAGCAGGATGTTGTTGCCCTCGCGCTTAAACAGCTTATGCTGCCGGACGGATACCGTAATGTACAGGTCGCCGGCGGGGCCTCCCCGAAGCCCGGGCTCGCCCTCTCCGCGCTTGACCAGGCTGACCCCGTCCTGAATGCCGGCCGGAATGCGGAGCGTAAGGGTACGCTTCTTGCGCACATGGCCGGTTCCATTGCAATTGGCGCACTTATCCTTAATCACCTTGCCCTCGCCGCGGCAGGTGGGGCAGGTGCGAACCGTCACCATAAAACCGCCGCCCGTGCGGACTTGGCCCGACCCCTTGCACGTGGGGCAGGTCTGCGGCTGTGTGCCGGGCTTCGCGCCCGTGCCTCCGCAGGCGTCGCAGCTCTCGTTGCGGAAAAAATCAATCGTTTTTTCACAGCCGAAGGCCGCTTCCTCAAAGGAGATGGAGACCCGGTACTGCACGTCGTTACCCTGCACGGGCCCGCTGCGTCGGGCCGAACCGCCCATCGCGCCGCCAAAAAAGGTGTCGAAAATGCTTTCAAAGCCGCCCATTCCGGCGCCGCCAAACCCGCTGAAATCAAAGCCGCCCGCTCCGCCCATGCCCGGGCCGTCAAAGCCGAACTGGTCGTATCTGGCACGCTTTTCAGGATCGCTCAGCACCTCGTTGGCCTCGTTGATCTCCTTGAAGCGCTCCTCCGCGTTCTTATCGTTGGGATGCAGATCCGGGTGGCATTCCTTGGCCTTTTTGCGGTATGCGCTTTTGATCTCGGCGTCCGTGGCGCTTTTGGACACGCCCAGCACCTCGTAATAATCTCGCTTCGCCAAATGCTCACCTACTTTATATAGCCTCCCGCGCCGGTTGGCCCGGCTGCGGAAGCGATGCTTCAGAATCGCATGCAGCGCGAACGCCCCGGCGAGGCCGGGAGATCGCTCTCCCGCCTTTCCGCCGAGGCCGCTCGCCCTGCCGTGGCGCTTTCGCTTACTTCACTTCAGCGTCGGCGTCGATAGCGCCGTCGTCGTTCGCCTGCGGGCCGTCGCCGCCCGCCTCGGGGCCGCCCTCGCCGCCCTCCTGCTGATACAGCTTTCCGAAGATGGCGTATACCTTCTGCGTCATCGACTCCATGGCGTTCTTGATGTCGTCCGCATTTCCGCCCTCGCGCACCTTCTTGAACTCGTCAATCTCATGCTGAACGGTTTCCTTGTCCTCGCCGGACAGCTTGTCGCCGTTTTCGCGGAGCTGCTTTTCCATCTCATAAATCAGCGTATCGGCGCGGTTTTGGATTTCGACCTCTTCCTTGTGCTTTTTATCCTGCTCCGCGTACTGCTCGGCTTCCTTCACGCGCTGGTTGATCTCCTCCTCGGTCATGTTGGTCGAGGCGGTAATGGTGATCTTCTGCTCGTTACCGGTGCCCTTATCCTTTGCGGATACGTTGACGATGCCGTTGCGGTCGATGTTGAAGGTTACCTCGATCTGCGGCACGCCGCGCGGCGCGGCGGGAATGCCGGTGAGCTGGAAGCGGCCCAAAGTTTTGTTGTCATACGCCATGGGACGCTCGCCCTGGAGCACGTGGATTTCCACGGCGGTCTGTCCGTCGGCGGCGGTGGAGAACACCTGCGACTTGGAGGTCGGGATGGTGGTGTTGCGCTCGATCAGCTTTGTAAAGATATGGCCCTCGGTTTCCAGGCCCAAGCTCAGCGGCGTCACATCCAGCAGCAGCACGTCCTTGACCTCGCCGCCCAGCACGCCGGCCTGAATCGCCGCGCCCACGGCGACGCACTCGTCCGGGTTGATGCCCTTAAAGGGGTCCTTGTTGGTGATCTTCTTCACAGCGGCCTGAACGGCGGGAATGCGCGTAGAGCCGCCCACAAGGATAACCTTGTCGATTTGGTCGGCGTTTAAGCCCGCGTCCTTCAGGGCCTTATTGACAGGGTCGATGGTCTTTTCCACCAGATCGGCGGTCAGCTCGTCAAACTTGGCGCGCGTAAGGGTCATGTCCAGGTGCTTGGGGCCGTTGGCGTCGCTGGTAATAAAAGGCAGGTTAATATTGGTGGACATAACGCCGGAAAGGTCGATCTTGGCCTTTTCGGAGGCTTCCTTCAGGCGCTGGTACGCCATTTTGTCCTGACGCAGGTCGATGCCGTTTTCCTTCTTAAAGGTATCAGCCACATAATTGATGACGCGCTCGTCGAAGTCGTCGCCGCCCAGCCTGGTGTTGCCGTTGGTGGCCAGAACCTCGAACACGCCGTCGCCGATCTCCAGGAGGCTGACGTCGAACGTACCGCCGCCCAGGTCGTACACCAGGATCTTCTGGCCGCCTTCCTTATCCAGCCCGTAGGCCAGCGAAGCGGCGGTGGGCTCGTTGATGATGCGCAGCACCTCCAGCCCCGCGATGCGGCCCGCGTCCTTGGTGGCCTGGCGCTGGCTGTCGCTGAAATAGGCGGGCACGGTAATGACCGCCTGGGTGACCGTTTCGCCCAGATAGGCCTCCGCGTCGGTCTTGAGCTTTTGCAGGACCATGGCGCTGATTTCCTGCGGCGTATAGTCCTTACCGTCGACGGATACCTTGAACCCGGTGCCCATTTCGCGCTTGATGGAAATAATGGTGCGGTCAGGGTTGGTGATGGCCTGCCGCTTGGCGATCTGCCCTACGAGGCGCTCGCCGTCCTTGGTAAAGGCGACGACGGACGGCGTGGTGCGCGCGCCTTCGGCGTTGGGGATCACGACCGGCTCGCCGCCCTCCATTACGGCAACACAGCTATTGGTAGTACCCAAGTCGATACCGATGATTTTAGACATACGTTTATCCTCCTCAAATTGCTTGCGCCTGAGCGCAGATTTGGTAATGGTCGTACAATGAATCTATGTAAAGCGGGAAACGCCCGCCTGGCCGGGAAAGGGTTATTCGGGCACGACTTTCACCATCGCGTGGCGAATGACGGCGCCGTCCATCTGATAGCCCTTCTGGAATACCTCGCAAACCGTTCCGGGCTCGCCGTCCTCGGGCGTCCCTTGCATGACGGCGTTTTCCAGATTGGGGTCGAAGGGCTCGCCCACGCGGTTGATCGTGGTGATGCCCCGCTTTTCAAACGCCTCGCAGAACTGCCGGCAGACCATTTCGACCCCTTCCTTTAAGGACGCGTCCGGGCTTTCCGCCGCCGCCGCCACCGCCCGCTCCAGGTTGTCCAGCACAGGGAGCAGCGCCGCCGCGAAGGCCCGCGCGCCGTCGTCATAGGCCTCCTTGCGAACGTTCTGGTTCCTGCGGCGGTAGTTTTCAAAATCCGCCTGTACCCGCTGGGCCATGGCCAGGTATTCTTCCTGCTTGGCCACAGCCGCCGCGATCGCCTCGGCTGCCTGCGCCGCCGAGGGGTCCTCGCAAACCTCTTCCTTTGCGGCCTCCGCCGCCTCCTCCGCGCCGTCTACGGCCTCGAGCTCCGCGCCTGCGGCGTCGACCGCCTCAACCTCGCCGCCGCCGGCGTCCGGCTGCTTTTGCTGCATCTCTTCCATGGTATCCTCACTCTGCTTTTTCTTTTTCTTAGCCAAAATGCTTCCTCCTCCTCGCCGCCCCGGACCCTTGCAAGGCCCTTCGGGGTTCAGGACCGCGCCCCGCGGCTCCCCGTCAGTCCTTCTCGTTGCCCAGCAGCTCGGAAAGCTGCTGACCCATGGCCTTGAGCACGCTCAGCACATGCCCGTACTGCATGCGCGTGGGGCCGATCACGCCGATGGTTCCCTGTGTGTTGTCCCCCAGGCGATAGGTAGCCGTTACCAGCGAGCAGTCCGCCAATTCGGGAATGCCCGTTTCCGGACCGATGCGGACGGTAAACGCCATCTCCCCGTGGCTTTCCATCAGCCTCAGGAGCTGTTCCTTCGTTTCCAACACGCTCAGGAAGCCTTTGGCCTTTTCCACGTCGCTGTACTCCGGAAAGTTTAAAATGTTGCTGGTACCGCCCAGCGCCAGCTTGGCCTTGGCGCCCTGCTCCTCGGCCTGCTGCATAATTTCCAGGACGCCTGAAAGCACCTCCTGATTTTTACGCAGCCCGTCCGTCGCCCCGGCCAAAAGCTGCTGCGCCTCGCTCAGCGTATGGCCGGCCAAGCGCTCCGTCAGCATGCGGCTGATCGCGTACAGCGCGTCCGCGTCCATGTCGGCTCCCGTGCGGATCACGGCATCGCGCACGATGCCCACATCCGTCACGATGACCACCAGCGCGCTGGCGGAGCTGACCGGAACAAGCTGAAGGTTGCGAACCCGCAGCTCCGCGCCCTTTGGGCTCATCACCAGCGAGGTGTAGTGCGTAAGGCCCGATAACACCTTGGCCGCATGGCCGATGACGTCCTCCATCTGCCGCGCGCGGCTGTCGAAATACTTTCGGACGCTTTCCGCGTCCGCCGCCTGTATGAAGCCGCGCGACAAAAGCTGATCCACGTAAAGCCGGTATGCCTTCGCGCTGGGAATCCGGCCCGCGCTTACGTGGGGCTGATCCAGGTAGCCCAGCTCCTCCAGGTCGCTCATCTCGTTGCGGATGGTGGCCGAGCTCAGGCCCATTTCATACTTTTTGGAAATCGTGCGGCTGCCCACAGGTATGGCGGTCAGGATATAGTCGTCGATAATCGCTTGCAAAATCCGAAACTTGCGGGCGTCCATCGCCATGCCGCCACCTCCCTGCGCTCCGTATGGATTCCTGCCTTCCGCCGGCGTTGTTAGCACTCAGTTGCCTCGAGTGCTAACGCATGCCTATCATATGCTACCCATGGGTCTTTGTCAAGAGGTTTTGCAATTTTCTAAACCAAATTCAACGATTGTTCATAAACTCTTGGAGCGCTCGCAAGCGACGGCTTCCCCTTGGCCGGCGGCGTCGGCTGTGGTACAATAGCGGGGGTGAAAAGGATGAAAAACAGCCGGCTGTTTCGGCTACTGTATGTGCTGATGGAACGCGGGCGGACGAGCGCCCCAGAATTGGCGCGGCAATTTGAGGTTTCGGTCCGCACAATCTACCGGGATATCGACAGCCTGAGCCAGGCGGGCATACCCGTTTACACCGAGCGGGGCCGTGCCGGCGGCATCCGGCTGCTGGACGGCTATGTGATAAACAGGGCCCTGATGAGCGCGGAGGAGCAAAACCGGCTGCTGATGGCGGTCAAGAGCCTCGACGCCGCCACAGACGGCGGAGACGGGGGGCTGCTGCTGTCCAAGCTGGCCGCGCTGTTCAGGCAGGAGCGCCAGGACTGGCTCGAGGTGGATTTTTCCCGCTGGGGCTGCGGCGGCGCGCGCGACGGGCGGTTTGAAACGCTGAAAACCGCCCTGCTGGAAAAGCGGATCGTTTGCTTCCGTTACGCGGGAGCGGGCGGAGGAGACGCGCCGCGACGGGTCAAGCCGGCGCGGCTGGCATTTAAGGCCTCCGCCTGGTACTTGCAAGCGTATAGCCTGGAAAAGAAAGCGTACCGTACATTCAAGCTCACCCGCATCCACGAGCTGACGCTGACCGAGGAACGCTTCAGCGACGTGCTTGTTCCCCCGCCCATCGAGCCGGAGGATATGACGACCGGCATGCGGGTCGTGCTGAAGTTTTCGGCCAGCCTGGCGTATCGCGTATTGGACGAATTTGACGGCGAGCGCGTCCGCGCGCTGGATGACGGCGTTCTGCTCGTAGACGCTTTCATGCCCGACGGCGGATGGCTGATAGATAATCTCTTGTCCTTTGGCGGGCAGGCGGAGGTTTTGGAGCCGGAATCGCTCCGGCTGGGGCTGGCGCGAAAGGCTCGGGAGGTTTCGGCCGTTTATCAAAAATATCTTGACCAAGCGCCGGAAAACATGACGCAGGATGTCAGGTATTCGGGGGTATCCTGTCCTTGTTCCCGGAACGAATCTATGAAAAGCACACAGGAGGTTTCCAAAATGGAAGAAAAGTTCTGTCAAAGCTGCGGTATGCCCCTTGGCAAGGATGCCGGACAATACGGTACGGACAAGGACGGGTCCGTAAACGAGGACTATTGCCGCTATTGCTATGAAAACGGCAGGTTTACCGCCGAGTGTACCATGGAAGAGATGATCGACTTCTGCGTCCCTCACATGACAGAGGCCGTCCCGGGCATGACGCCGGATAAGGCCCGGGATCAGATGCGCCGATTTTTCCCCACCCTGAAGCGGTGGAAGCAGGCGTAAGGCAAAACCCGGCGCGGCGGCATGCCGCGCCTCAGGCCGTCGAAAAAGCTCGCCTTTCGGCGATCTTTTCCGACGAGGACTGTCGGTTTGTTTGCGCCGGAGGCGCAAACTCCCCGCCCGCCTGGCGAAGCCAGGCGATACGATTTCATTTGGAGGGGCTGTCGCCCCTCCAAACCACCCTGAAAATGGGTTTTTCAACAAGCTGCGGCGCGGCGGCATGCCGCGCCTTTTTTCTTTCTATAATCCGGGCCGCGGCGGGGCCTTGCTCCCGCGGCGTTTTTCTCCTTGCTATTTTTCGCGCGTGCGGTATGATATCGGGAGAGGATAAGCGGGCGGCGGTCTCGGCGTAACGCGCAAGGATGCCCCGGCGGGCCGCCGGGGCCGCGCTCAACCGCTTTCCCGGAATCAACGAGGGAGGCAGCGAGATGAATCAAACCCTTCAAGCCCTTGCGGACCGTAAATCCGTCCGCGCCTATCTGGACAGGCCGATCAGCGCGGAGGACAAACGCGCGATTCTCCGCGCGGCCGTGGAGGCGCCCACCGCGGGCTGCCAGCAGTTGTATACAATCCTGGACATTACCGACCAGGAGCTCAAGGCTAAGCTTGCGGAATCATGCGACCACCAGCCCTTTATTGCAAAAGCGCCGCTGGTGCTGATCTTCTGCGCCGACTGCCAGAAATGGTACGACGGCTATTTGCTGGCGGGATGCGAGCCCAGGAGGCCGGGCGAAGGAGATTTGCTGCTCGCGGTCAACGACGCGCTGATCGCCGCGCAGAACGCGGTAACGGCGGCCTGGAGCCTGGGCATCGGGAGCTGCTACATCGGCGACGTGATGGAGCAAGCGGAGCGGCACAGGGAATGGCTGCACCTGCCGGATTACGTCTTTCCGGCGGCAATGCTGGTTTTCGGCTATCCCACCCAGCAGCAATTGGAACGCAAAAAGCCGGAGCGCTGCGAAATGGACCTGATCGTCCATGAAAACGGCTATCGCCGCCTGTCTGAAAGCGACCTCGGGCGAATGGTTCTGTATAAATGCGGAACGCAAAGCTTTGCCGAATGGATGCGGGCATTTTGCGAGCGAAAGTACAACAGCCGCTTTTCCAACGAGATGACGAGGTCCGTCCGCCGTTACCTGGACGCTTTTTCATCCCAGGGCGAACGCTCCCCGCGTTCCGAAAGGGATGGCGGCCGTGCCGCGCCTAACCGCACATGAGGCTGAAACGCCGCGCGAAGAGACGTTGGGAGGCGTCGCTTTCCAAGCCCGCCGCCCTGGGCTTTGTCCTGAAGGAATCCCGTTTTGGGTCCGCATTCGCGGCCCAAGCGCGATCTCGCCCCGCATAGCCGCGGGACGCGGTGAACGGCTTTAAAGCGCTTTTACAATATTTTCAACATGGTTGTTCACTTCATCAATCGAAGCAGCACGTCGTTTTGCACAGCCAGCCCGCGGGCGGTCAGCGCAAAGCGGCCGCCGGGCAGACGCCGGGCCAGCCCGTCCGCCGCCAGCCCGGCCAGCTCCGGGCCATACGCCTCTTCCAGCGCGATGCCGTGCAGGCGGGCAAATTCGGCGTCTTCCACGCCCTCCGTCATGCGAAGGCCCAGCATCATGGTTTCAAACATGGCTTCCTCTCTGCCAATCAGCTGTATCTCTGCGGCGGGCGGCTCATCCGCCTCCATCGCGCGGAGATAGGCCCCGACGTCCGCCGGGTTGGCCCGGCGGATTCTGCGCGCGCCCAGCAGGGCCTGCGCCTCGTCCGGCGGCAGCATGCTGTGCGCCGCAACGCCCAGTCCCAGATACCACGCGCCTTGCCAGTACCCGATATTATGCCGGCAGGCGCGGCCCTCCCGCGCAAAGTTGCTGATTTCATACTGCTTAAAGCCAAGCGAGTCAAGCCGCGCGATCCCCTGCTCGTACATGTCCGCCGCCTCATCCTCCCCCGGCAGCGAAGTCCGGCCCTGCTTAACGGAGGAAAAAAGCGGCGTCCCCTCCTCCAGGATCAGCCCGTAAGCGGATATATGCTCCAACCCGAGGGCGCAGACGGCCTCGATGCTTTCCAGATATTCCGCGAGCGACTGGCCCGGCAGCCCGAACATCAGGTCCGCGCTCAGGTTCTTCACGCCGTGGCGGCGGACGAGCCTAACGGCCTCCTCCGCCTGGCTGAAGCTGTGGATTCGGCCGATCCGCTTTAGCAGAGCGTCCTGGGCCGCCTGAACGCCAAGGGAAAGGCGGTTGACGCCATAGCGCTGAACCGCGTCCAGCCATTCCTCTGTCAGCGTTCCCGGATTGGCCTCCGCGGTAAACTCAGCGTCGGGCAGAAAGGAGAACGCCGCGCGAAGCTCCTTGAGCACGCCCTCCATGACGCGACCGGGCACGATGGAGGGCGTACCGCCGCCCAGGAAAGCCGTGCTCACGCGCGCGTCCGGGTACCGTTCCGCCTCCAGGCGGATCTCCTTGCGCAACGCGCCGCAGTATGCTTCAACCTCCGCCGCGCTTGCCTCGGCGGAACAAAAATCGCAATAAAAACATTTTCTTTTACAAAATGGAAAATGGAGATATAATTGCAGTAGCATGCGCACCGTCCATTCGCCCGCAGGCTTTTCGCGCGGGCTGCCGTTGAGCGCCCGCGGCGCTCTGGTGCGATTATACCATAATTCTAAGGAGGCGGCTACATGGAAGCGATCGAATTTGGTTTTGACACTCTGGTGCGGTTTTGTATCCTCCTGATCGAGCTGGCCGGCATCGTCGTGATCGTCGTCAGCATGGTGCGCGGGCTCGTCGGCTTCATTCACAAGCGGGAGCAGACGCGCATCCAGCTTGCGCAGGGCATCATGCTGGGGCTGGAATTTAAAATCGGCAGCGAGGTGCTTCGCTCCGTCATCGTCAGCGGCTGGAACGAGCTTGGCACGCTCGCGGCGGTCATCCTGCTCCGAAGCCTCCTGACGCTGTTATTGCACTGGGAAATCGACGTGGAGGAAAAGCGGCAGCGCGAGCTGGCGGAAACCTGCCGCGAGCTTGTAGGGCCAAGCGCCGGTCAGCCGGCCCCAGCGGCGGAGGGCCCAGGGCGGACTCCCGAGGGCGCCAGGTAGCAGCGGCGGGCCTGTTTACGCGCATTCATTTATGCTATAATGCCGGTAATCCGTTCAAGGCTGCAAGCGAAAGGAGTCCTTGATAGCGCCAAGCACGAGCCAAACCGCCCGGCCTTGGCGGACGCGTTACTGGCCAAGCCTGTCACCGGCCCTGTGGAGCGGTATATGAAAGGGTATACGACGTTGCTGTACGCGGCCTTTGCCGCGGGGCTTGTCCGATTAATCCGTTCGCGGCTGGGCGCTTCCGGTATCAACGGCGCGTCCGCCTTCGGGCTGTCTGTGCTCGCGGTTTCGGTTTTTGGCGGTTTAAGCTATCATTTGTTGTTTGAGGCCAAATCACAATACTTGTTTGTTTACCTTCCTATGATGACGCCCTTCGCGGCGCTGGCGCTTTCCTATGCGCCAAGGCGTGACGTCAAACGGCCCTCCGACTTGAAAAAAGCCTTTTGATTGCCGGAGAAGCTACGGATGGCGGACGCAGGGCGGCGACAACCTCCGATGCCAAACAAAGATAAATTGTATTTAAATGGTGGACGCGTCCCTTTGCCGTTTTCGGCCCGGGTTGTATGGCGCGCATTGAACCGCGATGCCATAGGCGCGTCAGGCGCCCCCGTCGGTCATGATGCGGATATTTTCCACGCCAATATCCGAATGCGCGACGCATATTGAAAGGATCGTCACGCTCTCCGTGCCCGTGAGCTCCGTCGCGTTCACCATCACGGTAAGCGCGCCGTTCTGGATCAGCACCAGGCACGGGTCAAACCCCGCCTGATTCAGCGCTTCCTCGATGCCCAGCTCGCTCTGGTGATCCGCAACCATGCGCGTAAGGCGTTCCGCCGCCTGGGCGCGGGTGTCCTCGTCCGCGCGCTCGTTGCCGACGAGCTCCCGCAGGGTCTCCACGTCCTTGTCGTAAGCCTCCTCGCGCGCCGTTCGCCCCTCTGTGGGCACGGGCGTAGGCTGGGGCTCCGGCGTCCCGGT
>DBGEOK010000051.1:0-28474 GCA_048370855.1 Candidatus Limiplasma sp. | reverse complement strand
GATAAATTATAAATATTTAATGAAGCCGCCAGCCTTTCTGTAACATGTGGCGGCCGTAGATCACGATGTTGTCCGACAGGTCGATGCCGCAGCCCTCCGCCGCATAGGGAACGCAGCGGTCGCTGTATCGCGCCAGTTCTTCCGCTTTATCCTCCGGCCGCGAATTTACCGGCTACTCCGGGGGAGCGGCCACGAGCTGGGCCATCTCGTCAAAGTTTTGGGCGCTGGTTTTTGCGTCCCAGGACAGGCGGCACAGCATAAAACCGGAAAACAGAAAGAGGGCGGCAAAACCGATCGCCGCCCTCAGAAAGAAATGTTTTTCATTTAATCAGCCTTGCGGCTATTTCCATCATTCATCACTTTCCTTTCTATCTATTGTAAACATCCCCCGGCAAAGCCGGGGGATGTTTACTGAGCTTTTTCGATTGTAAAATCCAGCCGATTATCTCTTGCTGAACTGAGGCGCACGACGTGCTGCCTTGAGGCCGTACTTCTTGCGCTCCTTCATGCGCGGATCACGCGTCAGGAAACCGGCCTTTTTAAGGGAATCCCGAAGATCGGGATTGGCCTTGATTAAAGCGCGGCTGATGCCGTGACGGATCGCGCCGGCTTGTCCGGTCAGTCCGCCGCCGATCACGTTGACCAGAATGTCCATGTCGCCGCCCGCCTTGGTCAGCTCCAGCGGCTGGCGCACGGTCATCTTCAGGGTTTCCAGACCGAAATAGTTGTCGAGATCGCGCTTGTTAATCAGGATCTTACCGTCGCCGGCGACCAAACGGACGCGGGCAATGGCCTTCTTACGGCGGCCAACGGCATTATATTCTACTTTCGCCATTTGTTATTCGCTCCTTCCGCGTCCTTATTTGAGAACCAGCGTTTCGGGCTGCTGGGCGGCGTGCTCGTGCTCGGCGCCGGCATACACCTTCAGCTTTTTGGCCATCTGGCGGCCCAGGGGACCCTTTGGCAGCATTCCGATGACGGCATGCTTGACGGCAAACTCAGGCTTCTCGCTCATCAGGCGGCGGTATACCGTTTCCTTCAGGCCGCCCGGAAAACCGCTGTGGCTGTAATATACCTTCTGGTCGAGCTTCTTGCCCGTCAGAACGACCTTATCCGCGTTCAGGACGATCACGTAATCGCCCGTATCCACATGAGGGGTATAGGTGGGCTTATGCTTGCCGCGAAGAATGGTGGCAACCTGCGTTGCCAGGCGGCCCAGCACCACGCCCTCGGCATCCACGACGTACCATTTGCGCTGTACGTCCCCGGCCTTGGCCATGTACGTATTCAAGTCGGTATCCTCCTTCAAGGGGTGTTGTGTTTCTTTTGCGGCATTTGATGGTCAGCAAACGCGCGCGATGTTCAATAGCGATCCGGGGCTGGCGGAGTCTATTGATGCCAACGATTATTTTACTAAATTCCTGGAGTGGTGTCAATAGCCGGAAGGAAAGATTTTCTGATCGAGCCTCCAGGCGGAAACGACGGCTCGGACAACGGAAGCCGTTATTTTGGACGGGCTTCGCGCGCGGACTCCCGCTCCGCTTTCCTTTTCAGGCGCTCGCATGACGTCGGCTGGCCGCTTCCGGGCGCATGGTGGTGGGCGCGGCATGCCTCGCAACGTCCATGCCGGGCGCATTTCAGGCGCTTGCATGGGCAATCCGCCCGCTTCTCCTCCATCTGGCTATCCCTCCCTGTCGTCTCGCGGCCGTCATGGCCGGGCAAAACGCCGCGTCAGCATTGCAGGAGCACGCGCCCGAAGAAGCGGACGGTATCGCTAAGCAGGGCCAGCGGGATGCGCTCGTTTGCGCCATGGATCATGCCGCGCTGCTCCTTGGTAAGCGGCATGCCGGAAAAGCGGTACACATGCTCGCACAGGCGGCAATAATGGCGGCTGTCGCTGCAAGCAAGCATCAGGTAGGGGGCGACCAGCACCCCGGGATAGGTTTGGCGGATGGCCTTTGACACCCGATTCCATGGCTCGTCGCCGGTGGGGGAAATGGGGGAGGGGTCGGAGCCGTCCACGACGCGCACGCGCACCCCGGGATCGTCAATGATTCGCTCCATACGGGCCTTGGCCGTCTCCACGGTATCGCCGCAGATAACCCGAAGGTTGACCCCCGCGCGGCTTTCACCGGGCAGCACATTGTAGGCGTCCGCCGCGGACAGACGGGTGAGCGCACAGGTGGTCCGCACCAGGGCGTTCATTTCCCCGCCGCTTTTCCGGCAAATCAAATTAAGCAGCGGGGTAAAGCACCACAGGTTGGCAAAGATCAGCTTATAGGCAAACGTTGAATGCCGTCCCATCAGGTTAAACAGCTCCCGGGCCGGCCTGGTAAGCGAAAAGGGCATGGGACGCGCCTCGAGCCTGGCAAGCGCGCGCGCAAGGACGCCGACGCTTTGCCGGGCCGGCGGCGCGCTGGCGTGGCCTCCCTTGCCCGTCGCCGTCAGGTCCACGAACGCGCTGCCCTTTTCCGCGATGCCAATCAGCGCCGCGCTTTCCCGAACGCCGGGAAAGACGTTTTCCACAATCGCGCCGCCCTCGTCCAGCACCATGGCGGGCCGGACGCCGCGCCGCTCAAGCTCGGCGACGATGGCCGGGGCGTCCCCGCCCATGCATTCCTCATCGCCGCCAAAGGCGAAATACACGTCGTTTTTGGGAACAAAACCGTCCTGAATCAGCTTTTCGGCGGCCTCCAGCACGCCCAGCAGCGTGCATTTGGTATCCAGCGCGCCGCGCCCCCACAGCTCGCCGTCCCGAATCACGCCGTCAAAGGGAGGAACCGTCCATTCCGCTTCAACGGCGGGCACAACGTCATAGTGCGCCATCAGCACGGCGGGCGCGGCGGATTCCTTGCCTGGCCAGCGCAGCAGCATGCCGTGCGCGCCGATTTCCTCATAGACGCACTTGGCAAAAACATTGGGATAAAACGTTGGGAGCAGCGCGCGGAAGCGTTCAAACTCGGCCAGATCCACGCGGCCCGGATCGACATCGCTGACGGTTTTCAAGCGCAGCATGGCCTGGAGGTGCGCTGCCGCCGCGGCCTCGTCCGCCTCAAAGGGAACGTCGGCGGGCGCTTCCTCAGCCTCGGGCCGGAAGGCAAGCGCCCGGGCCGCAATGACGCAAAGAAAGCACAGCGGCAGCGCCAGCAGAAGCCAGAGCAAGTTCATTTCGAACCGTCCTCCTTTGTTTTCGTCGCGGCGGGAGCGCCGCCAAGCATGCCCTTTTGATACATGACGCGCGCCGCGCCGATGGCGATCAGCGCTCCCACGGGGACCAGCACGCCCACGCTGGAGCTAAGCCCGGGCGCGATAAGGAACAGCGCGACCATAAACACGAGCGGAGCTACGGCAAGCTTTGGATTTTTGCTGATAAACACCGCGCCGAGCGCGCCGAAAAGCGCGGGCAGGATGTTGTCAAACGCCGGCTTCAGCGCGGGAGATTCCAGTACAGGCTGAAGAAAGCCCAACCCAAACACGCCCAGCGAGAGGACCAGCGTGGTGACGATAGAGCTGGAGGCAATGGCGATGGTGGAGACGGCTTCGCCCTCCTCGGTGCCGGCCTTGACCTTTGCGGCCTCCATGGCGTTCAGGGCGCAGGGTACCTTCAGGTTGGTCAGGTTGCCGGTTACAAAGCCAAGGTAAGATCCGCCCGTGCCCAGCATGGGCGCGAAGGTGAAGACCTCGATGATGCCGACGGTCCAATACATGGGCGCCACGCCCAGCAGGGACTTGAGCACCGCGGAAAGCGGCGGCCAGGAGCTGTAATAGCAGCAGATGGCCACGGGAACCAGCAGCATCAGCAACAGGGCCATGCCTGTCCACAGGCGGCCATATACGTGCACGCTCTGCTCATAGGGCGAAAGGTTGGCGGCTTGCTTTATTTTCATTCTGCTATCCTCCTTACGCCATCAGGGCCGTGATGGGAATGCTGAGCGCCATGGCCAGCAGCATGCATAGGGGCAGCGCGTATTGCTCCAGCCACGTCCATTTGCAGACCTTGATGAGCACGCCGCAAACGCCCATCAGCAGCGCGGACGCGATGGCGACCGCGATGGGAATGAAGCCCGGCAGCCCGCCCCGGATGTCGGCAAACAGCATGCCCACAAAGGCGCTTACCATGCCTAAAAACAGGCTGTCCATGACGATCTCGCCCCAGCGCTGATCCTTGCCGGTGATGGAGCGCATGCCGCTGCGTATTTTTTTAAGCCCGAACAGCACCAGGACGATGCCGGAGATAATGCCCAGCGTCATCGTCCAGGCGATGGTGGAAAAAACCTGAGGGTCGGTGATGGTTTCCTTGACGGAAGCGCCCATCGTGCTGGCGGCGATGGTGGCGGCGGGCAGCTCGTAAGTCACCGCCCCCAGCACGCTCAGGCGCAGCCAGGGAAACGGAAGGCCGATGAACTTGCTTAACGTAATGATGCCTACCAATATGGAAATTGCCGGAGCGATGGAAAAGAGCGCGCTGGACAAAACGGTTTTGCGGATGGTCGCTCCCGAAAGGCCGAGCTGGCGGGCGCGCCCCGACGCCTTGACAAGAAAGAAAACCGATTGCGCCACCACAAATACCACGATGATTCCGGAAAGAATGTAAAGAAAGGGATCGTTGACGGAAAAAGACATGAAATACCCCCTTTGTCAGAATGAATCGGCCTGGCGGCTGAACGTGAAACGGGCGCGCGCCAGACGGCGTCACGCCCATTATACCCGGAACGGCCCGTCCGCTCAACCATTATTTTGAAGCGGGCCGAAGGGGGATTACAGCTTATGCGCTTGGTAAAAGGCTTTTAAGTCCGCCTTGACCTCCGGCGGCAACTGCGCCTTTTTGATTCCGCGAAGCGCCCCCTCCAGGGCGAGCAGACGGTGGATGCACGCGGACGGGTCGACCGCCTGGATGCGAAGCCAGGCGTCTTTTGCGCCCAGCGAGCGCAGCTCCGCCTCGTTCGTAATCCCGACGGCGTTAAGCTGCCGCTCTACCTCCGGACCGATATTGGGAAGGTTTGAAAGTTCGTTCATGGGCGTCGCCTCCATTTGTAAGCCGGTTGGGTTAGTCGCAGTCAAAGATGGTCTTGCTTTCCACAAAAGGCCCGAACTCTTTTTTCCAACGCGAATGAACGGGAGAGCGGTCAAAGGCGGAAAGCGCGTCGGGCTCCATTTTCAGCAGAATCATCAGATCATGGCGCTTTTCCGACCGAAGAACCGCCGGGCGGACGGATATGGAATGAATGCCCGGGATATCTGCCGCGGCAGCGAACAGGGAGCGGATTTCACGCTCCATACGATCCCGGTCCGTTACCAGGCCGTTGTATTTGACGATAATATAATGCCGCATTCGGCGTTCACAGCCTTTCCACATGCTCGCTGTCCACGTAGGCGTGGATGAGCTTGCAGGGCGGCACGCGCTCCCCTGAGATGCAGATATCGCGCCGGATGGCCTCGGCGGCGGCCTCCGCGCCGCTGTCGTCCCTGGCGTGAACGGTGGCGAGGGGTTCGCCCGCGCGCACGGCGTCGCCAATGCGCTTATGAAGCACAAAGCCCACGCTGTGGTCGATGGTATCCTCCTTGACCCTTCGCCCCGCGCCCATGGCCTGGGCCGCGTTGCCAAGCCCGATCGTATTCATGTGATGCACATAGCCGTCCGAGGAGGCGGGAACGGCCTTGACGACCCTCGCCTGGGGGAGCCGGCTCACATCCTTGCAGCAGGACGGGTCGCCGCCCTGCGCGGCGATCATTTTTTCCAGCGTGCGGATGCCCGCGCCGCTTTCCAGGGCCGCGAGCAGCTTATCCCTGGCCTCCGGCACGTCCCTGGCCGCGCCGCCCATGACCAGCATGCGCGCGCCCAGCGCCAGCGATACGTCCAGCAGCGGGCCGGCGACGCGGCCGCAGAGCACGTCGATAGCCTCCTTGACCTCCAACGCGTTGCCGACGTGGCTGCCAAGGGGCTCGCCCATATCCGTGACGAGGGCGACCATACGGCGGCCCGCGTCACAGCCGATGCGCACCATGGCCTGCGCCAGCTCGATGCTTTCCTCCGTGCTTTGCATGAGCGCCCCGGCTCCGGTCTTGACATCCAGAACGATGGCTTGCGCCCCGCTGGCCAGCTTTTTGCTCACGATGCTGGAAGCGATGAGCGGCAGGCTGTCCACCGTGGCGGTCACGTCCCTCAGGGCATAGAGCTTCTGGTCGGCGGGCACAAGGTTCTTCGTCTGCCCAATGACGGCGCAGCCGATTTCGCGTACCTGGGCGATGAATTGCTCCTCCGTGAGGCTGACGGTAAAGCCCGGAATGCTTTCCAGCTTATCCAGGGTGCCTCCCGTGTGGCCCAGGCCGCGCCCGCTCATTTTAGCGACGGGCACCCCGCAGGACGCCACCAGCGGCACGAGCACCAGCGTGGTGGTATCGCCCACCCCTCCGGTGGAGTGCTTATCCGCCGGTATGCCGGGCAGGGCGGAAAGGTCCGCCATGCCGCCCGAATGGGCCATGGCGAGCGTGAGCTGCGCGGTTTCCTCCCGGTTCATGCCGTTTAGCCGGATGGCCATCAGCAGCGCGGCGGTCTGATAATCCGCGATGGTTTCATTGACGACCCCGTCGATGAAAAACGCGATTTCTTCCCGCGACAACGCCCGCTTTTGCTTCTTTTTCTCGATGATTTCCACGATATTCATTTGAGCGCCCTCCCTTCCTGAAAGAAAGCGAAAGGGGCCGCGGCGCTAAGGAACGTTGGGAGGCGCGGCCTCCCTAATCCGCCCGGGCCCTGCCCTTCGGAATCCCATGCTCGGGCCGCGTTTACGGCCCAACGCGGGAAACCCCTGTTTCCTTTCGTTCTTAGCGCTAGTGCCCCCGCGGCTACATCTGAATAATCATACGTCCGCAGGTTTCGCACTCGATAATTTTTGCGCCGTTTTTAAAGCTTCTGAGCGTCACCTGCGGCAGGCTCATGTTGCAGCCGCCGCACTGGTCGCCGAACAGCCTGGCCACGGGCGGAATGCAGTGCAGCTTGATCGAACGGTATTTTTCAAGGAGCGCGGGGTCTATATCCCGGCTTTTTTCCTGGGCGACGCGCCGCTTTTCTTCCAGCGCCTTCATCTGCTCCTTGTATTCCGCCTCATAGGCGATCTTCTGCTGGTCGTACTCGCCCTTTACCTTCGCGTAACGGACCCGGATTTCCTTTTCCATGTGGTCGCGCTCGGCGGCGTCCTTCTGAATCCGGCGCATCTCCTGCTCGTAGCTGGACAGGTCGCTTAAAAGCTTCTGTGCGTCGCGGCTCAGCTCCTGGGCCTGGTCGATGCTTTCGGGCGGGGTTTCCGACATACGCTTTTGCAGCGCCGAAAGCTGCTCCTCCATGCGGGCGATGGCAATTTTAATCACGTCCACGCGGTCCACCATCTCCGCGACCTCTTCCTCCATGCGCTTGACGGCGTTCTGCTGCTCCACCAAAAACTCGCGGTTTTTTTTCAGCGCGATGCGGGTGGGGCTCCGCTTGATTTCCGTTTCCAGCGCGTCGGCGGCCATATCGGCCTGCTGGAACTGCCATAGCAACTCAGTCTGTTCCATGAGGTACCTCCTTGCGGTTCGTCGGTATGCCTTGCTACAAGGCGAGCATAGCGCCCGCGTAAGGGACGCCGGTATATAGGTGAGGCGTGACCGGCCAGGCGGCCTCCGCCGCGTCCTTTTGAAAACGACGGTACAGGGCGGCGACGCCGGGCAGCTCCGTGGCCGCGTGGCCCGCCTCGTAAACGACCAGCCCCCTTGCGCATGCGTCCAGCACCTCGTGGTGACGGATTTCTCCCACCACATAGGCCTGCGCGCCAAGCGCGCACGCTAGCGCAGCGCCCTCGCCATACGCGCCGCCGGCGACGGCCACGCGCCCGATGGGACGCGCCGCGGTTCCATAGCGGCGCACGGGAGCCTTCAGCGCGGTTCGCACGGCCTGCTCCAGCTCGTCCGCGGTCAAAACCGCGGGAAGCTCCCCAATGCGCAGGTAATCGTCCCCGCGCGTCGCGCCTTGTAGGCAAAGGGCTTTAGCAAGGCTGTCGCTGACGCCGCCGGGCGCTTTGTCCCAGTTTGTATGGGCGGCGAGCACGTTGACGCGGCGGCCCGCAAGCTCGCACAGGGCCTGTCCCTGCGCGCTGGTATAGTCTATGCGGCGCAAGGGTGAAAAAATGATGGGATGGTGGGTAATGACGAGCTCCGCGCCAATCTCCGCGGCCCTGCGTACCAGGGCGGGCGTAAGGTCCAGGCCGAAAAGCGCGTTTTCCACAGGCGCGGCGGGGTCGCCCAGCAGCAGGCCCACATTGTCAAAGCCTTCGGCGGTGTCAAAGGGGGCGATGGCGTTGAGCCAATCATATATGCGCTGTACGGGTATCCCCTTCATGAGCGTGCGTCTCCTTCCCCGCGCGCCAACGCGCCGTTCACGTAGTCAAGCTCGCGCCGGAACTGGGCTAAGCGCCGGGCGTCCTTGGCCAGCGCGGCGCGCTCCATGGCGCGTATGCCGCTTTCCAGCAGCTCTTTGCGCCTGTTGAGAAACGGCGGCCAAAGAGGCGGGCGTTCCCTCAGCAGGATAGGTCCAAGCAGCTCCTCCTCTTCGGTATACGGAGGCTCGGACCCGCGCGCGGGGAACGCCTTCATCAGCACGTACCAGCGGCCGCCGTCCAGCACGAGCTCCTCCCGTCCAAGGCGGTAGCCTACTTCACAAAGCGTCCGGCGAAGGGAGGGCAGGCTGGTCTGCGCGCCCAACACGAGCGCCGCTCCGTCCAAGCGATCCCTGCCGCGCCGAAGAATGCCCGCGACGGTATCTCCGCCCATGCCGAGGATGAACACGGTATCCGCACGGCGGCCGGGCAACGCGTCCAGCGCGTCCAGGCCATCCGCAACGGCATAGGTGACGCGGCTGTCCAGCCGGAGCGCGTGCAGGCGACGGCGCGCCTTTTCCAGGGCGCTGGCGCTGATATCCGCTGCCAGCACATGCTCCGCCGCTCCGCTCCAAAGCAGCGCGGCGCTCAGCCGGCCATGATCCGCCCCGATATCGGCGCACACGGCGCACGGCTCCGCCAGGCGCATAGCGGCGGAGAGGCGCGCGTCCAGCTTGGGGGCGCGGAGGGTCCCCATTTAGTCCAGATAGTCCTTCAGTTTCTTGCTGCGGCTGGGATGCCGAAGCTTACGAAGCGCCTTGGCCTCGATTTGCCGGATGCGCTCGCGCGTGACCTTGAACACGCGCCCGACCTCCTCCAGCGTGCGCTGATGGCCGTCGTCAAGCCCAAAGCGCAGCCTCAGCACCTTTTCCTCACGCGGGGTAAGGGTATCCAGCACGTCCAGGAGCTGCTCCTTCATCAGCGTGAAGCTGGCGGCCTCGGCGGGCGCGGGGGCGTCGTCGTCCGGGATAAAATCGCCCAGATGGCTGTCCTCCTCCTCGCCGATGGGCGTTTCCAGCGATACGGGCTCCTGAGCGATTTTAATAATCTCGCGCACCTTGCCCTCGCTGATGTTCATGACCTTGGCGATCTCATCCGGGGAAGGCTCGCGGCCATATTCCTGCAAAAGCTGGCGGGATACGCGGATGAGCTTGTTGATGGTTTCCACCATATGCACGGGGATACGGATGGTACGCGCCTGGTCCGCGATGGCGCGGGTGATGGCCTGGCGAATCCACCAGGTGGCGTAGGTGGAAAATTTGTACCCCTTGCGGTAATCAAATTTGTCCACAGCCTTGATGAGGCCGAGGTTTCCCTCCTGAATCAGGTCAAGGAAAAGCATGCCGCGGCCCACATAGCGCTTGGCGATGGAAACCACCAGCCGGAGGTTGGCCTCCGTCAGCTTCTGCTTGGCCTCCTCGTCCCCCTCCTCCATGCGCTTGGCAATTTCAATTTCTTCCTCGGCGGTCAGCAATGGAACCTTGCCGATCTCCTTTAAGTACATGCGAACGGGATCGTCGATGCTGATTCCCTCGGGCACGCTCAAATCGATCTGCTCGGGCTCGACAAGCTCCTCCGGCGGCACGGGATCAAATTCGTTGATGACATCCACGCCCATGCTTTCAAGAGTTTCGTAGATTTTATTCATTTGGTCGGCATCAATTTCCAGCTCCATAGCCTGGTTGGCTACCTCGTCCCTGGTGATGCTTCCCTTGGTTTTCGCGTCCTCGTATAGCTCGTTGAGTTTCAGCTTGATCGCCTCTGGCGACTGATTTTGACTCAACTTCCTCACTCCTTCATATGCGGCGGGGTCAATTCAAATCCAACAGTTGCTTGGTGAGCCGGAAAGCGCGCTCTGTCTCCGCGGCGCGCTCGCCCTCGGGAAGCTCGGGCAGGCGGCGCTGAATCTGGTCCAGCTCGCGCTCCAGCCTCTCCCGGCGCATTTTGGTCAGGCAGTCCCGGGCCATTTTCATCAGCCCTTCGTCGTCCAGGTCGGTATGAATGCTTAAAATATCCCCGACCACGGCGCGGCTTTGCTCGTCCGGCTGCCGCTCCATCAGGGCGGCGGCGCTCTCGCCGTTCAAAAGCGCCTCGCATAAAGAACGAAGGAGCGGGTCCTCAAATTCCTCAACGGTAACGCTTCCTTTTGGTAAACGTCCCGTGGAAAGCGCGGCCAGCAGCGTTCGGGCGGTCCAATCCACCTGCTCCGCAGCCTTTGCTTTTTGCATAAAGCCTTCCCGTTTTGGAGCCGGCGTATGCCGCGGCGGCGGCGCGGCGCCAATTTGCTGAAGCAGCACCTCGCGGCTGAAGCCCGTTTCAAGGGACAAATGCTTGAGATAATTTTCCAAATCTACGGGCTCCCTCACGCTTTTGAGAAAAACCGCACAGGCTTTGGCATAATCGGCGCGCCCCTCCTCGGCGCTCATGTCGTGACGCTCTTTTTCGCGGAGCATCCGGTATTGCACCCCCGTTAGGGGCTTGAGGGCGTTAAAGGCGTCCAAGCCCTCCTGGCGGATAAATTCGTCTGGGTCCAGCCCGCCGGGAAAATCCAGCACGCGCGCGGGCACATGCTCCGCCTCCAAAACGTCCAAGCCGCGCAGAATGGCCTTTTGACCCGCCTTGTCGCCGTCGTAGGCGAGGTGTACCTCCGGCGCGTAACGGTTGAGCAACCGGGCCTGTTCGGGGGTCAGCGCCGTGCCCAGCGTGGCGGCTACGCCTTCCACCCCAAACTGCGATAACGCGACCACATCCATGTACCCTTCCACCAAAATGATCCGCGTAAGCCCTCGCGCCTTGCGCAGCATATTCGCCGCGAAAACGGTATACCGCTTGTTAAAGGCCGGGGTATCGGAGGTGTTGAGGTACTTAGGCATGGCGTCGCCCATGGCGCGGCCGCCGAAGCCGAGCAGGTTGCCGTAGGCGTCGATGATGGGGAACATGGCGCGGTTGCGGAACATATCAAAGGCGCGTCCCTCGCGCCGGAGCAGAAGCCCGGCCGCCAGAAGCTCGTCCTCGGTAAAGCCCTGCTCCATCAGCGCCCTGCCCACCGATGCCGACGGAGGGGCCGCCCCGATGCCGAAGCGGCGGATGACCGCGTCGGACAAGCCGCGCTTTTGAAGGTAAAGGAGAATCTGCGCCCCTTCCGCCTGCCAGAGATGCTGATGATACAATCGTGCGGCTGCCTTGTTTGCCAGATAAATGCGCTCCTTGAGCGAACGGCGTTTTTCGTAGGCAGGGTCGTTTTGCATTTCGGGCAGGGGCATGTGGAGCTGGTCGGCCAGAAAGGCGACGGCTTCCGGAAAGGACAGCCGCTCGATGTCCATGACAAACTGGATGACGCTCCCGCCCGCCTTGCATCCGAAGCAGTGGTACACCTGCTTTTGCTCGTCCACGGAGAAGGAGGGAGCGGTTTCGTTGTGAAACGGGCACAGACCTACATATCTATGCCCGTTCTTCTTGAGGGGCACGTAGCCATTGACAATTTTGACAATGTCCGCGCGCGCCCGCAGCTCGTCAAGCCATTGAGGCGGGTATCTTCCTGCCATGCGTTCTTTCACCCACTCCTATTCATTCGCCGCGTTCGGTTGCATTCCTGCCGGACCATCAACAATTTCCGACAATTGCGTTTATCTGGCGGGAAACGCGTTTGGAATAAAAATCGCGGAAAACTGGTCGATTGCGTATCGGTCGGTCATGCAGGCGACAAAATCACACGCGGCGCGTTCCATGCCCTCGGCATAGCAGATTTCCAGGTATTCCTTGGGAAGCTGCTCGGGATGGGCGCAGTAATGGCGGAACAGCTCGGTCACGACATGGTCGCAGCGCTGCTCCTCGCTGCGCCGCCACCCGTCATGGTAGACATACTCGAACAAGAAATCGCGCAGCTCCTCGCTGGCGTCTCGAACCTCGTCGGACATGCGAACAAACGGCTGGTCCAGGCTGGCGCGCACAATGTCATGGATCATGGTGTCAATGCGTTCGCCGTGCGTTTCTCCCAGCACGCGGAGGCAGCGGCGCGGAAGCTCGAAGGGCTTGAGGATGCCGGCGCGGATGGCGTCGTCGATATCGTGGTTGATATAGGCGATGCGGTCGGCGCGGCGCACGCACCAGCCTTCCAGGGTGGACGGCTCCCGCTCGCCGGAATGGCATCGGATGCCGTCGCGCACCTCCAGGCACAGGTTCAGCCCCTGGCCCTCGTTTTCCAGCCGTTCCACCATGCGCAGGCTTTGGACGTGGTGCTCAAAGCCGCCGGGCATGAGAGCGTTGAGGGTGCTTTCCCCGATGTGGCCAAAGGGCGTGTGCCCCAGGTCGTGACCCAGCGCGATTGCCTCGGCCAAATCCTCGTTCAGGCGGAGGGAACGGGCCAGCGTGCGCGCGACCTGCGCCACCTCCAGGGTATGGGTGAGGCGCGTGCGGTAGTGGTCCCCCATGGGGGACAGGAATACCTGGGTCTTGTATTTTAAGCGGCGGAAGCTTTTACAGTGGATGATGCGATCCCGGTCGCGCTGATAATCCGTGCGCAGGTCGCAAGGGGTAATGGGGCGCTCGCGCCCGGCGCTTTCGGCCGCAAGCGAGGCGAAGGGGGAGAGGCGGGCCTTTTCCTCCGCCTCCAGGCGTTCGCGGATGGTCATGAGACAGCCCCCTTCCGGCGATCAGGTTTGGAATGGAGTGTTATATACTGTATCCATATGGAAAACTCCTGCTTTTGGGGCTTTTTAGGGCCGCAAGGCATTCGCAGATCAAACGCCGGCGGTACGGAACGTATGGAAGGCCGGCCTTCCATGCCGGTCGGGCAGAAAGGGGAGGGACGCAAGCGGCTGATCTGTTCCTGATGTATGTGACTGCCTCCGGATGCATGCATGCCGGGCCGGATGGGCGGCCTGCCAGCGCAAGGGCGAAGCGTCCGTCTTTTTCCGTACAAGGGGAATGGCTTTCGCGCGTCCTGGGAATAACCGGGGTAGGAGCCGCGGTTCTTTTTCCGGGCTTTTCCGCGCGTTTCGGCATGTTTCCCTTGAAAAATGGAGCGCGGACGGGTATGATGGACAGGATGAAAGCCAACCGGTTTTTTCAAAGGAGGAGCTATGGCATATCAGGCGTTATACCGCAAGTGGCGGCCTGTAACCTTTGAACAGGTGGTCGGGCAGACGGCTACCGTTAAGACGCTTCGTCGTCAGGTCGAGGCGGGGCGCATTGCGCACGCCTACCTGTTCTGCGGCTGCCGGGGAACGGGCAAAACCACGATGGCCAAGCTGATGAGCCGGGCCGTCAACTGCCTGAACCCGGACCACGGCGACCCGTGCGGCCAGTGCGAGGCCTGCCGCGCCATCCTGAACGAAACGACCATGGACGTGCTGGAGCTGGACGCCGCCAGCAACAACAGCGTGGACAATATCCGGGAGCTGCTGGAGCAGGTGCGCTACCCGGCGCAGGTGGGTCGATACAAGGTGTACATTATCGACGAGGTGCATATGCTGTCCACCGCGGCGTTTAACGCTCTGCTTAAAACCCTGGAGGAGCCTCCGCCGCATGTGGTCTTTATTTTGGCGACCACCGAGCCGCAAAAACTGCCGGCGACCATCCTGTCCCGGGTTCAGCGGTATGATTTCGGGCGGATTCCATCCGCGCTGATTGTTGAGCGGATGCGGCTGGCGCTTGACGGGATGCAAATAGAGGCCGAGGACGAGGCGCTGCGCATGGTGGCGCGCGCGGCCGAGGGGGCGATGCGGGACGCCTTCAGCATTCTGGATATGTGCGCGGCCGGCGCGGAGGGCGGCGTGATTACCGCGGCGCAGGTGCGCGACGTGCTGGGAACCTCCGACCGGGAGTTTCTGTTCGCGTTTGCGGATTTGCTGGCGGCGCGCGATACGGGCGGCGTGATGATGAAGGTGGACGAGCTGATGCGCTCCGGCCGCGAGCCCCAGGTCTTTTTACGGGAAATGAGCGCCCATTGCCGCGCGCTTCTGACCGTCAAGGCCATTCGGCAGGACGCCGCCTCCGTGCTGGAGGCGACGGAGGAGGACGAACGGCGCTACCGGGAACAGGCGGAGACGTTTTCCAGCCAGCGCCTTCTGCGGATTTTGGAGCTTTTTATCAAAGCGGAGGGCGAGCTGCGCTATGCCTCCACGCCCCGCATCGGGCTGGAGGCGGCCGCCCTGCGCGCCTGCGAGGTAAACGCGGGCGAGGACTCCGCCGCGCTGCTGGAGCGGATCGGAGAGCTGGAAAGCAAGCTTGCCAGGCTGGAAAGCGGGCTGGCTGCCGGGACGCTTGCCAGGCCCCCGCGCGGCGAGGGCGCGCCGGCGCGTAAGGCGCAGGAAACGGACAAGGCCGCCGCGCCTTCGGCGGCCCCCAAGCCGGCCCCGGCGGCGCCTCCCGCCGGCACGAAGGCGGTTTGGAACGCCGCGCTCCAGGCGCTTGCCAAAACCGAGCCCGCGCTCTTCGGGCTGCTGAAAAACGAGCGCTTTATCGGCGCGAAGGATGGAACGTACCAGGTGCTGATTCCCTTTTCCAAAAAGGACTTCAGCTTTATTAAGCTCAACCAGTCCCCCCGGAAGGAGCGCGTGGCGCAGGCGCTTACAGAAGCGTCGGGCGCGCCCGCGCGCTTTGAGGCGGTGCTGGAGGAGGACTTGACGAAAAAGCGCCTGGAGAGCAAAAGCGAAGACGCGCAGCGCCGCCTGATCGAGGCCTTTGGGCGGGATTTGGTGCAGATTGACGAGGAGAGCCCGAAGTGAAAAAATCCTATGAGCAGGCCAAGCGACGGCGCGAGGAAGGTATACGCTACAAGCACGACCTGGGGCAGCATTTTCTGTATGACGAGGCGTTGCTGAGCCGGCTGGTGGAGCAGACGGGCGTGAGCAAGCAGGACCGCGTGCTGGAGATCGGCCCCGGGAGCGGGATGCTGACCAAGCGGCTGTGCGACGCCGCGGCACAGGTCCTGGCCGTGGAGGTGGACGGGGATGTGCTGCCTTTTCTTCGGGTTAGGACGGAGGGGTGCGACAACCTGACCATCGTTCAGGGAGACGTGCGGAAGCTGGACCTTGCGACGCTGTGCAAGCCGCTGGGCGAAGGTTTTTTTGTCATCGCCAATATCCCTTATAATATTACCGCGCCAATCCTGGACCTGCTGTTGGACGGGGGGCTGCCCATCCGGCGCGCCTGTCTGATGGTGCAAAAGGAGGTGGCGGAAAAGCTGCTGGCAAACCCCTCAAACGCGGCATACGGGATGCTGAGCGTCAAATGCCGCTATCGCTGCGAGCCCAGCCTGGCGACCGAGGTGCCTGCGCAAGCGTTTACCCCGCCGCCAAAGGTGGACAGCGCCTTCGTTCGGCTGGACTGGCACGCGGAGCCGCCCCTGCCCGTAAGCAACGAAGCGCTTTTGATGCGCATGGTGAGGGCGGGCTTTGCCATGCGGCGCAAAACGCTGTGTAACGCGCTCAAGGGTCTGGTGGAGGGGGAACGGCTGAAGGCGGCTCTGGAGCGGGCCGGCTTGTCCGCGACGGTTCGCGGCGAGGCCCTATCCGTGGAGCAATGGATCTGCCTGGCGAATGAGTGCGCGGAGTAGGGCCTTATGCGAGGGCCTAACCGCACGCATGGCGCTCGACTGAGCGGCGGCTCGAGCCGGAAGCCGGAACGGCCCGGCATCGACGCCCGTGACGCGATGATGGCCGGTTTTTGTGAAAGACTCGTCAAAACGCCTTTTGCGGCTTTGATCGGAAAAAGCTTTGCGATACGCTCCGGGCATCTCCCCTTGGCGGGATTCTTTCATTTCGGCAGCGGGGGCGGCGTACCGGGCGCGGGCGGTGCGGCGTCAGGCGGAGCGCTGGCCCCGCCCATGCTCCGCGCGCAGCTCCCGAACCTTGCAGGCCGTAAATAGGCCCAGGCATACGGCGGCCGGCAGGGGATAGACCCATTGGCCCGTAGCCAGCGCCAGCGCGCCGAGGCCGACGCCGTACCAGAAATACCGGCGCGACCTGGAGGCGTCCAGCACCACGGCCGCCCACTCCTTTGCGCTGCGGCGCGTTCTTTTTTTCTTGCGAAGCCCGCTGAGATCCTCATCCGTCGCCGGAGAACAGAGGCCCGCCAGGCCGATCAGCTCCTCCCGGGAAACGACACGGAGCGGCGGGCTTGCGGACTCGGCGTAGGAAGCGGCCTCGCGGGAGAGAGGCGCGGTCAGGCAAAGGATACAGGATTGGACGCCTTGCACGCGGACCTCCTTAACCACGTCGATCACCTGCTGAACCGTGACGGGCATGCTTTCATGCTGCGCAATGAGGCGGACCAGAACGCTTTTCCCATTCAACGTTCCCAGCACGCCCCACTCCACGGCGCGCTGCATTTCGACGGGTTCCTTGGGCAAAAGCCAAATGGCGGCCTGAAACGCCGCGTGGCGCGGAGGCAGCAGCAGCAGGCGGCCCAGCGCCAGCTCTCCCCCAATCATGCGGCGCATTTGCTTCTCTCGCTTTTCCACGCTCTTTTTGCCAAACAGGCGCGCGCACAGCCACAGCAGGCCGCCCATCGCCACGCCCGCCGTAAGGGCCGGAAGGCTCAGGCCCCAAAGGTATACAAACCAGGAAACGCCAAGCCCGACGGTGACGAGGGCGCGCAGCAGCTTGTCGGCCGCGCTTGCCAGCGGCGTTTTTTGCTTATACTTTTGCACGCGGCCGCGCCTCCTTTCGGACGTTGGGGGAGTAAAGCGGGAGCGAACAAAAGGCGGGATGAAAACGGAGTAGAAGGCCCGATGCAAAGGAAAAGAGTAAATCAGATCAAAATGGGGCGCAACCTTTCCTGCGCTCGCTCCCGAATAAAGTATTTCCCTTTTGTGAATTTTCTAGTATAATGACAATGAGGGCGGTTGCCCTGCCTGAGGGAGTCCCGTCCGGCGCGGCCGGGAAGGAGGACGCCCGGCGGCGGATGGCGGCTGTCCTGCCGGAAGGGAGGCGCGTCCGTGCCAAGGGAGCGCATCGGCATCATGGGGGGCAGCTTTAACCCCATCCATGAAAGGCATTTGGAGATAGCGGCCTGCGCGGCGACGGAGCAAAGGCTCGACCGCGTGATTTTTCTGCCGACGGGAAACCCGCCCCATAAGCATGAGGGGCTGGCGGAGGCGGAGCATCGTTACGAGATGACGAGGCTTTCCGTCTCGGGAATGCCCAATTGCGAGGTTTCCCATATGGAGCTGGACCGGGAGGGCGTCATTTATACGGTTGACACCCTTGCCCGGCTGCAGGGCAGGTATCCGGGCGCCGAGCTCTTTTACATCATTGGGGAAGATACGCTTTTTGATCTTCCCAACTGGCGTAAACCCGACCGGGTATTTGCAATGTGCCGCTTTCTGGTGTGCCGGCGTTCCTCGGACGATCCGCGGGGAACCCCCCTGTTCGCCCGGTTGGAGGCGAGGGGCGCGCGGTTTGCCTTCCTGTCGCTGCCGCCGAGGAACGTTTCGGCTACGGAAATCCGGGCGTCGCTGTCCCGCGGGGAAACGCCGGAGAACGTTAAGCCGCAGGCGCTGGAATACATCCGCGTGATGGGCCTGTATGGCGCGCCGCGAAGCCCTAAGGGCGCGGCGGCCATGTACCCGAGGCTTCGTCAGGCTCTGAGCGAAAAACGGCTGGTCCATTCGCTGCTGGTAGCGTACACCGCGCGCGGGCTGGCCGCCGGGCATGGCGTGAACGTGGAGCAGGCGGCGCTGGCTTCGCTGCTTCACGACTGCGCCAAATGCATGCCCCTGAGCGAGATGCAGCAAATCGCCAGGAACAGCCGGCTCTTGCTGGACAAGGAAACCATGCGCAACGGCAACCTGCTGCATGGGCCCGTGGGCGCGGCGATTGCCGAAAAGGAATACGGCGTAACCGACCCTAACGTGCTTTCCGCCATCCGCTGCCATACGACGGGCAAAATCGGCATGCTGCCGTTGGACATGATCGTGTTCTTGGCGGACAAGATCGAGCCCTCCAGGCGGAGCTATCCCGCGTTGGAGGTGGTGCGCCGGCTGTCGCGGGAAAATCTCGCGGCGGCCATGCGGTATTCGCTTGAATCGACCATGGAATATGTGTCGGGCCAGAAAACGGCGCCGCATCCGGCTACGCGGCGGGTGCTGGACTGGCTGCGCAGAATCGACGGCGTCGGGCCGGCTTTAGGCAACATAACAAAGGAGAGGACCATATGAAGGAATTGATCGACAAAATCGCCCGCGTTCTTTATGAAAAGAAAGCCTCGGACATTGTGGCGCTGGATGTGTCGGGCATGACGGTTATTACCGATTGCATGGTGATTGCCAGCGGCCGTAACGCCTTGCAGGTCAAAGCGCTAGCCGACGAGGTGGAGGATCGCCTGGCGCAGGACGGCGTATGCCCCGCGCGCAAGGAGGGGCAGCAGGAGGGACGCTGGGTGGTGCTGGATTACGGCTCGGTGCTGGTGCATATCTTCCATACCGAGGAGCGGGAATTTTACCGGCTGGAAAAGCTGTGGGAGGCTGACGGAAACCGGATTGCCCTTCCCTTTGACGAGTCAAACGAGGACTGACGCCCCGCCGGGAGCCTTTAAACGCTGACGGCGCGGATTCAGCAAGCTGTCAGCGCATGTTCATCTATCCTTCACCCGCATGGCTTACGATGCGCCTATCGGCAGCGGTCGGGGAAGGAGGCGGCGGCATGACGCAGGCGCGCGGAAGGAAAGGGCTGGTCGCGGCGGCGGTCGCGCTAAGCCTCGTCATGCTCGCGCTGATTGCGGGCACGCTGGCCCGGCTTCTTTTTCCCCCGGAGGAGACGCCTTCGCTTTTGGCGCCGCTCGCGGACGGAACGCCGGAGGACGCCATGCTGGGATTGGTGCTGATCGATATCGCGGACGAGGATACGGCGGCCTTCTACCATGTGGCGGAGCAAGGGGTTTACGTGCTGGCGGCCGACGAAAGCAGCCCGGCGTATCTGGCCGGCGTGCGTTCAGGCGACCGCATTGTGGCGGCGAACGGCGTGCCGGTGGACGCCTCGGGAGAATTGACGGCGATCCAGGCGGCGCTGCCCGTCGGAGAGCGGCTGGTGCTGCTGTTATCCCGCGGGGCGGAGGGGCTTATGCTTACCGTGGCGCTCGGCGAGGGCGCGGGCATAGCGGTCTAGGGTGAACCAACGGGCGGGGAGGCGTGCAAATGAAGCTTTTGATTGTGGACGACGAGCAGAAAATCCGGCAGCTCATCACAAAATACGCGCTCTTTGAGGGCTATGAGGTGGACGAGGCTGAAAACGGCATGCAAGCCATCGACATGGCGCTCCAGGAAAGCTACGACCTGATCATTATGGACATTATGATGCCGGAGCTGGACGGCTTTTCCGCTTCGCGCGAGATCCGCAAGTCGCGGCCGGTTCCGATCATCCTGCTTTCGGCCAGGGGCGAGGAATACGATAAAATCCATGGATTTGAGCTCGGGATCGACGATTATGTGGTCAAGCCGTTTTCACCCAAGGAGCTGATGCTGCGGGTCAACGCCGTGCTGCGACGTTCCAGGGGGGCGGAGGTCTCGGGCGACGCGCATGAATGTGTGGTCATCGAGGGCATGACGGTGGATTTTACCGCGCGGCAGGTGACGGTGGACGGTTCGCCGCTGGATCTGTCGCCCAAGGAATATGATTTGCTGTTTTACATGGTGCGCAACCGGGGTATCGCTCTGACGCGCGACAAGCTTATCAGCGAGGTGTGGGGCTTCGATTTCTTTGGGGACGACCGCACGCTGGATACGCATATCAAGCTGCTCCGCAGGCAGCTTGGAGACTACGCGCGCTATATCACCACGCTCAGAGGGGTGGGCTACCGCTTTGAAAAAGCCTGACGGCGCGGGGCGGCCCTCCCTTTGGGCGCGCTATACGGCCTTTCGTAACTCGCTGGGCATCCGAAGCCGCATTTTTTTGTATTTCCTGTTGTTTACGGGAATGCTGCTGCTGCTGCTTTGGCTGTTCCAGATTGTGTTTCTGGATCAGTTTTACCGTATTCAAAAAACCGAGATGCTCAAATCCTCCTCGGAGAGCATCGTGCGAAACATTGACAATCAGAGCCTGCAGGCGCTGGTGGACCGCATCGCGGAGGAAAACAGCGTGTGCGTGCTGGTGGTAGATTCCGGGATGCAGGAGATTGTCAGCTCGGAGGCTTCGCCCGGGTGCATCATCCACCACATGAGCCGGCGCGACCTGCGGCGCTACGCGGGCATGCTGGATTCGGGGGAAAGGCAGATATTGCATACGTTTCCGATGATGGGCTTCCGGAATAACCAATACGACGCGGGCAAGTTTTCAGGCCGGGTTCCGCCCAGCGACGACGGCAGCGCGCGGAGCATGGTCACGGCGCAGAGCGCGGTGCTAAGCGACGGCACCGCCGCTTACGTATTCCTGAACGCGTTGATTACGCCCGTGACCGCCACGGTGCAGACCATCCGCAACGAGCTCTTCTTTATCACGGCGATCCTGGTGCTGCTGTCGTTTCTGCTTTCGCTGGTGCTGTCCAGGCGTATCACGCGGCCGCTGGTGGAGACGACCGCCGCGGCGCGAAGCCTGAGCGCGGGAGAATATACGCCTGTCAAAAGCTCGGTAAGCTACCGCGAGATCGTGCAGCTTAACCGGCAGCTTTCGCAGGCGGCCAAGGATTTGCGCCGCGTGGAGGAAATGCAGCGGGAGCTGATCGCCAACATCAGCCACGATCTCCGCACGCCCCTGACGCTGATCGAGGGATATGCCGAGGTGATGCGCGACCTGCCCGGGGAAAACACGCCGGAGAACATGCAAGTCATCATCGACGAAACCAAGCGCCTGTCCACGCTGGTGAACGCCGTGCTGGATTACAGCGCCACCAGAAGCGGGAAGGCGGAGCCGGAACGAAAGCGCTTCAACCTGACGGCCTCCATCCGCGCGATGATGGCGCGCTACGCCAAGCTTACGGAGCAGGACGGCTATCGGATTGTCTTCGAGCCTGACGCCGACGCTTATGTATATGCCGATGAGGTTCAGGTGGGACAGGTGATCTATAACCTGATTAACAACGCCCTGACCTATACCGGCGCGGATCGGACCGTCGTTGTGACGCAGACGGTGAGCGGCGGGCAGGTCAGGATCGAGGTGCGGGATACGGGCGAGGGGATTGACCCGGAGGAGCTTCCCTATATTTGGAGCCGCTATTACCGGGGCGACAAGCCCCATAAACGGGCCGCCATCGGCACGGGACTGGGGCTGAACATCGTAAAGGGCATCCTGGACGGGCACGGGCTCCCGTACGGCGTGGAAAGCGAAAAAGAAAAGGGCAGCGCGTTTTGGTTCGCGCTGCCTGAAGCGGCGGAGGCCGCCAAAGGGAAACAAGACGGATAACCGCGCCTGATGGCGTCGGACCGGCATTTTACGGCATGGGAACGGCGGCGGCGGGCGTAAAGGCCCGCCGCCGCCGACCACGGGCGCGCCTTCTGGGCCTTCAGGCCGGGCGGGCGGTAAATTGCGCCGGAAAACGCCGGGGCGGCCCGCCGTTGTGTCTTTTAAGCCGAATTACCACTGCCAAACGGCCGCCATAATGACGGAAAGCAGCAGCAGGGCCGCCAGCGTCAGGGAGACGGCGCGCACCCATACGGTTCGCGCGGGCGTTTTGCGCTTTGCTTGCGACGCCATGGATCGACCTCCTCTCCCGGTGGATTCCAGCGCAGTATAGCACAGCGCCTGCAAAAGAGCAAGGGACGCTCCCGTTGGAATTATGAATTCACTGAAAATTCACACTTTGCCCTGATATTGGCGGCTTCGCGCGCTTGAAACTTGCGGCGCGGGGATGTATAATGTTCAATGTGTTGCGGAGGTGTGGCCGAGTGGAAGAAATCCGTTTGGGCGATGTGGTTCAAATGCGAAAAACGCATCCCTGCGGCAGCGATCAATGGACGGTCATCCGCATAGGCGCGGATATCAAAATCAAATGCCTTGGCTGCGGGCGCATTGTCATGATGGAGCGCGCCGATTTTGCGAAGCGCCGCCGGAAGGTTCTCAAGCAGGGCCCGGTTCCCGAAGCGGAAACGCTGCGAAGGATGGCCAGCCAATCCTAAGGAGGTTCCCCCATGCAGGTTCAGGACGAGCAGGTGCGCGGGGCGTCGGACGTCAACGCTTCGCCCGATACGCCCCAAAAGAAGGAAAAGAAGCCGACGAATGTGAAAAAAGAAATTTTAAGCTGGGTGCTGACCCTCGGCGCGGCGGTGGTAATCGCCCTGCTGATCCGCACGTTCCTGTTCGAGCCGATCCGCGTGGATGGCGAGAGCATGTGCGATACGCTGCAAAATAACGAAATTATGTTTGTAACCAAGCCGGAATACCTGTTTGGCGACCCGCAGCGCGGGGATGTGGTGATATGCAAATACCCGGGCCGCACGGAAAACTTCGTCAAACGCGTGATGGGCATACCGGGCGACGTGATCGAGGTCAGGAGCAACGTGGTATACCGCAACGGAGAGGCGCTTGACGAGCCGTACCTGACGCCTGAGCGCAACGACAACGGCTTCAGCATGGAGGCTTTCACTCTGGGCGACGACGAGTATTTCGTAATGGGCGACAACCGGGACAACAGCCACGACAGCCGCAACTATTACGGCTACGGCTCGCCCTCCGCGCTGACGCGCGATATGATTATCGGACATGTGCGCTTTGTGCTTTTCCCGTTCAACGCAATCCGGGGGATCGAGTAGGAAAGCGCCGCCGGCATAAAAGCCCCGGCCTGACGGTTCCATTCGAGCTGTCCGGCCGGGGCTTTTGCGTTTGACCCCGATACGGGCCTGTAAGCAATTTGATGAACCGTCGCCCGCCGCCCGGCAGGGCGGCGTTCCCGTTACGTGCTTTTTTGGAAGCTTTGCGCTTCGCGCAACGGCCCATCGCGCTGACGCTTATTTCCAGCGCCGCCGGGCTGCCGCTTTCCTTCGCCAACCTTGGCTTGGCCCTTGGGCCGCGAACGCGGCCCAAAACCGGGGTTTCCAACGTCCCGCCCCGCCGCTGCCTCGCTTGACCGCTAGGATGGCCTGCCGCCGGGGAAGCACTGGCGCTCCAGCCACTCCAGCACGGCGGAGCATACCGCCTCGGGCGAAAGACGGGCAACGTCCAGAACGTCCACGTTCGGCTTAGAGAAAAACCACCGTCTTTTTGCCGGCAGCAGCGAGGCGACGGCGTGCTCGAAAAAATCACGGGAGCGGGTTGCGTCGCCGCGCTTGCGCTCGCGCAGGACGGGTTCCGGCGCGTCGAGAAAGAGAACGCGCTCGGGCAGGCATTTCCGCAGGGCGGCAAGCTCCGGGGCGAGCAGTGTTTCCACATCCCAATCCTTCCCAATGCTTGCGGGATAGCATAGGGTATAAAATTCAATCTCCTCCGCGCCATAGTCCAGGATGGATACGGGGTGGGACTGGGCCTGGCTCCAACGCCTCAGCTCGTTTTCGATCCACAGGCGCTGGATTTGCAGATAGTCGGATAAGCGGGTTTTCTCCAGCCGTCTGGCGGCGACTTGCCCAAGCGTCTCCGCGTTGGATTCGTAAATCACATGCGCCCAGGGCGCGCGCTCCTGAAGCGCGCGCAGCGCGGTGGTCTTGCCCGCGGCCATGCACCCCTGAAGAGAAAAAACGCGCGGCGGCACTGGCATTCTCCTTTCTGCCCGCTTAGCGGAAGGAAGCGTATATTTTTTTGATGTCGGCCAGCACCTCGGGATGGTTGAAGTCATCCTGATAGACGATGTTGATTTCTCGGATCATTTTCATGCCCTCGATCGGCACGGCGACTAGCCGCCCGTCGGCGGTTTCCTCCCGGCAGGCGCTGTGGGCGATGACCGTGACGCCCAGGTTGGAGGCCACCAGCTCTTTAATGGTATTGATGTTATCCATTTCCAGGCGAACGTCAAAATTGCGGATGCTCTCCAGGTGGCCGGTGAGGCTGCTTTCAAACAGGCGGCGCGTTCCGGCCTCCTCACGGCGCAGGATGAGGCTTTCCAGCTTGAGCTCCTCCAGCGTCACGGCCTTTCGGCCGGCCAGCCGGTGCCGGGGGGACATCACCAGGCACAGATAATCCAGGTCAAGCAGCTCGGTGCGGCAGTTTTTCAGCGATATCGCCCCTTCCGCGATGGCAAAGTCCATCTCGTAGCTGGCCAGGCTGTCGCAAAGCTGGTCAAGCGAGCCCGTGACAAGGCTGATGTTGGTGCGGGGGTGCTCGTTGCAATACACGGTAAACACGCGGCCCACCAGCGCCTCGCCGCAGGTGGGCGTGATGCCGACGGTAAAGTGGCGGAGCTGCTGCCGGGAATCCAGCAGCGCCCGCCGCGCGCTTTCGCTGATGCCTTCCAGCCGCTTCGCGTACTTCACCAGCACTTCCCCCTCGGGCGTAAGCGTCAATTTTTTTCGGTTACGATAAAAAATTTTGATGCTGTGCTCTTCCTCTAATTGCCGGATATGGTAGCTGACCGCGGGCTGGGACAGGGAGAGCAGCTCCGCCGCTTTGGTATAGCTTCCCTCGCGGATGACGCACAGCAGCGTTTTCAGCTTTTGATCTATCAATTCGATTTCCCCCTATGCGGAATGGCCGCTGAATATGCATAATCAAATATATTGATTGTGCAAACAATTTTCATCATTTGATTTTATCATATGTCTCTGATAAAATCAACTCCATCCAATTTAACCGCTGGATACGCAATAAGGAGGAGGGATCGTCCATGGCGGACGTTTTTTCGTCGATCAGCGACACGGCGGGCGTTCTGCTGGCGGTCGCCGTGCTCTGGTTATCTGGTTTTTTGATGTCGCGCGTGACCAAAATGCTGCGCCTGCCCAATGTGACGGGATATATTTTTGCGGGTATCGTGATCGGCCCTTACGCGCTTAATCTGATTCCTTCCGATATTATAGGCGGTATGGATTTTATCACGGATGTCGCGCTGTCCTTTATCGCGTTTGGGGTAGGGCGTTACCTCAGGCTGGACCACCTGCGTCAGCAGGGCGCGAAGGTGATTGTGCTTACTTTGATGGAAGCGCTCGTTACCGCCGCGGTGGTTACGCTGTGCATGCTCTTTGTGTTTCGCTTGCCGCTGGCGTTCTCCCTGCTGCTGGGAGCGATCGGCTCGGCGACAGCGCCCGCGTCCAGCCTGATGACCATTCGGCAGTACCGGGCGAAGGGCAACTTTGTCAATACCCTGGTACAGGTGGTCGCCATGGACGACGCGGTGGCGCTGCTGGCCTTCAGCGCCTGCTCGGCCGTCGCGGCGGCGACGGAGCAGGCCGCGCAGGTAAACTGGCAGGCGATGCTCACGCCGCTATGGGTGAACATGGCCGTGGTGTTTGTCTCGTTCCTTTTGGGGCGAACGCTTTGCGTGCTGCTCAACGGGCGGTCGTCCGACCACCGGCTGGTGCTGACCTGCGCGTTTGTTTTCGTGATTGCCGCGGGCTGCGCGGCGCTGGATGTATCGCCCTTGCTTGGGTGCATGGTGCTGGGCGCGACCTTTGCCAATGTCAGCGGGGATAAGGAGCTGTTCAAGCAGATGAACCGCGTGACCCCGCCGATTAACGTGATGTTCTTTGTGCTGTCAGGCATGCGGCTGAACCTTCCCGCGCTCCAAACGGCGGGGATTATCGGCGTCACGTATTTTGGCGTGCGCATTATCGGCAAGTTTTTGGGTTCCTACCTGGGCGCGCGCGTGACCGGCGCGTCTGCCGAGGTACGGCGTTACCTGGGGCTTGCCCTCATCCCGCAGGCGGGCGTCAGCATTGGCCTGGCGGTGCTGGCGCAGCGGCTGCTGCCGGAGGAGTCCGGCGCGCTGCTCAGCACAATTATCCTGTCATCCTCGGTGCTGTATGAAATGATCGGACCCGTTTGCGCCCGGCGCGCATTGTTCCTGTCAGGAGCGATCAAGGCGGGAACGAAGCCGATTCTTTCCGGCTCCGGAACCGCCGCCGTGAAGCCGGATTCCAGAAAGAAGCCGGAGGCGAAGGAGCTGGAGCCCAAAAAGAAGGCGGAGGCAAAGGAACCGGAGCCCAAGAAAAAAACGGACGGCAAGGAGGCGGAGGGCAAGGCGTCGGAGAAGAAGGGGGCCAAGAAGGGCGCGGAGGCCAAGAAGCGCCCGGAAGCCAAAAAGGCCGCCCCCCAAAAGGACGAGACGCCCGCCGAGGCCGCGCCCGAGCCCAAGCCGCGCTGGTCGGGCGCGAGCGAACGGCTTTGGACATCACGGCGCGAAAAGGGGCCGTTTGGGCGGTCGCTGGATTAAACGGGGGAATCCAAAAGATCGGGCGCGCGAAGATAAAAAATTCGCAGCGCAGCGTTATGATGCGCTTCCAGTCAAACTGGGTTGTGCGTTTGTCTTGCTTTTTCGCAATATTCAATTCGTTTGCGGAGTGAAGAGAAGTGAATATCTGAACCATACGCCGGATTCTTCCGAAAGGACTGCAAAGTTCCGACGTAGGATGTGAACGCGCGTTCATGCCGTGCTATTCCGAAGAAATCGCAAGAAAAAAAGAATGGAAGTCAAATTGTGCGGACCAAAACCGCGACGGAGAACGCCTCGCGGTCTTTCCGCGCGGGTGGAAAGCGTATGCCCCCACGCAAACGTCGCCGTCATGGCCCCCAAGGGACTAGGCGCCACGGCGCTGACGATCTCCGGCGCGGCTGGAAAACCGGTCTATCCAAGGGAGGGCATCGCTTTTTGATTGGAAGCGGAGCGTTCCTACTCCCTGACGATTTCCGCGCCAAAGGGGCTCAGGGCCAGGCGGGCCAGTTTGAAGCACTGTCTCCCGAAGGGAATGCCCACAATGGTGAGGCAGAGCAGCAAGCCGTTTGCCGCGGAGCCGAGAGCCAGCCACAGCCCGCTGACCAGCAGCCACGCCAGATTCATCAGCGTGGATACCACGCCGCCGCCGGAGCGCACCTCCAGCCCGAAGGGATGAAACGAAAGCGCCGCAAACTTAAAGCATTGACGGCCGATTGGGATGCCCACAACGGTCACGCACCAAAGGAATCCGGCGACCGTCCAGCCAAGGCCCTGCCAAAAGCCCGCGAAAAGAAACCAAATGACGTTGCCCAGAAAGCCCATTCCTATCACCTCGGCAACAGTATAGCATGGCGCGCGGGGCGGAGGAAGGAAATTTGCGTTTTCTAATGAAATCATGAGGCGGTTCTCATTTTTGATTCACAATGTAAAGCGTGCTTGACATCCCCGAAGCGATGTGCTATGCTAGGGATGTAAAGCGCGTTTTACATTGATGTGAAATCTCGGAAAGGAGGCCCAGATGAAAAACCGCTTGGAGGAACTGCGCCTTGAGCGCGGCGTCAGGCAGGAGGAGCTGGCGGAGGCGCTCAAGGTATCGCGCCAGACCATCAGCTCGCTGGAAAACGGTCGGTATAACCCTTCGATTTTGCTGGCGATCCGGCTGGCGCGCTATTTTGGGATGTCTGTGGAGGATATCTTTTTTTTGGAGGAGAAGTAAGGATGCTGTGCAAAAAGCCATGGAAGAAGCAGACCTGCGTACTGACGCTTTTATTAGGGATCATCAGCTTTGCCTTTGGACTAACCGCCTTATTGACGGGCCTGGCGGAAGGGCGCGCGGTCAACCGGCTGCTGTGCATGTTATCGGGCTTCGGCTTCGGCATTATGCTGGTCGCGGCGTTTATGACGCTGCGCTCGAGGGTGGTAAGCAAGGAACGGCTGGAGCGTGAGGAGATCGAGCGGGAGGACGAGCGCAATATCGCCATTTCCCGGGCGGCGGGGCTCACGGCCTTCTATGCGGCCGGCGGCCTGCTGGCCGTTCTCGCGTTCGTGTTTGTGGGGCTGGATGACAGCGCGCCTTCAATCATCTGCGTGGGCGGAATTTATTTGCTGGCGGCGGTGTACCTGGTCGCTCGCCGCGTTTATGCGAAAAAGATGTGAGCGCCGCGGCGGCGGGACGGCATGGCGGATGGAACCGCGCCGGCGGCTGAAGCGGCCGCCGGGTTCGTCCCGTTTGAAGGGCTGAGCGCGACGCCCTACGGCAAACGCAAAACAAAAAATCCCCGGCGGAGAAAACCCGTGGGAACAGCCCGCGCCGGCCGCGGGGGCCCGCGCGGGGCGCC
>DBGEOK010000050.1:0-16811 GCA_048370855.1 Candidatus Limiplasma sp. | reverse complement strand
CCCATCGTCTGCTACTACGACGCGGAGGCCGACAGGTACGATATTGTGGATGGCTTTCACCGCTACCGCATTCTTCTTGACCATCCCGACATCCGCGAGCGGGAGGGCGGCTGCCTGCCCGTCAGCGTGATTGACAAGCCGGTTGACCGATGTTGATCGAAATGGCTATGACGGCATCAAAAAGCCCGAACCGCTCAAAGGCGATTTAAGCGGCTGGTGGTCGCGGCGCATCGATGTAAGTAACCGCCTCGTTTACCGCATCCGCGAGGAGGGAGTCGAAATCCTGCAATGCCGGGCACACGATGGATAATAACGATGAAGAGTTGCGATGCAAGCTGCTTCGATTTAATCAAGCGCGGCCTTGAGGAAGCCATTGCCTATGAGCGCGGCGAGCTGACCCAAAATAAACCAAATATTGGGGCATAGAAGGGCATACAATTTGAACCAAGCGTGACGGATCATTCGCGCCGTATCAATTTGATTGTCTTAGCATGTAAGTTATTGCTGGACATACTGAACGGGCCGCCATTGCGCTCTCAAACGGTTGACATAGAAGGGCTTGATTGCATATGAATTATTGAAAGGAAATAGAGATGCAGCATAACCTGACAGGAATGCAATAAAGTGCAACAATAATTTTCCGAGTAAAAATATACAAAAAAAAGTGAACCATCTGCACGAAGCAAGACAGCCCACCATGGCAGGGGCAGAAGGACTCGAACCCTCAACAAAGGTTTTGGAGACCCACGTGTTACCGTTACACCATGCCCCTTTGGAACATTAACAGAGTATACACGAGCTTATCGCCTTTGTCAACCCCAAAATTCAGGCGGATTCGTCAGGGGTTGTAGCGCTACAGTGCCGGCTTGTCAGTTTCCGCTTTTGGGCTAATCACTCCGTAAACGGCGCGCTGCCCACCACGGCTTGCCGTTCATGGCGAACGTCACGTTCATAGGCACGTTGCCGTTGCTCTCGCCGTCCTCGCAGGTCAGGTTCAGCACGGTTACGGCACAGGCGGCGGTGCTGGCCGCGGCGCCTACCGTGCGGCTCATGCGGATTTGCGTTCCCCGGTCAATGCCAAGCTTATAATACAGGCCGTAGAGATAATCGCACACGGCGTCGCCATGCCGCTTGAGGTTAGACCTCCACTTCATACTTTGGATATCCGGCGCGAATGACCGCTTTGACGCCAAGCCCGCTCCAAATTTAGCAATGGTCTTGATGGCCTGCTTTGCCTGCTGTACACAAGCGGGCCGCTAATCTGCCGCAGGATATCGATAACGCTTGATAGAGAAGGCACACCCTCCGGTCAAGCCGTGGATGCGGAGGAAAGCGCCGCTCCCGCATTTTCCCTGTGGGCGGCGCGGACGGATTCCCGCAGCCTCCTTAAAAGCTCCGCCGCGCCCGTCCAGTTCAGGGCTTTGGCGTTCTCATAAAGCTTCTCCTCCATCAGATGCGTCTGGATGACCAGGGTGTAGTAAAGCTGCTTGTTCGCCCGGCCAGACTGGCAAATTTGGGCGAGCAGCGCCACGGTGGCCTGGTATTTACGCCACAGCCGGCAGGTTGCTTCCTTTCGGCGAAAGGGAAAAACCATGACGTTTACCGCAAAGGCGATCGCAATTCCCAAGGCGACGTACCCAAGGCGGATGAGAAGCATCCCGCCCACAGGCCCCCACCCGTAAGCGCTGGCGTAGACCGCTCCGCCCAAGGCGCCGACTGTTGATAAAGCGAAGGTTGCCTGATAATCGGTAAAATAGAAGGACAGATAGCCGGATAGCATCATAATGGCCGTTCGCCAGCCGGGGGAAGGGATCAGCGCAAACATAAGCGCGCCGGCGGTACCGCCAATCAGGGTGGCCAGCATCCGCTTTTTGGCCTTTAAGCCGACATCCTCCGCATAGGGCAGGGATACCGAGGCGGCTGTGAACAGCAGCCACTTTCCATGCGGAAGCTTGAGCAGTGTGACGGCAAGGGTCAAAAGGGCAAGAAGGCAGGACGTTCTCGCCGCATAGGCGAAGCGGACTGGGCTGAGCTTGAACGCCGCTTTCAGCCGGACGGCCAAAGACAACCCCGCCGCGTGATAAGCCGTCCGCTTTTCAGGCTGCGTCATTTTTAAAAGGCAGTCCTGAATATAACTTACGCATTGGCAAAGCTTCCGGATTTGCACGTTTGAACCCGTTTCCTGGAAGGATGGCTCCGGAATGTCCTCAAGCTCCATGCGCAGAAACGCTTGGAAAAGGTCAAGCTACGCGCCGATTTCCCTGAGCGCCGCCCGGTCTGTGGGGGATAGCGGACCCTGATATTCATATAGCAGCAAAATCAGGTTTTCCGCGCTCCTTCCGGCGTCGATCATGGCAAAGCTCGCATCGCTGATACAAAGCGCCCTTTTTCTGCGCTCATACACAATTTCGCTGATCCGGCTCAGATCGCTTCGCACCTGGTCCGGTTCTCTCGTCATTTCGGTTCCGCTAAGCAGGCAATCCACGCATACCCGCGCCCTGCCGCTCAGCGAAACCAGCACGTCCCGCGCGGTTTGGGCCACCCGCTTGCGACCGTTGACCAACTGATACAGAATGATTCCAATCGCTCCGGCCAGCATGGCCAGGAGGCGTTTGGGAAGCTGCTGGGGTGGAACGGGGGAGATAAAAACCAGGAAAAGATAGGATAAAATATACGGGAAGTATAAGTGACTCGTATATTCATAGGTATACGCGTACAGGATGACAAACAGCATCGCCAGGTTAACCGGCAACGCGCAGATTGGCCGGGCGTTGGACACATAGCATGCCGCGGCCGCCATCAGCATCAGCACGGCGGCCTGTTGGACGAGGTGCTTGACCGGCGCGTTCGTCAGGTCACGCGCCATGGACGCGGACATTAAAATGGTGAAAATGACGCCCACAATGGAATTTTCCATGCCAAACACGGCTTGGAACACGTTTACAAATAAAAGGATAAATAAAAAATTCAATGTGGCGTGTCGAAAGTTTTTCCGCACGCTATCCCGCATTCCAGCGATTATTTGTTTTTCGCTTGCCAAGATAAAGACTCCTTTCTAACCTTTCTATTATACATCGGCAGAGGAAGGAAATCAATGTCTCGTTACTCTTTAGGGTGTTATAAAAGATGTAATAAATGGTAAAATATGGATGCTATAAAGGAAGAAACGAGACGCCTGAAGCGCGGGAAAAGGCGGCAGATGGATTGTAAATACGCCCAATCTGACGGGCTTGAACTGGATAAAATATTCCGATTTCCAAATACAAGAAAGGGCTATGAAAACGCAATAAACACGTCTATGATGACGATGGTGAACCGGCAGCCGCTTCAGATGATAGCTTTTGAGGCAAACCTTTCACGATTCAGGCGAAGATAAACGATAGTCGACAGATCGCCCCAAGCAAAGTGACTATATGGATGGCGGTATGAGCTATCTGGATGTAACCTTTAATGTAAATGCCATATTTATAACAAAAAGATGTGCATATCGTTGATGGCATGAATGCCGATATTCGCCGCTGCATAGCGGGTCTGAGACGAAGAAGCCGATGCTTTTTCAAAAGTATGGAAACGCTGAAAGCCATGCCGACCATTTTCATCGACGCTTACAATCGATTCGACAAGGCTGAGCGTAAATTCAAGGCCCACCCTCCCGACTTTGGCCGTGACTTCACTTTTCCGCACCTCAGTTTTATTTTGGTCGCCCATTTGTCCGCTTTCTCTGAAATCGCGCCCTGACATCCCAACTTGCTCCAACCCATTCATGCGGAGTGACCGGCTGGAACACGCATCCTTCCCAATGGAATCACCCCCTTCAACCCTACAAACTTGTTAGGGGAAACAGCGATATATAGGAAGCTGTCTAGCGAGATTCCCTCAAAAGCATCTCGTAGGAGGCGAAGAACTCATGGGCAACCGTTTTTCCCGGCAGATTTCCGTTTAGATAGGTTAGCTCTGTTTTGCTGAAACCATCGCCATATTCACGATAGCCCCATGAAACATCGTTTTGAGCAAACATCCGTTCATAATCCTCCAGACCTTGCGGGCTGACCTCCCATTTGATTTGCTCTATCCCGCGAAGCTGACCCCGTTTTATCTGGATTTGCGCTTCCAAATCACCTTTTGACGCGTCCTCCGCCGCCTGCTGTCGGGTTTCCAGCCTTTCGATTTCTTCAGTATAGTAGTCCTTCATTTTTTTGTATAGCTCAGATTCAACGGACGCCGCGTTTCCCTCGAATGTCGCGGCATCCTTTGCGGGCAAGTGATCCATGTAAAAGGCGAGCCACTGGGTAGCCTGTTCCTTTTGGGAGGAATAGGGGTTCAGGATGAACAGGGTTCCCTCAAAAAGCAAAAGCGGGCGGTCTTGCGAAGGCAAGGCAAGGGCAATCGGCACAAAATCAGAAACGGATTCATAGTAGTTAATGAAGTTGCGCTGTCCGGGAAGAAAGGAACAATATGACTTAAATAGATAAGACGGCTGATCATTCACCTTAATATGTCCAAACCGTTCAGGCCGCGTTCCATAGGGTTCTTCTTCACTGCCTGCGGGGATCGTATCGCAAACGAGGGATAATTTGTCCAGCAGCTCCGCGAGCTCCGTTTCGTAGCGGGGAACGGCGGACGGATCGCTTTCCATCAGCCAATAGTATTGATCGAGCAGCGTCGAAAACAAATTCGCTTTGATTTGCTGAGCATCATCCCCGAAAGGGGTGATCTCCGCCTGCCGCGCGGCGTCGCCCACCCGTTCGTCCCATTCCAGTAGAAAATCCAACAGCTCCATAAAGCTGGCAGGCATATCAGATGCCGTCAGCCCCAGCTTCGCGAGCGCGTACCTGCTGTAACCGAGCGTGCGCTGGTCCGCGCTCCTTGGAACGCCGGCGATGTCGTCGCCATGCGTCACTGCCTGCCGGAAGAACGGACGGTACGCGGCTGCTTTTTCACGGATCGCTTCCGACTGGTTGAGCGGTTCATAATACCCCTTTTCAAACGCCGCTTTCTGGGCCGCGCTTCCGATGGGAATCTCGAAGATGTCGATTTCGGCCGACCGCAAGGCGATTTGTTCCGCAAACAAATCGATGGCCTCATAGGAAAGGACCTCCCGATGCTTGACCGGGATATTCGGATAGGCCGCCGCGAAGCCCTGATCCATCCAGTCTTCCAAGCTGTCGTACCACGCCACTTGAAGGGGCTTGGGCAATGAGGCTTTTTGCAGGGTAGACACCGCGTAAGCGGAGCGTCCATCCGCCAGGATCAGCAGGCCGTCCTCGCTGATCGCCCGGCAATCCGGGAAAATGGGCGGCAGATAGGCGACGGTTTCGCAGGCCGTCTCACCGACAAAAGCAAGAAGCTCTTTATCCGCCTGAAGCAGCACCCGATCCCGCCAAGGGTCGTACAACAGCCCCATCACACTTTGACCGTCGATGCTTCCCTTTGCGCTGTCAAACAGCGTGCCGCGGGTGTCCGCCTCGGGATCAAAGTCGGTCATCCGCCATTGCGAGTCGGGCATTTCCTCAAGCAATAATAAACGGTTATCCCGGTAACGGGCGATTTCGATGATCGTACCCTGCCCTTTGACCGGCTCCCGCGCCCCGGTGTCCATGTCGAAACGGTAGGCGGAAGGCATCGACTCCTCCGCCGCGAGGCTCATCAGCAGATAAAGGGAACCGTTGCAAGCCACGCCGGAGCGGATGGACGGCATGCATTCGTTTTCAATCCCGGAAAAGAAGTCCAGCCTGGCAGCGGCGTGAAGCGTCGCCTCGCCCCCGGCGATCTCCACATGGTATAACGTTCCGTTTAATTCATTCACGCCATAGAGCGCCGTTCCGTCCCAGAAGAGCATGTCGATCAGGGAAGCGTCCTTCTTCAGCCAATCGGGAACGGCTTCGTCTTTTGAGATCCCGTGGAAATCCAAGGCGGTATCCGGAATCCGCTCATAGTCCGGATCGGCGTTCCGCATCGGCACAGGCGCAACCTGCCGCGCTTCGGCATCCAGAACGTACAGGTTCCTGACGGTTGACAGGAGGTATACGGCGTCGCCCGCCGCGATCGAGCGAATGATTTCGCTGCGGCCCTCGGCGTCCGTGACCTCCGGGATGGTGAAATCCTCCGCCGCCAAGGCCGTTCCAAGCATACAGCCCAAAAGCATTGCCAGGAATAATGAGAACAGGAGATTGCGCGTTTTCATCATTGCACTTCCTTTCCGCCGTGTTGGACTCAGGTGAAGCGCCAGGCCCGGCAGCGGGGGGCCGGCCATGGGAATGCGCCAATCATTGCGTCTCTCTTTTTGATACTTTATGTGTCAATGATCTCCAGGGAAACTTCATGCTGATTATATCACACAAACTGTTCCTATGAAATAAAAAATCCGAACGCGCTCATTTCAAAGAACACGTTCGGATTTCAAAGCTTTTGGTGGAGCATAGGAGATTCGAACTCCTGACCTCTACAATGCGAATGTAGCGCGCTACCAACTGTGCTAATGCCCCAATTGGTTGGCTCATGCAAACCAACGAGTGATATTATAGCAAATCTTTTTCCTCTTTGCAATAGCTTAAATTAAAAAAGTACAGGATGCTGTGTGTAAGCCTACAACCCATCCTGAACAAGGAAGAAAGGAGTGAAGGATAAGGCGAAACCGGTTATCATTGAGCTGCAGCCAACAAAGACCGAATGTGCCGACGCGTCCGCTCCATTGGCTCCCCAAGGGAGTTCCTCCTTGATTCCTTCACTGTCCAACTCGTTTGTCAAGCCTACAAAAATTCAAAAAATTTCAGGGGGATTCGTCAGGGACAGCCGCAGCCGACAGCTCCAGGTAGCCGGTTTCGGCGTCGGGCAGGCCGGTAAAAGCATAGCCGTCTATCTCACATAGCACGACCTCCGCCGTGGTATTGACGATGCAGCCCTCCGTCAGATGACCGCCCGCGGCGCTGAGATCCTCACGGCTGAAAACAATATGGATATGGCACCGCGCCGCGCTCACGGTGCCCGTCGCGCCCACGATTTCCAAAGGCCCCTCGAGGTCGCGGAGCGTAACGCCGCCGGCGTCGCGCACGCGCGCATGGCTGAGGCAGCCCACGCAGCAGGCAATATAGCCCGCCTTGATTTGGCGCGCCTTTGCGTAATCCGCTATGCTTTTCAATAAGTCCGCTCCGCGGTGGAGGCGGAATACGTGATGCTTCATGGCGGCGGAACCCTCCTGATGGCGGCGGCCCTTTTTTCTTATGCCCGCCGTTCGCCCGCGGCCGCGCTGACCAACGCTTGGAATAGGGCGGCGGCGCGCGGGTCCTGGCGGTACATGCGTTCGGGGTGCCACTGCACCCCCAGGAAGAACGGCCAATCCGGATGCTCGATTCCCTCGATGACGCCGTCCTCCGCCGTGGCGGACACGCGAAGGCAGGGAGCGGCCTTCCATACCGCCTGGTGATGGAAGGAGTTGACGCCAAATGCATCCGCGCCCTCCACCCGTCTGAGAAGCGAGTCTTCCGCGGTGCAAACGCTGTGGCTTGGGTAGCGCGACGGACTGGTTTGAGCATGGTTCATCGGCGGCCGTCCGTCCTCCGTGCGGTACTGCGAGGGGAGGTTCTGATACAGCGTGCCGCCCAGCGCGGCGTTTATCACCTGGATGCCCCGGCAAATGCCGAGCACGGGCAGCAGCCGCTTTTGCGCGTGCTCCAGCAGACGAAGCTCAAAGCGGTCCCGCAACGGGTTTACCTCGCCTAGCCCCTCCGCCGGCCATTGACCGTACAGCTCCGGCGCGACGTCGTTTCCGCCCGCAAGCAGCAAACCATCCAGCCGGTTAAGGCAGGCAGGGAGCGCGTCCCCGCTCAGGTCCGGGCTCAGCATCAGCGGGACGCCGCCCGCATCCAGCACGGCGCGCATATAGTCCCTTACCAAAAAGTGCTTTGTTTCCTCCGCGTCAACGCTTCCGGAAACGCCGATCAGGGGATAGAGGCTCACGAACATACACCTTGCCTTTCCTTTGTCAATATGGTTTCGCGGAACGGCCCCGCCTTTCCTGCCTCCGAAAAGTTAGCATAAACAAACTTGCGTATTGACATTCAATATTGGAAAGAATAAACTGGACATGGCGCGGATACCGCGCAGTTTTCAACAGAGGGAGGCGCTTATGGCACACTATCAGGTGGAAGGAATGACATGCTCGGCATGCAGCGCGCACGTGGAGCGGGCGGTGAACAAGCTGGACGTTGTAAAGTCGGCGCAGGTCAGCCTGCTCAGCAATTCCATGACCGTGGAAACGGTGGACGGCCAGGAGCACGCGGAGGAGATCATCCGGGCGGTGAAGGAAGCGGGCTACGGAGCGCGCCCCTTAGACGGGGCGGCGGCCGCATCGGCGCAGACCTCCGAAGGCACGGAGCCGGACGCGGCGCAGCGGCTCAAGCGCCGCTTCATCTGGTCCCTCGTGTTGATGGCGCCGCTGATGTACGTGAGCATGCAGCACATGCTCAATTATCCCATCGTGGAATTTCTGAACCCGCACCATTACCCGATGGTCAACGCGCTGGCGCAGCTATTGCTGTCCACGCCCGTGCTTTACGTCAACCGGGATTACTTCCGCGTAGGCTTCAAGCGCCTTATCAGGCTGAGCCCCAATATGGACAGCTTGATCGCCGTGGGCTCCGGCGCGGCCTATGCTTACGGCCTGTTGATTCTATTCCGTATGGCCGCCGCTTATGGCGATGGGGATGTGATGGGCGCGCACGGCTTCGCCATGGAGCTGTATTTTGAATCCGCCGTCATGATCCTGACGCTGATTACGCTGGGCAAGTTTTTCGAGGCGAGGGCAAAGAAAAAGACCACCGCGGCGATCGAAAAGCTGATGGCGCTCACGCCCGACGAGGTAACGGTCGTGGGCGAGGGGGGAGAGCGCGTCGTCAAGACCGCGCAGGTGCAAATCGGAGACGTGCTGCTGATTCGCCCGGGAGAGCGCATTCCGGTGGACGGCGTGCTGCTGGAGGGCGCCGTCGCCCTGGACCAGAGCCACATTACCGGCGAAAGCGTGCCGGTTGATAAGCGCGAGGGCGACGAGCTGATCGCGGGCAGCATGAACCCCGCGGCATCCTTCCGCATGCGCGCGACTAAGGTGGGGGAGGATACCACCCTGAGCCGCATTGTCAGGCTTGTCAAGGAGGCGGGGGATAGCAAAGCGCCCATTTCCAAGCTTGCGGACCGCGTAAGCGGCGTTTTTGTGCCGGTGGTGATGGGCATCGCGCTGCTCACGTTCATCGTCTGGCTTAGCGTGGGCCAATCCTTTTCCTTCGCGCTGTCGTGCGCCATCGCCGTGCTGGTGATCTCCTGCCCGTGCGCGCTGGGGCTGGCCACGCCCGTAGCCATTATGGTGGGCACCGGCGTGGGCGCGCAGCACGGCGTGCTGTTTCGCAACGGCGAGGTGCTGGAAACGCTGCATCACATCAAGAGCATCGTGCTGGATAAGACCGGCACGCTGACGGAGGGGCGCATGACCGTGCATGCCGCGGAAGCGGCCGGCGGCGTCGCGGAGGGCGAGCTGCTTTCAGTAGCCGCCTCGCTGGAGCGCGGCAGCGAGCACCCGCTGGCCGCCGCAGTGCTGGATTACTGCGCGGAAAAAGGCGTCGTTCCGTCCGATACGTCGGACTTTCAAGCGACGCCGGGGCGCGGGCTGTCCGCGCGCTTGGACGGAAGGGAATGCTTCGCGGGCAACGAACGGTGGATGGAGGAAAACGGAATCTCCATTGAGGAGGAACTGGAAACGATCAACGCCATGCGCGGAGAAGGCGTCTCGGTGCTGTGCTTTGCCAAAGGGCGCAAGCTGCTGGGCGTCATCGGTGTGGCGGATACGCTGAAGGAATCCTCGCCTTCCGCCGTCGCGGGCATGAAGGAGCTTGGCATTACGCCTTATCTGCTTACGGGAGACCAGCAGCTTGCCGCAAGGAGCATCGCGGCGCAGGTCGGCATCGACCATGTGCTGGCGGAGGTCATGCCCGGCGATAAGGCGGCTAAGGTCAAGGAGCTTCAGGACAAGGGAGAGCGCGTCGCCATGGTCGGCGACGGCATTAACGACGCGCCCGCCTTGAAGCAGGCGGATGTGGGCATTGCCGTAGGCGCGGGCACCGACATCGCAATTGAAACGGCGGACGTCGTTTTAGCCAGCAACCGCCTCACAGACGTGTCCACGGCGGTTCGCCTGAGCCGGTCCGTGATCCGCAACATCAAGGAAAACCTGTTTTGGGCGTTCTTCTATAACGTTGTCGGCATTCCCATTGCGGCGGGCCTGCTGTACCCGGCGTTTGGCGTCACGCTGAGCCCCATGCTCGGCGCGGCGGCGATGAGCCTGAGCTCCGTGTGCGTGGTTGGCAACGCGTTGCGCCTCCGCCGCTTCCGCGCGGGCGGAAGGACGGACATGAAAAGGCCGCAGGCCGCGCCGGACGCCGCGGTTGCGAGCGATAGCTTGAAAACGGTCGGGCAAACGGAAAAAAAGGAGGAAGCGGGAATGGAAGTCATCATGCACATCGAGGGAATGAGCTGCAATCACTGCAAAATGAGCGTTGAAAAGGCGTTAAAGGCGCTGGACGGCGTTCGCTCGGCGGAGGTCAGCCTGGATGACAAGATCGCGGTCGTCAAGGGCGACGCGCTGGATCGGGACGCCATGGCCAAGGCCGTAACCGAGGCGGGCTACGAGGTCAAGGGGATGGATTGACGGCCTGGCGCGCGCAAAAGCCGCAGGCCATAATAACAGGGCCGCGCGGCCTTTGCGCGCCTTGGGCGACCCTTCCCCGGCGGCGTGCGGCGGGGCAAAAACGGCCTGCAAGCAAAAGAGGCGGCCGCGCCGATTGCGCTGCCGCCCCTTTTGCATCATCCCAAATTACTTCTGGCTGCCGCTCATGGCGCGCTCGGCCTGCTCGATCAGGCGCTTGACCATGTAGCCGCCGATGTAGCCGGCCTGACGGCTGGGCATGTCGCCGTTGTAGCCCTGCTTCAGGTTGATGCCCAGCTCATTGGCGATTTCGAACTTCATGTTGTTAAGAGCCTGCTTGGCTTCGGGAACCATGGTACGGTTGGTGCTCGACGCGGAATTCTGCTGATTCTGATACATTGTTCATTCACCTCATGATCATTTTAGCGCTTAGCGCGTGGTCTTGCCGGCCTGGGAAGCCATTTGGCGCTCGGCCTGCTCGATGAGCCGCTTCACCATATAGCCTCCGACATAACCGTTTTCCTTGGAGCTCAAATCGCCGTTGTAGCCTTGCTTGAAATTGATCCCCAATTCCTTGGCGATTTCGAATTTCATGTTGTCCAAGGCCGCGCGCGCTTCGGGCACGGTGGTCTGATTGCTCTTCCCGGAGTTGTTTTGCTGGTTTACCATTCGTCGTTCACCTCCTCAACTGGGTTCAACGCTATTTTGACCGTGCGCGGATAAAATACGCTGCCAAATGTTTTCTTGGAAAGTTTGAAAAATAAGGGGAAAATCACTTGACAAAAGCAGCGAATCCGATATAATAGTGTTCGATTCTTTGGAAACCTATGCCGTAGACAGCGGGTTCGGGTTAAAACCCCGAATAATGAGCGAAAGCTTCCCCGCCGAGGTGTAAGGCGGGAGAAATTCCCATGCGACATGTTCGCCCTTGCGCCTGCAAGGGTTTTCTTTTTGGAATCGAACAGATTTTCAAAAAGGAGGTGCAACCCCAATGAGCAAGAATTTCGAGTTGAAAAAGCAGGTCGTCGGCGAAATCGTCAAAAAGTTTCAAGGCGCTCAGAGCGTGATGATCGTCAAGTACAGCGGATTGACCGTTGAGCAGGCGACCGCGCTTCGCGCGCAGTTTCGCGCAAACGGCGTGGAATACTGCGTACTGAAAAACACGCTGGTACGCCGCGCGCTTGGCGAGCTGGGCATCGCCGGGCTGGACGAGGCGCTCAACGGCCCGTCCGCCTTTGCCTTTGGCATGAGCGATCCGGTGAGCCCCGCCAAAATCATCAGCGATTTCATTACCAAGAACAAGACCGAAGCCATTGAAATCAAGGCCGGCCTGCTTGGCGCGGAGCTGATGAGCAGCGAGCAGATCAAGTCCCTGGCCAGCATGCCCAGCCGCGAGGTGCTGCTGTCCCGGTTGGTCGGCAGCTTGCAGAGCAGCATCGCGGGCTTTGTGCGCGTTTTGGACGCGATCGCAAAGAAGGACGCGGAAGCCGCTCCCGAGGCTTGACAGCCCTGTTCTCCTTGCATAACGCAGAATACAGAATGAATTGGAGGTTATCCACATGACTCACGAGGAATTTATTGCCGAGATTGAAAAAATGACCGTGCTGGAGCTTAACGACCTGGTGAAGGCCCTGGAAGAGAAATTTGGCGTTTCCGCCGCCGCCGCTGTCGTCGCGGTACCGGGCGCCGCCGCCGGCGCGGGCGCTGCCGCCGAAGAGGAAAAGACCGAGTTCGACGCGATCCTGAAGGAAGCCGGCTCGGAGAAGATCAAGGTCATCAAGGTCATCCGCGAGCTGACCGGCCTGGGCCTGAAGGAAGCCAAAGAATTTGTGGAATCCGCCCCCAAGACCATCAAGGAGGCCGCTTCCAAGGAAGAGTGCGAGAAGATCAAGGAGAAGCTGGCCGAGGTCGGCGCGACCGTCGAAATCAAATAAGCTCTCCCCGTATGCACGCAAAAGGGATCCGGCGCTTGATGGGCCGGATCTTTTTTGCGTCGCCGGGCGCCGGGACGGACGGCACGGCTTCGCGGCGGCTTGCTTTTCTGCGCCTCCGTGTTTTTGACCGGTTTTTCGATAATTTGCGAAACCAGGCCGGCGTTATCTCATAAACCTTCCGCTGCGCGGCGTTATAACGAGATCGATCAACCTCGTCAGCGTGAGTAACGCGTTCTTTGTTGGCCAATACGGGCAACGGGGCCGCAACGCTCAGAACGAGACAGGATAGGGGTATCCGTCCTGTGTACCCTCGTCAAGGGCTTTGACCCAAGCCTGGCGGCGTTTAAGGGCCCCCAAAAAGGTCTTTTGACAGCCTGATAAACATAATATTTCGCTTTAGGCTGCGAAATTCGCTCGCCGCGCCCTTTGCTGGCAAATGAAAATCAAACAACGCTCCGTTTACCGAGCCTGAAGCGCTTTGCCTGTTTTCGGAAATATGCTATACTAAACTTCCCCCCGTCCGGCTACGCTATCGGAGAAGAAACGAAAGGAGGGCGCGCTTATGGCCCAGGAAAAACCGCACCGGATTTCCATACCGAAGTATTCGCTGTCGGAGGAGCTGATGAACGCTATTTCGCACGGCGTCGGCGCGCTGCTTGGCATCGCGGCGCTCGTGCTGGGCGTGATGAAGGCCGCCGGAGATCCTTGGGCGGTGGCAAGCATGGCCGTCTTTGGCTTCAGCCTGATCTTTCTATATATGATGTCCACGCTGTACCATGCGCTGAAGGTGAACCGCGCCAAGCGCGTGTTCCGCGTGATGGACCATTGCAGTATTTTTGTGCTGATTGCGGGCACCTACACCCCGTATACCCTGGTTACGCTGCGCCCAACGGTGGGATGGTACCTGTTCGCGCTGGTTTGGGCGGCGGCGGCGGTCGGCATCACGCTGAATGCCGTCAACCTGAAGCGGTACGCGACGGCGTCCGTCCTCTGCTACCTGGTGATGGGCTGGGTCATTGTGCTTGCCTACCGGCAGATGGCCGCGGCGCTTGACGCGCGCGGAATTGGACTGCTGATTTGGGGCGGCGTAGCCTATACCGTGGGCGCGCTGCTGTACGCGATTGGGTCCAAACGGAAATACTTCCACTCCATTTTTCATTTTTTCTGCCTCGCGGGCAGCGTGCTTCATTTTTTATCCATCTACCTGTATGTGCTCTAAACCGGGCTTTTGCGCGGATGCCCGCCTCGAAGGAAAGCGGGCCTGCGGTCAGATTTCAAGCGTCCTGCGGTACGCTTCAAAGGGAATAGGCGGTTTCGGCTCGTCGTCAAACGGGTTCAGCACCTTTTCCATCCATACCGCGTCGAGCCACAACCCATGCTTGTAGCCGCAGCGACGGAAGCGCGCGACCTCCTGAAAGCCAAAACGCCGGTGCAGCGCGATGCTTTCCGCATTGGTGGCGCTGACGACCCCATACGCGAGGCGGAAGCCTTGCGCGGCGAGGATTTCCAAAAGCCTTTGATATAGAAGGGACCCAATGCCGGCATGCCTTGGCGCGCTCGGGTTCAAATAAATCGTCATCTCCGCGCAAAAACGGTAGCCTGATTGCGGACGCACGGGTTCGGCGTTGGCAAAGCCCAGAAACGCGCCGTCCGCCCCCTCCGCCACAAGAAACGGATATTCCTTCAGAATGGCGGCGATGGCCTCCGCGTGGCGTTCAACGGATTGGTTCGCTTCGCTGAAGGTAGCGACGGAATGGTGAATATAATACTCGTACACCTCGTGGACGGCGGCGGCGTCGTCCGCCGTGGCGACGCGTAAGCGCGGCTTGATTGGCAAGGGGCCTACCTCCCATCATGCAATCGCGCCCGGTCGGACGTTCCGGCCGGCGGATCGGGCGGGACTGCGCTACCTTTCCACCGACTGAAGAATACGCGCGGTATCCTCCTGCGTAACGCCGACAAGGAGCGTTTGAAAGTTCGAGTACGTTACGAAGCCGGCGGGCGAGCCCGCCGCCTTTTTAACATATTTCCGCTTGGTATAATCCACCGGAAGGGCCGGGTGGTTCCGGCCCTTGCTGTAATATGCCGCAAGCTTCGCGGCAAAAAGGAGCGTGGCCTCCGAAGGTTCGTCCTCGGTGCGAATGATGACATGGGAGCCGGGGATGCCCTGCGCGTGGAGCCATGTCTCTGCGCCGCGCGCGTGCAGGGTAAGACGGTCGTTCTGGAGGGAGTTCTTTCCAACCTCGATGACCGTGCCGTCCGGCGCGGCAAAGCGGTAAGGCTTGCCCTCCGCGAGCTTCTTGCGCTTGCGCTGCGTGGGCTCCGGGCGGAGAAACCCGTTTTCGGTCAGGACATAACGGATTTCGGACATGTCCGCCGTCGTTTCGCATTTTTCCAAATCGTCCAGCGCGCCCTCTAAAATGAGAAGGTCGCTTTCTATTTTTGTAAGCTGCTCCCGCGCGTACTGTTCCGCTACTTTCGCCTTGCGGTATTTTTTATAGTAACCCTGCGCGTTCTGCGCCGGGGTTTTGAAAGGCGAGAGGGGAATGGAAACCTCCGGGCAGGCGGCGTCATAATAGTTCCGGACCGTTGCGCTTTCCAGCCCCTTGCCGATAGCGTGCAGGTTTGCCGTCAGCAGATCGCCGTATACCTTATCCTGCTCCGCGCGTTCGCTTTGGCGGATGGTTTCCAGCATGATACCCTTCTTTTTTTCGGTTCTCTCCAGGGCGCTCCTGACGTGCCGCTGAAGCCCGGCGCTTTTTTGCTGCATGCGCATGCGAAGGTCCCGGCCCAGGTAAAAAGCGTCCATGGCTCCGCTCAAGGTTGGCTGGGGCTTTTGGTTTTCAGCGCTGAAGGTTCGGTAGGGAAAGGGAAAGAAATCCACCGCCAGCCCGGCCTCGTCAAACAGGACGACCGGCTCGGCCCGGCGGGGCGCTTCACGGTAAAAATCGGCCAGCTTGAGCGCGACGACCGCCAGGTTCAGCTCGTGAATTTGCGAGGCTGGGTCCACGCCGGTCTGCGCGCACGCCTCGCGCGCGCAGACGCCCGCCATTCCCGCCACGCATTCGGTCAGCCCCTTCAAAAGCGGGCCGGACAGCGCGCTGAGGCGGGCCGCAAGCGCCTCGGCTTCCAGCTCCTCCGGAACGAGCTTGTCCGGCTGCGGCGGAAGCCGATACCTTCCGCCGGGCAGCACGGTGCGCACCCGGCTCATCTCGCTGTTGACATGGCGGATGGCGTCGATGATCTGTCCGTCCTCCTGCACCAGCGTCAGGTTGCTGTGGCGGCCCATGATTTCCAAATAGAGCGTCTTGGAAACGTGATCCCCCAGCTCGTTTAGGCAGTCAAAGGAGAGGGCGAGGATGCGGTCGCCGGCAATCTGCCTGAGCTCCGTCACGCGGGAACCCATCAGGTGCTTGCGCATCAGCATGCAAAACATGGGCGGCTCAGCCGGGTTTTCATAGGATTGCGCGGTCAACTGGGCCCGCGCCTGGTTGGCGTTGGCGCTCAGCAGCAGCCGGTGGTTGCCGCCGTTGCGGATCATCAGTACCAGCGCGTCGCGCTCAGGCTGGTTGACCTTGTCCACGCGCCCGCCCAGGAGCGTCCGCGATAGCTCGCGCTGTATAAAAGATAGGGTAAAGCCGTCCATCGGCATGGCGGATACCTCCCCGTGCGGCTGGAATCGAGGAAAGGGAAACGCGTTGATCATAGCACATTGCGCCGGAAAGCGCAACGCTCCCACGGCGGCTCGTCCCCGGGCCCCGTGGGAAATTGAAAATGCCGGCTGAAAAACAGGCGGAGAATTTGATGCGTGGGTTTCCATGGAGCCGCCGCGCAAGGTTTTTTTGCTTCGGTTGGCCGACCTTCCCAAGCCGGGCCGGCTTGGGCCGAAGGGCCGGGGGTACTTAAACTCGGTTTTTCGGCGCGCTTTTGCGGCGGTTACGGGTTTTCAGGCGCGGGACGTAGGGGGCCGGGACGCGGCGGCCTTTTCACGCCGCGCCGGCCAAGGCCGGTTTTCGCGCGGCCGTTTTATTGTATAAGAAAACCCCGCGCTAGGCGTGGGGTTCAAAAAAGCTAAAGGCGATGAGGAAGACAGAGAAACTCCTTTTGCTTATAATGAAGCTGCGGTCTGCCAACTGCAACAAAAGCAAAAGGAGGCCATTTGTATGGCAAATGACAACAAGAGTTTA
>DBGEOK010000049.1:0-83232 GCA_048370855.1 Candidatus Limiplasma sp. | reverse complement strand
CCTCCACCAGACGCAGAAGCCCCTCGCGTTGATGCGCGAGCTTGTGCGCATCTGCCTCCCCGGCGGGCGCATCCTCGACCCCTTCGCGGGCAGCGGCACAACGCTGGAGGCGGCGAATCTGGAGGGCTTTGACGCTACCGGTATCGAGCTGAGCAAGCCGATTTATGCAACCGCGCGCAAACGCCTGAACCTGGACATCTGACACGCCCGCGCGTGCGGGGGTATCTCACGGCCTCCACGCGCCAAGGCCCGAAAAACAGATATCGCTCATCTGGTTCAGATGGTTGATATCTATTTTTAAATGCGCGCCTATCAAAACGCAATGGTGGGAGCAAACAGATCTTCGCGCTCCGCTTTGTAAAAACCTTCCTTGTGGTAGACAAAAAAGGCAAGGTAGAAAAGGATTGCACGAGGCGAGGGACGCTGGTGCATGCGTTTTCCGATCACCAGCTCCATCAGGTCGTCGTCTTCAAGAGCGTCCCAGCATTTTGCGGCCAGACGCTCCACGGCTTTGGCAAAGCTTTTATCGTTTTGCTTATGAAGGACTTTGGCCGCCGCGGGGTAGATATCCGTGGTTACATGAAGGTCATGCTGGGCGACCTGACGGATGTAGAGCAGTTCGATGGTCTGGTCAATGGACACGGCGAGGGGACGGATATCTGAGCGAATGGGACCCAGGAGATAGCGAACCAAGCCTTCTGAAGTTGTCACGAATAAACCACCTTTTGTACAAATGATGGTCTTATCGTAACATCCTTCCAGGATATTGCATGCATTGGGACAGATGACGACAGAATTTCCTGTTTATGGGATTTTATCTAGGTTAATATGATACGTATCATGCATATTATGCGCAATCATTTGCGGTTGATTTCGCGCCGAACTTGCGATTTATTTCGCGCCGCAACAGCCGGAGCTGTTTGTAAACATGATAGGAGGAACGGATCATGATTAACTTCAAAAAATATTGGGCGGTTGCGAAAGTCAATTTCAAATACACGACCTGGGTAGCATATTTGGTAGCCGCTATTTGTATGGCGGCAGTGGCTGTGGATATGGTTCTGGACAGAACTCTTAACAATGTTGGAGATGCTTCTATTTCAATTTACAGCGTTCTATATTTGATTTGCATACTGGCTCCGATTTTTATCGCGTTTGTAAACTACGCCAAGCTGACAAACATAGGCGTTAAGAAAAAACAATTCTTCTATGGCTGCATGATAAACTACCTTGTATTTGCGGCGGCAATCAGCCTTTTGGGCGTTCTTGAAACGTATCTGCTCGATGGATACCTGAACGCAAACGGCAGTACGGTATATGGACTTATTGAAGTTTTTGGCTGGAACAGCGACATATTTACCGCATTTTTCTCGCAGTTTGCCTTTTTGCTCCTGGCAGAGAGTATCATCCATACGCTTACTTTTATGCAGACAAAATGGTATGGTTGGGTTGCGGATGTCGCTATTGTCGTCATCATCAGCGTATTTACGCCTATACCTGTTCTGCGCCGGGCGGAAATGTGGTTCTTCAATCAGATCATTTTTGCAAAGCCTGCGATTATTCAGATAGCTTCCTGCCTTGCGCTATCGGTTGGCTTCTATCTGACAAATTTGTTCTACTTAAAAATGAGGGATTCATAGCAGCTTGCGGATGGATTACCATCGTTATGAACAAGCTCGATTTCCGCGGGGATCCATTGCGGAGCAATTACCTGGAACGTGAAGGTCATGAGCGTTTCAGAAATAAAATGTCAAAGAAGTCGGCGAGGCGAAGGGCGGGTAAGCCGCGCGCGGCTCAGGGCGTCGAAAAAGCTCGCCTTTCGGCGATCTTTTCCGCCGAGAACTGTTGGAAGTGTTTGCGGCAAAGCCGCAAACTCCCCGCCCGCCTGGCAAAGCCAGGCGATACGATTTTATTTGGAGGGGCCTCGGCCCCTCCAAACCACTCCAAAATGGGTTTGTCAACAGTCTGAGCCGCGCGCGGCTCAGGGCGTCGAAAAAGCTCGCCTTTCGGCGATCTTTTCCGCCAAAACACGTTTCCCCTGCGCCTGCGGCGCGGTCGGGGAAACGTGTAAGGAAACCTTTTTGCGCAAGGCTACCGAATCCACCGCACATGTCGCTGGATTCGGAATGCAGCTCGGAGGGCTACGGCCCTTCGAACCTCCCAAATGAATTTTTTGACAGCCTGATCCGCGTTTTTCAACCCGGACGGGTCCGTCACGGCAGGGGCCCGCTATCTTTCTTACTTGTCAGATTTTTATCGCGCTCCGCCGTCGGACTTTCTATGCCGGCGCGTCAATGGTTGATGGTCACCTTAAATAGGTACTGGGGCAGCACATGGCGGTATTCATCATAGAGCCCCGTTTCCAAATAGAGCCGCTTATAATACTTTTGCAGACGGAACTTGACCCGGATAGCGTGAACGGGATGCAAAAGGCAGGTCCTCGCGCTGCTGAGCGCAAGGCCGTTCATGTTGCGGATGTAATGGTACACCGGCTTGGAAAGCACCGCGACGCTGTGGCAATAACGATAGTATTCGGTATTCATGGCGAAATCCTCGCCCCAGGGGAGCCAGGCGTCGCAGCGGATGCTGTTGAGGATGACCAAATCCCGCCGGTAGAGCTTGTTCCACAGCACCGCGTAATAAAAGCTGTTAGGGTGCGCGCTCAGCCGGTCGAGGAAGGAGCGCTGGCTCAGCACCATATCCTTGTTCAGGTAGCCTCGGCGCTGCCGCAGGCCGCCCACAACCTCCCAATAGGGCGCGATGGCTAAATCACACTGCTGCGTCTCCAACGCCGTCACCAGGCTTTCGGTCGAGTCCGGCGGAAGCTCGTCGTCGCTGTCGACAAATTGAAGGTAATCGCCCGTGGCATGGTTCATCGCCAGATTCCGGGCCGCCGCGACGCCGCTGTTGGCCTGCGCCAGCACGCGCACGCGGCTGTCCTCCCGTTCAAATTTTCGCATAAGCGCCAGGCTTTGATCGGTGCTTCCGTCGTCCACGGCCAGCACCTCCAGCGCGGGATAGGTCTGCTCCAGAATGCTGGAAAGGCAGCGCTCGATCGTTTCCTGCGCGTTATATACCGGCACAATGACGCTGACGACAGATTGCGCCCTTTGCTCCTTTTGCATACGTTCATTCCCTTTCAACTACCGACTACGCGCTTACGCTTTGCTCGTCGCGCGCCGTCTCTACCGCGGCGGCGCTCTCCGGCTCGGGGCGCGGGGGCTCCTCCTCCTGTCCGGTTTCGTCCTTCTCCGCGTCGCGGAGGCGCACGGTCATGTCCTCCAGCCGGGTAATGCTGTGCTCGGTTTTAACCCAGTTGGTTTGATGGCGGTGCTTGCACAGCCCCACAACCTGGGCCCAGCCCGCGATCAGGGTATTGATCAGCACGCTGAAAAGCATTGGAAAAAACACCTTCAGGTTGACGTGCTCGTGATTGTCCATATAGTCCCCGACATAAAAAAGAAAGATAAAGGAGTAGAAAAACAGCGCGATGCTCGGCCAGTTGAGCACAAACCAGCTCTCCGCGGACGCATAAACCGGCGCGGCCTCTATCAGCCCCGTCCACTTGAAAATTTCCATCAGCAGCCCAAGCGCGAATTGAATGACCAGTATTACATAGGGCGTCAGGCTGTACATGTATAAAAAGGTTGAAAAAAATTCCTTCCATTTGATCTGCTTATGATAAAGCGCGCGAAAAAGACGGCCCGTATTTTTAAAGGCCACGAACCAATGGCCCTGCGCCCAGCGCGTGCGCTGGCGGTAGCTGGCGCGGAAGCGCGTCGGTTTTTCATCGTAAATGCGAACGTTATTATTCCATAAAATCCGTTTGCCGTCGCAGGTCGCCTCGATCTGGAGCTCAAAATCCTCCGTCAGCGACATGGCGGTCCACCCGCCGCGCTTGTTCAGATATTGCGCCGAAACCGCAAAGCCCGTGCCGCCGATGACGCTGTTGAGGCCCAGGCGGCTTTTGGCGTACTGAAAAAAACGGTTGGTAATCGTATACGTCATGTAATAAAACAGGGCGACAATGCCCTTTTTATTCTTGCTGCCAAGATAGCACTGGATAATATCCGCCTCGCCGTTGGCGGACAGGTACTGGCTGTTGACCTCTAAAAACATATTGGGGTCCACAAGGTTGTCGGCGTCGAAAAACATCACCAGGTCGTACCGGTCCTGATAACCCTCCAGGGCGTTAAGGGCCTTTTGGAGCACGATAGGCTTTCCGGTGGGCGCATCCTCGCTCTCCTTATGGCTTTCCAGCACGTTCGCGCCCATGGAACGCGCCAGCTCGGCGGTCTGATCGGTGCAATTGTCCGCGAGGATATAAAAATCATACAACTCCCGCGGGTATTCCATATGATTGAGGTTATCGATAATATCCCCGATCACGGCCTCCTCGTTATGCGCGGGTACGAGCACCAAAAACCGCATCTGGGGGGGGTGATCCTGGTAGTCCTTGGTGTTTCGCTTAAAGCCGAAAAAGCTGATGACGAGCTGATAGATGAGCATGACGATCAGCCAGCAGCTCATAAGCGTCATCAAGACCTCGATAATCGCCGTTACGATTTCCACGAGCCTAACATCCTTCCCGTCCCTGAGTCCCAATATCGTTCAACGCTTATTTATACTATATCCGCCACACAATGTCAATGCGTGTCATAGAAGGAGCATTCACCGATAAACTCCCTGAGGATGGACAGAGGCGGTATTTCATCCATCACGCCGCCGTCCACCGGCAGAAAGTAGTGAAGCACCTTGAGCAGTCTATGCGCCACAAGGTATTCCGGTGAGCTTTTGGGGATGGAAAGCAGCAGCTCGTAGGCGATGGTCTTCAGCACCGGCAGCTCGTAATGCAGGGAGGTGTTGAACATCACATCCGCCTTTTCCTGGTTGGGAAAAATCCATTTTTCCTCTCCCGCGCGCACCTTGGGCCACATGTCGATCGTCTGCCTCGGGGAGGTGTTGCGAAAGCGCATATCGCGCACAATGCGCCGCAGCAGCCGCACGTCCGTGGTGCGAATGCGGTTATGGTCGTCCAGGTTGATGCAGGAAAGCGCGCTGACATAGACGCCGAACATGAGCTGCTCCGGGATTTCGGAGGTGATGCGGTCGTTCATGCCGTGAATGCCTTCCAGCAAGAGCGGCTCGTTGCTGCTCAGGCACAGGTCATAGCCCTTCCTGGCGCGGGAAGCGGTCTTAAAGTCAAAGCGGGGCATACTCACGGTCCTGCCGCTGAGCAGGCCCTCGAGGCATTGCGTCAGCAGCGGCACGTCCAAGGCGTCCACATGCTCCAGGTCAGGCTTGCCGTCGTCCTCCAGGGGCAGCTCCGACCGGTTGCGATAGAAATCATCCAAAGAGATGAGCTTTGGCCGCTGCCCCAGCACGCGCAGATGCACCGCCAGACGGTTGGCAAAGGTTGTTTTTCCGCTGGAGGAGGGGCCGAAGATCATGACAATGCGCGCGCCGCGCTCCACGATTTGGTCCGCGATATGGGAGATGGATTTGTCGTGTAGGGCTTCATTCACGCGGATGAACTCCCGGATATGGCCGTCCTTAATCATCCGGTTGACATCCGCCGCGTTCTGCGCCCCCAGGATGCCGCACCAGTCCTGCGACTGCGCAAAAACGCGCAGAAACTTGGATCTGGATACATACGGCGCGGGAACATCAGGATTGGCGGGCTCAGGCGCCCGCAGCACTACGCCGGGAAAATGCGGCTTTAACGCAAAAGCGCGGATATATCCCGTCGAGGGCAGCATCGCGCCATAAAAGTATTCGCAGAAGCCGCCGACACGGTACATAGTAATCCGCTCCCGCGGGCGGTAGCGCAGCAGCTCGGACTTATCCTGCCAGCCCTTTTCTTGGAAAAACGCGATGGCTTCTTTTTTAGTCCAGCTTTCCTTCACAAAGGGCAGATCCCGTTCTACCAGGCTCCACATATCCCGTTCCACAGCCCTTACCATCTCGTGGGACATATCCTCGTTAGCGACGCGGATATACAGGCCGTAGCCGATGGAGTTGAGCATGCGCACGGGCTTGCCGGGGTAAAGACGGTCCATGCTCAGCAAAAACAGAAAGCGCAGCGACCGCTCATAGACGCGGCGGCCCTCCTCGTCGCGGTAGGTCAGCGGCTGAAGCTCGCAATCCGCCATAATCGGCTCGCCCAGCTCCAGGCACACGCCCCCGTGCATGGCGCACAGCGCCTGCGCCGCCCGCTCGGGCGGAAGCATGCGCGCCAGCACCTCGCTAAGCGCGGTACCCTTGGGAAAGTCGCCGCGCCGCCCCTCCAGCGTCACATGAACCGTCGCGCCGCCGTCTTCAAGATTTTTCTCCAAGTGGCTTTCTCCTTTCCGGGGATCATGCATCCTCAAAGGGCATATTGCTGGACATCGCGCCGGCGAGATCCTCCACGTCCATGGCGTCGTAATCCCCGCGCTTGCGCTTACACTGAAATTGCAGCTCCTTGGTATGCACGTACGCGCGCGTTTGCTTATTGGCGGGCAGTACGCTCAGGTGCATGCCCTTCTGACCGTCCGGCAGGAGCGAAAAGCGGGCCTTCACAAACATCAGCCCATGGTGCTGGCATTGGCCCAGCGCCACATATTTTCCCGGCGCCTGCGGTATCACCTCCGTTTTAAGCTTCATCCGCTGCCCGCAAGTGGGGCACTTAGGCGTCCGAAGCGCCTCTCCCTCCAGCGCCTCGCGCACGGAAGGCACCATATCGGTTACGCGGAAGCGGCTCCGGCGTTCGTTGTGGCAGAGCTTGCGCGGCTGCTCCTCATACTTGAGGACGGCCATTGGCTCGGGAAGCCTGCGAAAGACCTGTGCCGTATAATATGCGTCGTGCATGGCGTTATGAAAGCTTCGTTCCTCATCCGGCTCCACGCCCAACGCCTCCATCGCGGTTTTGAGGGCGGTCTGGCCGCTTTGCTTCATCGCGTCGGCATAGAGCCGCTGAATATCGTACATTTTCGGCAGCGCGGTTTCAAAGCGGAAAAAATCGACGTTTTGCTGAAGCACGCTCACATCGTCGCAGCCCCAGGTCAGAAATACGCAGTCCTCGCCGCACCATTCCACAAACTGCGCCATGGCCTCCAAGAACACGGGAGCGTCGCACAGAATCTCCTGATTGAGCCCCGTCATACGCTTTACGCGCGGATGGATGGTCAGGTAATGCGTCGGCCGGATGGGGATGCTGACGCTGTCTTCAATCTCCAGCCTCTCGTTCAGCTTGGCCGCGCCAATCTGAATCACTTCAAAAAGCAGGCTGTCCCCCACCTTGCGGAACGCCGCGCTTTGATAGCTGGTGGGCTGGTTCCATTCCAAATCCAGAACAATGTACCGCATGCTTATCAAAACTCCAAACGAGCCGGGGAAGGCGCGCGCCGGCGCGGCCCTTTCCACCGATTTCTTAATGAAAGATTTCCTGTTAGGCGGCGCGGGTCAGCCTGCCGCGCCGCCCGCCGCGGAGGCGCCGGCCAGCAGCCCGGTGGCGAACGCGATATGCAGGTTGAACCCGCCCGTCAGCGCGTCCACGTCCACCAGCTCTCCGGCCACATACAATCCGGGCAGACGCCTGCTTTCCATGGTGGCGGGGTTCAACTCCCGAACGCTCAGCCCTCCGCGCGTGACGACGGCCTCCGCAAGCGGGCGCGTTCCGGTCACGGGTAGGCGGAGCCCCTTGCCGCCCACAACCAGCCGGCAGCGCTCCTCCCGCGTGATTTCGCCGGCCTGCTTCATGCCGTCGACGCCGCACAGGGCGGGCATGACCTCGGCCAGGCGCGAGGGATAAAGCCCGCACAGGAGGGTTTGAAGCCGCTTCCGGCCGGCAGCGTCCAGCTCTCGCAGCAGCCGGGCATCCAACTGCCGCTCCGTCAGGCCGGGTTTTAAATCCAAAAGCAGCGCGACTTCCTTCGGATCGAGCCCCGCCATATAAGCCGACGCGCTCAAAACCAACGGTCCCGACACGCCGAAATGCGTGAAGAGCATTTCTCCCAGGTCTGTAAAGAGCGTCCGCTTGCCGTGCGTCAGCGTAAGCCTGACGTTTTTGAGCGAGAGTCCCTGTAAATCGCGCGTCCACAGTTCCCCGCACTCCATGGGGATCAGCGACGGCATGGGGGGAAGGACCGTATGGCCCGTTTCGCCGAGCCAGCGCCAGCCGTCGCCGGTGGAGCCGGTGGAGGGGTAGCTCTGTCCCCCTGTGCAAAGGATCACCGCGTCCGCCATCAGCTTTTCGCCGTCCTCTGTCCTAACGCCCGCGCAGCGGCCGTTCTCCACCGTCAGGCTTCGCGCCCGGGTGGAAAGCCGCACCTTAACGCCAAGGCGGCCAAGCTCCCGCTCAAACGCGCGGGTCACGTCGCTGGCCTTTTCGCCGCGCGGAAAAACGCGGTTGCCGCGCTCCACCATCACCGGACAGCCAAGCTTTTCCAGCATTTCCATCAGGGCGGCGGGCGGCAGCGCCGCCAGCGCGCTGTACAGAAACCGGGGGTTGCGAACCACGCTGCGTTGAAAGGCGTCCGGCTCGCAGGCGTTGGTGACGTTGCAACGTCCCTTGCCTGTAATATACACCTTTTTCCCGAGCTTTTCATTGCGTTCCAGCAGCGTGACACGGGCCCCCGCGCGTCCCGCGCCAATCGCCGCAAGCATGCCCGCGGCCCCGCCGCCGATCACCAGCACCTTACTCATCTTCCCGGTTGATATAGACGCTGTGCGCGTTCCATATCTCCTCCAGCCGTTTGAAATGCTCGCCCAGCTCCTCGCGCCTGTGCAAGCCGAGGCTGACGATCAGCGCGTTAATCAGCGAAAGGGGCGCGGCCAGGCTGTCCACAAAGCTGGCCATATCCGTCGAGGCGCACAGGCAAACATCCGAAGCCTCGCGCAGCGGCGACATCTCGCCGTCCGTAAAGCCGACGACCTGCGCGCCGTTGCTCAGGGCGAAGCGCATACACTCCAGCGTGCGCGCGGAATAGCGGGGATAGCTGATGCCGACGAGCACGTCCTCCCGCCCGATGCGCGCGATCTCCTCAAAAACGTCGCCGGTCGTATTTTGGACCAAAATGACGTCGTCAAAGATTTGATGCAAATAATGATACATGAACTGGGCCAGCGGCGCGGCCGAGCGCAGGCCCATCACATAGATCCGTCGGGCCCCGAGCAGCCGCCGCACCGCGTTGTCAAAGTCCTCCTGCGGCAGCGTCTCCACCGTCTTGCGGATATTCTGCATATCGTTTTTGAGCACCGTGGCCAGCACCTCCCGCGGCTCGATCCCGGAGGCGATGGCAAAGCGCTGCTCGGCCGTCAGGCGCTGCCGGACCAAGCCGCGAAGCGCTTCCTGGAGCTCGGGATAGCCCTCGTAGCCCAGCGCGGACGCAAAGCGAACCACCGTGCTCTCGCTGACGCCGCACTGCCTGCCGAGCATGCCCGCGGTCATGAAAACGGCCTTTTCATAATGGCCGGCAATATACTGCGCGATCCGTCGGTGCCCCTTGCTCAGGGGCGTTCCGCGAAGGTTCAGCTTGTCAATCAGCTCCTGTGGGTCTTGCACGGTCGGCCCTCTTCCTTTCACCAGTCCTATGGGACGCGGCATTCCAGCCGTCACGTCAGCCCCAGCTTGTCCCAGGCGTCGATGCCGGCGCAGACGGGATTGCCCATCAGGGTGAACACCACGTGCCCTTGCGCCAAATAGTACTGGTCTGTGCCGGGCTGCGGCGGCTCGGTTTCCGAGCCGTCCAGCAGCCAATAGTATTCGCCCGCGCGCGGGGAATACCTCCGCTCGTAGCCGTCCACAAAATTACCCGTCGCCAGCGGCGCGTAAACGGGGGGCTTCAGCAGCTCGGGCTTTACGTTGGGCGCGTTGATATTGAGGATGGTATGGGTTGGGGAAGGTTTTTCAGCGTATTTCTCCGCCATTTGAATGACAAAACCGGCGAAGTGCCCGATCATCGCCGCGTCGGCCTGATGATGGATCGACGCCGCGATGGCCGGCAGATGATTGAGCGCGCCTTCCATGGCCGCGCCCACCGTTCCGCTGTAATGCACCGCCATACCGGCGTTATAGCCGTTGTTAATCCCCGATATCACGATATCCACAGGCTCCGAGACCAGCTTCAGCAGGCCCACCCTCACGCAATCCACCGGGGAACCGGCAATGGAATAGCCCCTCGCGTTTTTTTCCTCAAGCGGATAGTCGCTCACATAAATGGGTTCCGTCAGCGTGAAACGGTGGCTGGCCGCGCTTTGCTGGGTGCGCGGGGCGCACATGCTCACCCGGTGCCCGCGCTCCGCCGCAGCGTTAAGCAGCGCCATGATGCCCGCCGAACCGATGCCGTCGTCGTTTACCAAAAAAATATGCATGGTGTATACTCCTTAGCGTCTGAGATCTCCCGTCATGGCGTCGATCAGCGTGCGCACAACGTTGATGGCCACGGCAACCGCCAGCGCCCACCAAAAGCTTTCAAAGGTCACGCTGTTTTCCACCAGCCCGGCCGCCGTCCATACCAGCCAGGCGTCGGCGGCAACGTACAAAAGGCCGAGCGTACAAAAGTTGAGCACGGACAGAATCAAGCGCATCAACGGTCGGAGCACGGTATAAATCACCGCCAATATGAGCCCGAGAACCGTCGCGTTGGCATACTCCACAACCGCCACGCCGTCCATCAGATACCCGCACAGCGGCACCGCGGCCACCGTCGCAAGAAAGCGCAAGATTCCTCCCGCCATGCCGTCCCGTCCTTTCCTCCCAAATCAGGCAAAATCATTATAACACATTTCCGGCTCCCGTGCATGTCCTGACCCCTGCGGGGGAAACCTAGCGAGAACCCGACGGCGCAAACCCGCATAGGATGATGCGGAGGGCCTTTTGATCCATCGTTGCCGGAACGGCGCCGTGCGCCGCCGGAAGGCCCGGTTCCGCGACGCCGGCGGCGGCGCGGAGAATAAAGAGGGAGCGCGCGCATGAAAAGCAAGTTTTTCAAGGACACCCAGGGGCTGGAATCCGCCTTTGAGGTTTGCACGCCCGAAAAGGTCAGCGTATGCCTGCGTTTCAGCAAATGCGCTTACGACTATGCGGTTGCGCAGTCTCAAAGGCTTGGCGTTACCAGCGGCGAATACATCGAACAGCTTCTTTTGCGCGAACGGGAGGCGGACGCGCGCCGGCTGATGTAACAGCATCAGCGCCGCCGGTTCATCAGCCCCGTGACGCAAAGGAAGCTCATCACCGTGCTTTCCACCAGCACGACCTGGCCGTTGATGGAGAGAAGCGCAAGAAGAAACCGCGAATGTAGCAGCCCCGCCGTCTCCAGGTATTGGTAGTTTAGTAGCAAAAGCAGAAGGCCCGCGCCGGCAAAAAGCCAGGGGATTAGGCCGTTGGACCGTGACCGGACGCCCGCCACAGGCAGCAGCACCGCCACCAAAATGCCCAGCAGTACCCCTTTAGCCAGGAATGAAAAGAAGCTCGACGCCAAAAGCACCCCGTCCAGCCAACGATAAGCCGCGCAGGCAAGCAGGCAAAGCAACAGCGGGCACAGCGCCGCCACCAGCTTTCTCAGCAGCACGGAGGGTCCTCCTTCCGCGCCGCCTGAAGCGTGGCGGCGCGTTCTATGTCTGTCATCGGCGCGCATGCGAAAAGGTCCGGACGCGTCCTTAGCGTTGCGATCAGCGCCTGTTGCCGCCGCCATGCCCTGATCTTGGCATGGTCGCCGTTGACAAGCACCTCCGGCACCTCGAGCCCCTCATAGACGCGCGGCCTCGTATACTGCGGGTACTCCAACAGACCGTCGGAAAAGCTTTCCTCCTCCGCGCTTTCCCCGCTGCCTAAAACGCCCGGCACATACCGCGCCACCGCGTCGGTCAGCGCCATGGCGGCAAGCTCGCCTCCCGTGAGCACAAAGTCCCCCAGGGAAATTTCCTCATCTACCACAAGCTCGACGGCGCGCTGATCCAGCCCTTCATAATGCCCGCAGACAAGCACCAAGCCGTCCTGCCGCGACAGCTCCCGCACCTTCCGCTGGGTAAGAGGCTTGCCGCGCGGGCTTACATAAATACACGGCCCCAAAAAGCCCCTGCCGCGGACGGCGCGCACCGCGTCGCAAACGGGCTGCGCCAGCATCACCATACCGGCCCCGCCGCCAAAGGGATAATCGTCCGCGTTTTGATGCTTTTTTTCACTGAACGGGCGGATATCCACCGGCTGTATCGTGAGCAGCCCCTCCCGCCGCGCCCGGCCTATGATGGAGCAGCCTAAAAAGCTGTCAAACATCTCGGGGAACAGCGTCAATATTGCGATCTTCATACAGGGCTACCTCTTCCAGCTTGCTTTCATCCAGCACAATTCTTCCATTTTCCGCGTCCAGCTCCAGCAGCACCGCCTTGAGCGCGGGCACCATCAGGACGCCGCGTTCGGTGTCGAACACAAACACGTCCACGCCGCCCGGGGTAAGCACCTCCCGCAGCGTGCCCAGTCGGTTGCCCGACGTGCTATAGGCGGCGGCGCCCAGGACATCCGCGATAAACACCTCGTCCTCTGACAGCGCGCGCGCATGGGCGCGATCCACATAGAGCTTCACGCCCCGCAGTTTTTCGGCCGCGTCGCGGTCCCTCACGCCTTCCAGCGACAAAAAGACGTCGCCCTTTTGCACGCGCGCCGCCTCCACCCGCACCGGCGCATAGGCGTCGCCTTCCCTGCGGTAGGCCGTTTGCAGCTCCAGAAAGCGGTTGGGATCATCGGTATAATGCCTGAGCTTTACCTCTCCGCGTATGCCCTGCGGGCGCACGATTTCACCCAGAAGCAAATATTCCTGCTTCACCTTGAGGCTCCTTGTTCCCCGCAAAGCAAGCAGGCGCAACCGGGCTCTGCCTGGCAAAGCCCCGCTGCGCCTATTGACCGCGGTTGTTACTGAATTTCCACAAATACGGGCTTTTGATCCTTGGCGGTAGCGGCGCGCACCACGGCGCGGATCGCCTTGGCAATGCGGCCTTGCTTGCCGATCACCTTGCCCATATCCTCGGGCGCGACATGCAATTCCAGAATCGTTGCTTCCGGCCCGGCAGTCTCTTGCACGGTCACGGCGTCCTTATGATCCACCAGCGACCGGGCGATGTACACAACGAGCTCTTTCATTCCCCTCAGCCCTCGATTACGCCGCTTTTTTTCAGCAGCGCGCGCGCGGTATCGGTCGGCTGCGCGCCGTTGCCCAGCCATTTCCTGGCCTTTTCGGCGTCAATTTTGATAGTGGCCGGTTCGGTCATCGGGTCGTAAAAACCGATTTCCTCAATGAAACGACCGTCGCGGGGGCTGCGAATGTCCGCGACGACCACGCGGTAAAACGGCTTCTTCTTCATTCCCATTCTTTTCAGGCGAATCTTAACCATGGTTGGTTCCTCCTATGCTGTATGGTGTAAAATGTATCTGAAATCACGCGGGGGTGATTGTCAGGCTTTCCTGGTCGGCGGGCATTTCGTTAAAACGGCATTCGCATGCGGCCCCTTTTGCCGCGCCTGCCGCCCATCATCTGCTTCATCATGGCCTTGGCCTGGTCAAACTGGCGCATGAGGGCGTTGACGTCCTGTACGGAGGTGCCGCTGCCGGCGGCGATCCGCTTGCGCCTGCTGGCGTTAAGAATGCCGGGGTTGCGGCGCTCCCGCCTTGTCATGCTGCGGATGATGGCCTCCGGTTTTTTCATGGCGTCCTCGTCGATTTCCACATCCGCGAGCTTATTGCCCATGCCCGGCAGCATGCCCAGCATGCTTTGCAGGCCGCCCATCTTTTTCATCTGCTGCATCTGGGAGAGAAAGTCGTCCAGGGTCAGCTCCTGCGCGCCCTTTTTGGCGAGCTTCTCAACCTCCTCGCCGTCAAAGGCCTCCTGCGCCTTTTCAATCAGCGTCATGACGTCGCCCATGCCCAAAATGCGGCTCGCCATGCGGTCTGGGTGGAAGGGCTCGATATCGCCCAGCTTTTCGCCCGTGCCGGAGAACTTGATGGGCTTGCCAACCACGGCCTTGATGGAAAGCGCGGCTCCGCCGCGGGTATCGCCGTCCAGCTTGGTCAGGATGACGCCGTCGATCCCCAGCTCCTCGTCGAAGGTTTTGGCGACGTTCACGGCATCCTGGCCGGTCATCGCGTCCACCACAAAGAGGATTTCCTGCGGCTTGACCGCCGCCTTTACCTGGCGTAGCTCCTCCATCAGCTCGGCGTCGATATGCAGGCGGCCCGCGGTATCGATAATCAGCACGTCGCGCCCGTAGCTCCGCGCGTGCTCGACCGCTTCCAGCGCGGTCTGAACGGGATTTTGCGTGCCGTGCTCGTATACCGGAACCTTCACCTGCTCGCCCACAACCTGAAGCTGCTTAATGGCGGCCGGACGGTAAATATCGCAGGCCGCCAGCAGAGGCTTCTTGCCTGTTTTTTGCAAATAGTTGGCGAGCTTGGCGGCCATCGTGGTTTTGCCGGCGCCCTGAAGGCCGCAGAGCATATAAATGGTCGGGACGCTGCTGGACCAAGTCAGCCGGGCGTTTTCCGTGCCCATGAGGGCCGTCATTTCTTCATTGACAATCTTGAGAACCTGCTGGGCGGGCGAGAGGCTGTCCAGCACCTGCCGGCCCACGCAGCGCTCGGTTACCCGTTTGCAAAAATCCTTGACGACCAAATAATTTACATCGGCTTCCAGCAGCGCCACGCGGACCTCGCGCATGCCTTCCTTGACGGAAGCCTCGGTCAGCTTGCCGTGCCCCGTCAGCCTGGAAAGCGCGCCGGACAGCTTTTGGCTAAGTCCCTCAAAGGCCATCGTCGTCTTCCTCCCCTTCCTGGCGTCTGATCACCGATAACAACAGGTCCATCGCCTCATCCAGCTTTCGGACCGCGGCGGGCGTCGATATGCCCTCTCTGGCCTGGTTCAGCAGCCGGACGGCGCGCGTCAGCTCCGCAACCGCGCTTTGGGAGCGCTCCATGCCTCCAAGCGCGCGCTCATAGCGCTGAAGCTTCTGCGCCGACCGCGTAATCAGCTCGTGAACGTTTTGCCGACTGACGCCATATTGCTCGGCAATTTCCCCCAGGGACAAATCCTCGTCATAATGCAGCCGAAGAACCTCGCGCTGCTTATCGGTCAAAAGGCCGCCGTAAAAGGCGTTCAGCATGCCGATCTCCACGCTTTTGTCCAGCTTGCGACCGATGGAAGCGGGGCTTTCGTTCGGTTTCACGCGCATGCTCCTTTGCCGCCTATCAATGTTTTGTTCTTGACAGCTTCACCAGCATACACTTTTTCATTCGGCCTGTCAAGGGGTTTGGTTTGACAGGATTCCTTCCCTGAAAACAGCGCGCCCGGTTTTGCCTCCGCTCAGCGCGTCTCGCTTGCTTCCCCACCCAGCGCGAAGGCCGCGCCGACGCTGCACCCTCCGCCCGCGTTGTTCGTCACGGAAACGCCGCCGCCGTGCCGCTTGCATAGAATTTGGCAAATATGAAGCCCAAGGCCCAGATGCCCGTCGTCGCCCCGTCCTTCCCCGCGATAGAAGGGCTCCGTCGCCTTTTGCATTGCCCGGTCCGAAAAGCCGGGCCCGTCGTCCGAAACCTGGAGGATCAGAAAGCCGTCCCTCGTCTCAGCCAGGACCCGCACCTCCTCCCTGGCATACCGCACGGCGTTGGACAGGAGATTTTCAAACACCTGCATGACGATCTCGCGATCCACGCAGAGCGGTTCACGAATATCGCCAAAGTGAAACTCCAGCCGCTTTCCCGCGCAGAGAATTTGGGCGCAATCCCTCAGGCCGGCGGCCAGGGCCTCCGCCGAACCCGGTTTGGGATGGATCTCGATATCCTCCAGCCGCTGGAGCCCGTTCATCGCGTTCACATAAGCTTCCATGCGGGCAATATGGGTATCCATCACCCGAACCTCGTCGGCCATCTCCTCCCGGGTTGCGCCTCCCGAGGACAGGTCTTGAAGAAGCATGGCGGCATGCCCCTTCAGCACGGTCAGCGGGGTTCGTAGATCATGAGCGAACGCCGCGTTCAGCCTTTTCCGCTCCTCCATCTGCCGCCACAGCTCCCGGTTGCCATGCTCCAACGCCGCGCGCATTTGCTCAAAGGAGGCGCAAAGCCTGCCCATCTCGTCGTTACGGTCCCAGCGAATCGAAAAATCCAGTTCCTTCCGAGCGATTTTGCGGGACGCGTCCCTCAATACGGCTATCGGGGTCCTAAGCTTCTTACGGTAAAACAAAAACGCGCAAAGCACGGCCCCGCCGCCATAGCAGACGGGAAAAACCGCCGCCGACGCCATACCGAGCAGGAGGTCGTGCGCCCGCTCCTCCTCCGACCAGACGGGTTCCACCTCGACCATGCCCGACACGGCGGCGCCGTCCTCCCCCTCGGTTGGCTCCTTCATATATAACAGCGAAATTCGGGCGGTCACCCCATCGGCCCCGACCGTATCCGTCAATTCGCCGCGATCGTCGTAAATTTGATAATGGAACCCTTTCTCATCAGCCCAGGAGACATAGGAGCCGCCCGCGGGAATTACATATTCTTCATATTGGCTCCAATAGTTGGCCGCGTTGCTTCGCCTCAGCTCGTCCAGGCGGCTGATGGCGACGGAACATACCAAGGTCGCCGCGCAGAACATCGTAAGCGTGTAAATGACGAAGCTGGTCTTCAGCGAGTAATCCCGGAAGCGCTTTTTTCTTTTCATCTTGCCCATTTATAGCCGCAACCCCAAACGGTTTCAATATATGGCTTTGCGCCGGCCGCGGCAAACCCGACGCGGATGCGCCGGATTCGTTCCGCCACAACGGAGCTGTCGCTCTCCCCATCGCAGCCCCACACCAGTTCGTAGATCCTTTCCTTGTCGAATACCTGCCCCTGATTTTGACTTAACAGCTCGATAATATCAAATTCCTTTTTCGCAAAGCTGAGCGGCCGGCCGTCATAGACCACGGTACGGTCGGAGTAGTTGATCGCCAGCTTGTCGTCCATCCGCACCTCCATTACCGCGGTATGACGCGTCTCCCTGCGCAAATGGGCCGCGACGCGCGCGCCGAGCTCGTCGATGGAAAAGGGCTTGAGCACATAGTCGTCTCCGCCGACAGAAAAACCCCTGATCTTATCGGCATCCTCAATGCGCGCGGTCAGGAAAAGAATGGGGCAGGAAACGTGATCCCGAATGCGGGCGCAGACGGTAAAGCCGTCCATGTCCGGGAGGTTGACGTCCAGCAGCACAAGATCAGGCCGGCGGGAAATGCGCACAAGCGCCTCCGCCCCGTTCAGGGCGGTAAGCACCTCATATCCGTTCTTCGTAAAATACCGTTCCAGCATGGACACAATGTCACGCTCATCGTCCGCAATCAGCAGCCGCGCCGGCATATCCCCACCTCCGTCCCCTATTATACCACACCGGTCATTCGGCCCGCCTTGCCTCCGTCCGGCAAAGCTTGCGGTAAATGATGATTCCGGCAAGGCTGACCAGGAGCGTGGCGGCAAATACCAAGGCCGCAAAGGCGTTGTCGCCCATCCCCAGCGCGTCGCCGCCAATGGTGGAGGTGATAATGGACGGAACTCGCGCTACGGTGGAAATCGCCAGCCAAGCGCTCATTTTCATGCGCGTCAGCCCAATGCAGTAGGACAGAATATCCTTCGGCGTCCCTGGAATGAAAAAAACAAGGAACACCCACAGGTTCAAACGTCGCGTATTCTGAAGAAACTTCAGGGAATCGATCTTTTCCCTTGGGAAAAAAACCTCGATCGCCTTAACACCGCATTTCCTGACAAAAAGCACCACCAGGGCGCTTCCAATAAAAGCGCCCGCCATGCACAGGAGCGTTCCCTCCAAAATGCCGAAGGCATAGCCCGCCGCGATCTCGAGCGGTTCCCCCGGAATGACGGCGATCAAAATTTGAAGCGCCATCATGCCGACAAAGGCCAGCCGCCCGACGATTCCGCGCTCGTCCACCCATGCCCGGAACTGCTCCGGCTCCGATACGTACTGGATGAGCGGCCCGCCCACGCACAAAAATATACCGGCCGACGCGGCCAGGAATAACGCGATGCCCCCCGCGGCAATAAGCTTTTTCTGTTTGTCCGTCATGAGTAAGCTCCTCCCGCATTGCTTGCCGAAGGCCCGGCGCGCTCGCGCGCGGCAAATCCTTCTGTACGCAGGGCAGCCTGCCCTGACGCGCTTTAGCATAACCCGGGATTATCTACTTTTTTTCTATTCAAAGACGGGCAAATGAAACAGAGGCGAACAAAGCCCGCCCGTTAAAACGGAAGCGGCATTGAACGGTCCTCCTTCGCCGCGTGGTAAGGGAATCCATAGGTAAGGTAAAACGCGCAATAGCGGATGAGCTCGCTCGGCTTTGGCTTGACCGGCAGGCGGCGGCCGATGATCTCGTTCATATAGGGGTTGTCGCCATGCATCCAGCAGTCCTCCACCGCGCGGAAAATCGAGCGCTCAATCGAAGTTTGGGGTTTGCCGAGCCGCGCGCTCACAACGGGATAAACATCCTTGGTAAAATGAAGGTCGTCCGCGGCCGAGCCTTGCATATACTCGCAGACCACTTCAATGGCGCATGCCAGCGGGGTCAGGCGGCGGGGGCAAATGACAGGCGTAAGCCGGGCAACTAAGCGGTTGACGTCCATGGTAGAATTCATGCGGAGGCACCCTTTCTTTCGTAAAATTGACAGGATGCTTCAAGATTATATCAAAATAGTAGTATATTGCTTTTTTAAGACGTAAACAAACAATTTTAGACAATTTTTTAATGTTTCAGGCATGGTTGACGCTACCGGAAGCTTCCGCCCGACACCTCTTCTCCGGTGACCCCATCCGCTGAATGCCTCGGCCTTCCGCAAAAGTATGCCTCTCTCGAGCGTCTCAGATTCGTCCGGCTGACCTGCGGTCGGCAATAGCTCCGGTATCTTACCCAAGCACAGCACCCGGGCGGGCCGTGTCGGCCAGGACAAACCATTTCCGAAAGTCCACATCGGAAAAGATCGTTCTCAGCCGGGCTTTTCGACAGCCAGATATCATCTTCCGGGAGGGGATATCCCATCGGACGGAACGGAACACGGCATGAGGCGGGCGATTGACTAAAGGCCGGCCGGGGCCGGCATCGCGCCCTTCCGAAAACCAGAACGCTATCCTGCCGCGCGGCTACGCCTGGAACGTGGAAGGCGGCGAGCCGGATACGGCTTGGCGTTCAAGATATCCGGAGACAATTTCAATAAAGGCGCAAACCGAGGGCGCATGCTTCAGGGGATAGCCGGCCATATGGTTCAGCAGTTCCGGGTTGACCTGCCACGCACGGCGGATAACCGTGCGGAGGTTGCGCTCCACCGCCGTAACGGAAACGCCCGTCCGCTCGGCAATCGCGCCGTAAATATCCCTTTTGACGCAAAGGAGGCGGTCTTCGTCCTCAATGGCCAGCTCGATGGCCATGACGGCGGCGCGGAATCCGCAGTAATTTCTGCCGATGCCCAACTGCCGCAGGATATCCAGAATGGTTGTCATTCCGTTTCCCTCCCTAAAAGTGTATTCAGGGAAAGGATAAGGCGAAAAGGATACCAAAAGGAGAATCCAAGCTACAATTTGTCACAAATCGACAGAATTTATCTTTTCGTCATAAGTTCGGCAGAGCCGCGGCGACCGGCGAAACCCTCTGCGGTTTTCCATGGCGGAGGGCGACGGTTGCTTTCGCCGTACAGAAAACGGACTGATTTTGCATCCGATCTTCCCGTTCATCCGGTTGAACCTCCGCTTTCTGGCCGGACCCAAAACGCATCCACGGCGCCCCCGCTTATGAGCCGACACGCTCCATCCGCTCTGCCGAGCCGGAAGAAGAAGCGCAAGCGCGAACGCAGATGGGCGCGCCGGTTTTTTTCACCAGACTCTCCCCGGGATACCGGCTGCCGATCCGCCGCCTCTTTCACATGGGGATGTCACGGTACGCGGCGTTTTGCGGGTTGGGGCTTGCTTCCCGCTCGGGCAGGTCGGTTTGTTCTTTTGCGGCGCAGGGCATGGTCATGGTAATGACCGCGCCGTTTTCGTTGTGGATTGCGACATGCATATCGCCATGGCTGTAATAATGCAGCCTAAGGCATGTGTTGATAAGGCCGATATGCCCGCCGGACCCCTCGATGCAAATCTTATCTTCCTCTATTTTTTGAATCAGCGTTCGCAGGCTTTTCAGCATTTCGTCGGAAAAGCCGGTGCCATTGTCCCGTATTTCCAAAATCAACTGGAGGTTTTCGATGCGCCCGGTCACAGACAGCCTGCGAAGCTCGTTTTTGCCGTCGAAGCCGTGCGTCAGGGCATTCTCCACCAGGGGCTGAAGCGTCAGCTTGGGCACGGTAATTTCGTTCAGGTTTTCGGGCACGTCGATGGTAAATTCCAGATTGTTTTCATATCGCGCCTTGGCCAGCATCAGGTAGTTGCGCACGTTTTCGATTTCCTCCGCCATGGTGGCTGTGCGGGAGCGGGTGTCCGTGGAATACCGCAGCATTTGAGCGAATTGGTCGCAAATTTCGATCACATCATAATTGCCGCTTTCCATGGACTTCGCGCTGATGATATTGAGCGTATTATAAATGAAATGCGGGTTAATTTGCATTTGAAGGGCGTTGAGCTGGGCGTGCAGCGCCCCCTCACGCAGCGCCAGCTCGTTGGTCATGCTGTCCCGCAGGCGCACCATGAGGTGGTTAAACATCCGTTCAAGCTCATACGTCTCCCGATCCCTCGGAGACGTTACCATGGTCAGGAGGGCATGCGAAGGGGCGGCGTCCTGGCGAAGCACGCTGTCGGCGGGAATCTGCCGTACCTTCTTTGTCAACTTCCTGATGGAGCGCGTCAGGCCAATGGATACCAGCATAATCAGCAGGGCCGCCGGCAGCATGACGGACAGCGCCTGACGGAACATGGAGCTGCGCACATTCGCATTGGCCGTGCTGCTGATGGCGCTGTCCTGGCTGATATATAAATGAAGCCCCAATCTGCTCAGCCTCGTATGCAGCGCCACGCGGCCGGCGTCGCCGTCCAGCCGGACGTAGGTAAACGCGTCCAGCGCCAGATCCTTGGGCCAGCGCCAATCGGGGGTCTGGCTTTCAAACAGCCGCTGTCCGTCGTCAAAAATCGCTTCCACGCTGACAATAGGATTATCCACAAACTCCATGATGCGCGCCAAATCCTCATGCTGGTTATTGACCTCCAGATAACCGATGGCGTTGCCATGATACGTAATCTGCTGCGCGATGCCATACACCTGAACCTGATGGTTGGGGGAAAAGATATCCTCGTGAGGGGCCAGAATGATCGGGCCGGAGGATTGATCCGCGCGCTCCAGCCAGGGAAGCGTGGAAATTTCCATTCTCGCTTCTTCCGAACCCGCCGTCAGCCTTTGATCCTTATCCACATGGGTGGTCAGAAAAACGCCGTCCCGCGTATAAAATGAAACGCGGTAAAAGGTATCCACAAGCGGGGACTGAAGCAACTGCTGAATGGCCGCCTTGCTCGCCGCAAGGGCCATTTTTTGATCCGCGCTGTCGTCCCTGACCATCTGGTTGAGCGCCGCCATGAAGGTGGTATTCTCCGTCAATTCCTGCAGCGTCATTTCCATCATGGAAATATCCTGCTCCAAATCCCGCCGGATGCTGGTGCTCATGTTGTGAAAGCGCGCCTCGGTAAACGCGTTGGCGCCCTTGACGGAGGATTGCGTCGCATAAAAGGAGAGCAGGGACAACGCCAGCAGCATCATGGCTGAAAAAATCAGCATCATTTTTATGCTTAGCTTCATGAACGGTACCTCCGGAATAGGGATATCAAATTATAGCATAAATCAAAACCCGTTGAAAGCGCGGGGCGGGCAGGAACCGTCCTTATGCCGGATATTCCTATAAGCCGTGCCGGATATTCCTACTTCGCCGACTTATGCTGTTTTTTTGCCGTACCGCGTTTTAAATCTCCACGTGTGCGACGGCTTTATCCTTGTTACAATGCAAGTGAGAAAAGCGGGAAAGACGACTCGCCCCGCAAAGTGAAGGAGGAAACATAATGAAGAAAGTGATAGCTCTTATGACGACGCTGATCCTCGCGTTGGGTCTATCCACTTCCGCGTTGGCGTACACCGACAAAAAACTGGAGGCGCCCAAGGCCAAGGAGGTCGTGATTGACGGTGACCTGAGCGAATGGGATACCGCCAAGCGCCTCAAAATCGACAGCCAGAGCCAGATCATCGACCAGATCGAGCATTGGGACGGCGAGGCCGACTGCTCCATGGAAGCCTACGCCATGTGGGATGAGGAAAACCTTTATATCGCCATGAAGATTCTGGACGATACGCCTCTGGTATACCGCGAGGGCTTCCCGCTGGATGAGCTGGACGCCGTCATTTTCTTCCTTTCCACAGACCCCGGCGCCGATCCGGAGCGCACGGAATACTCCGCTACCGATTGGCGCATTGTGCAAAGCGCTTATGGCTACAAGGGCGAGTATGAATTTTTCAATTATATCGATCGTGACATGGTCGCCGATACCCAGGGCTGGGACACCCGGGGCGAGTATGGCGACGAGGTGGTATTTGACGACTACGAGGCGGCCATCGCGTCCATCGAGGGCGGCATCGTCTGGGAAAGCAAAATTCCCCTGCACAACCTGAGCAACGAGAATATTGCTCAATTGGCGCCCGAGGCGGGGATGAGCGTCGGCTTTGATTTTTCCATTTTGGACGTTGATCTGCCCTGCCCCGGCATTCACAGCCTGCGGATGCAGTATTCCGCCGATCTGGACGGGCGCGACCGCAAGCCGGAGATGCACGCCGTGGACGCCAATCCCAGCCTGTGGGCAACTCTGGTCTTTACAGACTGATGGGGGGAATCAAAAAATGAGATTAAAAAGAGTAGCGGCGCTGCTGCTGACCGGCATACTGGCCATGAGCTGCACCGGCGCCCTGGCGGCCAAGAAGAACGAGAAGAAGGACGCGGATAGCATGGATATTCCCGCTATCCTGCAGGCCGCCGATGAAAAGGGCACTGTGAACGTGTACCACTGGTGGACGGCGGGCGGCGAAAAGGACGCGATTGAAAGCGTGGTCAAGGACTTTTCCGATACGTACGGCAAGGTCAAAGCCAAATCCAACGCCATTCCCGGCGGCGCGGGCGGCGCGATGGTGATGAAGGTGAAGGTACTGCAGCAGGCGGGGAAGAGCCCCGAAACCTTTCAGGCCCACCCGGGTCAGGAAATCGAGCCGTACCTGAACAGCGATATGCTGCTCAACCTGAATAAGGTATGGGAGTACGGAAACCTGTCCGAGCGCGCCATGCCTGGCCTGGAAGGGCTCTGCACGGCATCCGACGGCAACAAGTACATCGTTCCCATCGGCATCCATAAAACCAACGTGATCTTTTACAATATCCATGTGTTTGAAAAGTACGGCGTAACGATCCCCGATCATCAGGACATCACCTGGGACGAGTTTTGGGCCATCTGCGATGAACTGGCCGCGAAAATGCCCGACGGCGAATATCCTTTGGATTTGGGCGACCGCAAGGGCTGGCCTGCCTGCCAGGTGTTTGAAAACATCATGATGGGCACCGATCCCAAGCTGTATCAGGATTTCATCAATGGCACTTATGATCTGGACGCTGTGACGAACGTGCTAAGCACCTATGCCAAGCTGATGGACTATGTCGCTCCCGACCATTCCAGCCGCGACTGGTACGAGGCTTCCGGCCAGGTGGTGGCGGGAACCTACGCCATGCAGATCATGGGCGCGTGGATGCAGCCCCTGATGACCAGCATGGGCCAGGTGTACGGCGAGGATTACGGCGTGTTCACCTTCCCCGGCACGGACGGATGGTTCGGCATGTGCATTGACGGCTTCGTGGTCAGCAATGACAGCGCCGATGTGGAAGCGGGGCTGAAATGGGCGTACAACGTTTCCACCAGCGGGGTTCAGACCGCTTTCTCCAGCCTGAAGGAGAGCATTTCCCCTTACAGCGACACCCCCGACGAGATCTATTGCCCGCTGACGCTGGCGTTTAAAAACGAAATTACGGATGAAAACACAAAGGTCTATCCCAGCTTCACCCACGGCACGGCGCTGCCCTGGTCCGCCTCCACCAGCCTGCAGACGCAGATTCAGGAGTTCGCCACCTCCAGCGATCACAACCCGGAATTTTTTGCCAAGAAGATTGTGGATATCATGAAAGAATCCAGCGTGAAAGGAGATTGGAACCTTGTTGACTAAGAACCTGCTTAAACGGGGCGTCTCCCTGCTTGGGGCGCTGACGCTGGCGGGCGGCCTGGCTTCGGGCGCGACGGCCGAGGACGCGAAGCTGGAACAGCCGGTCCTGAACCCCCGTGTGAAAACCGTTATCGAGGCCGACGGCTGCCAGTTTATCGACCTGAACGGCAACGGCTCTCTGGACGCCTACGAGGACTGGCGGCTGGACGCCGATACCCGCGCCGCCGACCTTGTATCCCAGATGACCGTGCGCGAAAAGATTGCCCAGATGCAGCACCCGACCTATTTGCCCCGCTCGGACGGGAAGATTGCCCCTTATCTGGAAAAATACTGTACCGATTACGGCATCGGAATGCTGCTGATCCGCGAGCTTAACAGCGTTCAAACAGCCGCCGAGACCATGAACGCCGTGCAGGAATACGCCGAGGCCAGCCGTCTGGGCGTGCCCGTGCTGGTTTCCATGGACTCCGTGCATGGGCTCTCCTACGTTTCCGGCGCGACTGTCACCGGCCATAACCTGGCGCTGGCCGCCACACGGGATGAAGAGCTGGTCGCCAGACTGGCGGAAATCGCCCGGGACGAACATATCGCCATCGGCGTGCGCATGACGCTCTCCCCCGAGTCCGACATTGCCTCCGAGCCCCGCTGGGGCCGCGTGATGGAAACCTTCGGCGAGGACCCCGATCTGGTTACCCAGATGGTGCGGGCGCAGATCGTAGCTTTCCAGAACGGTCAAGACGGGCTGAATCCCGACGGTATTGTGGCCTGCATCAAGCACTTCCCCGGCGCGGGACCTCAAATGGATGGGAAGGATACCTCTCCTATCGTATCCGATGAAGAAACGCTGCAAATTCACCTGAAGCCCTACTACGCGGCCATTGACGTGAACGTGGGCAGCGTGATGCCCTACTATTCCGTGCCCCTGGCGCTGGATATGGAAAACAGCGCCATCGGCTCCAAGGCCGCGCTGCAGGATCTGCTCCGCGAGCAGATGGGCTTTGAGGGCATCATTCAGACAGACTGGGGCATGATCTGGGCCATTCAGGAGGGCCTGGGCACCATGACCGGCGAAGAGGTTTCCGATGAGGAAGCAATCATCATCGGCGTTACAAAGAGCCGCGTGGATGGCATCGGCGGCGAATCCATCCGTCTGATCGACCAGATGGAGGAGATGACCGCGGATGGCAAGATCGATGAAGAAATTCTCACCGCCGCCGCCACCCGTATCGTGAAGGCCAAGTTCCAACTGGGCGTGTTTGAAAACCCCTACTGCGACGTGGATGAGGCCGTGGCCTTCGTGGGCAACGAAGAACATACGAAGGTCAATCTGGAAGCGGCTGAAAAGGCCATGACGCTGCTCAAGAACGACGGCGTCCTGCCGCTGAAGGCCAACGCGGGCCAGAACATCCTGGTTTGCGGCCCCCGCGCGGGCGACATGATGAGCCTGGTGGGCGGCTGGTCCTCCGAGCAGGAGGGGCTGACCATCGCCGCGGCGATCGCCGAATACGCCGGGGCTCAGGATACGGTCACTTACCTCGCGGATGATGTGGCGGCGATAGCCGAGGCCGCAAAGAGCGCCGACGTGGTCGTCGTGTCCGTCGGCGAGCCCAGCTATCAGCACGATCCGCCGTGGGGCTATGACACGCTGGAAATCACCGCTTCCCAGCAGGAAATTCTGGAGGCTGTCAAGGCCAATACCAACGGTCAGATCATCACCGTGGTAACCGGCGGCCGTCCCTATATCCTGACCTGGTGCGATGAAAACACCAACGCCATTCTGGAAGCCTATTATCCCGGCCAGCAGGGCGGGATTGCCATCGCGGAAACCCTGTTCGGCCTGAACAACCCCACCGGCAAGACCCCCATACAATTCCCCAGGGACATGGAATCCGTCAACGACCAGTCCGGCGACGTATCCTTTGATCTGGAGAACCCCCTGTACGATTACGGCTGGGGCCTGAGCTACGATCAATAACAGGCAGGAGACGGGACGGGCAAAATCCTGCCCGTCCCGTTTTCTCCAAGAAACAGAATGAGGGTACTGCCTATGTTTCAGGATTTTTTAGAGAACCTTTCCTATATGACCTTTGAAGATCACGGCGGGTTTTGGGCGATCTGCGGGATCATTCTGGCCGTCATCGTGGTTTACCAGTTGCTGCTCCGGTTCGCGCCCAAGGCCGTGGCCCCGGCGCACCGCTTTCTCGTGAAGCACCCGCTGATCTGGATCTGTATCCCGGCGGCGCTGCTGATATACTTTGTGTATGTTTCCCTGGGCTGGAACCTGTGGGTTTCCGTGTCCGACTGGGAAGCGGGCGAGCTGGAAGCCAGCTACGGCTTTGGCGGGTTTGGCAATTACGCCAGGATGTTCAGCAGCTCCAGCTTCTGGCCCGCGCTTAAAAATACGCTGATTTTGTTCTGCCTGATTCCCCTGTGCCTGCTGCTGGGCGTGGGGCTGGCGCTGATTATGGATCAGGGGCTCCGGGGTACGGCGGTCTTCCGCACGCTGATCCTGCTTCCCTTCGCTTTGTCCTTTGTGGTAACGGGCACCGTATGGGCCTACATGTTCAGGCCCACCGGCGGGGTGCTGAACAGCTTTCTGGGGCTTCTGGGGGTGGACGTTTCCGCCGCCATGAAAAACGGCGGCCTCATGTGGGCGTCCAGCAACCGAACCATTATGCTTTCCATCATCATCGCCATGGTGTGGCAGTTCTCCGGCTATGTGGCCGTCATCTTCCTGGCCGCCATCAAGAATGTGCCGGTGAATGTCATCAACGCCGCCAAGCTGGACGGCGCCTATATGCCCCGTATTTATTGGAGGCTGATTATCCCCCAGCTAAAGGGTGCGATGGGCAGTTGCATTACCATTCTGGCCATGTACGCCCTGCGCTCCTTCGACTTTATCGTGTCTCTGGTTGGCTACACCACGTCCTCCGCCTGGACGCTGCCCATCTGGATGTACAACGAGGCCTTCCAGAGCAACAACTTCGCTTATTCGGCCGCGATTAGCTGCTTCCTGCTGGCGCTGGTACTGGTGCTAATCCTGCCGCTGACCTATTGGACGAACAGGAGGAAAGCGTGATGCAGAGCAATATGAGCATGGAACGCAGCAAGGCGGGGCAACAGGCGCAGACAATGAGGGTGAAGCCCCGCTGGCACATGACGGTGCTGCATATCGTGTACTACCTCATCATGGCGGCCTTCCTGGTATTCTATATGCTGCCTTTCTGGGGGACGGTCATGACCAGCTTCAAGACCAACAGCGAGGTGATGACCTCCACGCCGATCACCCCGCCCACGCAATGGACGCTGGAGGGGTATGCCAGCGCCATGGAGGAGCTGGGAATGCCGCTGATGACCTCCCTGGTCGTGACCCTCTTCGGCGCGGCGGGTTCGGTATTCCTGGGCTCCATTTGCGCGTATGCCCTTAGCAAGTGGAAGTTCAAGCTGAACAACGCGTTTTTCATCGCGCTGGTGGCGGCTACCTATCTGCCTTTCCAGGCGATCCTGATCCCCCTTTTGCAGACCATCAACAGGCTGAACCTGTACGATAACGTCTGGGGGTTGGTGCTGGTGCATTCCGTATTTGGCATGCCCATGTGCACGGTGATGATGCGGGGCTATTACGCCGACGTGCCGGACGCGCTGATTCGCCAGGCCATGATCGACGGCAACGGCATGTGGCAGATCTACCGCAAGATTGTGCTGCCCAACACCATGATCGCCACCATCACCACCTTCGTTTTCCAGTGCACCTCCATCTGGAACGAGATGCTTTTTGCGCTGGTGCTGGGCGGGTATGATTCCAAGCCCGCTACCATCGCCTTAAACGAGCTGGCCGGCACCATGGCCGCGGAATTTAACGTGCAAATGGCCGGCTCCCTGATTTTGGCCCTGCCGGTTTTGGTGCTCTACATCTTCATGGGCAAGTACTTAATCAGCGGCCAAATGAGCGGCGCTGTGACCGCCTCTTAAAGCTGAAAGGAGAAAACGCAATGAAAGCAATCAAACGGATCGCTTCCCTGGCTCTGGCGGCCCTGCTGGGCTTGAGCGCGGGGTTCGCCACGGCGGAGAACGCGCCCGTGCAGCCCGGCCTGTCCGCCCGCGTAAAGCAGCTCGTCGAGGTGGACGGCTATCAATTCAAGGACCTGAACGATAACGGCGAATTGGACCCCTACGAGGATTGGCGGCTCAGCGCCGAGGAAAGGGCGGATAACCTGCTGTCCCTGATGGACGCCGGCCAAAAGGCCGCCCAGATGGTGCATCTGACGCTGGTTACCAAGAAAGATAGCTGGTTCAGCAAGGATAACGTGGGCTTTGCGCTGGTGTATGAATACCTCTTCGACGTCCCGGAGGCCGACGGGGAGGATGAGGAGGCGGAAGCCGCGGCGGTCACCGGCAGCGCCATGAACGCCGCCGTGCTGACCAATGAAATTCAGGAATTGTCCGAAAGCTCCGACCTCGGCATCCCCGTGATCTTCTCCATGGATACGGAAGCGGGCGCCGCGTTCGTGAAAGACGCCACTTACCTGCCGGATGAAATCAACCTGGGCGCCGCCAACGACGAGGCCCTGACGGCTCGATACTACGAGGCGCTGAAAGAAGAGCTGATGGCGATGGGCGTGCGCATGGCGCTTTCCCCCGACGCCGATCTGATTACCGATCCCCGCTGGGGCCGCAATCAGGAATGCTACAGCGAGGATACGGACGTGGTGCAGAGGTTGATCGCCGTGGCGGTGAAAACCCTGCAGAACGGAAGCGGGCTGACGGAGGATTCCGTGCTGGCTACCGTCAAGCATTTTCCCGGCGCCGGCGCCCAGACGGGCGGCGTCGATGGAACGCCCCTTACGATTTCCGAGGATTCCATCGCGCTGCATCTGGCCGGTTTCAAGGCCGCCATCGAAGCGGGCGTCGCCGCGGTCATGCCTTACGGATACTCCACCGTGCCCTATCTGGGCGGCGATGCCGTTGAAAATTCCGCCGATCAAAGCGCGGCCGTGATGACGGATCTGCTCCGGGAAGAGCTGGGCTATACCGGCCTCATCCAAACCGACTGGGGCCTTAACTTCGTGGGGGCCACCAACGCGGGCGCGGATATCCTGGGCGGCGCGGGCGTGCGTTCCACCCGCCAGCTAGTGGACGAGGTGGATGAGGAACGGCTGACCGACGCCTGCCGCCGCATCCTGATCGCCAAGTTCCAGATGGGCCTTTTTGAGAATCCCTATGTGGATGAAAACAAGGCGGAAGAGATCATCGGAAGCGACGCGCACAAGGAAGTCGCCAGGGAGGTCGCCGCCAGGTCCTTTACTTTGGTGAAGTATGAAAACGCCGTTTCTCTGGCGGGACAGCCGTTTATTGTGGCCGGCGCCCTGGCCGACGACGCGCGCTGCCTGAACAGCGGCTGGACGGCGAAGGAACCCACGGAAATCAAGGGCGTGACGATTCTGGAGGCGCTGCGCGGGAAGGCGGGCGCGGAGAATGTGACCTATATCGAAACCGCCTCGGATGTGCCCGCCGACCTTTCCGGCGTTACCGCCGTGGTGGTAGTGGGCGAAAAGAGCGGCACCCATGACCCCGCCTGGGGCGCGGCCACGCTGGAATTTCCGGAGGAGCAGGTAGCGCTCGTCAAGGCGCTAAACGAGGCCGGGGCAAACGTGGAAGCCGTGGTGGTCATGAACCGCGCCTATGTGCTTACGCCCATCGTTAACGCCGCGGACAGCGTGCTGCTGGTCTACCGTCCCGGCGTTACCAGCGGCGCGGAGGCGGTGGCCGATACGCTCTTTGGCGAAAATGCCGTCACCGGGAAATTGCCCTTCCAGATCCCCGCTTCCATGGACCAGGTCCTGAATCAGCGCGAGGATATGCCCAAGGATATTGAAAATCCGCTGTATGAATACGGCTTCGGCATCAAAGTGGAAAGCTTCGGGAGGTAAGTAACATGGCTTCTATTACCATTAAGGATATGAGCGTAAGCTACAACAAAGGCAAATCCTACGTGCTGGATGAGCTGAACCTGGAAATCCAGGACGGCGAGTTCTGCGTATTCCTGGGGCCCTCCGGCTGCGGAAAGTCCACGGCTATGCACTGCATCGCGGGTCTGTTGCATCCCTTTGGCGGCGAGATCCGGTTCGGAGACGAAGTGATGACCTCCGCCGCGGGCAAGGGAAAGGACAAAACCTTTGTTCCCCCTCAGGAACGCAATATCGCCATGGTGTTTCAGGAATACGCCCTGTATCCCAACATGACGGTGCGGGATAACATGTCTTTTGCCCTGAAAACCAAAAAAGCGCCCAAGGAAGAGATCGAAAAGCGCGTGAACTACATGGCAAAGATGCTCTCCATCGAACAGCTACTGGATCGCCGCCCGGCGGAATTGTCCGGCGGCCAACGGCAGCGCGTGGCGCTTGGCCGGGCTCTGGTACGCGATCCCCAGGTTTTTCTGCTGGACGAGCCGCTGGGCAACCTGGACGCCAAGCTCCGCGACCAGGTGCGCTATGAGCTGAAGAAAATTCAGGAGCAGTTGGGCATCACCACCATTTACGTAACCCATGACCAGACCGAGGCCATGACCATGGCCGACCATATCGTGCTGATGAAGGATGGCCGCATCGTGCAGCAGGGCACGCCGAACGACCTGTACGATCATCCGGCCAATGAGTTTGTGGCGGGCTTTCTGGGCACGCCCCAGATCAACATCTTCCCCTGCGATGTCAAGCAGGAAAATGGAAGCCTGATCCTGGACGCCGGCTCCTTCCGCCTTCACGCGCCTGAGTCCGTCAAGGCTTCGCTGACGCCCTATGTTGGGAAAAAGGTCGATCTGGGGATTCGTCCCTCGGATTTTGAGCTGGCCAAAGAGGGCGTGAATGGAATCGCCGCTCACGTGGATTCCATCGAGCCGCTGGGCGACGCCTATCTGATTTATGTGCGGGTAAACGAAAAGGTGGTTGTGTTCAAGTACGCCGGAGAAACGGTTCCCGCTGAAAAGGAACTGCTGTTGACCCCCAACATGGCCAAGCTGCACCTCTTTGATCCCCAAACGGAAAAGCGCGTCAACCTTTGATTACGGATCTACCGGAGGAGGAGGGATGTCCTCCTCCGGGATGTCCTTTCCAGAGGAACGGGAACGCTTCGTCCTTGCGGAAAGGACATCGGCAAGCGGGAGGAGGGGGTATCCGATGAACGACATGGAGAAATTGCTGAACCTGCTGGCCGAAGTGCGGGACGACGTGGACTTCGCCAATGAACAGGGCCTGGTGGACGAGGAGATCATCGACTCGCTGGATTTGACCCGAATCATCGTCGCTTTGGACGTCGGCTTTGACATCCACATTCCTTCCGGGGAGATCGAGCCGGAAAACTTCAACAGCGCCGACGCCATGCTGAAGATGGTGCGCAGGTTTCAGAAAAAATGAGCACGAGAAATATTTTGGATTGGCTGGAGGACGCGGCGCGTCTCTCGCCGGACGAGACGGCCTTTGACCGGCCAGATGGGCGGATGACCTGGGGGCAGGCTCGTCACAGGGCGCGGAGCGTCGGCAGCCGTCTGGCCGCGCTGCTCCCCCGGCAAGCGCCGGTGCTGATCCTGATGGAAAAAAGCGCGGACTGCCTATGCGTCATGCTGGGGGCCGTGTACGCAGGCTGCTTTTATACGCCGCTGGATTCCAGCATGCCCGAGGCGCGGATGCTGTTGATCGCGGAAACACTGCGTCCGGCCGCGGTCGTGTATGAAGAAAAATTCAGCGGCGTAGCGCGGCGCATCGCGGGAGAAGCCCTGACGCTGTGCGTTTCGGATATCCCGGAACAGGCGGACGCCGGGCTGCTTACAAACAGGCGGGAAGAGCATATTGACGGCGACCTGCTGTACGTGCTGTTTACCAGCGGCTCCACCGGCGTGCCGAAGGGGGTATCCATTACCCACCGCGGCGTGATCGACCTTGTGGAATGGGCCTGCGGGGCTTTACAGCTACCTGTCGGCGTCCGGTTCGGCAGTCAGGCGCCGTTTTACTTTGATAATTCCGTGCTGGATATCTATTGCGCCATGCGGATGCGGGGCAGCCTCTGCCTGATTCCCAGGGGCGATTTTTCGTTTCCCAAGCGGCTGCTGAGCCGCTTGCGGGAAGCGCGGATCGATACGATTTTCTGGGTGCCCTCCGCGCTGACGGCTTTGGCGCGGGCGGACGTATTGACGCCGGGCTGTCTGCCCGAGCTGAAACGGGTGTTTTTCTGCGGTGAAACGATGCCCTGCGCCACGCTGAACCAATGGAAACGGGCGCTGCCGCGCGCGGACTATGTGAACATGTACGGCCCGACCGAAATTACCGATGTGTGCGCCTGGTATCGCGTGGATCGTGAATTTGAGGACACAGACAGCCTGCCCATCGGGTTTCCCTGCGGAAACACCCGAATTTTTCTCATCAATGGGGAAATCTGCGTCTGCGGCGCCTGCCTGTCTCCCGGATACTACAACGCTCCGGAAAAAACCGCCGCGGCCTTCGTCCAAAATCCCCTGCGGCCTCAAATCCCGGAGGTGATTTATCAAACGGGAGACCTGGGGACGTATAACGACCGCGGGGAGCTGCTGTTCCTGGGCCGTCGGGACAGCCAGATCAAGCGCGGCGGCTACCGCATCGAGCTGGGCGAAATTGAATGCGCCCTGCAAAGCGCGGCGGGCGTTGAATTGGCTTGCTGCTATTACGATGCCGGGAGGGAAAGAATCGTCGCCGCGTACACGGGAAACGTTGAGGTAAAAGCGCTGAGGCTTTCCCTGAAAGCCGCCCTGCCCAAGTACATGCTGCCGGACGCGCTCCTCAAGCGGGACAGCCTGCCCCGCACCGGCAGCGGAAAGCTGGACAGGCTCGCCCTGAAACAGGAGGCGGAACGTGAGCGTCTTATCTTTTGAATTTCTCCTGCTGGCCGCGGGCGTCGTAATCTGCTATTATCTGCTGCCGCTGAAGGCCCGCTGGATCGCGCTGTTGGCGGGCAGCGCCGCCTTTGTTGTTCTTTCCGGCTGGCAAAGCCTGGCGCACCTGACCGCCGTGGCGCTTGTCATGTGGGGCGGCGCTCTCCTGCTTCAGCGGCGACAAAAAAGATGGCTCCTGGCCCTGCTCCTGCTTTTGGACTTGGGCGCCATGGCCTTTTTAAAGTATGCTCCCGCGCTGACCGGCGCACGGCTGATTTTGCCAATCGGATTGAGTTATTTTACGTTTCAGTCCGCCGGATATTTAATCGACGTATATCGCGGCAAGGCGGAGGCACAGAGAAACCCTCTGAAGGCCTGGCTGTTCGTCGGCTATTTCCCTCAGCTTGCCCAGGGCCCGATTTCCACATGGAAGGAGCTGGGCGGGCAGCTTTTCGCGGGCAACCGCTTTGATCCTGATACCTTCGTTTCCGGCTTTCAACTGCTTTTGTGGGGGTATTTTAAAAAGCTGGTGATTGCAGACCGGTTGGCCGTCACGACCGAGGCGCTTATCGATGGCGGCGATCTTCCCGGCTGGTTCATTCTGGGCGGCGTAATCCTATATACCATCCGCCTATACCTGGATTTTTCAGGAGGGATGGACGCCGTGCGCGGCCTGTCCCGAATGCTGGGCGTCGAGCTGCCGGAAAACTTCCGCCGCCCGTTTTTTGCCAAAAGCGTGGCGGAATACTGGCGCAGATGGCACATTACGCTGGGCGCATGGTTTCGCTCTTATCTGATGTACCCGCTGATCGCCTCTCACGCGGGGGTGGCGCTGGGGCGGGAAGCCTCCAAGCGCCTTGGGAAAAAAACGGGACGCACGTTGCCCAGCGCGTTGGCGACGCTGATCGTGTTTTTGCTCATTGGCGTATGGCACACCGCTAGCTGGAACGCGGTTCTCTATGGCGCGTATTTCGGCGTGGTGATGGCGGCGTCGATGCTGCTGGAGCCCCTGTGGAAAACGATGCGAACGACCCTGAACCTTCCCAAAAACGGGTGGATGACGGGCGTTCGCCTGCTGCGCACCTGGGGGCTGATCCTGTTTGCCCAATTCTTCGCCTTTACGATGCGCCCGGCGCACAGCCTTTCTTTGTTGGCGGACACCTTTCAAAACTGGACGTTCGCCGGCTTTACCGGCCTCACGACGGGGGTGATGAAGCCGCTGGAATGGCTGATCGCAGCGGCGGGCTGTGCGATCGTGCTGGCGGTTGACCTGATGTGCGAAAAAAAGATAGACGTATGCGCACGGCTCGCCAAAGCCCGTATCGTTATTCGCTGGCCTATCCTGCTCTTGCTCATGCTGTCCATCGCGGTTTTCGGCATATACGGATCGGGATATGACAGCACCGCCTTCCTGTATACGCAGTTTTGAGAAAGGAGGAACCGGCATGGCGGCAAAAAGCGTTTCCCGCAAAGCAAGGCTGGGCGGCTTCTGGCTGCGCTGCCTCTGCTTTTCCGCGCTGGCCTTCCTCCTGATGGCCTACGCCCGTTATGTGCTGACGCCAAAGCATGATTACGGGATCTGTTCCATGCTGAACCTGTACCGGCAGCCGGGGGACACCGTGGACGTGCTCGCCGTCGGGACCTCGCTTGCTTATGCGGGAATCAACACCAACGTGCTGTGGCAGGAATACGGCATTGCCGCATACGACCTTTGCAGCGCCGAACAGCCCTTCTGGGTCAGCTACTACGCCATCCGCGAGGCGCTTAAAACCCAGCGTCCCAAGGTTATTGTGCTGGACGCAAAGCCCTCTATTTACACCCAGGATTATTCCAGGCGGGGGCGCACGATCTTGTCCACGTTCGGAATCCGGGGACTGGACAACCGCGTCGGGGCCATCCTGGCCTGCGTGGAACAGCCGAGGGACGCGCTTGGCTATATTCTGGGGCTGCCGGAGGTACACAGCAATTATTCCAGGCTGGAGGCAAGCGATTTTCGTCTTCCTCCGGACAACGGCGGCCGGGGCCCGGATTGGAAGGGCTATATCGAATCCGACGGCATCGAGCGCCATCAGCGGCCGTCGCTGGTGTGGAACGGCGTGCGTCGCAACATGAACGAGCGGGAAGCGGAATATGCGAGAAAGATCTTTGAGCTTGCAAAGCGGGAGGGCGTCGGGCTGCTGCTCGCCGGCCTGCCAAACCCGGACTATGCCAACGATCATATGTATTACAACGCCTTATGGTCCATCGCGGAGGAATACGGCGTTTCCGGCGTCAATTACAACGATCCCTCCCTGCGCTTTGGCCTGCGCTATTCCTCCGATTTTGCCGATTGGCAGCATTTGAACGTCAAGGGCAGCGTCACCTTTTCCCGAAAGCTGGGCGCCGATCTGATGGAGCGGTTCGACCTCCCGGATCGCCGGGGCGACGCCAAATACGCCTCTTATGATGCCTGCGCGGAGAAGTGGTTTGAAAAATATCCGTTGTTTGAGTCGTCCGGACAGGAAGGAGAAGCCAAATGAAAGCCAATATGCTGGAATACCTGGAAGAAACCGCGGCACGAGCGCCGGCAAAAATCGCCTTTTATGACGACCGGGAGAGCCTGACCTTTTCCGGCCTGGTGGACAGGGCCAGGCGGATCGGCTCGTGCCTGGCGGGCCGCGCCGCGCCCCGCACGCCGGTCGCCCTGCTGCTGGACGCCAGAAGCATCCGCAATCTTCCGGCCATGTTCGGCACGCTGTATGCGGGCTGCGCCTATGCGCCGCTAGACATCGCCATGCCGCCGGAGCGGCTGCGGCTGATGCTTACCCTGCTCCGTCCCGCCGCCGTGCTGGCGGATGAGCGGGGGCTGAAGGCGTTTCAGGCCTGCGGCTTGACGGATGCGGCGGTCCTTCCCTATCACGCCGCCCAGGCCGAGGTGGCGGATGACGAACGGCTGGCCTGCCGCCGCAAGCAAGCCAGCGTGTACGATCCCATGTCCATCCTCTATACCTCGGGCTCCACGGGCATCCCCAAGGGTTCTGTCCAGACCCACTTCAGCTATCTGAACTGGACGGAAGCGACCATCGACGTATACAAGCTGACGGAAGAAACGGTTTTCGGCAATCAATCCCCCTTCTTTTATGCCAACTCCCTTCTGGATATTTTCCCGCCGGTGGCGCTGGGGGCGACGGTCTATCTGCTGCCCGCCGGCGTGCTAACCTTTCCCAGAAAGCTGATTGATTGTCTGAACGAGCGCCGCGTCACCGAGCTTTGCATGACGCCCTCCAGCTTCGTCAGCGTAGCCAACGCGGGCGTTTTGCGACCCGGCTGTCTGCCATACCTCAAATGGGGCGTCATGAGCGGGGAATCCATGCCGTGGAGCCCGCTGAAGGCCTGGATGGACGCTTCCCCCAACGCCGATTGGTGGCATTTTTACGGCAGCACGGAGATGTTTTCGGTAGCTGTGGGCAAGGTGGAAAAAAGCCATCAGGTCGGCGACCGCTTGCCGGTGGGCAGGCCCTTTTCGCTAACCCATATCCTGTTTGTGGATGAAAACGGCGACGAGCTGCCGGCCGGGGAGCCTGGCGAAATGCTTGTATCCAGCCCATGGATTGCCAGCGGATATCATCGGGACGCGGATAGGACCGCGGCCTCCTGGGTCGTCGATCCCCTAAACCGCGGCTGGCAGGAACGGTTTTTCCGAGGGGGAGATATCGGGTATATCCGGGAGGACGGGCAGCTTATGGTGCTGGGCCGGCGCGATACCCAGATCAAGCACATGGGCTACCGCATGGAAATCGGCGAGGTGGAGGCTGCGCTTCGCAATATTCCCGGCTGGCAGGAAGGCTGCGTGCTTTTTGACGAAGAGCGGGATAAGCTGTGGTGCTTTTATACGGGCGCGCTGGAGGAGAAGCAAATCCGGGCCGGCTTGAGGGAAGCGCTGGCCCGCTATATGCTGCCGGATTGCTGCGTTCATCTGGATGAAATGCCCCGCACCGCGACCATGAAGCTGGACAGGAGCAGGCTCAGGCAGATCATGGATGCTTCAGCAGACCAATGACGACAGCGCCCCGCCGCCTATAACAGCCGAAAGGAGGAAACGTGGAAACCAGATCGGCATCGGCCCGTTGTGGTCACGCTGAAGCCTCGATACGGAAGGGATGGAAACCATGAAAAGAAGTTTGGCGTTTTGATTGTCGTTCACAATAACGTTTTTGCTGTCGCCGCTGGCGTCGTCGGCGGAAGGGCCTTCCGGCGGCGGCTCCGCGGCGGGCACGACGGAGCCGGCGGCAGAGACCTTTGACGCTGCCCGGCTGGAGATCCATTATGTGGCTGCGCACGCGCGCCCAAAAACGGCGACGCCTTTCTTTTTATCGTCAAGCCCGATCCGTAACAAGCGCTATGGCTGCGTATCCTTTGCCGTAAATTGGGAAGGCGTTTTTCCGGTGTATTGATGGAAAACCTTGGTAAAATAGCTGGAATCATCGTAGCCGACGCAGGCCGCCACATCCCGCAGCAGCAAATCAGGCTTTTCCCTGAGCAGCTTCATCGCGGCCTCCATGCGGCAGCGGGTCAGGAAGGCGTTAAAGGTGGTATCGCTGTATTTGCGGAACAGCCGGCTCAAATAGGTTTGAGAAATGCCGATCTCGTCGCACACGCTTTGCATGCCAAGGGGCTGCGCATAATTTTCCTCGATATATTTCACTGCGTAATCGTAGAGCTCCTGGGTGGACAGCTTCCGGTCCCGTATGCTGCCGTTGTCAAAAAGCAGCGAATACGTGCTGGACATCAGGTCGCCGTAGGAACACGCGCAGCGGAGAATATCGTTAAATTCCACAAGGGTTTCTTCCAATTGATTTTGAATGGGCTGATACACGGCAACCGTCTGGTAAATGATCTGGCGGATCATGTGCCACGCCTGGACCTGAGGCGTCTGCTCCCGTTCCCAGGTTACCGCCAGAGAGATGAAATACTCCTTAATCATCCGGTATTTGCCCATACTAATGAAGTAAGCAAGCTGCTTTAAATCCGCCGCCGGCAGACGGATATGCTCCTCGGCGGTCGGTCCGCCCGCGAACCGGATGATTTGGTGCTTGCCAATCACCGTTTTGCGGTACAGCAGGTTGAGCGCCCATTCGATAAAGCTGGGAAGGGACTCGATTTCGCGGGCCGTCGGCGTATAGATGGCCGTCCAGGTAGGCAGGTTGCCCGGCTTTGTCATATAAACGCTCAGGTTGCTCAAAAATTCCTCCATAGGCATGCTCGGCGCAACCAGGACGCGCTCGTCGTCGTCCCGGCCGCGAAGCGCCTGAAAGCATTCGTCCTTGGGCAATACCATCGAAGTGGCCCCCAAAGCCTTGGGCAAACTCAAATCCAGGTTTCCCCAGCGGATCAGGGCAAAGTGGAACCCCTTCTGCCGGTAAAGCTGCGACGCCTTTTCCTTGGAATAGGGTTGTCCGCAGGCAATGGCGGGCAGAATGGAGGCGGCCAGATCAGACGTATTGGCGTCCATTTTCTTTTCCAGCGCCTGCAGGATGTTGTTCATTTTACTGATGCTGACTGGTTTGAGAAGGTAGTCGTCCACTCCCGCCTGAATGGCGCCCTGGGCGTATTCAAACTCGCCATATCCGCTGATGACCACGATATGGATGCTCGGCTGCATCGCCCGGGCCGCCTGGGCCAGCTCGATGCCATTCATCCCGCGCATACCGATATCCGTAATCAGCAAATCGACGGGATGCCGCTCCAAAAACTGGAAACCCTGCTCGCCGCTTGCCGCCGTTCCGACCACCTCAAAGTTTTGGGCAAACTGCTCGATAATGCTTTGCACAAAGCGCAGAGCCGGCATTTCATCGTCTACGATTAAAACCCGATACATTGCGATCCCTCCGGAAAGATTTCACAGCGTCAGTATAACACATTATGTAGGAAAATTCAGCACAGTACAGGTATTGCCGGCCTCTTGTGCCGGATGTTCTTATCCGGGCTGAAAAAAACGGTTTTTTCCAGCGCCGTGTGCGCTTTCTTCCTGCGCGGCGTCCCGGAGGACCTGCCATAATGAAATCAACCATGCGGAGGAATGTCGTTCTGCCCGCAAAATGAAAGGAGTAGGGAGCATGAAAAAATTCTCTCTGATTGTCGCCGTCATACTGGCGCTGTCCTGCCTGAGCACCGCCTTGGGCGAGCAGCAGTATTTCAACGCGGCGACGACCACCTCGATGACGGACCCGACCACCTTTAACAAGCCTTATGCCGTCAATGAAGTGATCGTCGAAGCCAACGAGGCCACCGGCCAGGTTCGCCTGGAGGCCCGCACCAAGGAGATCCTCGAGGCCGACGGGCTAAAGTTCAAGGATCTCAACGGCAACGGCCAGCTAGATGTTTACGAGGATTGGCGTCAGGATATCGGCGCCCGCGTGGACGATCTGCTGAGCCAGATGACCCTTGACGAGGAGATCGGCCTGCTGTGGCACGCCTCCACCGGAGGCACCTTCACCTCCATGTATCCGTACACTGAGGATTGGCTGTATTCCAGCGAGCCCACCTATACGGATCAGGACGGCAACTGCTACGTGCCCATGTACCATTCCATCATTTCCGACAATGTGACCACATACCTGCACAACGTCAACGGCGCCCCGGATACCCTGATCTATGAAAACAACGCTTTTCAGGAAATTGCCGAATCCGCCCGGCTGGGCGTTCCGGTGGTGCTCAGTTGCGACCGCAGCTACAACACCTGGGCCGGCATGGTCAACATGCCCAACTACGCCTTCGGCACGGCCCATGACGAGGAGCTGCTCTACGACATGGTGGCCCAATACGCCAAGGAAGAGCGCGCCATAGGCTTCCATGTGCCCTTCCATTCCTATGGTGTGGAGATCGGCTCCTGGTACGGCGACGATGTAAACTACATCGCCAGGATGGTGGGTACCGAAACCAAAGCCTACCAGGAAAACGGCGTCAACGCCTGCACCAAGCATTTCATGGCCCGCGGCGGCCGTTCCTCCTATTCCGGGGCCAAGAGCGCCGCGAATCTGCTGGATTCCTGGCTGGTGGGCTGGAAGAGCGCCGTAATCGACAACGGCTCCGGTTGGGTGATGCTCAACAACGGCACGCTGCTCAACGACTGCAACGTGTGCTATGACAGCCAGTCCATGGCCATCCTGCGTGAGACGCTGGGCTATGACGGCTGCGTCGTCACCGACTGGCCCATGTGGATGCAGGTACCCGCCGCCAGCGGCGTCACCCCCGAGGGCGTTGATCTGTCCTCCTGCTCCGTGGGCGAGCTGTACGCCATCATTCTGAATGCCGACGTGGACCAGGTGGGCTGCTTCTTCATGGTGGAACCCGACGTACCCACCGATTATGACGCCGTTACCGCCCGCTATCCCGGCATGATGCAGCCCATGTGGCCCGAAACCATCAAGGAGCAACTGGATAACGGCAGCCTGGCCAAGGAAACCGTGGATCGCCACGCCAAGCGTGTGCTGCGCAATAAGTTTGAGCTGGGCCTGTTTGAAGACCCCTATTCCTCCCTGGACGAGGCGCTGGAGCTGTGCGCCAGCGACGAGTACCAGGCCGAAGCCTTTGAGCTCAATACCATCGAGGATATCTACCGCGCCCGCACCGCTGAAATGAACGAAATGGACATCCGCCTTCAGACTGAATCCAGCGTGCTGTTGAAAAACGAGGGCGACGTGCTTCCTCTCAGCCGTGACGCCAAGGTGTATGTCACCGGTACCTCCAAGGATACCGTGGCCATGGACAGCGAAGCCATCGGCGCTTATGCCGCCGTTGTGGAGGACCTCGGCGAAGCCGACGTGGTGGTGGCGCACGTAACCGCCATGGACGATTCCACCGAAATGTTCATCGGGGACGCTCAGGATGAAGCGAAGCCCCTGGTGCTGCTCTTTGACGGCGGCGTCTCCAACGAGCCCGACGCCTGGGCAATTGAAAACAGCGCCGCGGTGCTGCTGCTTACCTATGATTGCACGCCCGACCACGGCTCCTCCATGGGCAGCTTCTATCACAAGACCCTGCCCTCCGTCATCGCCGATATGCTCTATGGCGAAAAGCAGCCGACCGGCTCCACCGTGTTTGAAATCGGCCGGACCGACGACGACGCCAATCTGGATTGGGGCGAGCTGCAATTTGATACCGGGGTGGACACCCAGACCCGCCTGTACATGGCCGCCACCGTGCGCCAAAACCCCGCCGCCGTTCTGCCCACAAACCTGGGCGATGTGGTGGTTCCGGTCGGCTTCGGCATGAGGTACGGCGAAAAGGCCGATATTGTGATTGACACTCTGGTCAGCGATCAGATGGTCGAAACGGTGGAAACCGAGTCCAACGGTTCTACCAGCACGTCGGTCAGCGCGCTGAACAAAAAGGTCAAGAGCGGCGAAAGCGCCCCCTTGTACATGATCGCCCAGAACAACGGCGCGGATGGCTCCGCCCTGGTGGCGGTCAAGGAGGGCGATACCCTGCTAGCCAGCAAATACATCAGCGTGGAAGGCGGCTCCTTCGTCATCGTCAGGATTGACGTGCCGCTGGAAGGCGCGGGCGACCACCTGCTGACGGTGGGCGAAAATACCATTACCATCAATGTGGAAGAATAATGCTATCCATTCCTTTGCCGGGAGGCGGGCGCTGCCTGCCTTCCGGCTTCCGGTTTACGAACGGTGTGATGAGTGTGAAAAGAATCCTGTGGATTTTGCTGCTGGTTTTGCTGCCGCTGGCGGCCAGCGCGGAAACCTATGCCGTATCGCCCGAGGGCATGAGCGTGACGGAAGCGCTGGCTCTTTGCAACGACGGAGACGTTATCGAGCTGGGCGACGGCTTTTATACGGAAGAAAACGAAACGTTCCCGCTGGTCGTCGCCAAAGCGATTACCCTGCGGGCTGCCGCCGGCGCTTCCCCGGTCGTTGACGCGCCGGCGTTTCAGGCGGCGATTCGGGTGGAAGCCGACAAGGTGGCGCTTCAGGGCATAGATATCCGCTTCCGCCGCACCGGCATTTATGCGGTTGGCGATGATATGAGCGTAGAAAACTGCCGCGTCTCCCTCGCCGACGAAGCCTGGCGCACCTCCTCCTGCGGCATATGGTGCGGCGGCGTCTATCGCATGACGGCGCGGGACTGCGCTTTTACCGGCTGCGGCATCTCCCTGGCCGGGCCGCCGCTTTCTGAAAGCAGCAAGGGGCTGCCCGTACTCACCGGGCTGTTCGAGGTGGGGGAGGACGTGGGGTACTTTACTTCCCATACCATTGAAAACTGCACGGTGAATGGAAAACCGCTGTTCTATGCCGCGTCCGAGCCGCTGGTTACGGCTCCCGAGGATGCCGGGGAGATTATCTGCTGCGATTGTGACGAGGTGATCGTCCGCAACGCGGACGTTTCCGATGGTTCCATGGGCATGGTGCTGCTGTACAACCGCAGCATCCTGTTGGAAAACTGCAAAGCGGATCGCTGCGGCGTTTTTGGCATCTATGCGGCAAAATGCGACGGCGGCCTCCTGCGAAACTGCACTGCCGCCCAAACGAACCATGGCCTGGATATCCGCGCCAGCCGGCATATCCTGCTGTGGGAATGCGGCGCGACGGACTGCGATCAGGGCCTGTTCTTTTCCCTCGTGCGGGACAGCGCCATGATCGACTGCACGGCGAGCGGCACGGGGCAGGGGTACTTTATGGCGGGCGGCGGCGGCAACACGCTGCAAAGCTGCGCCGCGATTGATTGCGAAAATGGATTTAACCTGCAAAAGGAGGGCCATGTGCTGATGACCGGCTGCACGGCGGAGCGCTGCACCGTGTGCGGCGTGCGGCTGGACGCCACGCCCGCGGCCTTTACCCATAATACGCTGCGAAACAACTGGGTGGCCGTGATGGCCTACGGCGGCGTTTCCGTTGATGTGGCGGACAATCTGTTTGACGGGAGCCAATGCTGCGCGCTGTACCTGCGGGATATCGGCTTTAGCCGTTTCAGCGGCAATACGTTCACGGGCGACGCCGCCGCCAGCGTGCAGGCGGTCGGAACGCTCGGCGGCAGCGTATGGGCCGGGAATACGCTGGATCTGCCCATGGATGTGTCGCAGGCATCGGATGCGTTTTGCCTCGTCCCATAAGAGCCGGTTTCAGATTTTCCCGTTTTCTGTGTATGAATATCCTGCTTACCCTTGTCAAAAATCTGTTATGATGACATCGTCGAAAAAGGGCACGCAGATGGATATCTTCCGCTGACGAAAGGAGTAAACACATGAAAAAACCGATCAAATTCATTGCCGGAGTGATGGCTGCCATGATGCTGACCGCCCCCGCGCTGGCAGAAGAAACGGCCCGCCCCAACATCACCGCGCACAAGGCCAATGGGATTGTGATTGACGGCAAGCTGGACGAATGGAATTTGGATTCGCCCGCCATCGTGGAGGACGCCGCTCAGGTCATCCGGGACGTCGTGTTCTGGCAGGGCGCCAACGACTGCTCCGCCAAGTTCTACCTCTCCTGGGATGAGGAAAACCTGTACATGGCCGCCGACGTGACGGAGGACACCCCCTTGGGCGCCATTGAAATGCTGCCCATCGACGGCGAGGATAACCTGAAGCTGTATATATCCACCGATCCCAACGCCGACCCCGAGCGGCAGGAATACGGCACGAACGATTTTCTGGTATACTTTGTAATGGATGAAGGCTACTGGGATACCGCCATCGACCGTTCCATGGTGCCTAAGGATGCCAGGCTGCGCTTTGTGAGCGTAGGCATGGACGGCGGCGAAAGCGTTTTGGACGGTTACGAATGCGCCGTTCAGCTTACCGCTACCGGTTTTATTTGGGAAGCCATCATTCCCTGGGCCTGCTTTTCCAATAATAAAATCGAGGTGTACGCCCCCGCCGTGGGCGATACCCTGAGCTGCAACTTTGCCATCACCGATATCAGCTATCCCTGCCCCGGCACGGAATACATCCCGCAGATGGCCTGGTGCGGCAGTTTGAAGATCAACGCCAATCCCAGCCAGTGGGGCTTAGTAACGCTGGCGGAATAAGTCAAACGAGGTTTCCATTCGGACGGGCCGCTAAGCCCGCCCGATTTTTTATAGCAAAATGACCGGATTCTCCTGTTTTCTTCATAATCGCATGGTTTATCCAAGCCTTTGTACCTCGATTCCATAATCGAAAGAGCAAGAAGTACGCTATGCTGTTGAAAAAGGAGAGTCTATCTCCAAATCAAGAAAGGTGGTTGTACCATGAGAAAACTGTCCCTGTTTCTAACCGTCGTCATGCTCGTTGGCAGCCTCGGGCTGCCCGCGTTGGCACAAGAGGCGGCCGATACGCCCCGCTTTACAAGCTATGACCAGGTCAATGAAGCCATCGCCGTCATTCCCGCCGCGGGCGAGCAAATCGAGCTGGGCTATCTAAGCGGCGTAACGGCCCTTCTGGAGGCGGACGGCCTTACGTTCAAGGATTTGAACGGCAACGGCCAGCTTGACGTTTATGAGGACTGGCGGCAGGATATCGACGCGCGCGTCAGGGACCTCTATGACCAGATGACGCTGGAAGAAAAAGCCGGCCTTTTCTTCCATGTGAATACCTGCGGCGATCCGACCGGCGTAGACTTTGCTGATGATCGCTATATGTTCTCCACGGATGAGACCGTTAGCGTGACGGACGGCGGAGACGTATCTTTCCCCGCCAAGTCCATGTGGTATTATATCAATAAACTGAACATCACCACCCACCTTGACAACACCAACGGCACCCCCGCGCAGCAAATCGTGTATCATAACGCCATGCAGGCGCTGGGCGAGGATTCCCGCCTGGGCATCCCCATTGTCATTTCCAACGACCGTCAGTACAACGCGTGGGGCGGCATGATCGACACCGCCCATGACGCTTTCGGCGCGGCCAATGATCCGGAGCTTTCAAAGAAGCTGTGGACAGAGTATTCCTTGGAAAGCCGCGCGGTGGGCATCCATGTGGTGCTCCATCCCTACAGCCAGGAGCTGGGCTCCTGGAACGGCGAGGATCCCGAGTATGCCGGAAACATGACCAAGGAAGAAGTGGCCGCCATTCAGGTGGAGGGCGGCACCGAAGCCTGCATGAAGCACTTTATCGCCCGCGGCGGCGATTCCTCCTTCCAGAACGCCCGCAGCGACGCCCAAACCGTGGACAACTGGATGACCGCCTGGAAAATCGCTTTGGAAAGCAATCCCAAGTGGGTCATGACCAACGGCTACGGCACCGGCCTGTCCAACACGGTGCATGTGGACTACGACAAGGAAACCATGGATTATCTGCGCAACACCCTGGGCTTTGAGGGCATCATCGTGTCCGATTGGGGCGATCAGGGCGACAGCAACTCCTCCGGCGTCACGGTGGACGGCGTGGATATCCTCAGCCTGTCCATTCCCGAGCGCTATGCCTTCACCATCAACCTGGGCCTGGATCAGATTGGCAGCCCCGCGGCCGATTATTCCGGCGACGGCCATATGGCGACCGCCGACCGCGGCGCGATGAATACGGTCATCAGCGAGGGGCTTATCTCGGAAGAGCGCTGCTGGGAAACCTGTTATCGCGTCTTGAAGGACAAATTCGAGCTGGGCCTGTTTGAAAACCCCTATTCCGATGTCAACAAGGCGCTGGCCCTCGCCGCCTCCGCCGAGTATATCGCGCAGCCCTGGGATGTGGTGGACAACGATACGCTGACCGCGGCCCGCAATCCGGACGTTGTCGCTCTGGAGCGCCAGCTCCAGGCGGAATCCGCGATCCTGATTAAAAACGACGACAACCTGCTGCCCCTTACAAAGAACATCAAGGTCTATATCGGTTCCACCGCTTCCGCCATCACCCTGGACGGCTACAAAAAGGTTTTGCCCGATTATGCCGAATTGGTTGATGAAATCGAGAACGCGGACGTCGTCATCGCGGACTGCACCCAGATCAACGACGCCGCCGAGCTGATGATTGACGACGCGAAGGACGCCGGAAAGAAGCTGGTGGTCATCGCCAACTGCGTGGACCCCAGCACCTATCTGATCGAGAACGCCGACGCGCTGCTGGCGCTCACCTTCTCCCGTCCCGCGGACCATGGCACGGGCGCCGGCGGCTTCATAACCACCACAGAGCCCATCGTGTTGGCTCAGCTCCTCTTTGGAGATGCCGAACCCTCCGGCATGGTGGTCAAGGAAATCGCCCGCGATGCCGCGATGGACAACAGCCAGTGGAAGGATCTGGCGGGCGATCAGGGCGCGAGCCCGTGGGTGCGCATGATGCTGCTGGCCACCATGAAGACCAGCGAGAACCACACCGTACCCGGCAATTGGGGCGATCCCCTGATCCAGTATCAGTATGGCATGAAGTACGGCGCTCAGCCCGAATTTGTATACGACACGCTGGTGCTGCCCCGCGCGACCCATGAGGTAGTGACCGAGTCCAACGGCTCTACCTCGACCAGCTATGAATCCGTGGTGGAAACCAAGGCCGGCGAGCCCTTCCCCGCCTACGTTCTGCTGTGGAACAACGGCGATGACGGCATCGCCACCGTTTCGGCGCAGTGCGACGGCTCCGTAATCGCGGAAAAGATTATGGCGGTCAACGGCGGTAGCTGGCGCGTCGTAGAGATGACGCTTACGGTCAACGAGCCGGGCGAACACACCATTACCGTTGGTAATTTGAGCAAGAATATCAATATCGTGGAATGACTCTCCGCTAACAGGGAGCCACCCCGGTCGCCGCGTGTAGCGGCGGCCGGGGTGGTTTTGCGATTCAAAGGAAAATTCCAATTTATTGGATGCCCAGGAACGCGCATCCAGAACCGACCGTTTTTTAAAGGAGAATCCTTATGAAGAAAATCTTGAGTATCATCACGACCGCCGCGCTGCTCCTCTGCCTCTGCCCCACCGGCTTTTGCGAAACGGACGTAAAGGCGGACGCCTATGCGGTGATCGAGGCAGGCGCGGTCCAAAAAAGGCTGACCTACATGGCGGATATCACGCCGATCCTTGAAATCGACGGGTTCAAATTCAAGGATATGGATAGGGACGGGGTGCTGGACGCCTATGAGGATTGGCGCCTGGAGGACGCCGCCCGGGCCGACGATCTGGTCGGTCTGCTGACCGTAAGCGAAAAGGCGTCCTTGCTGTTTATGGCAAATATCGCGGGCAGGGCGGACGATATGGACCCGGAAACGTTCGTCCTGACGGAGGACAATCAGGATTATCAGTATATGCGGGAGTTTGGAATTTCCAATTTCCTGGACAACGCAAACGGCACGCCCGCTCAGCAGGTCGCCCATCATAACGCGCTGCAGGCCTATGCCGAAGCGACGGCGCACGGCATCCCGGTGACGCTGGCAAGCGACCGCGAGTACAACACCTGGGGCGGCATGGTGGACGCCATGCATACCGCTTACGGAACGGCGAACGATTCCGACCTGGTGGAAAAAATCGTGTCCATGCAGGCTAAGGAAATGAAGGCGCTGAAGTATCAGGTCGTTTTCCATCCCTCCGCGGTCGAGCTGGGGCAAAGCTACGGAGAAACGCCCGCGTATGTGGCCGAGGTGGCGGGCAAGGAAATATCCGCCATTCAAAATGCCGGAATCGAGGCGACCGCCAAGCATTTCATCGCCAAAGCGTACGAATCCTCCATCAGCCCGGCGGAAAGCCTGGACAACTGGCTGATTCCCTGGAAGGCCGCGGTGGACAACGGCGTTGGCTGGATCATGACCAACAATCAGGGCTTGGGGCTGTCCGGCCAGGTTCTAACGGATTTTGACTCCGAAACGCTGGGCGTTCTGCGCGAAACGCTGGGCTATGACGGGGTCGTGATTACCGACTGGGGTTCCTTCGGCAGCCATTCCGCGGCGGGCCACGCAAGCGGCGTCACAGCGGAGGGCGTCAACCTGGACGAATATCAGCTAGACCCAGAAATGCTGTATACCTGTATGCTGACCGCGGGCGTGGATATGTTCGGAAGCGGAACCCTCCTCAACGGCACGACGATGGAATCCGCCGGTTCGCCCAATTTGCCGGAAGCGCTGGTTTCGGCGGTGGATAAAGGCATTTGCGACGAAGCCCTGCTGGACCGTTCCGCCAAAAGGGTGCTTGCGAGCAAGTTCAAGACGGGGATGTTTGAAGATCCGTACGCCGATCTTGACGCGGTGCTCGAGCTGGCCGCCAGCGAGGCTTACCGGACCGACCCATGGGAAATCACGGATAACGCTTCGTTGTCCGCCGCCAGAAACCCCGAATTGATCGCGCTGGAGGAGCGGCTGGAAATTGAATCGGTGGTTTTGCTGAAAAACCAAAATCAGTTGCTCCCGCTTGCCGCCGGCACAAAGATCTATCTGGCCGGAACCAATGCCAAGGTCGCGGAAAAATATGCGGCTCATCTGGCGGATACGTTCGCCGTTGTGGAGGACGTGCGGGACGCGGACGTGGTCATCGTCGACGCCGACGTGCTCAACGACGCTTCCGAGCTCTACATGGAGGACGCGCTCGAGGCGGGAAAGCCGCTGATCGTCACCTTGGAATCGACTTTCCCGGATGAGTGGACGGCGGCGAAAGCGGACGCCATCCTGTATAACGCGGTCAAGCGGACGCCCGACCACGGCTCCGCGGCGTCCCACGAGTTTTCCAATTATATGGACCCCTGGATTTACGCGGACCTGATCGCGGGAAAATATCAGCCTCAGGGAAAACTGGTAAAAGAAGTGGAAAGAAGCGTTGAGCAAAGCACGGAAAACTGGGGCGATGTGGCCAACGATTATGGAGCCGATGATTATGTTCGCCTGATCCTGTCCGCGCTCCAGCTAGAGGATCCCAACAACGTGCCGGTCAATTACGGCGACCCGCTGTTCTGTACGCAATACGGCATGCGGTATGGAGAGACGTCCGAGATCGAATACCGCGCGCTGACCCTGCCCGTCCAGTATGACCGCGTGGAGACCTCCACGGACTATGGCTCCTTTGTATATAAGCAGGTAACGATCAACAAAACCTACAACGTCAAGGCCGGGGAACCGTTCCAGGTGTATTGCCTGGTGTTCAACCACGGAAACGACGATGTGGAGAACGTCTCGCTGTATGACGGAGAAACGCTTGTCGCGGAAAAGCTTCTCCCGATCAATGGGGAAAGCTGGAGAATCGCCGGGTTTGAAATCACGCTGGAGCAGCCCGGCGAGCATACCCTTCGCATCGGCGACCTGACGGGCGCCGTAACTGTGGTCGAATGAGCGATCCATGCGAGAAACCGTCCGCGTTCTGATCCAAAGGAAACGCCCGGCTGATGGGAAGGTCAGCCGGGCACGCGCGCCTCAAAAGCGCCGCGTCCGTTTTTCACAATACGGGCAATGGGGCTGCGCCGCCAAAATAAAAGGCGACAGGGGTTCCCGCCTGCGGTCCCGACAAGGGCATCGTCCTTAGACGCTGGGCTTGAGCGGCGACGCTTCCCAACGTTCCCGGCGCCGCTGCCCCCCGCATTGCCGCCTACCGGCATATTACCGGCCGATCCCTTGTGATCGCGGCGTGTTCCAACCGCCAGCAGCAGGCAAAAGAGGCCCGCTGATCGCCAGAACAATTATTAACACAAATTTAATAGACTTACTGGTCTGTTTGTAGTATGCTAAGATAACAGACTGGTAAGTCTATTTTTGTTTGACAGGAGGATGCATCATGAAACGGGAAGAAAAAAATTATAAAAGCCTGCAAAAAATTTTAGAAAACGCCACACGGGAGTTTGCAAGGCAAGGCTACGGATTGAGCTCCGTCAACACGCTCTGCACCGCGGGCGGCATTTCCAAAGGGATTCTTTATCACTATTTTAAGGATAAGGACGAACTGTACCTTGCCTGTCTGCAAAACTGCTTCGACCAACTGACCGCCGTGCTCAAAAAAAGCGCGGCGGATGTCGGAGGCAGCGCCGACGAATGTCTGGGGCGCTATTTTAACGCGCGTCTGGCCTTTTTTGAGGTAAACCCCCAACTGCTCCCCCTGTTTTGCGAGGCGGTCATTTCGCCGCCCCCGCATTTGAAAGAGGCCGTTCAAAAAATCAAAGCGGACTTCGACGCGCTGAATGTTTCCGTATTGACCGCGCTGCTGGAAAAAATTCCGCTCCAACCCGGCGTTACGGTGGACGAGGTGGTAGAGGTCTTCCGGCTGTATCAGGACTTTATCAACGCCCGATACCGTATGGAAAACTTTGGATCAAACGATTGGAAGCAGCGCGAGCAGGTCTGCAAGCGGTCGCTGCATATTTTGCTGTATGGCGTGGCGGAACGGGAGGAATGAGAACCATGAGCGGGAATCACGAAATCACAAACAACCGGGAATCCATTTTATCAGATGTCGCGCCCGCAAAGGCGATTGTCAAGCTTGCTGTTCCCGCCACCCTGGCCCTGCTGGCAAAGGCCGTTTACAACATTGTGGACACGGCGTATATCGGCATGCTTAACAGCGACATCGCTCTGGCGGCGGTGGGCGTCACCCTGCCGCTGCTGCTCATCATGGTTTCCTTGGAAAATATTTTTGCGGCGGGCGCGGCGGTGCTCGCGGGCCGGCAACTGGGCGCTGACGACAAGGAGGGCGCCAGCCGGACGGTCACGACCATTTCGGGGCTGTCCATGCTGGTCGGCGGCGTCCTTTGCATCTTAGGCGTCCTCTTTATGGAACCGCTGCTGCGGGCGTTCGGCGCCTCCGACGCGGTTGTGCCGCAAGCAAAAGACTATGCGTTTTGGATGTTCATTGCCGCGCTGTTCAACCTTCCCGCCCAAAGCCTGAACTGCGCGGCCAGGGCGGAATCCTCGGTTAAAATATCTTCTATCGCCGTTGTCGCCGGCGCGCTGCTGAATGTGGCGCTGGACCCGGTGTTCATGTTTTCCTGGGGTTTTGATATGGGCGTGGAGGGCGCGTCCCTCGCCACGACCGTCTCTCAGTTTGTGACCTTTGGCATTCTGCTGTGGTTCTATCTGAGCGGCCGCTCTATCATCCAGGTAAAGCCCCGTCATTTTCAACCCTCCGTCGGTCTGGTGCGGGGCGTCGTATCAATCGGCATTCCCACGGCTGTCATCCAAATTTGCCTCGCGGTGGCAACCTCGCTGACCAATATCGCCGCCAAGCCCCTGCCGGATTCCGATCTCATCATCGCGGCCTACGGCGTGGTGCAGCGATTGATCCTCATCGGCTGCTATGTGGTGATGGGTTTTATGCAGGGATATCAGCCGGTGGCCTCCTACGCTTTCGGCGCGAAAAATGAGGAGCGGTTCCATCAGGCGGCGCGGTTCGCGCTCAAAGGCTCGTTGCTGCTGACCGTTGCGGTGGCGGCGGCGTATATCCTGCTGGCCCGTCCGCTCATTCTGCTGTTCAACCGCAACCCTTCGGTGGTGGAGTTTGGCAAGTGGCTGCTGATTTCACAGGTGGCGCTGTATCCAGCCTTCGGCCTGTGTTATATGATGACGATTACCTATCAGACCATCGGCGCGTCGAAAGTGGGGCTGGTTTTGTCCCTGATCCGGCAAGGGGCCTTTTATGTCCCGTTCATCCTGCTTCTGCCCCGTGTTTTCGGCGTGGCGGGCATCTATTTTTCACAGCCCGCCGCCGACGCGCTGACGATTCTTGTGTGCCTCTTTCTGATCAAGCCCATGAAACGCGCGGCGTCCAGAATGATGTCGGGCGGAACAGCCGAAACAAAAGAAAGCGAGGGTGGCCAAAATGGATAAGGTCATTGCAATCAGCCGACAATACGGCAGCGGCGGCAGACAGATTGGCAAGCTCGCGTCCGAACGGCTGCGCATTCCCTTTTATGACAGGGAAATGATCCAGGAGGCCGTCCTCCGTAGCGGCCTCTGCGCTGAATCCTTTGCCGGCGCAAATCAAATAGAGGCGGGAAGCCGCTTATATTCGACTGCTCCCGGCGCGCCCTCCGACCTGCCGGTCAAGGACAAACTGTATCTCGCCCAGCGCGAAGCGATTCGTAAGCTGAACGTTCGCGGCCCTTGCGTGCTCGTGGGGCGCAGCGCTTGCACGGTGATAAGAGGCCAGTTCCAAGTGCTTCGCGTGATCATTTACGCGGATATCGAAACAAGAATACGCCGCGCCGTGGAAGAATATCAGGAACCGACGGAAAACATAGAAAAACGGCTTGACGGTTGATAAAAAGCGTATGGCATATTATTCTTTCTATGCGGAAAAATCAACACCGCGAATGAATGATTTTGACCTTTGCATCAACAGCGGCAGACTTGGAATCGACGGAGCCGTCCAGGTTGTGATATCAGCCTATCGTTGAATTTCCTGGCAGCGTTTTGGCGACAAAAAACGGATCAATTTATAATACAGGACGCTATGGATTTGCTCCGCACAGCGTCCTGCTTTATTTTGATCATGATGCTTCATGAGGTATGCCGCAAAATTTTTTCTTTTGCAAAAACCGCTCCAGACGAAGGCTGTTTTCACGCCGCGTTCACAGTACGTTCAAAGCAGAGGTTGATTTTCCGGTGGTTTGTTCCCAAATTTCCAATCATACCGCCGCCGTTCTCTGATACAATGGCAATGCTGAAATCACAGCTTTGATTCTTTAGAGGAAGGAGGAAATCAGATGAATTACCGGCATGAGATGAAGCATGTGATATCGCCCGGAGACGCGGCGGCAATCCGAACAAACCTGTGCGCTGTGGCAAAGATCGATCCGAATGCCGCGGAAAAGGGCTATTACCGTATCCGCAGCCTGTATTTTGACGATCCGATGGATACGGCGCTGCATGAAAAGCTGGACGGCGTGAACGAGCGGAGAAAATTTCGCATTCGTTATTATGACGACCATCTCGACTATATCGTGCTGGAATGCAAAATGAAGCGGGACGGCGTGGGGTGCAAGCCGCGGGAAGTTCTGACGCTTATGGAGGCGCGGCGGATTCTCCAAGGGGATATCGCCTGGCTGGCAACCAGCAAGCGTCCCCTGCTGATGGCCCTGTATGGAGATATGAAGGTGCGCCGCCTGGCGCCCAAGACGGTGGTGGAATATAAGCGCATCCCCTTCGTTTACGGCCCCGGCAACGTGCGCGTGACCATCGACTGGGCCATTCGCGCCGGTACGCCGCGGGATTTTCTCAATCCCGATGGACTGACTTTGCCCATCGCGGACGACGTGACGCTTTTGGAGGTCAAGTGGGATGAATACCTGCCGGGCGTCATCCGACAGGCGGCGGCGCTGAAAAGCCGCGGCGCTACGGCCTTTTCCAAGTATGCGGCCTGCCGGGTTTATCAGTAGTCAATCTGAATGGAGGCGTCCACATGACTTTTAACGATATTTTCAAATCCTCGTTTTTGGAAAACGTGACGGCCGTATCCGTTACGGATATGGGCATCGCTTTGCTGCTGTCCTTCTGCCTGGGGCTGTTCATCTTTTTCGTGTACAAAAAGACCTACGCCGGGGTGATGTTTTCTCAGTCCTTTGGCGGTTCGCTGATTGCCATGACGATGATTACCACCATGGTCATTTTGGCGGTGACCTCCAATGTGGTTCTGTCCCTGGGCATGGTGGGCGCGCTTTCCATCGTGCGTTTCCGCACCGCCATCAAGGAGCCGATGGACATTGCGTTCCTCTTCTGGTCCATCGCGGGCGGCATTGTGCTGGCAGCCGGGATGATTCCGCTGGCCGTCTTCGGCAGCGTTATCATCGGCGTCATCATGATTGTGTTCTGCAACAAAAAATCCGCCCAGAAGCCGTTTATCGCCGTTATCTCCTGCGATAGCGGAAAGGCGGAGGAACAGGTGACCGCCTACCTGAAGCAAAATACCGGCAAAACCGTCGTCAAGAGCAAAAGCGCCCAGAAAGGCGCCATCGAGCTGACCTACGAGGTGACGCTGAAGGACAACGACACCGATTTCATCACCAGGCTGTCCGAAATGGACGGCGTGGGAAGCGCGGTGCTGGTAAGCTATAATGGCGATTATATGGGGTGATCCCATGCTGAGAACCAAAAAAGCGGAGCGTATCGCATGCGTCGCCACGGCGCTGATGCTGCTGGCCGCAGCGTGCCTATGGGGGCTTTCGGAGCCGGCGCAGGGCGACGACCGACGCCGCGCGGGTTATGAGGAGCTGCTGTTTGACCGGAGCAAGGTGCATACCATCGACATCACAATGGAGGATTGGGAAGGCTTTCTTGCCAACGCCATGGCGGAGGAATACGCTCAGTGCGGCGTCGCCATCGACGGCGAAAAGTACGCGGGCGCGGGCATTCGCGCCAAGGGCAACACCTCCCTCTCTTCCGTTGCCTCCATGGGCTCTTCCCGCTATTCCTTCAAGTTGGAATTTGACCACTATCAAAAGGGAATGACCTATCATGGCCTGGATAAGCTGAGCCTCAATAATTTGATCCAAGATGCCACCATGATGAAGGATGATCTGGCGTATACGCTAATGAATCGCATGGGCGTTCCCTCTCCCCTCTGCAGCTATGTACAGATCAACGTCAACGGCGAACCCTGGGGGTTGTATCTGGCCGTGGAGGGCGTGGAAGAGGCGTTTCTGGACCGCAATGGGATGACCAAGGGCGAGCTGTATAAGCCGGACAGCATGTCTTTTGGCGGGGGCCGGGGAAACGGACGGGACTTCAGCCTTGACCAGCTACGGGAAAGACCGGGCAATGACGGCTCCGCGCCGGAAACGGCTACGCGCCCTGGGGACGGCGGGCTTTCCTTCGGCGGCTCCTCCGGCGCGCCCGCGGATATGCCGGACACGCCTCCCGCTGATTTCAATCCCTCCGGCGGAGAAAGTGCCCGGGGAACGACGCCGGTTCCCGACGCCCAAGCGGCGCCCGATAGCGAAAAGGCGCGGGGCGGCTTTCCCGAAGCGCCCGGAGGGAGCGGCTTCAATTTTGGCATGGGAAGCGACGATGTGAAGCTGATCTATTCGGACGATGACCCGGATCACTACGCAAATATCTTCCACAACGCCAAAACCAGCGCCGGCAAAAAGGATCAGGCGCGCCTGATCGAGGCGCTGCGCAGGCTGAACGCCAAGGAAGCTCTGGACGACACGGTATGCCAGGACGAGGTGATCCGCTATCTGGCCGTTCATCATTTCCTTTGCAACGACGACAGCTATACGGGCATGATGGTGCATAACTACTATCTGTACGAGGAGGAGGGAAGGCTGTCCATCATCCCCTGGGACTACAACCTGGCCTTTGGCGGTTTTGCCGCCTCCTCCGACGCCACCTCCGCGGTCAATTCGCCCATTGATTCGCCCGTCAGCGGCGGCACGGTGGATTCCCGCCCGCTGATCGCCTGGATCTTCAGCGATGAGGACGCCTTGGCGGATTATCACGCCGCCTATGACCGTTTCCTTGCGGAAAACCTCGAAAACGGATGGCTGGAGCGGGAAATTAGCCGAATACAGGCATTGATAACGCCCTATCTTGCGTTGGATACGTCCGCTTTTTACAGCATGGAGGCGTTTGAAAAGGCGGTCGGCACGCTGCAAACCTTCTGCCGCAAGCGCGCGGAAAGCATCCGGGGGCAACTGGACGGAACGATTCCCGCGACCAGCCAGGCGCAGCGGGACAACCGCGCCGCCCTGGTGGACGCCAGCGATCTCTCTACCGCCGATATGGGCAGCATGAATGCCGGCGGAAACGGCGGCGGCTTCCAGCCGCCCGGCCAGACGTCAAGTTTTTCCGGAGGCTTTACGCCGCCCTCCGGCGCGGAGCCTGCCGGGCAGGAAAGCGGCGATTCCTTTGGCGGCGGCTCAGGCGGCGGGCAAAGCGCGCCGCCTGAGCCCGCCTCGCCGCAAGAGACGGCGGCCCAGCCCGCGGAGACGCCGGCCCCGGATGCCGCCAAATCAAAGCCGGAGCGGCAGAATGCCTTTCCGGCGGGCGGCAATCCCCCGGAGGGATCGCAGGCCGATCAAAGGGGGCAATGGGTGTCGGCGGCCCTTTGGAGCCTTATTCTCCTGGCCGCGCTTCTGATCATCCGCCGTGTGGAAAGCCACAATCGCTAGCCCCTCTTAAAGCCCTGCCAAAGCCGGCGGGGCTTTTGAACGCCCCTTTGTGCGTTTTTTTCTGGTCGTTTGTACCTGATTTTCCCATAATCGAAGGGTTCATGCGGGAAGCTGTCAATGAAGGTGTTTCATTTTCCAATTCCATGTAGCAAAAGCATGGTATGGTAACAGAAGGAACCTGCAAATGGCCGCGCTTTCCTGAACGGGAGAAGAAAACGGCTTTTGCGGCTAAGACCTGAACCAATGAGTGGAAAGGAGCAATCAAACATGAAAAAACTCTCGCTGCTGCTGGTCGTCGTCATGGCGCTCAGCGGCGTCTCAGGCGCTTTTGCGGAAGCTCCCGCCGAAGATCCTGTTGGCGCAAACCAGGTCATGGACCTCCGCGCTCAGGAGGTGGATCAGGAAGCGGCTGACGCCGAGGAAGCCTATCTGCAATCCACCTGCGAATTTTCCGTCATCGAGGCGGACGAGGCCACCGGTCAGGTGAAGCTCTCCTATATCGAGGGCGTCACGCCCATCCTGGACGTGGACGGCCTGAAATTCAAGGACCTGAACAAGAACGGCTTCCTGGATGTGTATGAGGACTGGCGCGTGGATACCGACGCCCGCATCGCCGACCTGATCAGCCAGATGGCTCCCGAGGAAGAGGTGGGCCTGTTGTTCTGCGTCAACACGCAGCTTTACGACGCCCGCAACATGGTGAAGGAATTTGCCCTCACCTGCCAGCTATTCAACCTCAACGGCACCCCCATCACCATCACCAATACCCTGAACAACCTGCAGGCCGCCGCGGAATCCGAGCGCCTGGGCGTGCCCATGGTGTTCACCTCCGACCGCGAGTATAACTCCTTCGGCGGTTACATTGACAAAGCGCACGAGGGCTTCGGCACGGCCAACGATCCCGAGCTGGCCTACGAGCTGGCTTCCTTCTATGGCAAGGCCATGCGCGCCATCGGCGTTCATGTCACCTTCGAGCCCTACGCCAATGAGATCGGCGCGCAGTACGGCGAGAACCCCGAATACATCGCCGCGATCGTGCACGAAGAAATCAAGGGCCTGGAAGAAAACGGCCTGGCCTCCTGCACCAAGCACTGGATCGGCCGCGGCGGCGATTCCGCCTTTGGCAAGGCCCGCAGCGTAGCCCAGAACTTTGATAACTGGATGGTAGGCTGGAAAGCCGCCCTCTCCGGCGGTTCCGAATGGGTTATGACCAACTGCGGCGGCACCGGCATCAGCAATACCGTTGATGTGAAGTGGGATAAAGCCACCATGGATTATCTGCGCAAGGAGATTGGTTTCCAGGGCGTGGTCGTCACCGACTGGTGGGCCTTGGGCGGCGGTCCCAGCAACCCCGGCCGTATGAGCGGCGTCACCGCCGAGGGCGTGGATCTGGGCCAGCAGACCATCGGTTGGCTTTATAATGAAGCCCTGGCCAACGGCACCGATATGTTCGGCTCCGGCTCCATAATCCGGGATTACAGCAATTGGGAATCCTCTCCCTCCTCCAACTACCCCCAGGCGATCATCGACGGCCTGGCTTCCGGCGAAGTGGAAAAGGCCAACGTGGATCAGGCTGCCACCCGTATTCTCCGGTTCAAGTATAACAAGGGCCTGTTCGAGAATCCGTACTGCGACGTGGACGCCGCTGTGGAACTGTGCGCCAGCGCCGAATGGGCCGCCAACCCCACCCCCATCACCAACGACGAAGAGCTGCGCGCCGCCCGCAATCCCTACGAGGTGGAGCTGACCGAGCGCCTGCAGGCGGAATCCGCCGTGCTGGTGAAAAACGACAACAACCTGCTGCCCCTCAGCAAGGATGCCAAGGTATATGTCGACGGCTCCAACTCCGCCGCCAAGGAAGGCTATGCGAAGTATATGGCCGAAATGGGCGTAACGGTTGTGGAAGCCATGGAAGAAGCCGACGTGGTTGTGGGCGATTACGCTTCCATCAACGACGCGACCGAGCTGTTCATCGAGGACGCTCAGGACTGCGGCAAGCCCATCGTGCTGACGTTGAACACCACCGAGCCCACGCAGTATGCCATTGAAAGCGCCGATGCGCTTCTGTACCTGAGCTACAGCCAGGGCGCCGACCACGGCTCCACCGAGGGCGGTTTCGTGACCACCACCGCTCCCTGGGTGTATGTGGACCTGCTTTACGGCGTGGTCGAGCCTGGCGGCGTCATTAACAAGGAAATTGCCCGCGACATCGTGGCGGACAATGAGCAGTGGAAAGACCTGGCGGGCGATCAGGGCGCTTCTCCCTATGTTCGCCTGATGGTACAGGCTGTCATGGAGGACGATCCCAATCACGCTTCCCCCAACAACTGGGGCGATCCGCTGGTCACCTATCAGTTTGGCATGAGCTACGGCAAGAACCCCGAATTCAAGTACTCCTGCCTGATCCTGCCCACGATGCAGGAAACCGTTGAAGTGGAATCCGGTTCCTCCACAACCACGCAGACCACCGTGTGGAACCAGACCAAGGCCGGCGAGCCCTTCACCGTGTACGCCCTGCTGCGCAACAACGGCGCGGACGGCATCACCACCGTGCAGGCCAAGGCCAACGGCGAGGTGATGGCTGAAAAGATCATGACCGTCGAGGGCGGAAGCTGGCGCGTGGTACAGATGGATTTGACCCTGGATGCCGGCGAATATACCATCGAAATCGGCGATCAGGCCGGAACCATCATCGTCGAGTAACCCGATCCCTTTTGGGAGCGGAGAGCCTGAGACGGCTTTCCGCTCCTTTTTTGGTATAAGCGCAAGCGGGATGAACATAAAGCCGTAGGTGGATCGTGCTTAATCAAGCGCCTTGAGGCGCGCAGCCGCATGATGATTTCATCATGCCTTCAAAGGGGTTTGGGGGCGCTGCTACCAACAATATTTTTCCGTCCTGTAAGCGTAAGGCCACTTGCACCAACGTGTAGAAATATATTATGGCTAAATCGCCTTCTTTGCAAGCGGAAAATGGGACATAATATCGAAAAGGGAGGCGGCAACGTGTGAACCTACCGAAGTATGACCGTAAGGCTGTCGGTTTTCAAGCGCTGACCGCAAGAAAAGCCGCAGGACTTACACAGGATAAAGTGGCAGAGCGCTTTGGTTGCTCTTTGCGGCATATCGTGGAGGCTGAATGTGGAACTGCCGGCATGTCCGTCGATTTCCTGCTTGCGCTATGCAAAGCATATAATATCACCCCGAACGATATGCTTAATGAAAAGCTGACAGCGCCGAAACTGGCGAAGTAAAATTCTAAGCGCAGCTTGAACGGCAGCCAGCTTTATTCCCCAAAACACGTTGGCAGGATAGATACAAGAATGTCCCTGTAAAACGAGCTTGGCCGCTGCCATCCTCAAAAGGATGGATGTTCTACAAGGACGCGTTCATTGTAGCATGTTCCCTCCGGCGTGTAAAGCGACAAATCTTTATACAAAGGAGAATCTCCATGGAAGAATTTGTACGAATGATACTGAGTAGATACACAAGCTTTGTGGCGGAAAAGGAGATGTACGAGCGCTGGCTCGCTATGCGAGAAAACAAAGAAGCGCGTGAGGCGCTCGTGATGGTTGATACGAAGGTCGCCATGATCCAGAGCTGGTTCAATCTTTTGAGCACGGACGAACGCTTCGTAATCGAGAAACACCTGATTGAGGAGCTAGAATGGCCGCGTGTAGCGTTCTCCTTCATGAAACGCTGGGAGAATGAATTTACCCGTGCCGAACGCACGCTGATCGGCTACCAGGCCAGCGGTCTGGCCAAGATCGCAGCCTTTGTGGAGAACCATCAAAAAATTGTTCTGGCGCTCTTTGGCGATCTATATAACGAAGCGACAACCAAGCCTCCCGAAAAAGGATGATTAGAGTGCACGATGCGGCCGCCCGAAATGGGCGGCCGCTTTACTGTAAGAAAGCGCTGCCGGAACTTTTCATGGTTTCTGCCGGAACTCTTCAATTTTCAAAACCAGTTTTACCCCTTACAATATAGACAAGCCGAGAGGGAAACAGACGGCTCGGCGAACAAGGCAACGTCGGAAAAGGGGTGAGTCCAACGGTGACGTTCATGGCGTGAGTGAGTGCCTGTAGACGAGCTTGGCCGCTGCCATCCTCAAAGGGATGGATGTTCTGCAAGGATTCATTTCACGTAACAGGGCGCTGAAACGCGCTTTAAGGGGTATCCGCAACTCTCGTAACAAAACGAAAGAAAGCGCACGCTTAACTTTATTAAGTGCGCCCAAAATGAAAGGAAAATTCAAATGAAGAACATCAAAAAGTTTCTGGCTCTGGCTTTGGTAATCGTTTCTGTTTTGGCTATCGCCGCGCCGGCGCTGGCTGCTGATTGGTCTGACCGCTATGGTGATACTGAACTCTATACCAATAGCGGTGACAATCATGACATCATGCGGATGCAGACAGACCTGAACAAGTATTTTAAGAACATTCCTGCCTATCAGCTTACGGTAGACGGTTATTTCGGAAAGAATACGAAAGCAACTGTCATTGAATTCCAGCGCCGCATGGGACTTAGTCAAGACGGACGCGTCGGTCCTAATACAAAGGATAAGCTTTGGCAAGTTTATCAGGGACAGATTACTTCACCCTTGAATTAAAAGCGTAACCAGATAAAAATCGGCCCCCATCAGCTTAAAGATGGGGGCCGACATATTGGTAAGAAAAGAAATCATATAATATCTTGGAGCTCAATTTGATTCTGAGTTAGCAATATAATCGAGGTAATTGAACCGTCGACCGCGTCCAAATGGAGAACCATAGGGATTAGGCGCTCCCTTTGTTCCTCTGGTAAGCTGCGTGTTTTTTCAGAGGGGACATACCAGAAAAAGTAATACGGTCGCTTTGACTCTCCCAGCAAATATGCCCGGCGGATTTGATAGTAATCTAGTTCATTATCTGACCAAGACATGTGGTTCATGATAGCCTGGTTTGCGAGCCTCAAAGCTTCATCTACAGAAATATCATGTATCCCTGGAATTTCAAAATCCTTTGTTGCCAAATATAATAAATCGTCATCAATCTTATCACCTGTTTTTTTTATGTCTTCTATGCGGGGTTCCCATTTTTCTCGAAAGCTTACCATGCCTTCAATTGTCCAATAGTCATCAGACGTAAACGTATCATACCAATCATCACGCCAATTCCGAACATATGGACCGCTCGCCTGTTTAATCATCCCATCTGGCAGGATGTGAATGCTCATCGGATGTTCCGCATCCGCTTTCAACCACAAATTCATTCCCCATGTTTTTAGCCGTTGCGGACCGCTGCCATCATCCCATGTTTCTTCAGAGAAGGAAATCGTCATTTTGGATTCGTCAAAATCCTCACGCTTGAGGCCGTATTCCTTCTCATAGTAAGCGTACATGATTTCAATGGCCTGTTCCTGGGTAATATCGTCTTCGGTAGGAAGCAAATTCATGCCGCTGACTTCCTCCGGCTGGTACTTGACCATCATCTCGGAAAACCATGCTTTATCCTCCAGCGACCAATACTCAATAGGCCCCTTCTCCCTGGCGATCAGATCCACGGAGGTGAGAATACCGTCTCTGGCGGGATAGTAGCCGCCTATGATCTCCATCGCCAGCGTCCCTTTGTCCGCATCGGACATGTCACTCTCGTGGAGCTTGGCGACCTGTTCCTCATCTAGCTCAATTCCGGCCTCGACCATCCAATCCACCAGCGCCACCTTGTCGGAAGTGCTCCAGTCTTGAATTAGGCCGCTCTGACCTTCCTTTTCTAAGGTCCTCTCATAAAGGGCGTTCAAAGTCATTGCCGCCAACGCCGTCACCGCCGCCAGCATCAGTACCAACGCCAACACTAATCCAACGGAAATCTTCTTTTTCACTTTAACGTCTCCTTTCGCGTCCGCCAGCACGCGCTGTGCCAGCCAGGGGTCGCCCTGAATACCGGATAGAGTGGTGTCAATAGCGGATTTGAGCCGCTGTCTTTCCTTGCGCTCATCCATGATAATGCCTCCCCTCCAGTATCGAGCGCAGCCGTGTCCGCGCGCGCTTCAATCGCGTCGATACGGTTGATTGCGCGACGCCTAACGCGCCGGCAATCTCCGTCGTAGTCATGTCCTGATAATAATAGAGCAGCACGACCTCCTTGAGCTTCTGCGGAAGCCGCATGACGCTCAGCGTCAGCTCTATGTCCTCTTCGCCGGGTTCTGTCGCCGCTTCCGGCAATGCTTCCATGGTGACGCGTCGATCCACATAGCGGAACCACGACGAGCGCCGCATATCCCGGCAGGTGTTGATCGCAATCCGATTCAGCCAGGTTTTTTCGCTGCACTCTCCACGAAAGGTATCCAGCGCTTTATAAGCCTTCAGGTATGTTTCCTGCACCGCATCCTCCGCGAGCGTCCTATCATGGAGATACAGATAACACATGCGCAGCAGCAAGGTTTGATACTGATTCACCAGCCGGCATAACGCCTGATCCCGGACGCTGTCAGGGCGCGTGACAACCTCCATCTGCCGCTCACCTCCTTATACCCTATAGACGACGCCATTCCGGAAAATATCGGCTTTTTCAAATTTTCTTCATTCTTTCAGCACGGTTTCCGTACCCCTTTATTCTGAGCCGTACTGTTCCCATTGTCAACACGCTCTCGGCAGTCTGGCCGTCGTGCTTTATCCTTTCGCAAAGTAAAGCGCTGCCGGAGCTTTTCATGATTTCTGCCGGAACTCCTCAATTTTCATCTGCGGCGACATCCTTTACACTATAGGCGTACTTAAAGAAGGAGGGTAAGCTTCATGGAACAACTTGTCCGTCGAGTTATTGAAAACTTTGCGCAGCTCAAAAAAGAGGCGGCGATCATTGAACGGCGTCTGGAGGCGAGGGAGAACGCTGAAATGCGCGAGGCGCTAACGCTCCGCACGATTCAAATCAGCGCCATAGAAAGCTGGTTTACGCTGCTTGATACCGACGAAAAAGCGGTCCTGCGGCTAACGCTCCAGGCCAATACCGATGATGACGTTAACCGCCCTTCAAGCATAAAACGGTATCATTCGCTCATAACCGCGGGGATTTCTCCCTTGCGTGAGCGTGAGAAAGCCGTCGGAAATCTGGGACACACCGACGCTGTTTAGGGCAATTGAATGCTGTAATGACCCGCGGCTGAAGCTCTGCCTGAATCTGGCGTTTGCCTGCTCTCTGCGCATTGGTGAATTGCTGGCACTGACCTGGGATTGCGTGGATATTTCCGATGAAAGCATCGCCACAGGAAAAGCCTCGATATACGTCAACAAGGAACTCCAGCGGGTCAAGAAGGCCACGATGAATACGCTGGAATCCAAGGATATCATCTTCACCTTTCCTGAGCAGGGTATAAAGAATTAAACAGTTCTGGTGCTGAAAAAGCCGAAGACGGAAACAAGCAACCGCAAGGTGTTTCTTCCCAAGACCGTTGCTGAAATGCTGGTGGCCTGGAAGATGGAGCAGGACACGACCATTCAGGCGCTTGGCGATGAATACATGAAATTCAATCTGGTTATTGCCACCCCGATGGGAATGCCTACAGAATCCTCTGTCATTCGGAAGGCCATGAAGGATCTGATCGAGGAAAACAATCTGCCTCCGGTCGTGTTCCACAGTCTCCGCCATTCCAGCATTACCTACAAGCTGAAGCTGACCGGCGGCGACATCAAGGCTGTACAGGGTGACTCCGAGCATGCGCAGGCGGCCATGGTGACTGATCAGTACTCACATATTCTGGATGAGAATTGGCGCACCAATGCAGAATTGATTGAAAAGGCGTTTTATGCTGATAAGGGTCCTGAACCAGGTGTCCCTTCAGAGAGCACGAAGAAAGCCACTGAAACAGAGAAGACTGAAAAGCAGGATAGTATGAATCCAGAACAGCTGGCAAAGCTGCTGACTAACCCTGAAGTGATCAACATGCTGAAGGTCTTATCACAAACGATGGGAGCATAATACCTTGTCATCAAGAAACTGCAAGTAAACATAGAATAATAGATGGCTTGTCGCCTATTTAGTGGTGGCGAGTCTTTGCTTGCCAGTAATATAATTGACATAAAATACCCTGTCTGAATGCGCAAAATCCTGCAAATATAAGAAAATAATCCTGCAAACGCAAGATTTAATCTTGTGTTGTCGAGCTTCATATGCTATTATTGTCGGTGTTGTACCTATCGGTTCGTAAGAACGTGAATGGGAGGTTCGTTCATGGCTATCTCTTACAAGAAACTTTGGAAGCTCCTTATAGATAAGGATATGAAGAGAAAGGATTTGCAGCGCATAGCGGGCATCAGCGCAGCATCTATCACAAAACTCGGAAAAAATGAAAATGTCAATACCGAGATTATTCAAAAGATCTGCGTCGCATTACAATGCGATGTAAGCGACATCATGGAAATAGTCGATGAGCAACCGCATTAATGAATGATCCTATGATGCAGAGAAAATATTGGGATATTTCATAAGAGTATCAATCCAGATGGGTAACTGCACAGTTTGCAGTATGTTTTCAAGAACTATTTGCAGTTGAAGGGAGGTCGGAATGGGTGTCTGAGACTTACTACAATGACGAGTGGAAGAAGTTCGCCCATTCGATCCCTGCCCTTTACGCTGCTATTGAGAAGGATGGCAACATTCTCGTTGGCGGTTTCCTTCGGATCCAATCGTGCGCGGATACGCCCTATAATCAGTTGCATCTTTCCGTGCGCGCTGTTAATTGCCTTGATCGCGAAGAGCTTGGGCATAGATCAGTATCCGATATACTCAGTATGCCACTGGCGCGTTTAGCTGGCATGAAAAACGCCGGTGCAAAAACAGTCAATGAGATTTTGGATGCGGTAGCCGGATACACTCATCGAAACCTCGTTGCGTCGCAAAATTTTGCTTCATCTAATGAGGTGGTGCCAGAGCCGTCCTTCCTCAAGCCATATGCTGATTTGATTGCAGCAGAGCAATGGGATGAAATAGAAGAACAGCTGGAGTCGGAAGAACAGATAAATATTCTTTTGAAGGTCATGGATATCGCCGAGGTAATCGGCGCGGATATGGTTGCCGCCACACTCAGTTCATCATTTCCCATTTCTGTGTTGCTGCCCTCTCTTATCGACTTTATTCATGAGCAGCGTGAGCGTAGCGCACAATCAATAAAACTGCAAGCCTTGGTGGGATCCCTTCCATTAGACCGTAGAAGTCTGCCTATCAAGCCATTTGCTCATGCATGGCCTGGAAAAAAATCAATTGCTGAGCTTGAAGATACCTTTGATGACATGATGACCTTCGAGGAGCTTTTTCATCAGGATACGCGATATTCCGACGAAGAATTCCGCGCCTTGGAATCCTTCCTGCCCTGGTGCGGTATCAGCATTGAAGCTGAAGTAACAGAGATTGTCGAGTCCTGCTGTCAAAATGATAAGCGCAGAGAAATAACGCAATTTCGCGCTGAGGGTAAAACTCTTGAAGAGATTGGCAGTCTTTACAACCTCACCAGGGAAAGGGTTCGCCAAATTGAAAAAAAAGCAATTAGATTATTTCATGTATCCAAAGCGGAAAGCATTTTGTTGCTAATCTCTGCTGTTCGTCACGGTGATGAGATCCTGACCGCACAGGAAATCATAGATTGTTGCGGGGCTGATGGTCTCCTGTTCCTTCACCTGCTGCGTAATGCAGATGGCGCAAAGCATTATCGTTATGCAAAGCCACTGGATGCATTCATCCTTGAGAATTCTCATCTTGAGGAAGAGCATGTGCATACCTTTGTGGATGAACTGCCTGATCATATCGACACAACAGAACTTCCAAAGTATTTGAAGCAGGCCGAAGAAAAAGGTCTGCCGTCTGAACTGATCGAGCTGCAGATTCAGGCAGACTACAATTATTCAGAATCCATCCATACCTGGCGGCGTGGCAAACTCAATCTGCGCAAAATGAGCAGGGAGATTCTCCCTGAGTTTGATCCGGATGGCATCCATGTTACCATGCGTGAAGAACTTCAGCTTTTTAGGGAGAAGCTCTACGCCCGCTTCGGAACAGAAATCCGTATCTCTGAGGGCGATCATGCGCTGACCGCAATCATTGCCAATGTAGGCATGCTTCGTGATCGAGGCACCTATGTCTCCGTGCGGGAGCATATTCTGTCGGATGATCTTCTCGAGAGAATCCGTGAGTATGTGGATCAGGGTGAAAATGACGTCTATATGTTCAGCACCCTGTTTGAAGCCTTTAAGGCCGAGCTTATCGAGGCAGGGGTTGACAACCGGTATTTTCTCCAGGGCATCCTGAAACGGGAGTGGGATCAATTCTACTCTTTCTCCCGGGATTGCATCTCCAAAGGCGGCCGTACAACAAATATTTACGGCACCGTGGAGCAATTTATAAAAAATGCTGGCCGTTACGTGTTGACGTCGGAGATCAAAGAAGCATTCCCCGGTGTTTCTGATGCAGTGCTAAATTTTGCATTGATGCAGAGGCACATAATCGCCTGCAATGGAAAGTATATCCATGCTGACAATCTGCATCTGACAGAGCAGCACATTGAGCAGCTGAAGCAGACCTTGGACATGCTGCTTTCTGACGGACAGGCGCATCACAGCCGAGAGCTGTTCTCTCTTGCCAGTACATATAATGGCAGCTGGCTGGATGAGATAGGCGTGATGTATCAGTCGGCGCTTTTCAGCATTGCTGCGTATCTTTATAGCAGCGACTGTATCTTCTCCAGACCCTGGATTGCGTTGAGAGGATCGGCCGGAGAGGAAACCATTCGTCAGCTGCGTGGACGCACTGCCGGGACAGAGGACGATGAGGAAGGCGAAAGCTACACCGAGCCTGCGCTGGTTTATGAGGGCACCCTGATCGATATGGACATTCAGGAGATCACGGACGAGCTCATGCCTCAGGGCCTCTACCAGTCAAATTCTCAGAATCCGTCTTTGTCCGTATATCAGGCGCTCAACAATGCAATCACCGGGAAGGGCAGCCGGAATGCTGTGCTAGGCAGAATGCTCGGATCACGCATTGATCTACATGGACGGAAGCTCTACTATCTTCTTAATCCGACGCAGCCTATTTTTGCCGACCCAAGCCAGAAGAAAGCACCCGCAGAGGAACCGGTTCCACAGGTGAGTCGACCCTCTGTGGATGAGGTAACAGCATCCCGCTGGAACCGGATTCTCTCCGAAGAGTTTGAGGACGGCCTGCGGCTGAACGGCATGCGTCTGCGCAAATTCCGTGGCATCTATGAAGAATGCTATCATGATACCGTGGAGCCTGATGATGAAAAACTGATTGAGCTGCTCAAGCAGGTTGGCGAATTCCGTGATGAACGCGTTTACGCCAAGCGAGACGAAAAACAGTCCTCCCTGATGGACACCATTTATCAGGATATTGTTCAGGTACTGTCTTCCGGAGCAAGCTGCGTGTATCCGCAGCAGCTCTTTGAGAAGTACAGAACTGAGCTGGCTCAGCAGCTGTCAGTCTACACCGCAGATGCCTTCAAAGCGATGCTGCTGGCTTCTGCCAACAGACAGTTCAGTATATCCTATGGGATCATCTGCCCACCGGGAAAGAACGCCAATGTCACTGCGGATGTGATGGAACTGTTCCAAGAGTGCTATGAGCCGCTCACCTACACGCAAATGTCGGAGCGGCTATGGTACATCCCGATGGACCGGATCAAGCATGAGTTGGTCACAGAGAAATCCATCGTTTCAATTGAGCAGGAAACCTACTTCTATGCGCCGAATTTCCCGATCAGTGCGCATGAACTGGCGGCGCTGCAGCGAGCCATGTTTAGGCGTATCGAGGACGATGGCTTTCTGGTGGCCAAAGACCTGCGTGAACTGATGCAGACCAGCTGCCCCAATGCTGTGATGGACACGTCAGATTGGAAGGATTGGGGCGTCCGCAACGTCATGGCCTGGCTCCTGCGGGATCAATTCGATTTCAACGGCGTAGTTATCTGTGCCAAGGGCGCGGGAATGGACACCCACATGGTCTTCCGTTCATATTGCAAGGCGCACGAGCGCGTAACCATTGACGATCTCAAAGACCTCTGCGCTCAGTTGGATGTGTCCGGTATCTACTGGGATTCCGTACTGGCGGAGATGGTCCGTATATCCAGGAGCGAGTTTATCTCCAAGCGCTTGATTGCTTTCGACTCCGAGTCCACAGACAGGGTCTTGGAGCAAGCCTGTCCGGGCGACTATATGCCGCTGAAAGAATTCACTCTGTTTATGGGTTTGCCTGGAGTGGCCGTTCCTTGGAATCGCTTCCTGCTGGAGAGCTATCTTCGGGATTACAGTTGCGTCTTCCGTCTGGAACAAGCTGGCCCGGTGGAGCACATACCCATTGGTGCGATGGTGCGCCGGATGTCGCCCTTCCGTACCAACCGCGACCTGTTGATTGACGCGTTGGCACATGATGATACTTGGCACAGCGCGAAGGAAGCGCTGGATGTGTTGGTGGAAAAAGGATACCGCACGCAACGGCTAATGGCCAACGCAACGGAAATGATCAAAGTCGCGCAGATGCTGCGGGAAAAGCTGAGAGCCGCAGAGAAATGAGGTTATCGACATGTATCAGTATCTTTGGGACGCAGAGACCGGAGACTTCTGCTGACCAGTGAAATATCAAAGTTCAGCAAGGAGCCCAGGCCGGTGTATTACCGGGAACTGGACATCCTTGGCTTTGACGCGCACTGGTCATATCCCAGAGACGACTCCGCGCCGATCATGTGGGCGGAAGCCAACAACTATATTTACCGTGGCCGCAAAATCGCCTCCACCAAAGGCGGCTCCCTGTACACCAGGCCGGAGCTGGCCATCATCGATGAAAGCCCGGAACCGAACGGTGCTCCACTGATCCCGGTGGATGTGGAAGAAATGTGCCGCCGAAATGCGGATTTGATGGAGACGCTGGTACAGGAGACGATCCAGAAGATTTACAACACATATATGAAATATCGCGACCGCATTGATGTGTTCTACGTAGCTTTCAGCGGCGGTAAGGATAGTGTTGTCGCACTGGATTTAGTTCAAAGAGCGTTACCGCACGATCAATTCAAGGTACTATTTGGGGATACCCAGATGGAATTCTCTGATACATATGAGCTCGTTGAGAAAGTGAAGCAGCAATGTGAAAAGGAAGATATTGCGTTTATGGTCGCGAAGTCTGAACACACTCCGGACTATACGTGGAGGGAATTTGGGCCGCCCGCTCAAACAATGCGGTGGTGCTGCAGCGTTCATAAGACTTCTCCGCAAATCCTTCTGTTACGTCAAATAACCGATAACCCAGCGTTTCGCGGAATGGCATTTACAGGTATTCGAGCTGATGAAAGCACCACCCGAAGCCAGTACGATGAGATAAGTATAGGAGACAAGCACAAAGGACAGTCAAGCTTTCACCCAATTCTCGATTGGTCATCAGCCGAAGTGTTCTTATACATATACAGCAATGGGCTCCTATTGAATGAAACATATAAGAAGGGCAACAGTAGGGCGGGCTGTCTTGTGTGCCCTATGGCAACAGATAAAAACTTCTTTTTCAAAGAGCAGGCTTATGGCAAGCAGAACGCAGCAAACGATGCAAGGACAACGACACAGTTCATAGATATCATTGCTGAAACAACATCGAAAGAATTTGCCTCCGATCATTTTAGAAGGGAATTCCTCGATGGTAACGGATGGAAGGCGCGAAGAAGCGGAAAAGAACTGAATTTTGCAGTTGATTGGTGTGTTGAAGAAACCGAGGGTGACGTAACAACTATCACACTCAAAAGGGAAAGGACTGACTGGAAAGAATGGATAAAAACTCTCGGTGAAATCTCATTTGAAGATGAAACTCTGATTGTTGTCATGTATAAAGGGGATCGTTTCGAGATTCATCGAACCATCATAGGTGGTAACCAAGTATTTTCAATCAGGGCATCTTCAAAATCCAAGAATGAGCTATATTTCATCTCTGCTCTAAAAATAATACTTAGAAAAGCTGCCTACTGCATAGGATGCCATGTATGCCAAGCAAATTGCCCGTTTGGTTATATCTCGATGCAAGATGGCAAAGTGCACATTGATGACAGATGCATCAAGTGTCATAAATGTCACGAGGTTTTCCATGGGTGCCTAGTGGCAAATTCTCTGAGAGTACCGAAAGGAGTAACAAAGATGGGAAGCGTCGATAGGTATGGGAATATCGGAATTGAGTATGAATGGGTGCAGGATTTTTTCAGCAAAGGTGACGGTTTTTGGGAGAACAATGAACTCGGGACTAACAAGATAAAAAACATGAAAAGCTTTCTTGCTGACGCAGATATTATTGTCCCTAAGAAACTCACGATCACAGAATTTGGTAGGATCATAAGCAGAATCGGTATTGATACTGAGGCTGCTTGGGGGTTGATTGTTTCTAATCTCGTTTATACATCTGAATTTAACTGGTGGATTATGCATACCTCCAGGGGGGAGCAATATACACCTGCTCAACTCATTGATAAATTGCAGGTGGATGTTTCTTCTCCTAATTCACAGAATCATATTGTGACCGCTTACAAGAACATATTCGCCTCGAACGAAATTTTAGGAAAGATGCTTGGCCTTGGTGAATGCGAATTAAAACCCGATAGTAGAAACAGAGTCTTAATTTCTATTTACAGAGGCTCTTGGACTACCCCAGATCCCAAAGTCATTCTCTACAGTCTCTATAAGTTTGCAGAAGCTTGTGGGGACTATTACCAGTTCTCCCTGTCCACTCTCATGGACAACAGCATCGATCGCAACGGCATCAGCCCAACCCGGATCTTCGGGCTTGACCAGGATACCATGATCCGCTTGCTCAATGGTCTGAGCGGTAACTATCCGGACTTCATCTCCGCGTCCTTCACTCTGGACCTGGAGACCATCACACTGAATAAGGACAAGCCTTCCTCCGATGTGCTGAATCTGTTCTGAGAAGGGAGACGCCACCATGGGTAAGCTGTACCGCGAGTATTTTAATATCGATCCCAAATACTATGCCGCTGTCACCGCAGACCTGATTGAGCAGGGCAAGGTCAGCTGGAAGGGTTTCCTTCCGCATGAGACCTTTGTGAAGCTGCTGGAGGTGACCTATAAGGCCCTGTCCGGGCAAGACCCTCGCTCAATCTGGGTGGAGGGTGCTTATGGTACAGGTAAATCCCATGCGGCGCTGACAGTGAAGTCGATCTTGGACGCCACCGATGAAGAAGTGATCGACTACTTTAACGATTTTGGCCTTCGACAGGATCTGCGTGACCAGTATATTGCCTTGAAGAACAGCGGCAAGATTCTGACGATCCACAGGGTGGGCTCTGCAGGCATTGATACCGACCTGGATCTGATCCTGGCGGTCCAGCAGAGCATCATGGCTGCGCTCAAGGCGAATGGTATTGAGAATCATGGTGACGCATCCATGAAGGACGCTTTCCTTCGTTGGATGGAGAATCCCGTCAACCGAGACTATTTTGAAGCGTTGATCCGCCAAGAAAAGTATGCTTGGACTTTTGCCGGCGCTACCGCGCAAGACGTTGTGGAGCGTCTGAATACCGGCAGCGACAAGATCGTGGAAGCCACCATGCGCAATGTCATGACGGTACTGAAAGACGCTGGCCAGTACGGTCTCTTCAGCGATGTCAATGACATGGCCAACTGGATCAAGAGCGTAATTGAGGAAAACAATCTCTCCGCAATTCTCTTCGTCTGGGACGAGTTTTCTGAGTACTTCATGTCACACCCGGTCAGCCTGACTGGCTTCCAGACGTTAGCGGAGATCAGTGCGTCACATCCGTTCTATTTCATGCTGGTAACCCATGAGAGCCGTGGCCTCTTTGTAGACGCAGCCACCGCCAAGAAAACCTTCAACCGCTTTGTAGGCGATTCCACGGTCCGCATTGACCTGCCAGAGAACATCGCCTTTGACCTGATGTACAAGGCTATGAAGACCACCACCGACCCAGTGCTGGCTCCCCAGTGGCAACGGGATAAGAATGACCTGAATGATGGGTTGGTCAGTGTACGCAATCTGATCGTCTCTACCGCCAAGCGGCAGACAAGCCTCGGCCACAAAACCGTTATTTCCGATGATCAGCTCCGCAATATCGTGCCCATGCATCCCTATGCCGCGCTGATTCTGATGCAGATCGCCGTGCTGTTTACCTCCAACCAGCGCAGCATGTTCGATTTTATCATCAGCAATGACATGACGGACGCCAAGGCCTTCAAGTGGTATATCAATACCTTCGGCCCGGATGATGATCAGAATCTGCTGACGGTAGACCTGCTATGGGACTTCTTCTATGGCAAGGGGCAGAACGGCCTTGACGACGCGGTTCGCGGCATCCTGGACAACTATCGCACCCTCAATGCCGACCGTCTGCTCCCTGACGAGCAGCGCGTATTGAAAGTGATCCTGTTACTCCAGGCGATTGCATACCGCAAGGGTGACAACGAACTGCTTCGCCCCAACGCGCAGAATCTGGATCTCTCCTTTGCAGGCACCGATTGGAGCAAGGGCAAGGCACTCGCCATCGCCAACGGGTTGATCGAGAAAGGTATTATCTTCGAGAAACCTGTTGCAGGAGGAAAAAAAGAATACACCGTTGCGAACGGCGCAACGCCTGATATTCCGATTCAGAAATTGATCGATGAAGTCATTGCCCAGACAAGGACGCAGGCACTAATCACCAATTCTGATGCGCCTTTGCTTGACAGGCTTGGCTTCTGTCTGCCCCCCGCCTTCGAAAAGCGCTATATCGTGGAGGGGACCAGCTACGCCAACTTCACGCCCGCCGTGCAGAAGATGAAAGCGCTCCAGCGGCCCGAACGCTTCAAGATGATCATCACGTTTGCGATGAACGACGCGGAGCAGCAGCAGCTTCATCAGCAGATCGTGAAAACGGTCAACATGCCCGGCAACGACATTGTCTGTGTCGAATGCATGACACCGCTGGGCAAGGATCTGCTGCAGCAGTACGCCAACAATATGGCATTCTCAAAATACCATACGGGCAAGAACAACGACCAGGCGAAGCACTTCGCCAGCCAGGCTGGAAACGTCCTGGGTGAATGGCGGAAGAATATCGTAAATGGCGCATTCGTGCTCTACGATGAGGAGCGTAAAGTGGGCCAACATCATACGAATCTGGCCGCTCTGCAGGAAGCGCTCCGCGATAAGAATCAGCGCAAGTATTATTATGGCCTTGAGCACTACAGTCTCAACTCCACCATGTATGGGCTTTATCAACCTGCCAACGGCGCTGGCTTTGGCATTACTCAGACGCTCTCCGGCGCTTACAGCAACAGCAACAAGAAGATGTCCTTCGAGACGGCTCTGGACGGCGCGTGGAAAGTCGAGCGTTACTGGGAAGACCCGGCGAAACAAGGCCTGCCCATCGTACATATCAAAAAGCGCGTGATAGAGCTGATTGAAGAAGGCTTTAACAGCGGTTCCGGCCGTGTCAGCATTCTCAGCATTCTGCATGAAATGGAGAAGGAGCCTTACGGCTTTATGCCTTCCAGCGTGACCGCTTTCGTTATGGGCTTTGTGCTGAAAGAATATGCCACAGCGGACTTCTTCTGGAGCAACGGTTCCCGTAGCGAACAGATGACCGTCGACAAGATGAAGACGATGATCGGCAACGCTGTGACGGAGCTAGTGAGCCACGATCCCAAGTACAAAGAAGAATTCATCGTTACCATGAGCCCCGACATCCGCAGCTTCCTGAACTGTGCGGTGACCGCTTTTGACCTTACTCGATCCGCTTGTGGGTCTGTGGAAGCTACGCGCGACCAGCTCCGGATCAAAATGAAGAGTTTCGCCTTCCCGATCTGGTGTGTGAAGTACACGCTGGATCAGGAGCAGTTTGAAACGCCCAGGAATGTATTGGAGAAGCTGATTGACCAGTTCTCTGTGATCGTGAACACAGCCAACGGCGGCCATGACACGGAGAGCGATATCGCGGCATCCATCGGTAAAATTGTCCGCGAAAACCCCACCGCTGAGGGGGACCTTGAGAAGCTGATGACAGGTGACCAGTGCCGGAAGGGCATGCTGGAATACCTTAAGGTATATCGCGGCGGCCTGCTGGTTCAGCTTTCTGCCGAGATTGGCGACGGCGGCGCATACATCGATGAAGTGAAAAAGCGCTTCAACGCCAGTGATGCCAACTGGGTCTGGGCAAAGGTCTCAGCTGAAGAAAAGATTTCTGACGTCATCCTGGACTATCAGATTGTTCAGGAGAGCAACAAGAGTCCCCAGAAGTGCACAAGCATCAGGGAGACCGTTTCCGCATGGAATGCCCGAACAAATAACATCCATATTCCCTGCGAGGCTGTTGCAAAACTGACCGGTGACCTTGGCTCGTTCCTGCAGCAATTGGCCATCATGAAGCAGAACAATGCACTGCTGGATCAGCATAAGCAGACCTTCTATGATCTGCTTATGACCCAGCGCGAGAGCTTCGAGCAATTCTACAAATCCCAGGTAAGTTACTTCAAACAGGATGCAAGCCCCTTCCTGGGTGAACTTGACGATGCTGAGATAAGTGAACTCTATGCATCCTTCCCTCAGGGGCAATTCACTAAAGGAAAATCCGATTACTACAAGTTTGTACAGGCAGAAATTGAGAAGTTCATTCTGGGTCAAGGAAAAAAGAAGCTGCGCGACCTTTGGCAGGAAAAGACCGGAACAAAAGAACCGAAAGACTGGTCAGATCGTTATTCCATGCCGATTTTGTGCATGTTTGACGATGCTGAACGTGCCGCAGTGAAGTCAATCTTCCAGATTGTGATCAGCGCCAATCCCAGCGAAGCGGACATCAAGAAGGCGATGGATTATCTGGCAAATGCCTCTTTCTATGATCGACTCCAGTCCCAGGAAGAGCGTGATCGGTGCTTCATGCAGCGGATTGTTGGAACCTATCAGGTCCTACTCAGCAATCCTGATCCGATTAGGCGGCATCTTTCAAGCAGCATCTACGAAGATGCCTACGATTGGATGAACAACGATTCTGTCCAGAAGGAAATCAAGAAGCTCGCCTCCAAGGAGTATGTCCTGACAGGCAGCGACCGAGCTATGGCCATCATTGATCAGATGAGCACGGAGCAGCTTCGCGCATATTTGCGTGACAAGATTTTGGATGACACAGAATTCGGCATTCAGATTTTGAAGAATCAGTAAAGGAGTGAGAAGCGTGGAATGTCGAAATACGGCTCAATGTTTTGCTGAAATCGATGCCTATCTGCATTGTGAACCTACCGGCTATCCCATGCTGATCAATACAGATAACCTTGAGGATTACCACAGGATCGTTTCCCGATTGGAGTTCAATCTCGAGGTCAAATGTAGCCGAGTTTCTGACACGTGCCATGGAGATATGCTTCCTGATATAGACAGCGTATTGGATGATCTCTCCGGCGAAGGCTATTTTGCTCTTGTCGGACTGTCCCAATACTTGATGCTCAGATCATTTGCTGATTTAGAAAGCTATGTGAATCAGCTTGTGAGCATGAGCGTGCATGGCAGACTGATTCTGTTGCTGTATCATTGCGAGCATTTGCTCAAGCAGTTGGAGAAGAAAGACCTTCGTTTTACGAACCGTATTTTCTGCGTTAACGGAGAAGCCTCGAGACTTCCTCAAATCTCAATCTTTAACTGGGGTCATTCCGTTGCACCAACAGGTAGTTGCCAAAAAATTCAAGGTCTCCTGACCAAGCTGGAATCAATCACTGAGAGCGAGCTGAACAATCAGTCGGTAATTACAGTAGAAACCGGTTTTCACGCCGGGTTATTCCAGCAGTCCATGTATGCTGTGTCTGACGGCAACGATATTTTTACTGCGCTTAGAAAAGCGTATCCAGAAGTCGCCGGCTGTGAGCGTAGCTATGGCACCCAGGAGCAATGGGCATTCCTACTGGAGCAATTGAAGACATCCAAGTCTCTTGCTAACGCAATCAGCACACACATAGCTCCTATCGATGCGCTAACCACAAAGATTGGCGAGACGCTACAGGACGGAGACAAGAATCAGCAGTGGCTTCTTTGGCTCGGCTTAAAACTCTACGGAGCGAAAAGCGATTCCTATCTTCAGCATGTGATGGAACATTCCAGCGCGGTTGAGGATTTCGAGGAATGCCTCACAATGACGCTTCTTGAAATACAGAAGGATGATGCTGAGTTTTCCGCCATGTATGTCTCTAGAAAACGCATCTTAGAGTCGCTTCCAGAAAATCTTCCGCTCATCAGTCTATATTGCCAGCGAACGGGACGTTATGAGAAAGAAGCTGTTTATTATCTAACCGATTCCACAGAGGAGGAAGAGCACGAATTTCTGCGCTGCCTAAGTATCTATGAATACACGGAGGCTGAACTCCTGAAAATCACAAAGTTATCATTCCCAGAAGTACATAAATACCTTGTGCCTTTTAAATTCTCACCCGCAAACATGCAAGTGCCAGGTAATGAAGCTGGGCTTCGTGAGGAAATCGCGAAATATTTCCAGGATTATAAGCAGCAGAAGCTTACGAACAGGATATGGCCTGCTTTCATGGAGCAAGTGGAGCGCTATGCGGAAGATAGACCGTATAACAAACTCCAAGCAAGAAGCACGCTTGCTGCCAAGATGGATCGAAAAGGCGCACAACTATTCTTTTTCGATGCGCTCGGAGTCGAGTATCTGTCATATATCCAGAACAAATGTGAACAATATGGATTGATTGCCGAAGTATCTGTGGGCGTTTGCCAGCTTCCTTCAATTACGTGTGAGAACAAGGACTTTATTCCGTTTTTCCCCAAAGGGTTCAAGAAGATTGATGCCTTGGACGAGTTAAAGCATCACAGCCAGGTTTACGACTACCAGCAGTGCAAAGAGCCGATACACTTATTCCGAGAGCTGGAGATTATTGATGAGCAACTCCGTCAAATCAGGAGCAGGCTGATACAGGGTGCTTTTGAGAAAGCTGTTATCATCTCCGACCACGGTGCAAGTCGCTTGGCTGTTATCAGCAACAGCCAAAGCAGCAGCACCATTCAGCTCGATGAAAAAGGTGAGCATAGTGGGCGCTGCTGCCCGGCATGTAGTGATCCCGGCATCCCCTTTGCAGCCTATACACCCAATGGTTATGTCGTCCTTGCAAATTATGATCGATTCAAAGGCGGAAGACCTGCCAATGTAGAGGTTCATGGCGGGGCAACCCTGGAGGAAGTCGTCGTTCCTCTGATCACAATCACACCAAGGCCGAGCGCTATTGAAATAACATTTGTCGAAGGTGTGATTCAACTCAAGGGAAGGGAGCCGGTTTCTGTTACCGTCTTTGCCAACATTTCATTCTCTGATCCGATCCTGGTTGTGAATGTGAACGGAGAAGAGCGCACATACCATGGTGAGTTTGTTGGTGATCAGCGGCATGCTAAGTTCACAATGGAACATATCAAGCGCAGCAAAAAATACAGCGCCACCTTCTATGATGGTTCAAAGAGACTGGCAACAGAGCTTGTGTTCACCGTCCAGAAAGGGACAAAAGAGAATACATCCATGGGAATATGATGCGGGGGTGAAAAGAAATGTCTGAATCCGGAACTCAAAGTGCTGAATGGATTGAGCGTTTCCGTGATGCATTTGACGAGATGGTTGTCTTCAAAGATTTAAAACGCAATAATTTCATCTCGTCCTTTAAACTTCCTTCCTTTATGCGCGACTGGGTAATCAAGCGCTTTCAGGATGAAGATGGCGAGATAGATGTAGAGCAGGCTACAGAATTCATTCAGGAATTCATTCCCAAAAAAGACGACTGGAAGTCTATTCTGAATCGCGTGGTCAACTTCCAGGAAACGGTTCGATTCTTGGCTAAGATTTCTGTAAGTATAGATATCAAGACGCAGACAGTTTCTTTTGAATTGCCTGATTTCGGGCTCGGTATTAAGGAAACGATCATCCCTCCTGATGTTTGGGAGAGATGCAGCACTGCTTTGTTAAAGTCAGAAGAAAACTGGGGTGTTATTGAGATTGGCTACCAGTATCCCCAATCTTCGAAGGAGCCTGGAAAGATCAGGCTTATTGATTTTCAGGATTTTACCCCGTATATCGTTGACCTTGACGACTTTAAGTATGCGCGTGAAAGCTTTTCTTTGCCAGAATGGATCGACATCGTTTTAGGTGCGGTTGATTACAATGCTGACGGTTACAGAGATATGGAACAAAAGCTAACGATGCTCCAGCGTCTGTTGCCGTTTGTTGAAAAGCAAATCAACTTGCTGGAATTAGCACCCGCCGGAACAGGAAAGTCGTACCTTTTTGGGCAGATCAGCCGTCATGGATGGCTGGTTTCTGGCAAGGTAACACGCGCAAAGCTGATTTATGACTTTTCCAGAAAAAAGGACGGCGTAGTTGCGCTTCGAGATTTTGTTGCCTTGGATGAGATTAGGGAAGCGGAATATATGCAGGACACGGAGATCCAATCAGCCTTACAGGCGATCATGGAGAATGGTAAATATCGAGCTCCTGATAATCATGAGGTCGTGGTTGATGCGGGTATTATCTTCCTCGGCAATATCGCCTCAGCAAACATGAATGAGTATCAAAACATGTTCACAGAGCTGCCACGTCCTTTCCATCAGGATCAGTTTTTGGATCGAATTCATGGTTTCATTAAAGGTTGGGATCTCCCGCGTATGACGGATGATCTCAAAGTTTGTGGATGGGCACTGAACTCAGAGTACTTTGCCGCAGTTATGCATGAACTGCGCGACGACCCCTCTTACCGGGCTATCGTCGATGACTTGATCATTCTTCCCCCTGGTGCTGATACCAGAGACACGGAAGCTGTCAAGCGGATTTGCACAGCATTCTTAAAACTGCTCTTTCCGAATGTCCGCAAGTCCACAGATATTTCAACGCGCGATTTCAAGAAGTACTGCCTCAAGTCTGCCATGGACATGCGTGCTATCATCCGAATTCAGAGAGGCTTTGCAGATGAGAAGCAGCAGGGAAAGACTGTGCCTGAGTTCGCGATCAGGGAAATGGATGAAGCATGAAAGAAAAACAAGTGACTTGTGTCGCCTGCGGAAAAAAACCACTTGCTAAGGATGAGATTGGTATATGCAAAAAGCTGCTGAATGCTGATACCAAGATTTTCTATTGTCTGCCGTGCTTTGCCGATTATCTAGATGTGAGCGAGCAGGACATTCTGGACAAGATTCAGGAATTCAAGGAGGAAGGCTGTAAGCTGTTTTCATGAGCAATATAATGATCTACGCCGACCACGCCGCTACAACTGTAATAAGTCCAGTTGCCTATTCCGCTATGCAACCCTGGCTACAGGAAAAATATGGCAATCCCTCCACCCTCTACAGGCTTGCCCGGGAACCGCGCAAGGCTGTTGCTTCATCGCGTGAAATTATCGCAGAGTGCATCGGCGCAAAACCAGAGGAAATATTCTTTACCTCTGGCGGCACAGAAGCGGATAACTGGGCATTGACTGGCGTGGCATTTCGTCATCCATCAGTTAAGGAACAGATTATTACATCATCTATTGAGCACCATGCAATTCTCCACACTTGCGATTTTCTAGCGCGGATGGGATACCAGATTGAGCATCTGCCAGTAGACACCATTGGACTTCTATCGTTTGATGCTCTGCGCGCAGCGTTGACTGAATCGACTTGCCTTGTCTCTATGATGTTGGCCAACAATGAAATTGGAACGATCGAGCCTATTGGTGAGGCGGCAAGAATTGCACATGAAAACGGTGCACTGTTTCACACAGATGCTGTGCAGGCTGTTGGCCATATTCCTATTGATGTGGAAACACTTGGAGCAGACCTGCTGTCAGCTTCAGCGCATAAGTTCAATGGTCCTAAGGGCATAGGGTTTCTCTATATCCGCAAGGGCGTGGAAGTCGAGCCGCTAATCCATGGTGGCGGTCAGGAGTCTGGCTCTCGTGCCGGCACAGAAAATGTAGCAGGGATCGTCGGTATGGCCGCAGCGCTTCAAGAACATATTGCCCATATGGACGAGGAAGCGGCCTATCTAAACCGCCTTACTGGGTTGCTGGTGACACATCTGAAGGACAATCAGCTGGACTTTATGATCAATGGCAGCGAACGTCGCATTCCGGGCAGCTTGAGTCTTTCTTTCCGTGATGCTGATGGTGAGATGCTCCTACACCGACTTGACCTCATGGGAACCTGTGTTGCCACAGGTTCCGCCTGCAACTTGAAGGAATCTGTGCTCTCTCATGTCATTAAGGCTATCAATGTACCGGAGACCTACGCACACGGCACGATCCGGATCACACTGGGGATGGATAATACAGAAGATCAGATGCGGATCATGGCTAACCAGATTGCGAGGATTCTGAATTGATACGGCACAGAGGGGAGAAACCGAATGAAAATCATCCTCAGTCGAAAGGGATTTGATAGTAGCAACGGGGGAATTCCGAGCCCGATTCTTTCTGGTGGCACATTGTATTCCCTGCCGATTCCCAGCGATGATGAAGCGAGCTACGAAGATCTGCGGTTCTTTTCAGATGACAGTCTTTTGGTGTCCTCTTTCCTGAAAGATGTGAAGCCAGCACTCTCACAGAGCCACTGTCACGTCGATCCGGATCTCGTCCAACGATATGTTCACGAGCCGTTTGGATGGAAGCCAGCATTCGGTCAGCGTAATGCCGCTCAAAGCTATCTGCAGAATACTGCTGCTATCAAACCCGGTGACCTCTTTCTCTTCTTTGGTAATTTTCGCGTGATCTCTTATGCGAAAGGTCTACCGTTGCGTTTTTGCTATTCAAGTCATCCATCTGTACACGGAAAAACTGTTCCAACACGGGAAATCCAGTTCATATGGGGTTACCTGCAGATCGGGGAGATTCTCACGGATCCACAGAGAATCAGAGAGTATAGCTGGCACCCGCATGCCAATGAAGCACATCTTAAAGACAAGACCAACGCACTATATATTCCCGCAGAGCATCTAAGCTTCGATAAGGATATGCCGGGGTGTGGTGTATTCAATTACAGCGAGCGGAGAGTGCTGACGATTCCAGGTGCAAACAAGGCAACCTGGAAGGTCAACCCGGTTTATATACCAGACAGTATCATTGGGACCAGAAAGGATTCAGCAAAAGATGGCGGGATTTACTACTCTGGCATTTGGCAAGAGTTGTGTTTGATGGAGACGGCTAAAGCTGAGACCTGGGCGAAGCAACTGGTTCGTGGGACATTCTTCACAACGCGCGAGAAAATGCTTTTGAGAAATACGGCAAAAAGCGCTGATGGGTATTGCCCCTTTAACGGATGGCCTTTCCCTAAACCAGAACTGTTTGATGTGCTCACCCATATTGAGGATGATCACCTGGATGCCAATGAAATTTCGTTTCTCCGGATAGGAGCACAAAACATCAAACGTTTTGCCAACGTCAGGGTATATGAGGACCCAACTTACTCAACAGAGCTCGATGAGGCTGAATATCAGGAAATTAACGACATGCTGGATCGGTATCAGAAATCTGAGGCGAGCAGTAAATAATCAGAAACGGGGGCGCGATCATGAACACCATCGAAACCCGAAAAGAAGATATCACCAGCCTGTCGGTTGATGCCATTGTCAATGCCGCCAATGAAGGCCTGTGGGCTGGTGGCGGTGTTTGCGGCGCGATCTTTAAGGCTGCAGGGCGTGACCTGCTGCAGGCGGCTTGCAACGCCATTGGCCACTGCGATACCGGTTCGGCAGCGATCACGCCTGGTTTCCATTCGAAGGCGAAATTTATCATCCATGCTGTTGGCCCGGTTTGGCACGGTGGCACGCAGCATGAACCGCAAAAACTGTATGGTGCTTATCGCAAGTCTCTTGGAACTTGCTGTCGAAAACGGGTGTCACTCGATTGCATTTCCTCTGATTTCGGCAGGAATCTTTGGTTATCCAAAGGATCAGGCGTGGAGAAAGGCTATTCAAGCCTGCAGCGACTTCTTCCAAAAGAATTCCGATGCCGACCTCAGAGTCATTTTTGCCGTGCTGGAAGATGAGATACTGGATCTTGGCAGAAAGTCCCTCAAAGAAATCGCTCCTTCATATGCTATCGCAGTTAGTATGATCGTGGATATACTGAAGATCGGGAGCAAGGAGGAAGAAGCTATCTTTTTCCATCTACCAACGGAACCCTACGGATTCCTGAGCAACTGGTATCCAGCAAAATTTGTATTGAACGGTATCATATTCACTTCAAGTGAGCAGTACATCATGTACAGAAAATGCCTGCTCTTCGGCGATAACGCTTCTGCAGTGGCTGTCCTCGCGACAGATGATCCTGCTGAACAGCAGAGTATTGGACGAAATGCTTCAGGCTTTGTCAATGCCATTTGGGATGGGATGAAACAAGCACTGGATTTCCATGGGTTAACAGCCAAATTTTATCAAAATGAAGATTTGAAAAAGAAACTGCTTGATACTGGCGAGACATACCTCGTTGAATGTGCCTATCAAGACCGAGTGTGGGCCTGCGGCAGACGGCTTGTCGATGAAGAGAAACGTGATATCAGTCAATGGCGCGGCCAGAACCTGCTGGGATTCACATTGATGGAAGTGCGTAAAGCGTTGACAGAAGAGCAAAAGAGATTAAACCATAACATCGCCATTACGCTATTTTTCGGCAAGCCATGGCAAATGGGTCTGCGAGGAGATCACTATTTCTGGGATTATCTCGCGGATGTGTTTAAGCAAACCGAAGAAATCATTGATAAGAACAGCATTGATCGCATAATCAGACTGGAATTTGAGAAAGTCTCCGGGTGCCCGCTGACGATAGACGCGCAGCCTTATGTCGAACAATTTGCACACGGTGGAATGAGCAGTGGGCTCCTTAGGTTGTATCTGAGAAGTAAAAAGTGCACAAAAAGCGAGAGTGCAAGGAACGGGAAAAAGTGCTAAACTAAGGCCGGTAAGAAAAATGACGAAGGGGGCGTGTGACATGAGCATCCATCGTTACGAAGTAACAGACAAGGAGTGGGCGCTCATCGAGCCGATGATTCACAAGCATCATATGGGGCGGCCGCAAAAGGAACTACGCGCCCACTTTAACGGAATCCTGTGGATGGCGCGGAGCGGGGCGCGGTGGGTGGACCTGCCGGAGCGGTACGGCCCTCACCAGACGGTGTAC
>DBGEOK010000048.1:0-18458 GCA_048370855.1 Candidatus Limiplasma sp. | reverse complement strand
GGGTTCCCCCGCGGCGCCGCGCGCCGTGGGGACGGCGCTTGAGATTGCCGGTTGTCAGGGCATTTCAGCCTTGCCAATGCGGCTCTTGAGCTCGCGGTCCATGTTGGCAATCGCCTCGTCCATGGTCTGCTCGCCCGCAACGTATTTTTCCAGCTCCGCGCTGATGATCTCGTCAGCCTCGGCATCGTTGGGGGTCACAACCAGGTTGGCGGACGGGTTGGCCAACGCGTCGCTTTCCGCCTTGCGGAAGGATTGCCCGCCGTAGAAGTCCGAAGGCTCCTGCCAGAACGGATCGGCCAGCATTTCCTTGGAAATGGGGTTGTTGTAGGGGCCGTTCTGCTTCATCATTTCGGTCACCCAGGCCTTATACGCCTCGCCGTCGGTGGCAAAGTCGTACCACATCTGCTTGACCAGCTCCAGATAGGTATCGTCGTGCGTGTCCACAATGCAGTAATAGGTGCTTACCGGTGCGCCGGAGGTGCCGACCTCCTCAAACACGGGCGGGGCCATGACGCGCCAGTCGCCAACGGTTTCGGTCAGGTTGCCGCGAAGGAATTCGTCCCAGAAGGCGCCGATGTAATACGTGGCGATCTTCCCCTCGTCGGTCGCCTCATAGAGGGGCTGCTGCATCATGTTGGTCTTGTAAAGCAGGCCCTCGCTGTGGAGCTTGTCCAGGAAGCCAAGCGCAAGCTTGGTGCCGGGATCTTCCCCGATCACGACGTTTCCTTCATCATCCCAGATGCGCGCGCCCGCCTGCGGCATCAGGCCCCGGCGACCCCAGTAACGCCACGTAAAGGTGGAGGGATCGATGTAGGAAAGGAACACCTCGCCGTTGCTGCGTTCCTTGAGCAGTCTGCCGGCCTCCAGGTAGCCGTCAAAGGTGCTCATCATCGCGGGGTCAACGTCGTACTTTTCAAAAATCGCGGCGTTATAGAACAGCATCTGCGGGCGCACGGCGTCCGGCAGGGCGTAGATGGTGCCGTTGATGGTGGCGTCCGCGGCGGCGCCATCCACAAACTGGTCCGCGATCGGGGTGTAGAAGTCCGTCATGTCAACGAGCAGGCCGTTCATGGCCATGTTGACCACGCCGACGGTATCCAGGAACAGGATATCCGGCATGGCTTCATAATCGCCGCTCAGGTTGTACATGGCAATTTTTTGCTGCCCATCGTTCGTGGTGGCGATGGTGGTGGCCTCTAGCTGGACATTGGGCGCGATGTCGCGGTGAGCGTCCAGCCAGGTGTCAAAGTACTGCTTGCGGAACTGGGGCTGTCCGGTCGCCCACCAAAGGATGGACCCGTCGGGGTAGGTTTTCTCCTCCGCGAAAGCGGCGGGGATCGCCAGCATGGACAGCATGACGGCAAGCGCCAGCGTCAGGGAAAGGATTCGTTTCATGGTGATACCTCCTCTTTGTTTATATAACGGCCGCCCGCGTTGCGGCCGCTATTTTCTCATAGGGAATTTCTGTCGGCAGGGTACAGTCGGCGCCCAGAAGGAACCGGCGCGTGCCGAAATTCCGGATTGTGGCTTGAACCTCCCGCGCGATCTCTTCGTCGGAACCGCTTACCAGCACCCCGCTGCGGTTGGCCAGCCCGCCCAGCACGGCGCAGTCTGGGAACAGCGCCCGTCCCTGCGTAAGGGAGAAGCCGGTTTCGTATACGCCCCAGTTCACCACGTCGGCAGAAGCCCCGTACTCCTTGTAACGAATCATGTTCAGGTTTTCCTTGCACACGTGAAGGAAAACGCGGCCTCCCGCCTCCCGGGCGGCGTTCATAATCTGCAGGTCGTACGGCTTGATGCAGGCGTCGAACTCCTCGTCGGTATAAAAGTGCTTTTCCCCGCCCAGAGCGGCATAGTACACGGCGTCCGCGCCCTCCTCAATGCACGCCCGGGCCAGCTCGCTCATGGTATCGGCCACGCGCTGATGCACGTCCAGCATCATTTGCCGGTTTTCACGAAGCGTCTGGCACATCAGCGCGCGGGCGCCCACATAACCGTGCGCCGCCTCGATGGGGTGGATGGTGGACGCGCATACGCCATGGATGGTCGCCGCCACGTAACCCTCGCCGCGCGACTCGTCCATCAGGCGGCGCAGCAAATCAAGCTGACGGCGGATGAAGGGCGCGTCCAGGCCATAGGCGCTTACCTTTTGCCAGTCGGAGGGGGAGCGAAGCGCCCCAATGGAAGGCATCAGGTTTTCGTTCATGACCTTGAGCACGTCCGTGCCGGTCGCGTGAAAAAAATCCAGATGCGCGCGCACCGCGGCCTCCCCTTGCGAGACCTCCTTTGGAAAGTGAATGGAAAACAGCGATGGCACATGATCCACCGCCCGCCCCTCGATGGCGGCCAGAACCCGTTCCCGTTTGTTCATCCTCGTTTCTCCTCCCACCATACAAGCTGGTTGGTATCCTCGATCAAAACGGCGCGCGCCGATTCGTAATCCCGCCGCTCGCAGGCCTCTATGAACCGCTCGTGCGAAAAGCGCTTCTGCTGAAGCTCCGGCTCATAAATGCTTTGAAAGTACTGGGTGGTCGCGCGGGCGTTAATGCGAAGCGTGTCCTTCAGGAGCTTGTACATGTAATCGTTTCCCGCGAAGGAGGCCAACAGCAGGTGAAAGGCGACGTTTCCGTCCCACCGTTTGTTTGCCGGCAGGGTTGGGGCGTCCTCGCTGCGGATGCGGTCGTTGCATTCCAGAAGCTGCCGCAGCTCCGGCTCGCCCAGGCGGGGAAAGGATTTTTGAAACATGGACAGCTCCAGGGCCTGCCGTGCCTCCGCGATCTGGCGCACCTCGTCGGGCATAATCTGTACCACGCGGTATCCCGTTCGGGGGATGCTTTTGAGCACCCGCTCGTCGCACAGCGTAATCAGCGCTTCGCGGATGGGGGATTTGCTCACGCCGTAGCGCTGAATCAACTGGCTTTCGGTCAGGATATCGTTTACGGAAAACGTGCCGTCAATTACGTCGCGGTAAATCTGCTCGTACATCAGGTTGGTTAGCGGTTTACTGGCGTTCATATCCGGTTCTCCCATCAGTTAATCATATCAGTGATATTATTATAAATCATACGAACAGTTTGTCAATAGGCTCTAAAAAATTTTTATTTTCATTGGCTTATATACCATATAATATGCAAAATACACGAATGTTCGCATTTTATATGTTTCGTAAATGTGAAAAATAGGGATATACAATCCGCGAATTTTGTGTTATGCTATCAACAGCAAACACACAGGAGGCACATCCATATGCGGGTTCATGAGAAGAAATACGACGCGTACTGCGCAATCCTGCGGGAGGAGCTGATCCCCGCCACGGGCTGCACCGAGCCGATCGCGCTGGCCTATTGCTCGGCCAAGGCGCGGCAGACCCTGGGCGCAATGCCCGAGGCGGTGCGCGTACAGGTCAGCGGCAATATTATCAAGAATGTCAAGAGCGTCACGGTGCCCAACACCTCTGGGCTGAAAGGGATTTCCGCGGCGGTCGCGGCCGGGATCGTCGCGGGGGACGCCTCGGCGGGGCTCGAGGTCATCCATCAGGTCACGGAGCGGCAGCGGGAAGAAATCCGCGGCTTTTTGGAGCGGGTTCCCATCGGGGTGGAACCGCTGGAGAGCGCGGCGCTGCTGGATATGATCGTCACCGTTCGCGGGGCCGGGCATGAGGCCAGCGTCCGCATTACCCACAGCCACACGCATATCGCGTCTATCTGCCTGGATGGGCAGGCCCGGTTCCAGGATGACGGCAGCGTGGACAACGGCGAAGAAACCGTGGATTACAGCCTGCTGAACATCCAGGACATCTGCGCCTTCGCGGACTGTCTTCACACGCCCGACGTGGCCCCCGTGCTGGACCGCCAGATCGAGATGAACACGGCCATCGCCCAGGAGGGGCTGAAAAACGGCTGGGGCGCGGATATCGGCGGCGTGCTCCAAAGCGTCTATGGAAACGACGTGCGCGTGCGCGCACGGGTCATGGCGGCGGCGGGGTCCGACGCGCGCATGAGCGGCTGCGAGCTGCCTGTGGTCATCAATTCAGGCAGCGGCAACCAAGGGCTGACGGTTTCGCTGCCGGTGATCGAGTATGCGCGCGAGTACGGCAAGACGAGAGAGGAGCTTTACCGCGCGCTCGCGGTGGCCAACCTCGCGTCCATCCATCAAAAGGCGGCGATCGGCAAGCTTTCCGCCTACTGCGGGGCGGTAACGGCGGGCAGCGGGGCGGGCGCGGGCATCGCGTACCTGCTGACCGGCGATTTTGAGACGGTCGCCCATACGATTGTCAACGCGCTGGCCATCGTTTCCGGCATCGTCTGCGACGGGGCCAAGCCCTCGTGCGCCGCCAAGATTGCCTCGGCGGTAGACGCCGGCATCCTCGGGTATGAGATGTACCGGCAGGGCCGCCAATTTTACGGCGGCGACGGCATTATTTCCAAGGGGATTGAAAATACCATCCGCAACATCGGCGAGCTTGGCCGGGAAGGCATGCGCGAGACGGACCGGAAAATTTTGCAGATTATGACCCGGGCATAGGGCGGGAGAAACGCGGCGAGCCGGCAGGGAAAAGAGGCTTTTCCCGCGGGCTTTTGCGCGGCAACGGGCGATTCCCGCCGACAAGGGCGGCAAAGCGTTGCGCGTGAGAGACGACGGAACCGGCTGGAAAGAAAGACGGCTTGCCGTTACGAATACGACGGCGCATGCGGCCAAGCGGGCGTGGGTGTTTCGCAATCCCACGCCCGCTTGGCCGCATGCGCGCGCCTATCCGGCGTCTGGTTTTCATCTGGAGGCGGGCATGCCCTCTTGAGTGAGACTGAAGGTAACGGAATCCTCCGTTTGGCAAGTAAGCTTATGATAGACGACAATATGCAAACCCAGCTTGCCGTCCGTGACGAGTTGGCTGTTCAGCCTGACGGTCAGGGAGGCGCCGCCGGCGCTGGTAATCGACAGCGGATGCCCGTCCGCTTGCGTGTAAAGCTCATATCCCTTGCCCAAAACCGCCGCCTGCTCATGCAGCGGGTTTGTGCCCCGCAGCACGGCGCAATAGCTGCATTTGACGGTATCGAGGTATTTCCGCGCCTGTTGCAGCCCCATTGCCTCGAGTGCGCCGGCGGCCCCGGCGTCAAATTCCGCATGGTTCAACCCGCTGGAGGCGATGACCACGATATAATCATCATTTAGCTTTTGAAGCTCGGAGGTATATTCAGCAAAGCTTTTGATCTTTTTCAGCCTTCCCGCCGCCGCGTCCGCCTCATAGCTTTTGGGACGGCGCTCCCATAGGCCATACTTTTCGCCGCTTTCCAGCCTGCGGTCGGGCAGCGCGTACGTCGCTTGCAGATACTGCCCCAGCCATCGCGTAGCCTTGGCGGCGCCGCTGTCATTCATATGCTGCCTGTCACTGAAGTCCTGCTCGTTTATCAGCCCGGCCTCCCGCCTGATCTCATCCATGCCGAGCACCGGTATGCCCCTCTTAGCGTGCCATGCGCGGATCTTTTCAAACAGGATCAGCTCGGTTTCCTCGGCAAAGTATGGCGCGCAAATAAACACAAGCTCGCTGCCGTGGTCGTTCGCGCAGTCGATCAGCGCCCGCAAGTCCGCCTGATGCGATTCCGTAAGCGTAACGGAATCCAGCACGTCCTGACCGTGCCGGGCGATCGGCTGCGAAGCCGGGTCGAATACGGCGGTCGCGACCTCATAGCCAAGGCGGGTGTATTCGACGCCTTCATTAGCGGCATAGGTATAATCGCCGCGCGAAACATCGCTCCACTGGCTGTGCAGCAGCGTAAGCGCGGACGCATAAGCCGCGGCGTCCAGGCTTATTTGAGCGTCCTGCATTGCGAATTGATATTTAAGAGGATTGAATGCGGACAGCTTTCGCGCGACGGATTCATCAACGGCATATTGCACGGAAAGGGTGGCGCGCACAATATTCGTCGGCATGGTCTTTACCCAATCGTATTTTGGGGCGGTCGCGCCGTATAGGTCTACAACGATCAAAGCTGGGCTTTGGTTGCGGTACGTTGCCTGCATCGCCTGCAAATTGCCGTGCAAATCCTGAGCCGGCGTGGCTATATCCGCCGAAACGATACCGAATTCGTCGTATAAAAGCTGAGGGTTCACCGTGCGGTAAATATGAGAGGAGCCGATGAAGGCCGCGTCCAAGACGCCGGCGGGCAGCTCGTCGCCGATATACCTGCGGGAACGGGAGTCCATCAGCACGCGTTCCAAGCCGGCGACGACGCACAGGATCAACAGCGTAAACGCGATCGAGGCTACCAAGGCGCGGATGGCCTTTTGGTTGATTTTCATTGCGCTGCCCTCCTTGACTAAAACTGAAAGTAAATAAACGCGCTGGCCTCGTAGGCGGGTCCGTACACGCCCAGCAACAGCACGGCGAACAGCCCCAGCAGGTAAACGGACCAGCGGAACCATAGCTGTTGCCGCATAAGCGCCCGGCGCAGCTTGTGCCCGCGCTCGTGCATCACGTCCACAAAAACCAGCACCCCGACGCAGGCAAGCATGGCCCAGAACTGTACGGCGGAAAGCCCGAAGGCATACAGCGAGCCGTCGGTAAGCGCCCAGGGCGCGGCCTGGGTGAAGATCGAGCGAATGATTTCAAGAGCGGCGGTTCCATTTTCCGCCCGGAAGAACACCCATGTGAAGCATACCAGCAAGAGCGTCAGAAGCGTTTGGCCGAGGCGCGCCGAAAAAGACGGTTTATCGGCGGCGGGCGGCGCTTTTCCGGCGAGCGCGCGCTTATTGTTGAACGCGGATACAAGCCGGTTCTTGATATCGCCGCACACCTGAAACGCGCCGTTCAGCAGCCCCCAAGCGACGTAATGCTACGCCGCGCCATGCCACAAGCCGCTTACGAAAAACGTAATCATGACGTTCAAATATTTGCGCGGGCGGGAACAGCGGTTGCCGCCCAGAGGAATATACAGATGATCGCGGAACCATGCGGTAAGGCTGATGTGCCAGCGACGCCAGAAATCGGTTACGCTGGTGGCGAGATAGGGTTGGCGGAAATTCTGGCATAAGTCGAAGCCCAGCACATGCGCCGCGCCGATGGCAATCGCGGAGTAACCGCCGAAGTCGCAGTAGATCTGCACCGCGAACAGCAGCGTTGCCAGCAGCAGCAGCACGGCGCCGTTATTCCCGGCGTAATGGTTGTATACATTATCCACAAGGATCGCGGCGTTATCCGCGATGACCATTTTTTGAAAATAGCCCCAAAGCATCAGCATCAGTCCGCCGCGGAAGCGGTCGAACGAGAAGGGCCTTTGCTGATGGATCTGACGCAGCAGGTTGCCGCTGCGCTCGATAGGCCCCGCCACGAGCTGAGGGAAGAAGCTGACAAACAGCGCGTAGCGGAAGAAATTCCGTTCGTGCTCGATATCGCCGCGGTATACGTCTATCGTGTAGCTTAGCGCTTGAAAGGTATAAAAGCTGATGCCTACGGGCAAAAGAATGCTGAACTCGGAGATTGCTACGACAAGCTTTTTGTAAGGCTTCCCCCCTCCCCCCCGGAGAGTACAATAAACATACCGCTGAGCCATGTAATGAGGATTGAAGCCAACATAAGGAGGACATACGCCGGGTTCCAGCACATATAGAAAAACAGGCTTGCCGCCAGCAGCCACATCCAACGCGCCTTTTTGGGAAAAATGAAATTCACAAGAACGACTACTGGAAAAAACACCAGAAACGGGAAGCTATTAAATAGCATATGTGTACTCCTTGGGCATCACACGATAAATGACGATTGATGCTCATACTTGTACATTTCATTAGAAATAGCTTTGATTGTCAATTGATGGACCCACAGTCTGGGAGCGTTCAATCGATCGCGCGGTTATTGGAAATCGAAGAGCGAAAAGGCAAGGGCGGCATATGGATGACGGAAGCGATAGCGGTCGTTTTGGTCGCGCTCGCCAGAATGCGTCGATTGCTCGCAAGAGTTGCGCGCCTGCAAAATTCGAGAGAAAGTTCTTGTCAATCCAATAGAGCCATGCTATAATTGGTACGATTACGCACCTTTGTCGATCGAGCGATTGTGCCGCGCTCCGCGCGGTGGCCGCACCGAAACGACGCAAAGGGTGGAAAAAACAAGGAGGAACCCCAAATGGCAGTTATTTCTATGAAACAGCTCCTGGAAGCGGGCGTGCACTTCGGACACCAGACCCGCCGCTGGAACCCAAAGATGGCGCAGTACATCTTTACCGAGCGCAACGGCATCTACATTATCGACCTTCAAAAAACCGTGCGCAAGGCGGACGAGGCCTATAACTTTGTGCGCGACCTGGCGATGTCGGGCAAGAGCCTTCTGTTCGTGGGCACCAAGAAGCAGGCCCAGGAATCCATCTCCACCGAAGCGCAGCGCTGCAATATGTTCTTTGTCAACAACCGCTGGCTGGGCGGCATGCTGACCAACTTCCGCACCATCCGCACCCGGGTGGACCGGCTGAACCAGATCGACAAGATGGAGCAGCAGGGCCAGTTCGAGCTTCTTCCCAAGAAGGAAGTCATCAAGCTCCAGCATGAGCGCGAGAAGCTGGAAGCCAACCTGGGCGGCATCCGCGAGATGAAAAAGCTTCCCGGCGCCCTGTTTGTGGTAGACCCCCGCAAGGAGCACATCGCCGTGGCCGAGGCCCGGGCGTTGAAGATTCCAATCGTGGCGATTGTGGACACCAACTGCGATCCCGATGAGATCGATTATGTGATTCCCGGCAACGACGACGCGATCCGCGCCGTAAAGCTCATCGCCGGCAAGCTGGCGGACGCCGTTTTGGAAGGCAGACAGGGCGAGCAGGACGCCGCCGCGGAAGCCGCCCCCGCTGCGGAAGCCGAAAAAGCGGCTGAATAATTCGGATAAAGGGGGAGGGCAAAGCGCCCTCCCTTCAAGACGGCGAAACGCCGGACGATTCCGCCGCCGCGGACGGGCGGACAGGCTCTCCGCCTCCACCGGACCGAGGGGGCGTTCCCCCATCCCCGCAACGCATACGCTTGAAACAAAGGAGAGATTTGCAATGGCGAACATTACTTCGCAAATGGTTAAAGAGCTTCGTGAAATGACGCAGGCCGGCATGATGGACTGCAAAAAGGCGCTGATCGAGGCCGAGGGCGAGCTGGAGAAGGCCATCGAGTGGCTGCGCGAAAAAGGCCTTGCGGCCGCCGCCAAAAAGGCCGGACGCATTGCCGCGGAAGGCATGGTGGCTACCTACATCAACGACGAGGCGACCGTCGGCGTCATCGTGGAAATCAACTGCGAAACGGACTTTGTTGCCAACACGGATAACTTCAAGGATTTCTGCAAGGACGTCGCCAGGCATATCGCCCTGGCCAACCCCAGGGATATCGACGAGCTGATGGGCCAGGCGTTTGTGGGCAACAGCCAAAAGACCATTACCGACCTGGTCAGCGACGCGACGGTCGCCATCGGGGAAAAGATCTCCATCCGCCGCTTCGCCCGCTATGAGACCGACAAGGGCGTGGTGGAGAGCTACATCCACATGGGCGGCAAGATCGGCGTGCTGCTGCTGGTGGAGAACGATACGCCCGCCACCTACAAAAACGAAACCTTCCGCACCTACTACCACGACGTCGCGCTGCAGATTGCCGCCGCGAAGCCTTCCTACGTCCGCAAAGGCGAGGTGCCCGCCGAAAACATCGACAAGGAGCGCGAGATTCTGCGGGCGCAGGCGCTCAACGAGGGCAAGCCAGAAAAAATTGTCGATAAAATGGTAGAGGGCCGCATCGAGAAATATTATAAAGAAGTCTGCCTGCTGGATCAGCCGTTTGTCAAGGACGGCGACAAGAGCATTCAAAAGCTGACCGACGAGGTGGCCAAGGAAATCGGCGCGGCGATCACCGTTGTAAGCTTTGAGCGCTTTGAGCGCGGCGAGGGCATCGAGAAGCGCCAGGACAACTTTGCCGAGGAAATCGCGGCGCAGATGCAGAAGAAGTAAGCGCCTTGTCTGTCAAGGGGCGCTTCATCGGTCAGGCATTGACCTTGTGGCACGCGGGCATTGCTTGCGTGCCTTTTTGATGAGGAGAGCCGACAAAGGGAGGATGGTCGCCATGTCCAGCAAATACCAGCGCGTAATCCTGAAGCTCAGCGGCGAGGCCCTGGGCGTCGACGGCAAGCTGTTTTGCCATGAGAAGTTTGAACAAGCCGCCGGCATGCTGATCGGCATCCAAAAAACAGGCGTAGAGCTGGCGGTGGTGATCGGCGGAGGCAACGTATGGCGCGGAAGGCGCGGCGCGGCTACGCGTATGGGCACCGTGGCCGCCGACCAGATGGGCATGCTCGCCACCTTGCAAAACTGCCTTTATATGCGCGATACCCTGGCAAGGATGGGCGCGGACGCCGCCGTGATGAGCGGCGTGGACATCCCCCGCTTTGCCGAAAGCTACAATACCGTCCAGGCGCTGGAACGCCTGCGAGGCGGGGCGATCCTCCTGCTGGCGTGCGGGCTTGGAAACCCCTGCTTCTCTACGGACAGCGCGGTGGTGCTGCGCGCCGTCGAGCTGGAATGCGACGCCATTTTGATGGCCAAGAACATCGACGGCGTCTATACCGCCGACCCGCGCCGGGACCCGTCCGCCACGCTGATCCGCGATATCACCTATGCGGAGGCCGCGGCGCGCGACCTTCGCGTGATGGACGCGGCCGCCTTCATTATGCTGCGCGAAAACGCCGTGCCGATGGTGCGCGTATTCGGGCTTGAACCCCCGGAGAACGTGCTGAGGGTGCTCGCGGGCGACCCGATGGGCACCGTGCTTCACCCCTGACCCTTCCCAGCCCCTTGTCTTGAAAGGATTGCTCCCAACATGCAAACGCTCCAGAAGCTCTTTGCCCCGCACGACCTCACCCAGGGAAACCCGACGACGGGCATCACGCTGTTCGCCATCCCCCTGCTGCTGGGCAACCTGGCGCAGCAGCTCTACAACACCGTGGACGCGTATGTCGTCGGCCGTTACGTGGGCGACGCCGCCCTTGGCGCGGTCGGCCTCGCGGGACCGGTGCTCAACCTGATGATCGTGCTGTTCATGGGTATCTCCACCGGCGCGACAATCGTGGTGTCCCAATATTTCGGGGCGAGGGACCGCGAAGCGGTCAGCCGTTCCGTGGGCACCACCATTATGCTGACGCTGTGGAGCGGCATTCTCATGAGCGTAATCGGCATGCTCTGCGCGCGTCCGCTGCTGGAGCTGCTGGGCACGCCGGAGGAAATGCTCGATATGGCGGCGGACTACCTGTTCATCGTCATGCTCGGCATCACGGGCATGGCGTTCTATTCCATCATGAGCGGCGTGCTGCGTGGCCTGGGGGACAGCGTGAGCCCGCTTTTTTACCTGCTGATCGCCTCTGTGCTCAACATTGTGCTGGACGTCGCCTTTATTACGCTGCTGGGCATGAAGACCGACGGCGTGGCCTGGGCCACCATCATCTCGCAGGGCATCTCGGCGGTGCTGTGTTACCTCAAGCTCCGACGCATGCATACCCTGGACCTCAACCGGAAAACCCTCAGGATCGACCGGCCCATTATGAACCGCATCGTTCGCTTGGGCGTGCCCGCCGGTATGACGCAGATGATCTTTTCGCTCAGCAGCATTTTGGTGCAGTCGCTGACCAACTCGCTCGGCCCCAATGTCGTCACCGCCGTGACCGCCGTTATGCGCGTGGACGGGTTTGCCATGATGCCCAACTTCACCTTCGGCGTGGCGGCCACGACCTTTACCGGGCAGAACGTGGGCGCGCGCCGCATCGACCGGGTGCATCAGGGCGCCAAGGCCACGCTGGCTCTGGCCCTTGGAACCTCTACCGTGCTCACGGCGTGCATTTTGCTTTTTGGCCAAGGGCTGATGCGCGTGTTCACCCAAACGGAGGAGATCGTATCCATGGGCGCGGTGATGCTGCAAATCCTTGCCGTCGGGTATATCGCCTTCGCGGTCACGCAGACGCTGCAGGGCGTGATGCGCGGCGCCGGCGAAACGGTAATCCCCATGTGGATCAGCATCGTTACAACGGTTGCCATCCGCATGCCAATCGCATACCTGTGGGCCTACCTGACCCGGACGCCCGAGCTGCCCGCCGGAGATCCGATGTGCCTGTACGGCTCGCTGCTGATCTCCTGGCTGCTGGCGTGCCTAATGAGCGTTTACGTCTATTGCCGGGGCAAGTGGAAGCGCCGCCTGCTGTGGGAGGGAACGGAAACCGCCTCTCCCGCCCCCGATCCAACCGCCACAGAAGGAGGGTTATCATAATGGAAATGAAGAAACGCCTCGCCGGGCTGATTGCCCAAACGGTTCAAAGCTGCTTTGCCGGCGCGGACGCGCTGCCGTCTGAGGACGAGATTGCGGGCTTTCTGGAGGTTCCTCCGGAGCGGGAGATGGGAGATTACGCGTTTCCCTGCTTTAAGCTGAGCCGCGCCCTGCATATGGGGCCGCCGCAGATCGCCGCGAAGCTTGCCTCGGCTATCTCCGCGCCCGAGCTGTGCGAGGCCCGGCAGCTCGGAGGCTATCTGAATTTTCACTTGAACCGGACCAATTTTGCCAGGCAGACGTTATCCGCCGTGCTGGAGGTCGGCGAGCGCTACGGCTCAGGCAGCGAGGGGGCGGGAAAGACCGTCTGCCTGGATTTTAGCTCTATCAACATCGCCAAGCGTTTTCATATCGGGCACCTGAGCACCACCATGATCGGCCAGAGCCTCCGGCGCATTTTCGCGTTCCTCGGGTACCGGACCGTCGCCATCAATCATCTGGGGGATTGGGGCACGCAGTTTGGCAAGCTGATCTGCGCCTACAAGCTATGGGGCGAGCATGACGAGGTGGAGCGCGACGGCGTGGAGGCGCTCACGCGCCTGTATGTGCGCTTTCATGAGGAGGCCGAAAAAGCCCCCGAGCTGGAGGACGAGGGCCGCCGCTGGTTTAAGGCCATCGAGGACGGCGACGCGGAGGCCATGGAGCTGTTCAACTGGTTCAAGGAGCTGACCCTGCGCGACACGCGGCGCGTTTACGACCTGCTGGGCGTTACGTTTGACAGCTACAACGGCGAGGCCTTCTATAATGACAAAATGGGCCGCGTGATCGACGAGCTCAAGCAAAAGGGCCTGCTCTCCATCAGCGACGGGGCCTCCATCGTGGACCTGGACGAGGAAAAGACGGGCATGCCGCCCTGCCTCATCCTCAAAAAGGACGGGGCGACGCTCTACGCGACCCGCGATATCGCGGCGGCGCTTTGGCGCAAGGACGAATACGACTTTGACAAATGCCTTTACGTGGTGGCCTACCAGCAGGATCTCCATTTCCGCCAGTGGTTCAAGGTGGTGGAAATGATGGGCTACGACTGGGCCAAGGACTTAGTGCATGTGGCCTTCGGCATGATTTCCTACGAGGGGCAGAGCCTGTCCACCCGCAAGGGCCATGTGGTGTATCTGGAGGACCTGCTGCTGAGCGCCAAGGAAAAGGCGCTTCACATTATCGAGGAAAAGAGCCCAAACCTTGAAAACAAGGACGAGGTCGCGCGCCAGGTGGGCATCGGCGCGGTGATTTACGCGGATTTGCAAAACAACCGCATTAAAGATATTGATTTTTGCTGGGACCGCGCGCTCAGCTTCGACGGAGAGACCGGCCCCTACGTGCAGTATACCCATGCGCGCTGCTGCTCGGCGCTTAGGAAGGCGGCGGAGCTTTCTCCAGCGGAGCCGGACTATGACGCCCTGGCGGACGACTATGCCCAGGAGCTGCTGCGTCAGCTCAGCCGCTTCCCGGAAACGGTGCGCGAGGCGGCCGCCCGCTATGAGCCAAGCATCGTCACCCGCGCGGTGACGGAGCTTTGCAAGGCGTACAACAAATTCTACTATGAAAACCGCATCCTGGACGAGGACCCCGGCGCGCGCGAGGCGCGCGTCCGGCTGACGCGCGCCGTGAAGCATACCGTCAAGACCGGCCTGTACCTGATCGGCATGGAAGCGCCGGAACGGATGTAAGCATGCGGGAGCTTAGCAGCGTTAAAAACCCGGTCATACAGAAGGCGCGCGCGCTTGTTTCCGGCCGGGACAGAGCCGCCTGCGGGGCCTTCCTGCTGGATGGCGAGCATATGGTGGGAGAGGCGCTGTCCGCCCGCCCGGAAGGCGTTCGCCAGCTCTTTGTGGACGCGGACAAGCTGGAGCGCTTTAAGCCGCTGATCCAAAAGGCCGAGGCAGCCGGGGCGGCGGTCTACGCGACGCCCGCGCGCGTGCTGGAGGCGTTGTCACAGGTCAAAACCCCGCAGGGGATCGCCGCCGTATGCGCGCTTCCCTCCCCCGTGCCGCTGGAGTCCCAGCAAGGCCGCCTGCTTTTGCTGGAAAACGTGCAGGACCCCGGCAATGTCGGAACCATGCTCCGCACGCTGGACGCGGCGGGCTTTGACGGCTGCGTGCTTACGCATGGCTGCGCCGACCCTTATGGAGCCAAGGCGTTTCGCGCCGCCATGGGGAGCGCTTTCCGCGTTCCCATCACCTTTGTTGAAAACGCGCCGAGCGCCGTCGCCGCCCTTAACGCGCGCGGCTACGCGACCATCGGCGCGGCGCTGGACGGCGGGCCTTTTTATGAGCGCGATCCCCTTCCGGAAAAGCTTTGCGTGCTCATCGGAAACGAAGGCGCGGGCCTGACGCCCGAAACCCTGGCCGAATGCGCGCACCGCTATCGCCTGCCCATGCGCGGAGGCGCGGAATCGCTGAACGCGGCGGTCGCGGCGGCAATCCTGATGTATGAGCTGATGAACCATTGATAAAATAGAGGGAGGCGCGTAGGATGATTCGCAACATCGTATTTGATATGGGGATGGTTCTGTTAATTTACAACCCGATGCTGTCGTGCCTTCGCCATGCAGGAAGCGAGGAAGAGGCCCGGCGCGTGTACGAGGCGATCTTTATGGCCCCCGAATGGGTAGACGGTCTGGATCGGGGCGCCATTACAGAGGAAGCGCTGCTGGAGGCGGCGCAAAGCCGCCTGGATACGCCGCGTCTCCGCCGGCTTGCCGCGGACGTGATGGCGGACTGGCACCTGGACGCGCTATGGCCCAAGGAGGGCATGGACGCGGTGATTGAAAGCCTTTTGGCCCGCGGCTACCGCCTCTACGTCCTGTCCAACGCGGGCACGCGCTTTCACTCCTACGAATACAAGATTCCTCATTTAAAGGCCTTCAGCGGCGTTCTGATATCCGCCGAGGAGCGGCTGCTCAAGCCCGACCCTGAAATTTACCGGCGGCTTTGCGACCGGTTCAGCCTGACGGCGGAGGAATGCCTATTTATAGACGACGTTCCCCGCAACGTGGAAGGCGCGGAGGCGGTTGGAATGACCGGCTATTGCTATGCCGACGGAGATGTGAAAAGGCTGAGCGCATTTCTTGCGAGTATTTGAAAGGCCGCGAGGCGGGGGACGTTGGGAGGCGCCGCCTCCCAAGCCCTCTGCCTAAGGGCTTCATCCTTCGGGATCCCGTTTTTGAGCCGCGTTCGCGGCCCAAGGATGGGAGAAGCGGCGGGGTCGCGTCAGGCCAGCTCCTTTTCAATCAGCTTGCTGAGCGCGTACACGTCCTTATCCATCTCTCGCTGATCGGGTCCCTCGATCATCACTCGCACGCGCGGCTCCGTGCCGCTGGCGCGCACCACCAAGCGGCCTCGATCCTTGTACTTCTTTTCCAGATCGGTAATCATAGCGACGATTTTTTCATTTTGATCAAAATCATACTTTTTTTTGTCGTCTACATTGGCGGCAAACTGGCTTTGCGGCATAAGCTGCATGACGCCGGCAAGGCGGCTTAATGGCTGCTGCGCCTTGACCATCGCGCTGATTAGCTGTACGGCGGTAATCAGCCCGTCTCCCGTCGTGTTGTAATCCAGCATGATGACGTGGCCGCTCTGCTCGCCGCCGAGCACATAGCCGTCGGCCAGCATTTTTTCCAGCACATAGCGGTCTCCCACCTTGGTCTTTTCAATTTTGATGCCGTGCTTTTTCATGGCGATGTCCAGGCCCATGTTGCTCATGACCGTAGCGACAAGGGTATTGGCGCGCAGCCTGCCCTGGTCCTTTAGGTACAGGGCCAGCATGGCCATCACGCGGTCGCCGTCGATGAGCTGGCCGCGCTCGTCCACGGCCATCAGTCGGTCCGCGTCCCCGTCAAAGGCAAAGCCGACGTCCGCGCCCAGCTCGCGCACCAGCTCGCAAAGCCGGCGGGGATGGGTGGAGCCGCAGTTATCGTTGATGTTGGTGCCGTCCGGCTCGTGGTAATAGCAGCTCACATGCGCGCCCAGCTCCTTGAAGACCATGGGAGCGACCTCATAGCTCGCGCCCTGGGCGCAGTCCAGCACCACATGGAGGCCGTCCAGCCGTGCGGCGGTGGTCTCCTTCACAAAATCTACGTACCGCCGCGTGGCGTTGCGCTGCCGGACCGGCCTGCCGACCCTTTCACCAATAGGGGGCTCCAGGTCGGGGGGCATGCCGCCAAGAACGATCTCCTCGATCCGGTCCTCGATGGAGTCAGGCAGCTTATAGCCGTTCTTGTCAAAAAATTTGATGCCGTTATACTCGACCGTGTTATGGCTGGCGCTGATGACGGCGCCGGCGTCCGCCTCGTAAAACCGCGTGAGATACGCAATGGCGGGGGTGGGCAGCACCTCCACCAGCACCGCCCGGGCGCCGACGCTGCATATGCCGGCAACGAGCGCGCTTTCCAGCATTTCACCGCTGATGCGCGTGTCGCGCCCCACAAGGATGGTGGGCCGGTGAACGTCGCTGGCTAGCACGTAAGCGCTCGCCTGCCCCAAACGAAAGGCGAGGTCGCAGGTAAGCTCGCTGTTGGCGATGCCCCGAACGCCGTCGGTACCGAATAATCTGGCCATGTAAACACTCCTTGCACGAATTTGAATATTTTATGTTGATTTAAGTCGTCCTATTTTTAGGGCCGGCATAGGGGCGGCTGCGCCGCCCCGTAGACCGTTGACAAACTCATTTTGGGGTAGCTTGGAGGGACCGCCGCCCCTCCAAATGAAATCGTATCGTCCGGCTTTGCCAGCGGCGGACAGCCCGTTTCCGCCTTCGACGAAAAATGCGGTCGCCGTTTTCAAACCGGTGATTGAAACCCTGTACAATCCTCGGCGGAAAAGATCGCCGTCGGGCGAGCTTTTCCGCCGTCCGGCGCGGGGGCCGCATCGCCGGCCGCTCCGGGCCGCCGCGGGCGCATGACTGCTTTTATGCCCAAAAGACGTCGGTGTTCTTGCTTTCAAAGGTGATGACCCGTTTCAGCAGCGCGATGGCCTTTTGCAGGCCCTCGTTTACGCTCATCAGGCTGTCCTCGTGCTCGATGGAAAGCACGTCGTCGTATCCCACCAGGCGCAGGGCGCTGACGATATCCTTCCACACCATCTCGTCATGCCCATACCCGACGCTTCGGAACAGCCAGCTCCGCTCGGCCTCTCGGGTGAAATTTTTGGTGTCCAGCACGCCGTTGACGGGGCAGTTGAGCGGGTCGATCCTGGTGTCCTTGGCATGAAAGAAATAAATGGCGTCCTTGAGGAAACGGATAGCGGCGACGGGGTCGATGCCCTGCCAGAAAAGGTGGCTGGGATCAAAGTTCGCCCCAATCAGCGGGCCGACCGCGTCGCGCAGGCGCATCAGCGTTTCGGGATTGTATACGCAGAAGCCCGGATGCATTTCAAGCGCGATTTTTTCAATGCCGTGCGCGGCTGCGAAGGCGGTCGCCTCGCGCCAGTAGGGAATAAGCACTTCGTTCCACTGGTAATCCAGAATTTTGGGGAAGTCCTCAGGCCAGGCGCAGGTCACCCAATTTGGCGTCCGGTCCTGCGGGCCGCCGCCGGGGCAGCCGCTGAAGCCGACGATGCGCTTCACCCCCAGCCTTTCCGCCAGAAGCACCGCGCCGGTAAAGTCGTCGCGGTATTGCTTGGCGACCTCGGGGTCCGGGTGGACGGGGTTCCCATGCGTGCTGAGGGCGCACAGCTCCAGGTGGTTCTGCGCCAGCACGCGCTGAAAAGCGTCGAGCTTTTCCTCATCCGCCAGCAGGACGGCGGGGTCGCAGTGGGCCTTGCCAGGGAAGCCTCCGCAACCGATTTCCACCGCCTGAACGCCGCTGTCCGCCAGGTATTTCATGGCGTCCTCAAAGGGCTGGCCGTTCAGCACCGGGTTAAAAACAGAAAGTTTCATCTCATGTTCCTCCTTTGACCGCCGGCAAAGCGCCGTATCAGATGGCTTGTCGCATGTTGCACCCGGTTAGTATACCCTGTTTATTGTAAAAATTCAAGAACCCCCCTGCCCGCAAGATATGGCGTTTTGTACGGGCGTCAAGGATAGGTAACGAAGAGAGCCAAGCAGGAGGTCAAGGGAAGGGTGGAGATTTGCGAAGCAAATACGACCCGACCTTGACCAAGGGAGAAAGAGAAGAATGGAGGGGGCTGGTTGGGCAGAACTGA
>DBGEOK010000047.1:0-20874 GCA_048370855.1 Candidatus Limiplasma sp. | reverse complement strand
GCTGAATGTTGTAGGCAATATCCGCGTCCGCGCGGGCGCGGTCCGCCTGAATCTTATACTCCGCCTGCTTGAGCTCCAGGTCCTTCCCCTGCTCCGCCATCAGGGCGTCGGCCTCCACCTTGGCCTTATGGCCCTGTTGCTGGGCCTCCGCCTTGGCGATCTGCGCGTCGCGTTCCTTTTCCACGATGTTTTTGGTCGCCATGGTTTCCACTACGCCTTCGTTATCGGAGAAGTTCTGAATGGTGATATTGATAATCTCCAAGCCCATGTTCGCCATATCCGCCGCGGCGGCCCGGCTGGTTTCCGTTGCGAACTTATCACGGTTCTGCACCAGGTCGGCGATGGTCATGCGGCCGATGATCTCGCGCATATTGCCCTCCAGCACCTGCTGGGCGATGGCCGCGATATCCTCCTGCTTCCAGTTGAGAAACTGCTCGGCGGCGGTGGCGATGCTGATGTCGTCCGACCCCACCTTGATATTGGCCACTCCGTCCACCATGACGGAGATATACTCCTGCGAGGGAACAGGCTGTGTGGTGCGGATATCCACTTGCATAATACCCAAATTAAGCCGGTCCACCCGTTCAAAAAACGGGATGACGAACGTGGCGCCGCCCCGAACGATCCGGTATCCGAATTTCTTGACGATGATTTTTCCGCTCTCATCCTTTACCTTGTAACGCCTCCGGATACCGCCGGAAATGACCAGCGCGATGTTGGGCGGCACCTTGCGGTAATTCAGCAGCAGGATCAGGAGCAGCACGGCGGCGACGCCGATCAAAATCCATGTGGTTTGTTGAGCCGTGGATAGGTTTGACATAGGCCCTCCTCCAATTTGCAATTGTATGATGCAGCAAGCATACCAGGATTCGACGATATTGTCAATCATTCGACAAAATTCCTTACCCCATCCATAGGGCCTCCGAAGGCAAAGCAGGAGTTGGAGGTTCTCCGCGCGCTCGTATTGGCAAAAGCGGATATGCCTTCGGCCTTGGAGCGGCAGGGGTTGCGGCGTGGCGGGCCTTGCCGCCGCCGACCGACGGAAACGGCCCCGCGCCCGATTCCCTTTCGGGTCAAACCCACCGGTAGAGCCGGTGGGTTTTTGGTTCCAACAAAAGCGCCGCCCGATCAGGGCGGCGGGCGACGAGCGAGCTTGTTGAAACGCCCTTGTCGGGGGCATAGGGATCGGGGAACCGCTGCCAATGCTTTACCGGCGCGGCGCAGCCCCGGTTTTTTCGTCTGAAATTTTCGCCCGCCGGTTTACCGGCGGGCGAACCAAAGGGTATGGGAGGGCGTCATTCTTTGAAGCAATTGCATTGGGTGCAATACAGCTTGCCTTCCCGGTTCAGCTCTCCGCAACGCTTGCATTTCCACGTGCCGGAGCCCGTCAGCCCGCTTGCCCTGCCCGAGAAAAACGGCTTCGCTTCCTTCTTTACGCCTTCCGTCCGTTCAAGGCTCAGCGTTGAAAGGACGTTATAGATGCCGCTCACGTGATCAAACAGCAAGCCCGCGCACCACACCAGCCCGCCATAAAGGGCATACGACAGAAGAAGCGATATAAAATTCACCCAGTTGAACGTCGTTGCGCTGGAATAACGCCCAACCGCCTCCGTCCCGACGCTTGAGGCGATCGACAGGAACAATCCCCCAATCCATAAAATCCACGCCAGGACGCGGAAAAATATCCCCGCCCCGGAAGCTTGATTTGGCGCGTGCTTCAATACGTATGCTTTCTCCGGCGACCCTTCCTGCTTGTTCATCGGATACCCGCAGTGCGGGCAGACCGCCGCTTTGTCCGAAAGGCTCCCGCCGCACTCGGGACAATTCGTCATCGCCATCTTTCGTACCCTCCGTCTATTCTGATTTTTGACAGGCGTTCCTTTCAGCATAGCCGTCGCGTGTACCGTCCGCTAAAACCGTTCAGCGGCGGACGGGCCGGCGGGAGCGCTCCCCCGCTCTGCAAAAAATCCCCCTCTTTCCGTCCGTTGACCTTCAGAAAGAGGGGGAAATGCCGCCGCGTCACAAAACGGTCATTCCGTTCGCCAGGCGGCCATTTTCAGCGGCAGGCTTTCCCGACCGGGCCTGCGCCCATCAGCCCAGTTCCGCGAAGTACTTGATGGTGCGGACCATCTGGCTGGTGTAGCTGTTCTCGTTGTCGTACCAGCTCACAACCTGCACCTGGTAGGTATCGTCGTCGAGCTTGGCGACCATGGTCTGCGTGGCGTCGAAAATAGAGCCGTAACGGGACCCGATCACGTCGGAGGATACGATCTCGTCCGTATTGTAGCCGAAGCTCTCCGAGGCCTGAGCCTTCATGGCGGCATTGACGGAATCCTTGGTCACGTCCTTGCCCTTGACCACGGCCACCAGAATGGTGGTGGAGCCGGTGCATACGGGCACGCGCTGCGCGGAGCCAATCAGCTTGCCGTTCAGCTCGGGAATGACCAGGCCGATCGCCTTGGCCGCGCCGGTGGAGTTGGGCACGATGTTCTGCGCGCCCGCGCGGGCACGGCGGAGGTCGCCCTTACGGTGCGGGCCGTCCAAAATCATCTGATCCCCGGTATAGGCATGCACCGTCGTCATGATGCCGGACACGATGGGGAAAGCGTCGTTGAGGGCCTTGGCCATGGGCGCGAGGCAGTTGGTAGTGCAGGAGGCCGCGGAAATGATCTTGTCTTCCTTGGTCAGCTTCTTCTCGTTAACGGAGAATACAATGGTCGGCAGGTCGTTGCCGGCGGGCGCGGAGATGACCACCTTCTTGGCGCCGGCGTCAATATGGGCCTGAGCCTTGGCCTTGCTGGTGTAGAAGCCGGTGCACTCCAGCACGACGTCCACGTCCAGCTTGCCCCAGGGCAGATCCTGCGCCTTCGGGCTTGCATAGATGGTGATTTCCTTGCCATTGACGGTGATGGAGCCGGGCTCCTTCACGGTCTTTCCATCCTCCTCATAGACGGGCTCCTTGGAGGAGACGGTGTCCTTGTACTCATAGTTGCCCTGCGCGGTGTCATACTTGAGCAGGTGAGCCAGCATCTTGGGGCTGGTCAAATCGTTGATGGCGACAATCTCATAGCCCTCAGCGCCGAACATCTGACGGAAAGCCAGACGGCCGATGCGGCCAAAACCGTTAATAGCAACTCTAACCATTCTTGTGGTACCTCCCTAAAATTGTTTGATTCCAAATGCTATTCTACCAAATATGCGTCACCTTTTGCAATAGGAAACCGCAAATCTTTGTGAAAAAAATTACAAACTTGGCTTTGTAAGCCGGAAAGGCGCGCGTCCTACGCCTCGCTTTCCCGCACGACCTTCCGTACCCAGCGGTAGCTGTTGACCTGCCACGCCGCCACAAGGCATTTTGTGACCTGGTCTGATTTCAGGCAGATAAATACGTATAGCGGGCTCCAGCGCCACACGAACGCCGCCAGGATGCTGACGGGCAGCACGATGCCCCACATAAAAATCAGGTCGTTATAGAACACAAAGCGCGTGTTTCCCCCGCCCCGCACAATGCCCGTCAGGCAACTGCACTGGTAGGCGGTTCCCACGATGGTAACGCTCAGCACCACCATAAAGCGATCCGCCATCGCAAACGCTTCCGGCGTTACCGCGTACAGGGAAAGCACCCAGTCCTTGCACAGGAACAGCGCCAGCCCGGAAATAACGCCAATCCCCAAATAAATCAGTTGCAGCGAGTTGACGTACCCTCTCAGGCGTTCCCGCCCGCCGCTTCCTACCGCTTTGCCAATCAGCACGGCGCTGGCGCTCGCCATGCCGAACGCCACCACGGACGCTACCTGGAACAGCGAATTGGCGATGGCGTTGGCCGCGATCGCCGAGGAGCCCAGACGCCCCAAGATGCCCGTCTGCACCGCCTGCGCGACGCCCCAGCTTCCGCCGGACAGGATGACCGGAAACGCGACCCGGCAAAAATCGCGCAGCAGCGCGCCGCCGGGGCGCAGAAAATCAGCAAGCGGGACCGCCAGCTTATGATCCGCGCCATAGGTGCAGGCGACCGCGACGGCGCATTCCGCCGCGCGGGCCGTCAAGGTGGCGAGCGCCGCGCCGCGCGCGCCCATACGGGGCGCGCCCAGGTTGCCGAAAATCAGCGCCCAGTTCAGCGCGATATTCACCATCAGCCCGCAGAGGGAGGACCACATGCCGACGCGGACGTTTTCAACGCTCCTCTGCGCCGAAACCAAGACCTGGCTCACACCGAAAAAAACATAGCTGAAGCTGACGATCCTCAGGTAGGCGGCCCCCTCGTAAGTCGCCGCGCGGTCTGTCGCCAGCAGACCCAGCATCGCCTCCGAGCAAAGCTGCGCAAGCGCAAAGAAAACCGCTCCCAAGGCAACGGCGAACTCCAGCGCGATGGCGGTCACGCGGCGGATGGGCTTGAGGCTGCGGGCGCCCCAATACTGCGCGGCGATCACCGCCATGCCTTCTCCCACGCCGCCCACCAGCATCTGCAGCAGGAATTGGAGCTGGTTGGCCAGCGCCACGCCGGAGAGCGCGTCCTGCGAGTACGCGCCGATCATCACGTTGTCCGCCAGGCCGACAAAGCAAACGATCACGTTTTGCAGCGCGATAAAACCGGTCAGGCGCGCCGCCTGCCGGTAAAACCCCCTGTCCCTCGACAGCGCCATCTCCGATCGTCCTTTCCCCGCGCATCCTCACAGGAGCAGCGCGCCCGTCCCTGCCAGCAGCAGCACAAAGCCGGCCAGGGCCCGGCGGCTCAGCCTTTCCTTCAGGAATACGCGGCTGAATACAATCGTTACCACAATGCTCAGCTTGTCAAGCGGCACAACCACGCTGGCCGGCCCATCCTGAAGCGCGCGGTAATAGCACAGCCAGCTTAACCCCGTGGCCACGCCCGACAACAGGATAAACCGCATATCCCCGCCGTCGATCCGGCGCACCTCGCCTTGCCTGCCGGTGAGGAAGACCATCGCCCAGGCCATCGCCAGCACCACGACCGTGCGAATCGCCGTGCCCAGGTCGCTGGATACGCCCTCGATGCCCACCTTGCCCAAAATCGCCGTCAGGGCGGCGAATACCGCCGACAGAACCGCGTAGATCAGCCAGGTGCGGCGCGCCGGGGCGCGGGCCGCCTCGACGGGCTTTTTTTCAATCATCATCAGCGTACCGGCCGATATCAGCACAATCGCCGCACCCTGCGTCCATCCGATCGGCTCTCCCAGAAACAGGAACGCCAACAGCATCGTCAGCACGGTCGAGCTTTTGTCCACGGGCGTCACTTGATTGACCGTTCCCAGCTTCAACGCATGAAAGTAGCACAGCCATGAAGCGCCCGTGCACAGCCCGGACAGTCCCAGCATCAGGTACGTTTGGGGCTGGATGGACGAAAGCTCCGTTTGAAGCCCGCGCACGAATACCAGAATCCATGAAAACGCCAGCACCACCGTGGTCCGCACCGCCGTGGCGACGGTGGATTGGGTGTGCTTGATCCCCAGCTTGCTTAAAATGGCCGTCATGCCCGCAAAAAGCGCGGATAGCAGCGCCATCACGATCCACATTGCCTTGTCGCTCTCCTTTTCTGACGCGCCGGGCAGGAGCGCGCGCCATGCCCGGCGAACCCTAGTTTATCCATATACGAAGAAGGGAAAGCCCGATGAAGCTGTCCACCTTTGCCGCCAGGCTCGCCCCCGCGCTTCCCTGCCTGGCCTGCCCGCTTTGCGGAGGCGCGCTCTCCCTTGCCAAGGCCAGCCTGGTCTGCCCCGGCGGCCACTGCTTCGACCTTTCCGCCAAGGGCTACGTGAACCTCGCTCCCGCTCACAACCAAGCGGCTGACAAATACGGCGCGGCGCTTTTTGATAACCGCCGCCGGGTTTTTGAGGCCGGGTTTTACCGGCCTGTCCTCGAGGCGGTCTGCTCCCTCCTGAGCGCCACCCGTCCCGGCGGCGCGTTCACCCTGCTGGACGTAGGCTGCGGGGAAGGCTACTATGCCCGCTCCCTATCGGCGGCTTTTCCGGCCGCGACGGTTTTGGGCGCGGACCTGAGCCGCGAAGCTATCGTGCGGGCCGCGCGGGGCGGCGGGACGGCGCGCTGGCTCGTTGCCGACCTCAAAAGGCTCCCGGTGCGGGACGCCGTCGTGGACGTGATCCTGGACGTGCTTACCCCGGCCGATTACGCGGAGTTTGGGCGCGTCCTCGCGCCTGGCGGAGAGCTTCTGAAGCTTGCGCCGGGCGCGGACCATCTTTGCGAAATACGCGCCATGCTCGCGGGACGGCTCCGCAACGAGACGTATGATAACGCCCGCGTGCTCGGCCGCCTGAAACGCCGCGCGGAGGTTCTGGAGCGGCGCACCGTGCGAAAAACCTTCCCGGTCCAACCCGAACAATCGGATTGGCTGCTGCGCATGACGCCGATGACCTTTTCCGTGCCGGAGGAAGCGCTTCAGGGGCTCAGCCTGAAAGAGATCACCATTCATATGGAGCTGCTGCGCTGCCGGCTTCACGCGGAAAGCGGGCAAGCCTGAACCCCCATGAGCGCAGGCAAAAAGCACGCCTGCCGGCGGGCTTTTCCGCCGAAACGGGCTTCCCGCGCGCCCGAGGCGCAGGGAGGGGACGTTGGGAGGCGCCGCCTCCCAAGCCATCCGCCAAAGGGCTTCGCCCTTTGGAATCCCTTTTTGGGCCGCGTCCGCGGCTCAAGCGGTCCTTCAAAGCGACGAAGGGGAGCGCCAGCCCAGTAACGCTGGAAATGAGCGCCGGCCCTGTGGGCTGTCGCGCAAAGCTTCCGTCAGCGCGAAACGGGAACGCTGCCCGGCAGCGCGGGGCGCGACGGCGGAGCTTGCGGCGAAGCCCTTGCCGGGTCACAGCCGGGAAACCCCGATCGTCTTTCCTTCGGAGCGCCGCGCCGATACCTCCATAAAAGGGATTTGGCGGCAGTCTGAGGGGCCGCTGCGCGCTCTTGTAACGCGTAACGGCCCCTCGCCGCGTTTTTTTTGATTATTCTTCGCCATCGGCGGCAAACAGGCCGCCCTCGTCCTCCAGCATTTTCTTGTGCTTGTTCACCAGCTCCAGGAAGGTATGCCGATACTCGGAAGCCGCCTTTTTGAGGGTTTCCAGCTCCTTTGACACCGCGGTCTTTTCCTCCTGGGCGTCGTCCACGATGCGGCTGGCCTGATCCTCCGCTTCCTTAACAATCTCCCCGGCGCGGCGGTTCGCGTTCTCAACCGCCTCGTCGGCCAGGCGCTGGGCGCTGAGCAGAATGCTCTCCAGCGTTTCGCTTGTCTTGGCGACAGGCGTGGAAGGCTCCGCCCTCTCCACCGGCTGCGGGATGGGCCTGACGGCCTCCTGCGCCGCCTGGGCAGCCGTCTGCGCCTGCTTGAGCTCCGCCTCCAGCGACTGAATCCTCTCCTGCATGCTGGTCATCTCATCGCAAATTTCATCCAGGAATTGGTCTACATCATCCCGGTCGTATCCGCCGCCCTTCAGGGCAAACTCTTTGTCGTAGATATCGTCGATTGTCAAGCTCATGTTCCCGCTCCTTTCATATTCCGTCGTTTACATGACCGATCAGCGCCCGCGGCGTTCGCCGAAGCGAATCAACCTCACGGGCAGCCGCCCCTTGCGGGTGGGCCCGCCCACCTCGCTGACCATCAGCCTTCCAAAGCCCCTGACCGTAATCGCGTCTCCCTGCTCTACGCGCGCGTCCGCGCGCTCCGTTGGGAGATGGCGGAGCTTCGCGCGTCCGCTCTCGACCAGCTCGGCCGCCCTGGCCCGGGATAATCCGAACCCGGCGCTAATCAGCGCGTCCAGGCGGAGGCTGGAAACCGTATCCCGAACCTCGACGCCCTCAGGCGGGTCAAGCGCGGGAATGTTTTCCAGCTCGCGCAGGCGCAAGCTCGCCTTTCCGGCGCTGGTCAGCGCGCCGCACAGGTGAGCGGCCATCGCGCTCTGCGCAAAAAGGATTCCGTAATCCGTCTCCAGCACGATGTCGCCAATGCAATGGCGCTTGACTCCCAAGCCCATCACGCTGCCCAGCACGTCCCTGTGGGCGGGAGCCTCCTGACGCGGCCAGCTCAGCTCCAGGGCGGTGATCGGGAAGGGCTCTCGCTCTGCGCCCGCCGGCAGGAAGCAAGCCATCCGCCGTTCCGCGTCCTCATACCCGCCGTTCAGCGCAACCGCTACGCCCTGCCTTCCGGCGGCGGCCTTCGCCCATTCCGCTTCCGCCGGCGATAAAAAATCCGTAAACGCCGGGCGTTCCGTCCGGAAAGCCCGCTCCGCCAGCTCCATCAGCCGGCGCTCCGTCCGCGCGGCGTCCTCCTCCCCACGCATCAGCGAAAAATACCGCGGATCAGGTTCAGCGCCCAAATCAGCAGGTCAATCACCAGCCACGCCAATATTGGGGAAAAATCCAGCGCGTAGCCGCGCAGCTTGGGAAAAACCCTGTACATAAGCCCCCGGAAGGGGGCAAGAACGGGCTCGATATAGCCTCCGGCCTTTTGAACCAAGGCGTTCCGAGGGGCTACCAGCGTCATGACGCAGTAAATGAGGATAACGAAGCTCAAGATCTGCAAAATCCATACGGCGACGCCCAAAATCAACGAAATCATCCGCGATCCTCCTTCGTTCGCCGCTTATTGCGGATATTCGGACGCCGCGTACCGCCCCGTCGGCGCGCTGCCCGAGGCGAACGCGTTGGCCGCCTGATAGGAGCCCGTCGCGTTGCCCGCCATCACGCTGCCAAAGCTGACCGGCGAACCGCGCTGCGTGCCTTGCGCCTGAAAGCGCGTGGTTGGAGAGCCGGAGGAGAAGCCGGAAACCGGCTGCTGCCGCCGCGTCTCCTGCGGCTGCTCATAAGCGTATCCGCCGCGGTAGCCTTCCGTTTCATACCGCTTACTGACAAAGCCCTGCGCTTCCGGCGCGCCGGCGAACTTCTGCATGGCAGGGTCCAACACAACGCGGACCGAGGGCGATGAAATCAGGTAAATCCCGCGCGGGGATATCTTGTTCAGCGCGCAGCCAAGCGTATAGGCGGCGCCGCTGAGCATGTCCACGCAGCGCTGGCGCTCGTTGTCGCTGGCGATAAACTCCATATTCAGGAAAACCGAGGCGTTGCTTTTGATGTACGCGATCACATCCTTGCACTCGTTCCGGCTGCGCAGAAGCACAATATATTCGACATGCGCGTACACCGTTCCCTCCGGCCCGCGCTGCATGCCCGGAAAAGTCACCACGTTGTTGACGGGCTGCTGGGCATAGCCCTGCCCGTAAGCCTGCTGCGGCATGCCCATCGGCTGCTGCTGGGGCGCGGCGGACGGCTGCTGAAGCGGCTGCGTCGCCTGGGCGGGAGCCTGCTGCGGCATCGCCGGCTGCTGCGGCATCGTTTGCCGGACCGCCTGCTGAGCCTCGCGCTCCCTGTCATATTTGCTGCGGTAGGGCACGCGACCGCCGTAATCCCCGTCGCCGCGGCCAAAAGGCTCTACCCTGGGCCTGCGGCCCGTGCTTTCCCCCGGCTCCGCGTTTTCAAAGTCGGCTTCCGGCTGCGCCATGCCCATATTGCTGTACGCCTGCTCCGCTTCCCTCGAGCCGTAATACCCATTGGGCATTTCAGCCTCGCCCCTGATAAAGCGGTCGCTCTTTTCGGTCAGCCAGTCACCGACCCTGCGAAAGATTCCCAATCGACGAACCCCCTACGTTTATCGGCCAGCTCCGGCTACGGGCGATACAGCGCCGTGCCGATCCGAACCATCGTCGCGCCCTCGCGCGCCGCAATCGCGTAATCATTGGACATCCCCATGGATAGCTCGCGCATCTCCACGCCGTCCACAGCCTCGTTGCGAAGCCGCTCAAAAAGCGTCCTCATCCCTCTGAACAGGCCGGTCAGCTCTTCCTCCGCCGCGTTGAGCGGCATGACGCTCATTAACCCCCGCACGCGGATATTCTCAAACCCGCGCATCAGGCGCAAAAACGGCAGCACCTCCTCGGGAGGCATACCGCCCTTTTGAGGCTCGCGCGCAATGTTCACCTGCACAAGCGCGGGCATCACAAGACCGCGCTCGCCCGCCCGCCTCTCGACCTCCTGCGCCAGGGACAGCCTGTCCAGCGTATGCAGCAAGCATACGTGCTCTATTATATATTTAACTTTGTTGGTTTGCAACCTTCCAATCCAATGCAATTGAAATTCCGGCGCGATTTTTGTCAGCTTCGGAAGCGCGACCTGCGCGCGGTTTTCCCCGATATCCAAGATATTGAAAGGCTTCAGCCGGTTGATGACGGCAGGCGACACGGTCTTGGTCACCGCGATCAGCTTCGCGGGGGGAGAATTTTGATACCGGTTTTTGGCCAAATTCTCCAATACGTTCGACACGTTGCGCAAAAGCGTCTCCTCGCTGATGTCCTCGATCAACGAGGAACCGCCGGCATTCTCTGTTTTTCGCGCTTGTTCCGCCATTTCCGCCGCCTCCCGACCCTTTACTTGAACAGCCTGACGGTCTGCCCCGCCGACAGCACGCCTGTCTGGACAGCGCTGATATAGGCCTTCCCGCCCTCCTGCCGGTGAACGATCACCGGCGCGAACAACTGGTTATCCTCGGTGACAATCACCACGCCGGTCGCGTTTTTCTGCTCGTACAGCGCGCCCGTGGGCACGACCATGCAATCCACATACTCGCCCAGTTGCGCCTGACATGTGCGCATGTACAGCACGTCGGTAACGTCCCCGATTACCGCCAGGCGCACCAGCAGCTCTCCCCCCGAGCGGGTGAAGGACAGCACCTGCGCGTTGACAACCGTATTGGAAAACTGCTCCAGCACCAGCTTATAGGTGGTTCCCTCCACCGGGTTCCACGTGTTGTCCTTTATCAGCATCAGCACGGCGTAGTTGTTCTTTTTAACCAGACGGTACAGGTTGGTTCTTCCGCGCGCCGCGGTGGTGGTCTCGGGCTTTTCGCCGTTAATCATCGCGCGCACCTGCGTGGGCGTGTATTTTTCGTACTCCGAGGGGGTCAGCGCATATTCAAACCCGTCGGTATAAAAGCTCACGATGCTTTCCTGCGTGGCGACCTTCTGCTTAATCCAGCTGTCTATGCGCTGCTGCTGCGTGCTTTCGTCGTCGTACAGGCGGTTGAGGCGCATGTCGCTGGAATACTTGCTGCGAAAATATGCCTGCCGCTTCGTAATGGCCGTGGCCAGAATCTTTTCCTGGTTGAGCAGGTTGCCGCGGGAACCCTGTACAAGGCTTCGCACCTCCAGCCCGCGCTCGATCACCTCGCTCTCCAGCCGGGTCATCTTTTGGTCGTAGGCCGTCTCGCTCTTGAGCAGCGTGCGCTGATAATCCTTGATCTGGTCCCGGTAATCCTGGAGGGAGGTCATTTCCTTGCTGCTGTAACCGGTGGAATAGACGTAGCAAACCACGTCCCCGCGATAGATGACGCTGCCCTCCTGCGCCACGTACTCGATGCTTTGAACGCCCTCGTCGTCATAGGCGGTTTCGTTTCGCACAATCAGCGCGTCGCCGGAGTAGGAGGTCCCCAGCGTCCCCATCTCGATAACGGCGGTGGCTTGGGCGGGCGTTCCCATATCCCTCAGGAAAAACCAGGCCGCCCCGCCGGCCACGGCCAGCGCCAGCGCCACCTTGAGCGCCGCGCCAAAGCCGCCGCCTCCCCGCTTCTTTTTTTGCGCCCTTTTCCGCCCGGCGGGAGGCGCGGGCGGCGGAACCTGCTGCATGGTGGGCGCCGGGGGCATTTGCTGCATCTGCCAGAGGTATGCCTCGTATTGCATCTGCTGAACCTGCTCGGGCGTCATCTGCTGAAGCGGCACGCCCGGCTGCCCCTGCTGCCGCATCTGCTGATCCTGCCACATCTGCTGCATCATATCCGGGGTCATCTGCGGCGGCATTCCGGACTGCTGCCATTGCTGAATCTGCTCGGGCGTATAGGGCATTGGTCCCCCGCCCTGCCGCGTATGATCCGGTTGCGTGCCAATCACTCCTTCCGCCGCTTGCCCCGCCCTTTATCCGTTTCCGCCCGCTTCAATTGCGCGAAGCCTGGTAAGCAGCCGGCGTTCCATGCGGGATATCTGCATCTGCGATACGCCCAGCCGCCTGGCGGTTTCCCGCTGTCCAAGCCTATCCCGGTAGCGCAAAAGCAAAAGCTCGCGCTCCCGCTCATTTACCTTTGACAAAATCCACTTCATCCATTCGCTGTCCTCAAAGCGCCCGTAGCCCTCGTCCTCGCCGCCTACCAGGCTTTCCAGCGCCGTTTCGCCCGTCTCGCCCGCGGGCGCGTCCAGGGATACGGCGTCTATCTGGCTGCGCATATTGATCAGCCACAGCAGCTCGTCCGGCGTAATCCGCATGCATCCCGCCAGCTCCATCGCCGTGGGCGGGCGCAGATGCGCCTGCTCGAAGCGCTCCTGCTCGCGGGCCAGTTGATAAAGCCTTTGGCGGCAGTCGCGCGGCATGCGAAGGATACCGCCCTTGTCCCGCAGGTAGTTGCGCACGTCGCCGGTAATGGTGGGCACCGCGTACGTTACGAAGCGGTAGCCCATCGCCGGATCATAGCGCTCCAGCGCCTTGAGCAGCGCCATGGCGGCCACCTGCTCCAAATCCTCTACTTCCGCGCCCCGACCGGCAAATTTTCGCGCCACCGTCCTGGACAGCGGAAGGTACGCTTCCACCAGCTCATCCCTCAGCGCCGGGTCCCGCGTCCGGGCGTACCGCTCCAGCAGGGGTATCAAGCGTTCATCCTTCATGCGCGCCTCCGCCTACGCCGATACGGAGCATTCGATGCCGTAAACGCCGCCCTCGTCCGATTCCAGCCGCACGACGGGCATCAGCGTTTCCAGCACGCCGCGGGTAATTTCCAGATCCAGCGCATGGACGCCTTCCGCCGCCCCGCGTTCCTCCGCGGTAAAGCGGCAGCGGAACCGTCCCGCCCCCGCCCATGCCTCCACGCGGATTCGGGCGGGTCTGTACGGCTGATGCTCCAGGCAGTCGCAGCATTCGTCGGTCACGGTGCGCAAATCTCCAATGATGTCCACGTCCAGGCCGGCCAGCAGCCCCAGCCCGCTCAGCGCCATGCGCGCCACCAGCGCGCAGTCCGCCTGCGCGGGAATTGTCAGCGTTACCGATCTTTCAGGAGTGGTCAGCGTCATGGAACCTCACCTCCGCCCATCGTCAGCTTCTGGGGCAAGCTTTATTGTAACACATCCGTAATCATTTTGGCAAGAAGAAGAAGCAGGACCAGCAGCATCACCACGCGAACCATCCTGTCGCCCTTTAAAACGGTCAGCCGGCTGCCCGCGAAGCCGCCCAGCATGGCGAAGACGCCGGCCGGCAGCCCCAGGCCCCACAGCACATCCCCTGTTAACAGATGGCTTACCAGCGCGGCCAAATTGCTTGATAGATTGACAAGCTTCGCCGTCCCGCTGGCCGTCACATCGTCCAAGCCGAAAAGATGAACGAACAGCAGGATTAAAAAGATGCCCGTGCCCGGCCCGACAAGCCCGTCATAAAAGCCGATGACGCAGCCGACGGCCAGTGAAAGCAGAGCGGCCGCCCAGCCCGGCCGGTTGTGGGCGCGCTCGCCCCCCTTGCCTCTGCGCAGCGTAAATACCGCCGCCACGGGGATGCAGCACATCACCAGCACCCGCACCGCCTGGTCGGAGAGCTGTTTCATCACCAACACGCCGACGGCGCTTAATACCAAAGCGCCGGCCGCGGCGGGCAGGCCGATGTCCAGCCTGACCTTGCCGGAGCGTTGAAAGTGATAGGCGGCCAGCGTCATGCCCATCGACGCGGACAGCTTGTTCGTGCCCGCGGCCACGCTCGCGGGCAGCCCGGCCAGATAATAGGCCGGAAGGGAAATCAGCCCGCCGCCGCCCGCCACGGCATCCACGAAGCCCGCCAGCAGCGCCAGCGGGCAAACGATCAAGAGCATCCGCACGGTCAGCTCCACGGTTTATTCCTCCTCTGGCCCGGGCGCATAGAGCAGCGCCAGGATCGACGGCAGGCTGGCCGCCATGCCGAACATGAAAAAGCGCGCGTCGCGGCCGCACAGCAGCAGCATCGTGCCCAGGTTGTAAACCAGCGTCGGCACGGCCAGGGACAGCGCCCTCACCCCGACGCGGTACAGCGCCCAAAGCGCCGCCAGCAGCAGCAGCAGGAATTGCACGCCAATGTGATCGAGCAGGTACGCCAGCGGAGCCGCGCTGACAGGGATGTCCAGGAGCGCAAACAGCGCGCCGCGCCAGCCTCCCGCCGTTTTGAGGGAGGCCGCGCCCTCGTATTGCCCCGTCACGTCCCAGACCAGCCCCGTTACCTCGTTCACCGTTTCAAACGTCAGGCGCGGCATTCTTCGCGCCGTGGCAAGCGTCATCCGCGCGAGCTTGTCAAGCGGCGTCCGCGCGATTTTTTCCCGCTCAAACGTGAATTTCACAGAGTTGTAATCGCTTCTGCGATAAACGCTTGTCCAATCGTCCCCCTCGGCCAGCCCCTCCAGGAAGGCGTTCGTTTCCGCGTCCAGGCTTTCCGGCCCGGCCGCCTTGGCGTTTAGCAGGATCGTCATCGGCAGCCCGACGCTTTCCTCGAGCGTGTTTTGCGGGTACACGACGTCCAGCGCGCCGTAAAGAGGCCCCTGAACCAGCAGGACGCACAGGCCCCAAACCCCCGCTGCGAGCGCCTTGCCCCGCCGGTTCCCCCGATAGCACAGCAGGGCGCAGAAAAGCGCCGGCAGCGTGTACAGAATGGCGTTATGGCGCACAAGCGTCGTAAAAGCGAGGGCAAGCCCCAGCGCGACGGCGTTCCAGCCTTTTTCCAGCCATTTTCCGCGCGAAAACAACAGGTTCACGCTTTGCCCGCAGAGGATCAGCACGCCGATGCACATGGCGCTGTCCTTGCCCGCATACATCAGCGTATTCCGCACGGGCGGGGACGCGACCGCCAGCGCCTGCACCGTAAACACAAGCAAGCGCGGAACCCCGTTGCGGCACAGCGAGCCGCACAGGTACGCCATTGCCAGCGCGAACGCAGCTAGCTGAAGCGCCACCACAAACCAATAGGCGTCCACCGCTCGCGTCGCCAGCCAGATCAGCAGCGTGTGAAAGACCGGATGCCAATTGTTATACTCTCCCGTATGCGCTTGCTGCCACTGATTGGAAATATCGTAATTCGTCCCGCCGGGGAAGGAGGCGATGAAGGCGATCCCAAGGATTGCGAGCGTCACCGCGGCGCTTGCGGCAAACAGGCGGGGGTCCATGCGCGCCCGCCGCTTCCCCCGTTTCGGCGCGCGACCGCCGAAACGGGCGCACGCCAGCAGCAGCAGCGCATAGATACCCGCCGCGTAAACGATATACCAGCCAAGCGACAGCGCCGTTTCCGCGGCGCTCAAAAGCACGGGGCTCTGCGCCAGAAACGTGACGTAGGCGGTATAAAGCGCAAGGCAAACAGCGCAAAAGCGAAACCATCTCCGGTGCGCCCGGCTCTGCCAGGGGGTATTAAGCCAAAAGCGCCGGCGCGCGCCCCGCAAATGCTTCATCATCGGTATTTCCTCCCCGGCGGCGGGCCATGGTTAATCCTTGACGAACTCATGATAGATCGCGCGGATGGCCGCCTGAAAATCCGCATGATCCACCCCTACCAGGATGCTCAGCTCGCTGCTGCCCTGGTCGATCATCCGCACGTTGACCTCCGCGCGGCTGAGGGCGGAAAACAGCCGCGACGCCGTGCCGGGATTGTGGATCATGCCTCGCCCAACCGTCGCGATAATGCCCATATCGTCGTGAATGGTCAGGGTATCGGGCGAGGTCAGCTCCATAATGCGATTGATGACCGTCTCCTTCACCGGCTCCAGCTCTTTGGTGGAAAGCACCACGCACATCGTGTCGATGCCCGTGGGCAGGTGCTCAAAGGACAGGCCGCTTTCCTCTATGGCCTGCAATACGCGGCGGCCAAAGCCGCGTTCGCTGTTCATCATGGCTTTTTCAACCGATACCACGGTGAAGCCAAGCTTTCCGGCAATGCCGGTAATCACATAGGGGTTCTTTTCCTCGGCCGCGCCGTGCGTAATCATGGTTCCCCGCTGCTCGGGCTCGTTGGTATTGCGGATGTTGGTGGGAATGCCGGCCCTGTGCACGGGGAACACGCTGTCCTCATGTAAAACCGTAGCCCCCATGTAAGACAGCTCGCGCAGCTCGCGGTACGTAATGTTGCGAATGGGCCTCGCGCCCTCCACGATATGCGGGTCGGCCATTAAAAACCCGCTGACGTCCGTCCAGTTTTCGTACATGTCCGCATAGGCCGCCCGCGCCACAATCGCGCCGGTCACGTCGCTGCCCCCGCGTGAAAACGTGCGGATATTTCCATCTGCGCCGACGCCGTAAAAGCCGGGGATGACCGCCCGTCCCGTCCGGCTGAGCAGCTTCGCCAGCGCGTCGTTGGTGCCCTCGCTGTCAAAGCTTCCGTCCGCCGCAAAAAAGATAAAGTCCTTCGGGTCCAAAAAGGCATAGTCCAGATAATCCGCCAGCAGAAGGCCGTTTAAGTATTCCCCGCGGCTGGCGCAGAAATCCTCGCTCGCCCCCTCGCCGATGGCCCGCTCGATCTGGTCCAGGTAAGCGCCAATATCAATCCTGGCGTTCAGCCCCTCCGCGATTTCCATAAAGCGCCGCCGTATCATGGAAAATACGGGCATAAAATCCTGGCCGTCGCGCTTCATCCGATAAGAGCGGTATAATAAATCCGTCACTTTTTCATCGTCGTCAAAGCGGCGTCCGGGCGCGCTCGGCACCACATAGCACCGCCGCCCATCCATTTCCAAAATCCTGCGGACTTTGCGAAACTGGCCCGCGTCCGAAAGCGAGCTGCCGCCAAATTTCGCCACGATTTTTCCCATCGTCGTTCCCTCCCGGCCGTGCAAAGGCTCATCGTCCCCGCAAGGCTTTATTCTATCCGAAAGCGGGGGGTAAAGTCAATCCCCGCGTCTTTTGCGAGCTTTACGCGCAAACAAAACCATCCCCACGGCCCGGTCCGGGTCGGGGATGGTTCACTCTATGCCGTTTTTCCAAGCCGGGTGTCATGCCTGGCTAAGTTCAAATTCCTCGCGCAGCATGCTCATCATGCCCACATCGCGGAATTTGCCCTCGGTATAAAACGCGTGCCGCTTGATGCCCTCCAAAAAAAAGCCCGCCCGCTGATAGCACCGGATGGCGACCTCGTTGTCCATGTGAACCTCCAGCTCCAGCCGCTCCAGGCCCAGGGTGAGGAACGCGAAGCGCTGCATCAGGCGAAGCGCCTCGCAGCCGACGCCCTTGCCGCGTTCCTTGCTGTCGCCCACGACCATGCCCAGCTCTCCGCAGCGCAGCCGCCAATCGACGCGGAACATATCCATCTGGCCAATATAGCGCTCGTCCAAAGCGTCCGCGATGACAAAATTGTACGCGTTATGGCTGCTTTGAAGCATCCGGCTTAGAAACTCCTCGGTATCCGCCATGGTCTGGGGCGGCCAGTAGCGGGTGCTGAGGTACCGCGTTGTAACGGGATCGTTCACCCATGCCCGAATCGGGCCGATATCGTCCGCCTTATATTCGCGCAGCATAATGCGCTCGCCCTGGATTCTCGGCATGGTTACTCCTCGTCCCCGCCCAAATCGAGGGCCTCCAGCTCCAAGGCGGAAGCCTCGTCTTCCTCCTCCATGGCGGCCATGCATTTGTCGAAGACGGCGTTAAACTCTTCCTCGTCCTCGATGGTGGCGTATACATCCTCGTCGGTTTCCGGGTCCCGCACGATTTTCAGGATGATGGCCTCGCCCTCCTTGCAATCGTCGATATCCTCGGTCGCCTCCAGCACCACATAATAGCCGCCGTTATGCTCCACCGTCATCAAATGCTCAAATTGAACATCCCGGCCGTTTTCGTCCTGAAGCTGAACCAAACGATCTTCCATTCCCGCTCCTCTTTCCGCCGGCCCGGCGCTATTCCCTTCCGCCGGAGGCCAGCCATTGCTCCAAAATCACCGCCGCGGCCAGCTTATCCACATGCCGCCTGCGCTCTTCCCGCCGCACGTTCCCGCTCATCAGCACGCGCTCGGCGGTCACGGTCGTCATGCGTTCATCCTGATAGCACACCGCCAGCCCCGCCTGCTCCAGCACCCTTCCAAAATCCAGAACCTTCTCCGCCTGCGGGCCGCGCGTGCCGTTCATGTTGAGCGGCAGGCCAATCAGCACCCTGCGGGCTTCGTACCGCTCGCACAGGCCGGCCACATATCGGCAATCCGGCGCGTACCCCACCCGCCGGTAGACCTCCAGCGGCTGGGCAATCGTTCCCGTCGGGTCGCTCACCGCCACGCCGATGCGCACGTCCCCTACGTCCAGGGCGATCACGCGCCCGGCTCCGCTTTCCATCAGCCCAGCCCCTGCAAATAGACCCTGACAAGCTCCTCCATGATCTCGTCCCGTTCAAGGCGGCAAATCATGCTGCGCGCCTGGCCATAGCTGGTAATATACGTTGGGTCGCCTGAAATCAGGTATCCCACCAATTGCGTGACCGGATCATACCCCTTGGCCTGCAAGGCGCGGTACACATGCGCCAAAATCGCGCTGGCATCGCGGTCGCCCTCCACGATAGGGGAAAACTTTGTCGTTCCGTTCATTTCCGCCATTGTCTCGTCCCTCCCCCTGAGGTAATACGATATAATTATACACCAAAAGTTAGTCTTTGCAAAGAGCTTCTTCCCCTCGGCGGAAAGTTTTGCTATTTTCCTTCCGGAACCCCGTCCCTGTCGTACAGGCTGACGACGCGCAGCCCGGCCCTCAGGCACAGCAGCAGCGGCACGGATAAAAGGATGCCCGCCATACCGCCCGCGGCGCCTCCCAGCATAATGCACAGCAGCACCGCGATGGGGTGAAGCTGCGTAGCGTCGCTCATGAGCTGGGGAGAGAGCATGCCGCCCTCCAACTGCTGAACCAGAATGACAACCCCCAGAGCCCACAGCGTGCGCGCCAAACCGCCCTGCAAGGCGAACAGCGCCACGATAACGCCGCCCAGGAAGGGCCCCACATAGGGAATCAGCTCCAATACGCCCATGATAATCCCCAGCGGCAGCCAGGCCGGCACGCCGCAAAGCATTAGCCCAAGCGCCGTCAGCCCGCCCACCGCAGCGGACACCATGAGCTGCCCGCGCAGGTAGCCAATGGTTTCCCGGCGCATTTCCCGGAGCATTTTCACCGTAAGCCCGCGCTTACCAATGGGCACCAGCATCAGCAGCCAGGTTCCAATCCGCCGACGGTCGCGCAAAAAATAAAATGCAAAAACGGGAGCGAGCATCCATTTGCTCACGCTGCCCATCATACCCTGTGCCCAGCTCATAACCGCCGGCGCGGCGCCGGAGAGTAGCTGCTCTCCCTTGCCGAGGATCGACGCTTTCATTCCCTCGTCCACGGGAAACCCGTTTTGGGCCAGCCAGGCCTGGCCCTCCCGCATCCATTGCTCCAGGCTGGCCAGCAGCGCCGGCAGCATGGCCGCTAGCTGCTTAAACTGTTCAACGACCGGCGGCACCAGCACCAGTAGCGCGGCGATCAGCGCAAGGCTCAGGCTCATCATCGACAGCGAGGCCGCCACTCCGGAGGAAAGCTTTTTTTCCATCAGCTTCATAATGGGCAGCGCGGCCAAGGCGACCAGCATCCCGAAAAAAAGCTGAACCACCGCCTGCCACAACAGCTCGCGCGCCCATATCACCGTCGCAAGGGCGGTTAACGCCAAGCCGATTTTCCAGGCCGGCCTTGCCCTGGAACCTTGCTTCGCTTGCATGGATTTTCTCCTTCCCGATTATGCTATGGATGAAGCGCTTCTTCTCCCCCGCAAAAGCGGCCAAAGGGCGGGGAAATCCCCCGCGCCCTTGCCGTCCGCCCGCTTTCGCCTTACCACATCTTGGTCAGCTTCATCAGCTTGTCCACTTGCTTTTGCGCCTGGCGCTTCATTTTTTGGTTGCCCGGCAGCAGCATCGCGCCCGCGCCCACGGCAAAGCCGATAGCGCCGGCCATCGCGGTTTTCAGCATGCTCATCCTTCGTCCTCCTCTCCCAACAGCCGTTCCAGTTCCGCCCATGACATCAGCTTGGGTACGACGACCTCCCCGGGCTTGCCCTCCATGCCGCGCACGCGGTATTCGCAAGCATAGGCGCGCCGTCCCGCCAGGCGGTAAAGCGGCCCTCCGCTCACCTCCAGCGCCACCAGGCCGAGCGTGCCGCCCGCGACCACAGCGTCCGTCACCTCGCCCACGCACTCGCCTGTCGTAAGGTAAGCCAGGGAAAGCAGGCTTTCCTTTCCGTCGGGCATATGCTCCGGCTTTCGGTTGAGCAGCACGCAGCTTCCGCCCACCAAGGTGATCGCGTCCGGCGGCGCCCATTTCGCGTTGCCGATTCCACGGCGGATCACCACTCCATGGAGCTTGCGCGCCGCCGTGTTCGGCACGGCGCGCTCCACATAGCCAAGCTGACGGTCCTGATAGACCACCGGCATCCCGATCATTTTTTTCAGGCTTGTCAGCACCGTCGCACCCTCCTTCTTCATCGGCGTATCGCTAGCTTGCCCACTGCGCGCCCCAATGCCGCAAGCAATGCTTCCCAAAAGCGGGAAGCCGGAAATTTCATACGCGAAATCCGCCGTTTTATGCTGCCAAATCCAACCATTCAAAGGCGTTCCAAAGCGCGCTCGTCATTGCGATTTCCATTTATTATTTTTCCTTGTATATCCAATTTTCATCCGTTTTCGACCTCGATTGCCATGAATTTACACGCGAATTTGTCCGATTTTCGGAAGGGATGGTCCCCTCCGTTCGTCTGATGGGAGAAAGGCAAGGGGCATCCCCCCTGCCGAGAACAAAAAGGAGGTATCCCCTTATGCAAAAGCCCCATCTCTACA
>DBGEOK010000046.1:0-102167 GCA_048370855.1 Candidatus Limiplasma sp. | reverse complement strand
ATTAAATAAACTTTATTTGATTTCTATCCGCTATTTAAAGTTAATTTCATAAACATTTTGTCGCCTTTCCCCTCACAATTCGCGCAGACAAAAACAAGCGGACCGCCGGTACTCCCGCGCCGGCGGTCCGCAGGCTGGACCTCCTTTTAAGGGTGGCCAGAAGGGGCCGCGAGCGCGGCCCAAAAAGGGATTCTTACGGGCAAGGCCCCGAGGCGGCTGACAGCCGCGGACACGGCCCGGCGCCGGGCGATTGGCCCGCTTTGCGCCGCGATGCCGCCGCGCCCGAGAAGCCCCCTGCCGGCCGGCGCGTCCTTCCGCCCTTTAGTCTGCGCCGCTTACATATGAAACTTTTTTTGAAACTCCGCGCCAAGGGGTTTCCAAAAAAGCGCCAGGCTCAGCGCGAGCAGCCCCAGGCTGACGCCGCCGACCACAATCATCGGCCAATCCAGATAGCGCAGGCCGACAAGCTCGCACAGGGTTATCACAAGCCCGGCAAGGATGAGCTCAAAAAGCGGCAGAAAATCGCGCTTGCGCTTTTGAAAGTAGAGCAGAAAATAGGAGCCGATGATGACCAGGTCGCCAAAAAATACAATCGGCACCACAAAACCGCTCCAGCCCCCGCCAATCACGCTGTCCAGCAAAAACAGATAGAGGCATACGGCAATCGCCGAGTCGCACAGCTTTTTAATGGGGGTGTTTTCCACCTGGGGATGATACAGGAAAACGACCCACAGCACGGTCAGCCCGCCAATGGCGATCAGACTCCAAGGCATGCCGCCCGTCAGCAGGTTGACCAGCAGGCACGCGTAGCCCGTCAGGAAAAAAGCGCTGCGCCATAGCGCGCGGCGGTTCCTTCGCCAAAAGGACAGCGCGGTCGTCGGGGGATAGGTCAGGCGAACATGCATGGGTTCCATGCTAGCGGCTCCCTTCCATATAAGGCGTAAGCCCGTTTTCCTGGAAATGGCGGTATAACGAATCCTCAAAAAGGGTTAGCTGCGTATTCTTCGTCACCGTCAGCACCGCCCGGTCGCCAAAGCTGCACAGCGAGCAGCAGGCCCGGTTCTGAATCGGCGGGCCGAGCACAAAGTCAAACTTATCCAAATGCTTTGCCATTTCCGGGGAAGTCCTTACCTCGCCCAGGTTGCTGAACGTGGTGGTAAACACCGCGTCGCTCAGCGCGCCGTAGATGAAATAGGCAATCGGCCGCTTCACAATCAGCGGGATAAACCGCAGGCATTTGACCAGCCGGCGGGAAAGCTGCATGGTCTGATCCAGCGCCTCCTTCGCCGTACCCGCCTTTACCTGCTCGGCAAGCAGAGGCAGGATCGCGTCAAGCCCCGTTATTTCGCCGGGGTGGAGCCGGATGCCGCAGTACATGGAAAAATTGCGCAGCGTCCGGCTTGGATAGTATTTCCGCATGTTGACGGGAAGCTGAATCTGAATTTTCTTTTTGGTGCGGCGCGCGGGGCAGGCGTCGCGGCAGGCGAGCATGATATAGCCAAGCATCAGCGTCGTCAGGGTAACGCCCTTTTCATGCGCCTGGCGGAGCAGCGCGCCGGTGCTGAAATTGTAATGGAGCACGCGGTTTGGCTGCTCATAGGGCAGCATGCCGCGCATCTGCAGGGCGGGCTTGTCGGCAAAGCCATGAGCCTCTTTGCTCCGGTCGCCCAGCACAAAGTCGTCCCGCCATTCCTCCGGCTGGGGCTTTTCATCAATGTCAAAGGTAAACTCCGAGTCGGGCGCGTCCTCCCCCAGCAGGCGGAGGTAGGTTTTCAGCAGCGTGCGCAAAAACAGGCTTCCACCCGTGCCGTCGGTCAGGATATGGAAAAACTCCACGCTTACCCGGTTTTGATAATACACGACCCGAAACGTCGGGGAGGTTACGTCGCCCACCTTCATCACCGCGCACGGAAGCTTGGTTTCCGGGCGAACGGCAAAGCGGCGCATCGCGCCGTCGATATAGTGCCAGAAAAATCCGCACTTGATGGTTGTGGCGAAATAGGGGAAACGTTTCACCGTATAGGTCAGCGCCATCTGAAGAAGCTCCGGCTCCACCGGGTTTTTGAGATACGCGGACAGGCGGAACACCATCATCCGCTTCAGGCTCATGCTCAAAGGGTATACCTTCGCCGCGTGATCCAGCGGGTACCAGTCCCGGCGCTCCACCAGGTAAAAATCGGCAAGCTGCGCCGGATCCAGCCTATGCATGGCCTGCGCGAGCGTCATGCCCCGCCGGGTCAGCGCGTACAGCGCGGCGACATGGTCGTCCAGCATCTGCTCGGTATGCTTACGGCTCAGGGACAGTCGCGCGCGCACATCGCGCAGGTAGGCTTGAAGCCGCTCCTGCTCCTCGGGAGGAAACAGCCGCTGGCTTTTGCGTGGCCCCAGGCGTGAAACGCGCCGGGCGGAATCGCTTCCCAATTTCGGACGCCTCCTTCCGCCAATCCTGAGTCATCGTCTCAACCCGTTTTGTTCTTAACGCTTACGGGCCCGCTTCTTCCTCCCGGAAGCCTTACGGGCGGCGGGCTTTCCCGAGCGCGCGGGCGCGCCCTTTCCGGAGGGAGCCGCTTTCTTGCTCCCGGAGCGGCCCTTTTCCCGCTTCCGCTTTGTATCCGCCCCGCTCTTTGGCTGATAGGTAAACGGCTTGGGCGGCTCCACATGCTCCACCTGCGTCTCCAGGCAGGTATAGCAAGCCTTGCCAAACGCGGCGGCCAGCATGAACCGTATTTTTACCGACAGCCGCTGCGGCTTGTACATGCGCAGGTACGTTTCCCTTGCGCGCGCGGTTTGCTCCGGCCCCGGCTGCATTTTGCTGTAATTGCTCAGCGCCATCATGCGCCATAGCGGCAGGATCGGCGCGGGGAACGCCTTTTGCCGGTCCATCCGGCGGGCAAACAGCAGCGGCGTCTCGCCCGGCCTGGGCGTGCGCTTGTTCAGCTTCATAACCATATAGGCCGCGTTGCCATAGACAAATATTTTTTCCTGCTCCGTTCCGCGCTTTTTCGCCACCTGATCCGGCATGCGCAGATGAATGCGCGCGCACAGGCCGGCGACTGCGGCGAAAGCCAGCAGCAGTAGCCACCAGGGGAACGGCGGCTCCTGGTCGTTGGGGGGCGGCTCGGGCGGTTCGCTGTCCTCCGTGTCCGGTTCCTCGCTTGGGTTGGGCTGATCCTGCGGCTCCGGGGTTGGCGTGGGCCGGTCGTCCGGCTCCGGCGAGGGCGAGGGCTCCGGTTCCTGCGCGTTGTCCTGCGGAGGGGCGTTATCCAGGCTTTGCTGGGCGGGCGTCGCGTCAAAGGGCACCCAGCCGAAGCCTTCAAAATAAACCTCGGTCCAGGCGTGCGCGTCCAACCCGGTTACATAAGCAAACCCGTCGCTCGAGGGCGTTGCGAGAAAACCCTCCACATAGCGCGCGGGCAGGCCGGCCATACGGCACAGCACCGTCATGGCGGAGGCGAAATAGGTACAGTACCCTTCCTTGCCGACATAGAGGAAATAGGTGACGAAATCCTGGTTTTCCGGCGGCGTTTCGGGCTTGAGGGAGTACCGGTAGTAGCGCTGCAAATGGCGCATGATGGCGCAGGCCCGCTCATAGGGCGTGCCGGCCGAGGCGATGATGTTGTTCAGATCCTCATATACCTTCTGCTCCAAATGGTCCGGCAGTCCAGTATATGCGTTCCGCGCCGCCTGGTAGTAGCCGTCGTTTCCCTTTGGGGCCGCCTCGATCAACGGGCCGAGGGCCCCGTCCCCGCCCTCCAGCAAGGGGGCGAACACGGTATAGCGGTCCGCCTGCCGGAGGTCGCGCGTAATAAACAGCTCGCTTGCGTCGTTGAAATATCCCACCATATCGCTCTGCGCGCTGAAGCCGCGAAGAAACACCGGCGTAAAAATAGTGCTGGCCGCCGCGTTCTGCATCTGTACGGTCACGGCGTGCTCGTCCAGCAGCGCGCTGGCCGCGCGCACGGCCTCCTCCGGCATTTTTTCCAAAAACACGCTCTCCCGCAGCTTCGCCCAGCGCGGGTTGACATACAGGTAGCGCTTGCCGGAGGACGTGTCCCGCCAGCTCCGGCCCGTATACTCATCCTTCACCACGGCGCGCATGAGCGTCCTGCGGTCGGTCTTGACCATCATGACGGGGTATTCGCTCGGCGCGGCCTCGCCGCCCAGCCGTCCGTTGCCCATGGGATAGTAACCGTAGCTGCCCAGGGTAAAGACGTTGCGCGGCTCGGTAAAGAACAGATAGTCGGAAATGGTCTGCTTCAGGTTCATGGCCGCGTTATAAAGCGGCGGGATGGTCGTCTGGCCGCTTGGCAGGAGCAGCATGCTGAGGATGACCACCAGCGCCGCCAGCGGCATCACCTGAAAAAGGTTGATCTTTTCATGCGAGGTTTGGGAAATCAGCAGGAGCAGCGCCACCAGCGCCGGCAGCGTATACCAAAGGTAGACCGGCTTGCCCAGGCTCCACAGGCCGAAAAGCACCAGCACCACCAGGATGGTCGCGGGCAGGAACCCCGCCAGCTTGCTGGAAAAAGCATAGCTCAGCGCGGCGACGCCAACGGCAAGCAGCGCCGAAATTTGGGAGGCGAACAGCGGCGCGGCGGTGGTAATCCCGTTAAAGTAGAGCGAAATTGCCTTGATCGCCTCATATGACCCGCCAAAGAAGCCGGCGTTGGGCAAAAAAAGCTGCAAAACCGCCAGCGCGGCGGCAACCCCGGCAAGGATCAGCCTTCCCTTCCCGCTCCCTCCGGCAGCCGTCAGCAGCGCGAGCATGACCGCGCTGATCAAAAGCGCCGGCATGGCCGCCGCGCCAAGGCCAAAGGTCATCATCAGCGGCAGCAGCACGCCGGCGCATAGCAAGAGGCTTAACACAAAGCGCGACAGGCGCTCGTTGGATAAAAAAGCGGGCTTGCGCATCGGGTTTCGCCTCCCTTCCGGCAAAATTGGAACCCCGGCGGACTTCAGCCGCCCTGCGGCGTCACATAGTTGACCTCCACGCCCCCCTGCTGCAAGCGCCCGACCAGCGGCGTCGTCTCCGGATCTTCCGCGCGAAAGGTGACAAAATAGAGGCGCACGTTGGGGCCCATGCGCTTCATGCGCACAATCAGGTCCGCCAGCGCGGATGTAAGGCGCGTGGTGATGATAACCACAGCGCCGGTCTTTCGCAGCTCGCCCATCTGCATCATTAAAACCCGCTCAAAGCGTTCGGTTTCGGTAAAGCTGCAGCGCGCCAGCTCGTCCAGCAGCACGTTCAGGCCCATTCGGCTGGAGTACTCCATAGGCCGCTCGCCGATCAGCGGCATGCGCACGGGATTGTCCTGCCGGATTTGACAGGCGACTACCGAAGCCGCGGTTTCCAGCAGCGCGTCCTGCAAATAGGCCGCCAGCTCCGGCGCGACGCCCTCGCCCAGGTGGGGGGCGGAGGTATCCAGCAGCACCAAGGCGTCCGGCAGGGCCGGCTCCTCAAACTGCCTGACGATAATTTCCCGCTTGCGGGCGCTCATCTTCCAGTGAATGCGCTTGAGGGGGTCGCCCTGCTGATAAGCGCGGAAATCGCTTGGGCTGGAAGGGTCCTCCATGGCGCGCTTCATAGTTTCCACGCCCATGTCGCCCGCCGCGAAGGTCAGCGGCTCCACGTCAAAGGGCACGGGCAGCACCAGCAGCTCCTGCCCCGCTAAATCAGGTTTGTGCTCGCGCTTAAAAAACCCGAAGACGTCCGCCACCACATAGCTGTCCACGCCGGGAAACATCGCCCCCACATGGTCGGCGGCAAACTTGTGAACCACGCGCTGCTTTCTTTTGCCAAGCTGCGTGAGGTGAATGGTGCCCGCGGGCGTATTGCTGGTCGCCCGCATGCGCAGCGCGACGGGGGCGATCGGCAGCAGGCTCTTGTGGCTGACGGAAATCTCCATGCTCACCACGTCGCCGCGGTTCACCTTCACGCCGCTGAGCGCGTTTTCTACCTTCACGCTTTTTTCCGCCATGCGCACGCTTGCATAAGCGAACACCCACGACAGCGCGATGACCACCGAGATGAGCAGATACATCCGGTTGCCCATGGAAAGCGCGCAAAGCAAAAAAAATCCAAAGCATACGCCAAGGGTCACAGTGGCTTTCCTCACGCGGCGCTCGCCCCCTTTCCCTGCGTTGTCAGGCCGCGGAGCCGGCTTGACCGCGCCGTAAGCGCGCCCGATGCGCAAATGCGCTCAGCTAAGGCGCAGCGGTACCGGAACGTTTTCCACCACGGCGATCAGAATGCGCTCGGCGGATATGCCCTTCATCTTGGCCTCCGGGTTGGGCGTAATGCGGTGCGCCAGCACCGGCAGCACCATCCGCTGCACATCCTCAGGCAGGATATAGTCGCGCTCGTTGAGCAGCGCGCACGCTTGCGCGCCGCGGATGAGCGCAATCGCGCCCCGCGTGGACACGCCGAGCTGAAGGCTGGGATGCGTGCGCGTCATGGCCGCGATATTGGCGATATAGTGGCGCACCTCCTTGGAGCAGTAGACGTTGCCAATCATGCTCTGCATTTCGATCACGTCCCTGGCCGCGCAAACGGGCGCGAGGCTGGCCTGGGGCTTCACCGTTCCGCTGAACCTTTCCAGCACCGCCATTTCCTCCTCCAGCGTGGGATAACCCATCGAAATACGGATGAAAAAACGGTCCATCTGCGCCTCCGGCAAGGGATAGGTGCCCACGAACTCGCTGGGGTTCTGCGTGGCGAGCACCATAAAGGGCTTGGGCAAAGGGTGCGTCACGCCGTCCACGGTAACCTGATATTCCTCCATGACCTCCAGCAGCGCGCTCTGCGTCTTGGGCGAGGTACGGTTGATTTCATCCGCAAGCGCGATCTGGCACATGATGGCGCCCGGATGGAACTCCATCTCCCCGCTCTTAAAATTGACCATGGTAAAGCCCGTAACATCCGAGGGGACCACGTCCGGCGTAAACTGAATGCGGTTGAAGCTGCAATCCAGGGACTTGGCCAGCGCGCTGGCCAGGGTGGTTTTTCCGGTGCCGGGAACGTCCTCGATCAGCACATGTCCCTTGCACAGCATGGCAATCAGCAAAAGCTCGATCACCTCGTCCTTGCCGACGATGACCTTGCCGATATTTTGTTTGAGTGCCGTAATGACCTGACGCGGATTGAGCATACAAACGCCCCTTACCTACTTCATAATGGATGGGTACGGAATCCGGCGATTCCCCTGTCCCGACGGGACAGGCACACATTCTTTATTATAACGGAAGGGATTGGTTTTTACAAGTGTATGACAAATGTTTTACGGCATCGGACGGAAAGCCGCAATACGAGTCGGCCAGAGGAAAATAAATAAAGAAGCATTTCGCCGGCGCGCCCGTCGTCGTCAGGCGGTCGGGCAAAGCGAAACGGGAGGAGCGCGCATTGGGATCTATCCCGCAGGCCCTTTATACAGCGCGCGGCAGGCCGTGCGGGACGCTCTGCCTTCCCATGGGGAGCACCATCCTCCCTGACGGCGTTCCGGCACGCGCGCCAAGCGCCCCCGGGCCAGCGCTTCCTTCAAAAACGATATTGCCGTTTTCCAAAGCCTTTATGATCCAATCAGATTTTTTGAAGATTGCAGCGACGTTTATCATAAAGGCGATACAGAAGATAATACACCCCGTCAAAAATGCGAATAGTATACTTATTATCGGCGTCGGTGTCATATATCGCTGATACTGGAAAGGAAAAATAAAGTGCGTACACATGACCAGCACGCTGAAGCCCCGGATATTCTCGATTTGAAGCGGCCGTTTCATAAGCCTTCCAAGCCCAATGACAGACAGCGTGCCCAGGCTGGACGTAAGGAGCGTTCCGACGCCAAGCGTCGGGAGCGCGGCGTCGCCGCTTGGGCGGCATCGAAAGAAATCGAAGCATAGGCGCTTGACAACCGTTTTCAGCATCGGGCGCGTTTGCGCATCACGGGGTTTCATGCTACAATAGGCGCATAGGGACCCGCGCGGTCTGGGAGGGAGTATAAGGCGTATGAAAAAGGTGCTTTCCATATTATTGGCGGCGGCGTTTTTCATTCTTCGTCCGGCGGCGCTCGCGGTTTCCGCCGAGCCGGCGGACCCGGGCGCGGCGATTGTCACCTGCGTGCTGCCCGAGGGAGCGGAGGTTCTGCCCGTAGGCGAGGCGTCCGGCTTCGCCGTGCCGGAGGGCCTGGAGGGCATGTACGCGCTGATGACGGATTGCAACGCGGACTCCGACGTTTACCTGTTTCGCATGAGGCATGGGCGCGCGCTGGCGAGCGTCAGCAGCACGACGATGCCGGAAACCGGCTCCGCCCAATCCCTGGCGGAGCTATGGCCGAAGGTCGCCGAGAGCATCTCCCGAAAGGCGCAATATGTCAACCCGGATGCGGGGTGCGCCTCGGTCGCGGAGCGTTTTGGCTATGAGGCGCTTGTGATACAGACGGACATCGCCCTGGACGCGTCGGGAAGCATGGCGCTGCTCACGGCCACCGGCACGGCGTTTTATCGGGGAACGGAGCTGATCGAGGTTTGGGCCGTCGCGCCCGCCGACTCTCTGTACCTGTATGACGACGCCGCCGCGGTCGAATTAAACGGAGATCTGGCCGATTTGGAGCTTCTGCTCGCCAACATGGACTTTGCCGTCGAGCCGGAACCGGACGGCGGGGAAAGCGAGGCGCCCGGGGCCGCCGCCTTCCATAACACAACCCCCTACGCGGACCCGGAGGGCTATTTTACGCTCGATCTGCCGGCGGGCGCGCGGCTGGTCACGCGCCAAACAGACGAGCAGAGCGTAAGCGGGCTTCGGGCGGAATACGGCGAGCGGTTTGGCGAGGGGGCGCTGGCAGCGTTCGACCTGTGGCTCCAGGATGTGCGGGACATGGGCGCGACGCTCCTGATTTCGCCGGACGCGGGGTTTGCGGCGAAGCTGTGCTATGTGACGGACGGTTCCTTTGCCGGCATGGACCCGGAGGGCCTGCTCCTGTTGGCGGACGAGCTGGAAAAGTCGCTCGCGGAACGCTACGGCTATGCGCGATACCTGGAGGGCAGCGCGGACGCGCTTGTGAGCGGCGAGCCGCACGCCTTGCTCATTTTCTGGATGCGCTCGGGAAGCGCCAACATCCAGGCCTCCCTGCTGTGCGCGGCGGACGCGGAGGGGAACCTGCGGGAAATTGACCTCTTTCGGTTCATCGACCAGGCGGACCTGGAACAGCAAAGCGCCTGGATCAGGCTGCTTCTTGAAACGCTGCGCTATACCGCGCCGCAAGACGGCCTGCGGATTTAATCCAAGCACGGAAGGAATATGCAAATGAAAAAGCTCAGCATCGTCGTCCCCTGCTACAACGAGGAGGAAGCGGCGCCGCTCTTTTACGAGGCGTTCCTCAAGGATACGCAGGGCATGCCAGTGGAATTTGAGTTCCTTTTTGTGGACGACGGCAGCCGGGACGGCACCCTCGCCGCCCTTCGCGCCCTCCATGAACGGGACGGACGCGTGCACTACATCAGCTTTTCGCGCAATTTTGGCAAGGAAAGCGCCATGTTCGCGGGCATGGAAGCCGCGACGGGCGATTACGTCGCCATCATGGACGCGGACCTTCAGGACCCGCCGGCGCTTCTGCCGGAAATGCTTCGCGGGATAGAAGCCGAGGGCTACGACTGCGTAGCCACCCGCCGCGTGACGCGCAAGGGCGAGCCAAGGGTGCGCAGCTTTTTTGCCAGGGCGTTTTACCGCCTCATCAACCGGATCAGCAAGACGGAAATTGTGGACGGCGCGCGCGATTACCGCCTGATGACCCGCCAGATGGCGGACAGCATCCTGAGCCTGCGCGAGGTCAGCCGCTTTTCCAAGGGGATCTTTAGCTGGGTCGGCTATCAAACAAAATGGATTGAATATGAAAATATCGAGCGTGTGGCGGGCGAAACCAAATGGTCGTTCTGGAAGCTGCTGATTTATTCCATCGACGGCATCATCGGCTTTTCCACCGCGCCGCTGGCGATTGCGTCCGTGGTCGGGGTGCTGTTCTGCCTGCTGGCCTTTGTGCTGATCCTGTATTTCTTCATTAAAACGCTGATTTGGGGCGACCCGGTCGCGGGCTTTCCCGCCACCATCTGCATCGTGCTGCTGCTGGGGGGCATCCAGCTATTCTGCATGGGCATTCTGGGCCAGTACCTGAGCAAAGCCTATCTGGAAACCAAAAAACGCCCCATTTACATTGCCAAGGAACGGGCCTGAAGCGTCATTCAGGGAAACCCGGGACTGGCCGCGACCGTTCCGTCCGTTTCCACCCACAGGGCCTCAACCCCGGCAAGCGAGGATATCAGCGCCTGCCCTTTTTCAACGGGCAGCGTAAACAGCGCGGTGGAGAGCGCGTCCGCCAGGCCGCCGTCCTCGGCGAGCACGGAAACGGACCGGGCATAGCCGGCGGGCATCAGCGTGTCAGGGTCAATAATATGATGATACCTCGCTTCCCCGACTGTGTAAAACCGCTGGTAGCCGCCGCTTGTAACCAAAGAAGCGCCGCGCAGCGGAACCACCCGTACCGCCTGTTCGTCCGCCTCCAGGTCCGGGTTTTGAATGGCGGCGCGGTACGCGCCGCCATCCCCGCGGCCTCCAATGGCCCGCACGTTTCCGCCGACGGACAGCAGCGCGGCGGAAACGCCTTTGTCCATCATCGCCTCAGCCGTGCGCTCTGTCGCGTAGCCTTTTGCGACCGCCCCCACATCCAGGCTTAATAACGGGTCCGCAAAATAGACCGTGCCTTCCTTTTCATTCAGCACAAGGCTGTCGATGCCCGCGTGAGACGCGGCTTCCTCCAGGGCGGCGCGGTCGGGAAGCGCCGCCCTAGCCGGGTTTTCGAGCCCGCGCTCCCGCGCCTCATGCCACAGCCGCAGCACCCCGCCCATGGCGACGTTCACGCGCCCATCCGTAAGCGCGTACATTTCTTTGCAGAACAATAAAAGCCCCATCAGGCGCGGGTCGACCTTCACAGGCCCCTTGGGCGCAAGCCGGTTGACGGCGCAAAGAGTAATAAGGCCCTCGTATTCATGATAAATGTCATAGAGGCGATGGTACGCGGTCAGCTCTTCGCGGGCGAAGGCTAGCCATTCCTCCGCCTGTTCGGCGCTATCCGCATAAACCGTAAGCCGGGTATAGGTGTCGAACACGTCAAAAAAAGAAAGCTCGCGCCGGACAGGCTCGGCCCGCGCCGGGCCGGATGTCCCAAGCGCGGCGAACAGGACCGCCGCCAGCGCGAGCGCGCAAATCGGCAGGACACGCCGGTATCGCATCGTCACAACCTCCGTCCGGCCGGATTGTAGCACGCGGGACGGGCGCGGTCAACCGCAGAAACCGCTGTTCTTTTGTCGTATTTTTTCATTTAAAGGAAACCGGACGTCGGGCGGGTTTACCCTGGCCCGGAGCGGCGCGGGGCTTATGCCGCCTTCGCGCGGAGGCTCCGACCCCGCGTGGGGCCGATAGCCGCGCCGGCGGCCGGAGCCCGTTATTCCGCCGGGGTTCCCGGCTGAGCCCGGCAGAGCGCGGAACGCCGGTAAAACAGCGTAAGAAGAACGCTGCATACGACCCACCCGGCGGGATACGCGAGCGCCACCAACACAAACGAGTTCCCCAGCCGGCTGTTTATAAACAAATACAGTTGCCTGAACGCCACAAAGGAAAACAGCATAATCACCATCGGCACGTTTGCGCTGCCGACGCCCCGCAGCGCCCCCGCGAAGATTTGATTGAAGCAGGTGGTCACATAAAAGGGCGAAATCAGCATGATAAAGCGCGCGCCATACTCGATGACCTCCGGGTCGGGCGTGAACAGCGAAAGCAGGGGCCTGGCGCAGAGAATCAGCAGGGCGCTCAGCGACGCGGTAATGACAAGCGACATGCCCAGCGCCTGACGCGCCCCCCGGCGGGCGCGGGAAAGCTTGCCCGCGCCATGGTTTTGGCCCACGAATGTGGTGGAGGCCAGCGCGATGGACTGCAAGGGAATCAGGATAAACACATCCAGCTTATTATAGCTGGACCAACCCGCCATACACGCCGAGCCGAAAAAGTTAATGTAAGCCTGAACAAACACGTTGGAAAACGAGGTAACGGCCTGCTGAAGCCCCGAGGGCAGGCCGATGGAGAGGATTCGGGACAGCGTCTCACGCCGGATGCAAAGCCGCCTCCAGCGAATGCCGTAGGGCGCCTGGTCGTGCGTAAGCACAAACAGCACCAGCAGCGCGGACAGAAATTGAGACAGGATGGTCGCATACGCCACGCCTTCCACGCCCAGGTGGAACCGCACCACAAACAGCAGGTCAAAAAAGGTGTTGACCACCGCGGAAAATATGAGAAAATACAACGGCCGGCGCGAATCCCCCACCGCGCGGAGGATGCCGGAGCCCATGTTATACATCAGCAGCCCCGATACTCCGGCGAAATAGATGGTCAGATACGCTTGCGCCTCGCCAAACACATCCGCCGGCGTTTCCATCAGCCTGAGCATCGGCGGTACGATCAGCACGCCGGCAACCGTCGCAAAAACAGACAGTATCAGCGTAACCAGAATGGTGGTATGCACGGCGTCGTGAAGCTTTTGATGCTCGCGCGCGCCGTAGCACTGCGAGATGACCACGCTCGCGCCGGTCGCAAGCCCCGCGCACAGGCCCACCAGCATGTTGACGATGCTGGACGTGCTGCCGACGGCGGCCAACGCTTCCTTGCCCACAAAGCGTCCTACGACAATCGTATCCACCGTGTTGTACAACTGCTGAAACAGCAGCCCAATCGCCATGGGGATGGAAAAGCGCACAAGCTGCTTCCAGATGACGCCCTCCGTCATGTCGGCATCTCCATGCTTTAGCCATCTGCCCGTAAAAACGCCCCCCGCTTCTTCGTATGCTCAGGATTGCCCGGTACAGCATACCACAACGCTTCCGGCGGGTCAAACCGGTAACGCCGTCAAGCAGAACCGCCGCGCGGGGGGATTTTACGGAAGTCGACGGAAACACGGGCCGGCTCAGGGCCGCGTCGGTTATGGTCCGGGCGGCTCCGCGCCCCGACCGCGCCGTTCACCGGCGCGAACTCCTTGGCTTCCTGTGAAACGCCGTCCTGCCTTTCTTCGTCGCAGAGCCGTCATCGGAATCAAAATACCGACCGTCTCCGTGCGAAGCTCCAAAAGCCGCCGGCTCGCGGTATACGCGGAGACCGGCGGCCTGGCGGTTTTCCCGCTTATCGGATAGGAACAAGCTCGATATAACCCCTCGTGCCGATTGGCTCGAGCTGAATCCGCGGATTTTCGGGGTCCCATTCCTGTCCGGCCAAAGCCGGATCATATTTTGAAATCGCCCGCTGAACCTCCTCGATGGCCTGGCAATAATCCTTCTCGTCAAACGGCTCGCCCTGAAACATCAGGTATCTGGCGGCCGGCAGCTCGACGACGTCGAAGCCCTCCGGCACAGGGCCGTCATACGTCGGCTCAACCTCCGCGCCCTGCACATATTCCGACGTTCCGGGCTTCCTGTACCGCCGCGGAAGCCACAGGCAGACGGGCTCCCCGCCCAGCGACTGGATGCTCTGGAGCAATCCCCACACGTCGCAGCCCACCTCCTCGCAGTAGGTCCCGTAATCGGCGGCCTCGCGCCCCCTCTTGAGGATCACCTTGCGGGCGGGCCTGTCGGTTTCCCGGATATAAACCGTCTTCACGCTTTTCATGTCCGTTCTCCTTTCACAATACCTGTATTGAACGCCATAGGGGGTGAAGAGAGAAATGGGAACGGGATTGGCGGCGTATTCGCCGGGGTTGCAGCCGAACTCCCGCCGGAACGCCCGCTGATAGCCGTCTACGCTGCCAAAGCCCGCGGCGAAGGCCGCCTCCGCGATCGTTCCTGCGCCGTCCCTCAGGCGAAGCGCCGACCTCGACAGGCGAAGCTTGCGGATGTAATCCGCGGGCGTGATTCCGACATATTTAATAAACAGCCGGTACGAGTGCCACGGCGAAAACAGCGACGCCCGGGAGAGTCCCGCAAGCGAAACGTCCTCCTGGAGATGGGCGTCAATGTACTCCTGCATACGCTGTACCGCTTCCACCTGTTCCCGCATTTCCATCCCCCCTCCGTTGGCTATCTTAAACTTTTCGTTCGCAAGCGTCTCGACCTTTTTTGCCCAGTTGGGGTGAAAAATATCGGTCCAACTGCCGCCCTTTCATGCGCAAAACGCCCGTCTCCTGGAGACGGGCGACAGGACGCCCCTTTTCTCGTCCCTATTGACCCATTTTTGGGCCGCGAACGCGGCCCAAAAATGGGATTTCTAAGGGCGAAGCCCTTAGGCGGAGGGCTTGGGAGGCAGAGCCTCCCGACGTCCCTTCCCGCTTATCCTCGCCGGCTCCGACGCGCCTTAAGGGGACCTAAAACTGCCCTTCCGCCTGCCGGATGTACCAGTCGTCCCCGTCAGTTTCCAATATGACCGTGCCGTCCGCCGCGTAATAGGTGGGGATGCCCCGCGCATCCGCCTGTACCGCCCCCCTGTCCACGCGCTTCCTGGAATTGGTCATAATCAACGCTTCCGGCGCGACGGTCTCCAGAAACTTCACCACCATGGGGGTGATGCCGTGATGGGGCGCCTTGAGCATGTCGGCCTTGAGCTCCTCCGGAGGCAGATTCTTTACAAAGTAGGTCTGCGTATCCCCGATGATATCCGCCGTCAGCAGCACGCTTGCCCCGCCAAATTCCACGCGCGCCATCATGGATTTTCCGTTTGTTCCCGCGCCTTCCTCGTAGCGGTATAAACGAATGACGGCCTCTCCCAGCAGCAGCTCCTCCCCATTGACCACCTGTCGCGCGGGAATGCCGGAGCGCTCCGCCTGGGCCACGGCTTTGGCATGCCTCTGGCTTACCTTCAGGGCATAATCCGTATAGGGGTGGAGGTATTCCCCCGCCTGAAAGCCGAAGCGCATCAGCCAATACAGCCCGCTGATATGGTCGCTGTGAAAATGAGAATTCAGCAGATACTTGAAACGCTTGATGCCGCGCGATTGAATGGCGTTCTTCAGATCGTCCCGGTAGGGCTCGGAACCCCCGTCGATCATCATGGCCTGTCCGCCCGCCTCCAGCAGCATGCAGTCGCTCTGCCCTGCGGCAAACACCGTCAGCCTCAAAAGCGGCCTGCGATACCAGTCCGCGCGGGGCTGCGTGCCAAAAAAGACCTCCGCCCTCGCGGCCCCGGAGTTTAAAAAGGCAAGGACAAAAAACAGAGAGGCGAGCCGCTTCGCGTGCCGCCTCCCCCCGCGCAATGCCGAGCGCATCAGGGCTCGCCCTTCTGATATTCGCTTTTGGCGGCCCAGTGCGCCTGCTCCAGCGCGATATCCCGATGGTTGACGGTCGCGCGGTGCCCCAGGCGCTTCAGCTCGCCGCAGATGTATTCCGCGATGGCGACGCTCCGGTGCGCGCCGCCGGTGCAGCCAATGGCGATCACCAGCCGATGCTTCCCCTCTGTGATGTAATGCGGCAGCAAAAACTCCAGCATGTCCATGCATTTTTTTAAAAATTCCTTTGTTACGGGGTGCGTAAGCACAAATTCCCTGACGTCCTCCTCCAACCCCGTGTGGCTCCCCAGCTCCGGAATATAGAAGGGATTGGGCAAAAAACGCACGTCAAACACCAAATCGCCCTCACGCGGAATACCGCGCTTGAAGCCGAAGCTCAGGATCTCCACCCGAAGCGGCGGCTCGTCGTCCGCGTGCACAACGATCTCCGACAGCATTTTTAAAAGCGCGCGCGGCCGCAGGTTGGAGGTGTCAAAAAGATGATTCGCCGTTTCGCGCAGCGGCTGAAGCCGGTTGCGTTCCTCGCGGATGGCCTCCTCCAGCGACAGGCCCTCGCCGCTCAGGGGATGATCCCGGCGGGTTTCCTTATACCGGTTGACCAGCACGTCGTCGCTGGCCTCAATAAAGAGCGTGTCGATATGGAAGCCCACCATGCGGGCCTCGTCGATCATCTTGGTAACCGCCTTGGCGTCGAAAAACTCTCCGGAACGCACATCCGCTGCGATGGCGATCATCGGGTTGTGCAAATGCGCGCTCTGGCACGCCTCCATAAAAGGCACCAGCATCATCGGCGGCAGGTTATCCACGCACAACGCGCCCAGGTCCTCCAAATAGCGGATGGCCACGGTCTTTCCGGCGCCGCTCATGCCGGTCAGAATCAGGAAGTGCATACGTCGTCCCCCTCTTTTGTGCTAGGCCTGCTCCACAGGCGAATCCACGCCTAAAATCCGCACTTCGGGCACAAGCCTCACGCCCGTCTGTTCAAGCACCGTTCGCTGAACATGCGCGATCAGCGCAAGGTAATCCTCGGCGGTGCCGTTTTCGTCGTTTACCAAAAACCCGGCATGCATGGGCGATACGCAGGCCCCGCCGATGCGGTAGCCCTTCAGCCCGCACTGGTCGATCAGCGTCCCCGCAAACTGACCCTCCGGCCGCTTGAAGGTGCTGCCGCAGCTTGGCACGGTCAGCGGCTGCTTTTCACGGCGGCGGGCCGAAAACTCACGCATGGTCGCTCGGATGGTTTCCTCGTCCCCAGGGTTCAGGACCACCGTGACGGATGTGACCGCCACGGGCCGCCCGTCCTCTGTCAAGCGGCTTTTGCGATATCCAAACCGCATTTCCTCCGCCGTGTAGGCAACGGTTTGGCCCGTCGTCTCACAGGCGGTTACATGGCTGACAACGTCCTTCATCTCGCCGCCATAGGCGCCCGCGTTCATGTACACCGCTCCCCCGACCGTTCCCGGTATGCCCGAAGCAAATTCCAGACCGGTCAGCGCATCATCAGCCGCCGCGTTGCATAGCTTCTGAAGCGTCGCGCCCGCCTGCGCCGTCAGCGCAAAGCGTCCGTCCGGAAGGGGAGCCGGCTCGGATACCTCCGCAAAAAGCTCGCCCAGGTGTACCACCAACCCCCGGATGCCGCCGTCGCGCACCAGCATATTGCTGCCGTTGCCCATCAGCGTAACAGGCACATGCAGCCCATCCGCCGCCGAGAGCGCGGCGGATAGCTGCTCCACCGAGGCGATTTCGCACAGTACCTCCGCCGGGCCGCCCAGCCGCAGCGTGGTATAGCGGCTCATGGGCGCGTCAAGGATAAGCTGTTTTTTAGGAATGACGCTCCGCAGGGCGGAAAGCAAAGCGTCTTTTGCCGCCGCATCCATGATACCCCTCCCCGCGATGAAAAATTAGGTTTACGGATAGAATTGTATCGCACTTTAGGCATGATGTCAAAGCAATGCGCAGAATATTGTATGCGCAAACGCATGCGTTCATGCGCGTTCTTGCGACCCGCCTTGACGCCCGTAAGGCAAAACGCTACAATAAAGCATCAGCGACGAGGAGGATGCCCATGTACTACCGCCTTCAGCCGAGCCTGGCCCCCGTGGAACCCGCCGAAGCCGGGCGTGATCCCTCGGCGCTCATCGTCGGCTATATCGGCCCGGAGGAGCTGAAAGGCGCGATTGAACGGTTCGGCTTTTCCGACGTCACGCCTGAGATGTGCCTTGCGGACCGCGACCATTACCGAAATCTTGTGGATGTGTTTGAGGATTATACCTTTGGCTTGGTCAGCATCGTGGATGTCAACAGCGTTTACGCCCCGTTTGACCGGCTTGCCTTTTTTATCCGGAAAAACCTTCTGCTGGTCGTGAGCATTCGGGGCGAGGACGGGAACATGCGCGAGGCCTTTGCCGGCGCGCTGAGGCGGTACAAGCCGGAAACCGTCACGCTGGAGAAGCTTATCTTCGCCGTTCTGGAAAGCACCATCTCCCATGACGCGCAGGGTCTCGCCAGGATCGAGCAGGCCATCGGCTCGCTGGAGGAGGCGGTGGCGCTGTCCCATGCCGATAAATCGCTGAGCGCGCGCATTTATGAACAAAAAAAGCAGCTCCTGCTCCTGCGGGGATATTACGGGCAGCTCATCGACCTGGGCGAAGCGCTGGAAGAAAATGAAAATGAGATTTTTGAAGAGGACGCTCTCCATTATTTTGCCCTGCTGACCGCCAAGGCGGAGCGCCTTTCGGACTCCGTCAACCTGCTGTGCGACGAGCTCAATCAGCTTCGGGACGCCCTGACCGCCTCGATGGACTACCGGCTGAACCACATCATGGAGATTTTTACGATTCTCTCCGGTATTTTTCTGCCGCTGACGCTGCTGGTAGGCTGGTATGGCATGAACTTTAAAAACATGCCCGAACTGGAAAGCCCGTACGGCTATCCGCTGTTCATCGTGCTGTGCGTGGGGCTGGCGGTGACGGGACTTGTGTTTTTCAAAAAGAAGAAATGGTTTTGATCGGGGGAATCAAATGAAAAGGCTTGCCATTCTGGGTTTTGCGCTGTGGCTGGCGGCCTGCGCCCCGCTTTCCCTGGCGGGCGCGGAGGGCGCGGGCGTTTTCGGTTCTCCGGCCGAAGCGAGCGCCGAAAACCCGGACGACGCGCTCCTGGACGACGCGGCGCTGTCGCAAGCCGACGCCGATACGGACGCGATTGCCCGGGAGGACAGCCTCAGCGTCGGGGAGAAGCTTAATCAGGTATTCAAGCGATACAGCACCCTAGGGGCGTGCGTAACGGTCATCCAAAACGGGCGGATAACCTTTACCCACTGCTACGGCTTGCGCCGCGCCGGCGGCGACGCCGTCACGCCCGATACCGGCTTTCAGGTGGGCAGCATCGGCAAGCTGGTGGGGAATATCGGCTTGATGCAGCTTGTGGAACGGGGCGAGGCAGACCTGGAAACGGAGCTGGGCGACCTGTTCGGCTTCCCAATCCGCAACCCCGCCTATCCCGACACGCCGGTCACGCTGCGCCAGCTTATGACCCACACGGCGGGCCTGCGAAGCGGCGGATATTACCAGGAGGCGCTGTACGGCAACCCGCGCCCGCTGGACGAGCTTTTCAGCGGCAGCCGCCTTCCGTACATGTTTTTTCAGCAGTACGAGGCGGGTACGCGCCGCGAATACTCCAACTTTGGCGGCGGCTTGATCGGCAGCCTGATCGAGCGCCTGTCCGGTCAAACCCTCGACGATTATATGAAAGAGAACGTCTTTGCGCCGCTTAACATCACGGCGGGCTACCAGGCCTCCCTCCTGCCGGAGGACATGCCGCTGGCCGATATGTACCTCATGCCCCAAAAGCGCTTGGCAAAAGAGCTCCGCGCAGACCCCACGCGGATTACCGAGCCGGACGCGCTGCGGCATTATTTCCTCACGGCGGGCAAGCTTATCATCACCGCGCCCGACCTGGCCAAGCTCCTCATCGCCCTGTGCGACGGCGGCATCTACCAAAATGTGCGCATCCTCAAGGAAAGCACGGTCGCGGAGATGACGACGCGGCAGGATTACCGCGGATCCGTGGTATGCGAGAGCGGTCACGGGCTATTTATGAACATCATCACGGACGACCAGGTCGAGGGCCGCACCATGTACGGGCATGGCGGAAAGGCCAACGGCATGCTCTGCGCCGCGTACTTCGACCCCACGGACCGCACGGGCGTGGTTATGCTGACCAACGGCTGCCAGAACCGCAGCGTTCATAACGGCGTGGGCATGCTGGGCCGCGCGGTGATGCGCGTATGTTACCGCGACCTGATAGACCCCGGCCACGTTACAAAGGACCCCTTTCTGGTAGAGGAATAGGCAAGGGTTTGCGCCCCTGGTTCCGGCTGCCCGGGCGAAGCCGGACACGGCGGCTTGCAAGGCATAATTTGTCGGGCTTTTCAATCCGCGCCGGAATAGCCCGTTTCCGCGAAAGGCGCGGGCGGCGCGGATTTTCAGCCTCCATCGGGCGCGGCTATGCAAAAACGCATATCTTTCTTTGCCCCTTGCGAGCCGCGCCGGCGGCCCGTAAATCCCGCGCATGCTTCCTTCGCTTTATCCGCATACTATCCGCATCCCTGTATGCAACGGAGGTAGCCATGCAACCAAAGTTCTCCCGCAGCCTGAAGCGCAACCTTGACCTGTTTGACGGGCTGCTCCACCTGGATGCCAACGACGATATCGTTACGCGCGAATTCACCGCCATGGGACGGGAGTGCGCGCTTTTTTACGTGGAGGGCATGTCCAACGGGGCGCAGATGGCGGAAAGCATCATGCGGCCCCTTCTGCGCGTAAACGAGGAGGCGATGGGGCGGGAAGCCCTGGAGCTGGCCATGAAGCGCGTGATCGAGGCGACGGAGCTCAAGGAAGAGGGCGACCCCCACGCGGCCGTCCAGGAGCTGCTGCGGGGCCAGTGCGTCCTGTTGATCGATACCGTGGACAAGGCTGTGATCGCCGACCTGCGAAGCTTTGTGCGCAGAAGCGTCAGCCAGCCCTCCAACGAAACCGTCGTCATCGGCCCGCACGAGGCGTTCAACGAAGCGCTGCGCGATAACCTCACCCTATTGCATAAAAAGCTGCCCACGCCGGAGTTTATGGTTGAAATCCTGGAGGTGGGCACCAAAATCAGCTCGCAGATCGCGCTGTGCTACTTAAACGGCGTATGCAAGCGGGAGACCGTCGACGCGTTGAAAAAGCGCATCGAGGGCGCTTCGGTGGACTATGTGCTGTCCGCCGGCATTCTGGAGCAGTTGATCGAGGACGATCCCTTCGCCCCGCTGCCGCAGGTGGTGCTGACCGAACGGCCGGACCGCGCCGTCAGTTTCATGCAGGAGGGGCAGGCCGTGCTGATCCTGGACGGAAGCCCGCGCGTCATCGCCATGCCGATGGGCTTCTGGCACCTGTTCCACGCCCCCGACGACAGCTATATGCGCTGGCAATACGGCACCTTCAGCCGCCTGATTCGCCTGTTCGGCGCGCTGGTGGCGCTGCTGCTGCCGGCCCTGTTTGTCAGCCTGGTAATCTTTGACCCAATGGTACTGCCCATGACGCTTTTGACCAGCATCATGCAAAGCCGCACCATCGTGCCGCTGAGCCTGCTGGGCGAGGCGCTGCTGATGCTGGTGATCTTTGACCTCATCAACGAATCCAGCATGCGCATCCCCGGTTTGATGGGCTCCTCCTTCGGCCTGGTCAGCACGCTTATCCTCGGTACGGCGGCGGTGGAAGCCGCGCTGGTCAGCCCGCTGCTCATCATCGTTGTCGCGCTGTCCGGCCTGGGCGGCTACGCCCTGCCCGATTACTCGCTGAGCTTTGCCTTCCGCATCGGCCAGCTCCTGCTGCTGATCGCCGGAGGAATCCTGGGGATGACCGGCGTTTGCCTGATGGGCGTCCTGCTTTTGTGCGTTGTCGCCGGCATGGAAAGCCTGGGCCAGCCCTACCTGGCGCCGCTCAGCCCGGCGCGGGTTCATAACCCGGACATGCTCCTTCGCGCGCCGGTATTCCGCCAGCGCCTTCGTTCCTACCTGGCTACGCCCTCCCACATGCGGCGCGCGAGCGGCCGCATGCGCCGCTTTGACGAAGGGAGGCGCGGCAAGCCGTGATGACCGCCTGGTTCAAGCGCGCGCGCCAGACGCGCACGCCCGTGGACAGCCCCAAAAGCGACGCGCAAAACCGCCGCCGGGGTATTTTTGCCGCCTACCGGGTCATGACCGCCACGCAGATCGCCGCCCAGCTCATGCTCTGGGTCACGCTGTTTTGCTACGATCAAACCACCAAGGCTACCTGGCAGGCCGCGCTTATGCTCATTGTGCCCCTCGCCGCGCTATGGGCGGTATGGAACGCCGGGCGCATGGGCGTGCACACGCGGGCGGGCGGTTGGGCCGCGCTGCTTTTGCTGCCCTGCCTCATCCTGGACGCGACGCTTTTGACCAACGCGCTGTCCGGGCTGCTGATGGAACTGCTGCCCTTCTATCCGCGCGTATTGCACATCGTCCTGGTGGCCGCCTTCTGCTTCATCACGGTTTGCCTGGGCCGCGAAAACGGCGTCGCTTACGGCGTCAACAGCATGCGCGTCTGGCTTTTAGCGCTGTTCCTACTCGCCACCGTGCTCCTGGGGGCGGATACCAACGCCGGGCGGCTGTGGCCCCTGCTGGGCCAGGGGTTTGGCAAAACGGCGACGACCGCCCTTTCCGGCGTCGGCGGCGTCTGGGGGGTCGCGCTGATGTTTTTTCTGCCGCTCAGCAAGGAAGCCCGCCGCAGCGCCGACCTGCCCCGCACCCATCCGATCGGGCAGCCCCTCAACGCGGTTTGGACGCTGCTTCCCTGGGCGCTTGGCGTCGTCTGGGCGCTGTGGAACAGCATGGTTCGCCCCTGGCGCTCCGGGGACGCGCTTTCCATCGGCGAGCGGATGATGGGCATGGCGCGGCACAGCGCGAGCATCCTTCTCAATCAGCTTACCAGCGTCATGTGGCTGCTGTTGCTGGTGTTTTCGCTGGCCGGATGCATCGTAAGCGGCGAGAAAATCCTGCGAAACGCCGCGCCCAAGGTCCCCCGTTCCGTCGCCGGGGCGGCGACGCTGCTTCCGGCGACGCTGATCGTCATTTTTTGGCCCGATCTGCCGACCGGCGCGCTGAGCTACGCGCTCCCATACCGCGCCGCGCTGAGCCTGCTGGCGGGCCTCTTGATGGTCGTCATTTCACGGAAAGGAGCAAAGGCATGAAAAAGCGATTGCTGCTTGCGGCAATGCTGGCGCTTGGGGGGCTGCTCCTTTGCGGCTGCGGGTATCCGCCCATGGAACGGCAGACCTTTCCCATCTGCATGAGCGTGGATACGACCGAAGAGGGCAAGATTCAGGTCGGCGTCCAGGCCCCCAAAAACGGCGATAGCTCCGCCTCGGCCTACGATATCCTGAGCGCCACGGGCGACTCCCTGGAGGACGCGCTTCACATCCTGGCGGCTTCCACGCCTTATCCGCTCAACTTCTGCCAGCTCCGCCTGTGCCTGATCGGCTACGACCTGGCCTCCACCAACGAGCTGCGCGGCCTTCTGCGCCGCCTGGAGGAAATGCCTTCCATGCGGCCCAACGCCTTTGTCATGGTGGCGCTAGGCAGCGGGCTCGAGGTAATGAACGCCCAGCAGCCGGACTTCGGTATGCGCCTGAGCACCCACCTGAACCTGCTGTTCGAGCGGCTCAGGGAAGAGGATATGCTGCCGGACAGCACGCTTTCGGCATGCGTGCGCGACCTGGGAGAGGGCCGGCGCGATCCCCTCCTGTGCATCTGCGCGGTCAACGCGCAGCTTCTTCCCGAGGAAAAGAAGCAGGGCGGCGACTCCTCCGGCGGCGGGGCGGGCGGCTCCGGCGGGAGCTCCGGCGGAAGCTCCGCGCCGGTCTTTGCCGTCGGCGAGCCCTGGACAGACTCTCTCCTGCCGGATCAAATCATCGCGGGCATGCTGCCCCGCACCAGCGTCAACCCCGTGGAATACCTCGGCTCCGCCGCCGTCAGCGACGGCCGCGTCTCCGGCCTGCTGACCGCCCGGGAAACCCAGGTCGCGCTCCGCGCCTGGGACGAAGCCGAGCGGCGCGCCGCCATTGGCGGCGACCCTATACAGCTCCAGCTCTGGGTGCGCGACGGCACGGCGCTTCAGCGGGAAAGCCAGTCCCTGCTCGATGTAATGAAGAAGCTTCAGGCGCTGGACTGCGACGCGCTCGGCTTTGGCGGCGTCACCATGGGCGCGTTTTACACCGACGCCGAATGGGAGGCGTTTCAATTCCGGCGAAAATACCGCGACGCTGATTTTGTCGTCTGCGCGAAGTAGCGCCTCGCGCACGCGTCCGGCTTCAACGCGGCGCTTCCGGCAGGCGGAATGCGCGCGCGACGAACCTGGGCCTTTACCCGCCTGTTGAAAAGGGAACGGACGGTTCAAGGCAGCCCCTGCGGAGCTGCCGTCGCCTGCCCCGTCCCGCTTCACGCCCGGCACGCAACGCCACAGGCGGAAAAAGCGCCTCGATAGGATGGGAAAAACGGCTTTGGTAGCCTTCCAAGCGTTTTTTATGTTTCCCACCCGGAACGGCTCACGCCAGAAAAGGTCGGCGACCGTATATCGCGCCGTTTCCCCCCTTGCCTTTGCCGCGTGGAAAGATCACTGAACAGCGCAAGCATGACGGGCCCATTGTATCAATACGGCCCATTTTTTAAAGAACAGTCGGGACGGGCGGTTTTGACCTTCCCGCGCGAACGATGTTTGGCAACCCTCGGGCGCACGAAACAGTTTTGCCGGAGGGTTGAGCCGACGCCCGATCAATTAGGCTTACGGGCCGCGGAACGTCCGATCAGCCTGCGCGAAAGGGCACCGGAAAAGCCGGGCGGACTCCTTAGTTTCGGGGGCGCAGGCCCTGCGACGCTCCTTAAAAGCGCAAAAAAATTACGGAAAACGCTTGACAATAGTCGGAAACATGGTATACTCATTTTGAAGGTCAAAGATAGTCAATTACCTGTGGACCTTCAAACAATCCCCCGGCAAGGAGGCGTCACGCTATGTCTAACCAACAGTTTACCGAAAAGAGCCGCGAAGCGCTCACCACCGCCCAGCAGCTCACCGTAGAATATCAAAACCAGGAGGTTTCCCAGGAGCATTTGGCCTGCGCCCTGCTGTTAGACCAGCAGGGGCTCATTCCCCAGCTATTGACCAAAATGGGCAAGCGGCCGGAGGAAATCCGCGGCAGGCTGGAAACCCTGATCGCCCGCATCCCCAAGGTAACGGGAGGCGGGCGCGAGCCGGACAAAATCTACATCAGCGCCGATATGGAGCGCGCCCTGGTGGCGGCGCGCGACCGGGCCAAGCAGATGAAGGACGAGTATGTCAGCGTCGAGCACCTTTTCCTCGGCCTGCTGGAAAAGCCCTCCCGCTCCATGCAGGAGCTGTGGAAGGGCTATGCCGTCGACGAAAAGGCGTTCCTGCCGGCGCTGCAAAGCGTGCGCGGCAGCGCGCGCGTAACGGGCGAAACGCCCGAGGATACCTACGACGTCCTGGCCAAGTACGGTCAGGATCTGACCGCCCTGGCCCGAAACCAGAAGCTGGACCCCGTGGTGGGCCGCGATAACGAAATCCGCAGCGTCATCCGTATCCTGACCCGGAAAACCAAAAATAACCCCGTGCTGATCGGCGAGCCCGGCGTGGGCAAAACCGCCATCGCGGAGGGCCTGGCGCAGCGCATCGTGCGCGGCGACGTGCCCGACAGCCTGAAGGACCGCCAGGTTTTCTGCCTGGACATGGGCAGCCTGATCGCGGGCGCAAAATACCGCGGCGAGTTTGAGGAACGCTTGAAGGCCGTGCTGGCCGAGATCAAAAAAAGCGAGGGAAAAATCCTCCTCTTTATCGACGAGCTGCATACCATCGTGGGCGCGGGCAAGACCGAAGGCTCCATGGACGCGGGCAACCTGCTCAAGCCCATGCTGGCCAGGGGCGAGCTGCACCTGATCGGCGCGACCACCCTGGACGAGTACCGCAAGTATATTGAAAAGGACGCCGCTTTGGAGCGCCGGTTCCAGCCCGTGCTGGTCACCGAGCCGTCCGTTTCCGATACCATCAGCATCCTGCGCGGCCTCAAGGAACGCTACGAGGTTTTCCACGGCGTCAAAATCACCGACGGCGCGCTGATCGCCGCCGCCACCCTGTCCAACCGCTACATCACCGACCGTTTTTTGCCTGACAAGGCTATCGACCTGGTGGACGAGGCGTGCGCGATGATCCGCACGGAGATCGACTCCATGCCCGCCGAGCTGGACGAGGTTAGCCGCCGCATCATGCAGCTAGAAATCGAGCAGGCGGCCCTGAAAAAGGAGGACGACGAGGGTAGCCGACGCCGGCTGGCCGCGCTGGAGGGCGAGCTCTCCAAGCTGCGCGACGAGTTCAGCGCCATGCGCGCCCGCTGGGAAAACGAGAAATCCGCCATCCTGAAGGTGCAGAAGCTGCGGGAGGATATCGAGCGCGTCAACGCCGAAATTCAGAAGGCCGAGCGCACCTATGACCTGGGCCGCGCCGCCGAGCTGAAATACGGCGAGCTGCCAAAGCTGCAGGGAGAGCTTTCCAAGCAGGAGGACGCCGCGGAGCGCGACCGCGGGGAGGACAGCCTGCTCCGCGACAAGGTGACGGACGATGAAATTGCCCGCATTGTAAGCCGCTGGACGGGTATCCCTGTTACCAAGCTCAAGGAGGGCGAGCGTGAAAAGCTGCTCCAGCTCCCGGACGAGCTTCACCGGCGCGTCATCGGCCAGGACGAGGCCGTTACCAAGGTCAGCGAGGCTATCCTGCGCAGCCGCGCGGGCATCGCGGACGAAAACCGTCCCATCGGAAGCTTCCTGTTCCTTGGGCCCACCGGCGTAGGCAAGACGGAGCTTGCCAAGGCCCTTGCCCAAAGCCTGTTCGACGATGAAAAGAACATGGTCCGCATCGACATGAGCGAATATATGGAGAAATTCAGCGTCAGCCGCCTGGTGGGCGCGCCTCCGGGATACGTGGGCTACGAGGAGGGCGGCCAGCTTTCCGAGGCCGTGCGCCGCAAGCCGTACTGCGTGGTGCTGCTGGACGAGGTGGAAAAGGCGCATCCGGACGTATTTAATATTCTGCTGCAGGTGCTGGACGACGGGCGCATCACCGACAGCCAGGGCCGCACCGTGGATTTCAAGAACACCATCATCATCATGACGTCCAACCTGGGCAGCCAATACCTGCTGGACGGCATCGAGAACGGGCGGATTACCGAGAGCGCGCGGGATAGCGTCATGCAGCTTCTGCGCACCCAGTTCAGGCCGGAATTCCTCAACCGCATTGACGACATCGTGTTCTACAAGCCGTTGGAAAAGGACGAAATCCGGCAGATCGTGCGCCTGCTTGCCAAGTGCCTTGCCAAGCGGCTGGAGGAGCGCGACATCCATCTGGAGCTTTCCGACGCGGCGGTGGACTTTATCGCGGACGCCGGGTTCGACCCGGTATACGGCGCGCGCCCGCTCAAGCGCTATATGCAAAGCCATTTGGAAACCATGCTTGCCAGGGAGATTGTGGGCGGCGGCATCCTGCCGGGGCAGCGCGTGCTGGTGGACGCGGACGGCGGCGCGCTGGTTTGCCTAAGCCCCGAGGCTCTCGCCGACTAAGCTTGCCTTTGGAACCGCCCGCGGCTGCTGCCGAACCATTCTTTCCACAGCCGTTTTCAGGGCCCCCGCTTTAACGAAAGGCGGGGGCCTTTTGGGCCGCTTACCCTCCTGACCGAAACCGGAGGGCGCGGCTTCGCTTCTCTTTTCAGCTTTTCCAGCGTTATTGTTGACAGGAACAATCCCTTCGGCTATACTTATCGCGGAAACTTTTCAAAGTTTACGCGATAAGTGAGGCGGGAGCCATGGACGGTATCGGCGCAAGACCCGGATTGTTAAAGCAGACAAACCTCTCCGTCATCCGCAGGGCTATCCGGGACAGGGGAACCGCGACCCGCTCGGAAATCGCAAACGCCACCGGTATCAGCCCCACAACCGTCCGCTCGATACTGGCTGAAATGCTGGAAAGAGGAGAAATTGACAGCGCCGGCTATGACGCGTCCCGCGGCGGTCGGAAGGCGGAGCGCTACCGGTTCAGGCCGGACCGGTATCATGGGGCGGCCTTTTGCGTCACGGACGATCAGGTCCACGCCCTTCTGGTAGACCTATCCGGAGACATTGTGCAGTCCGCCGGGCTGCACGCGCAAATCGACGACGCTGAAGCCGCTATCATCTCCTATTTGGACCGAATGGTTCAGACATACGAAATTCGGGCCGTCGGCATCGGCGTGCCCGGCGTAGTGGACGAAGGCGGCTACTGGCGGAAAAAAAACAGCGGGGACGAGCTGCGCAAGGTGGCGATTGGCGACGCTCTTTCCCGCCGGTATGACGTCCCCATCGTGCTGGAAAACGACTTGAACGCGATTACCCTTGGGTTCGGCCGCTGCTATAGCAAGTCGTTTCCGCAGGAAAACCCGGACGACGCGCATATGGCGTTCGTATATTTTAAAAAAGGAAGCGTCAGCGCCGGGTTCCTCTCCGGAGGGCGTCTCCTCCGGGGCTTTCGCCAGTTTGCTGGCGAGCTTGGCTTGGTCCCGGCCGGGCAAAACGCGCTGCTGGATGACCGGCTTACTGCGCCGGCGGCGGACGGGCTGTATGCAAATGTCGTTTCACAGGTCCTTTGCTGGATTTGCGCTATCCTCAACCCGCAGTACATCGCCCTGGGCGGGCCCGCTTTTCGCAAGTCGTGCCTGGGATTGATCGGGGACGCGCTTTCCGCGTCCCTTCCGGGACGCATGCTCCCGGAGCTTCTGTACGCCCAGGACGTCTGGCAGGATTATTATCATGGCATGGCGTGCCTGACGGTAGACAAAATCTTTGAAGGCGTGCGCCTGGTACGGGCCTGAGCGCCCGTTCCGGGCCTTTCGCCGCCGCGCCGCGCGGGCGCTGCTCCGGGCTTTGCAATGAAGGAAAAACGAGTTTCTGGAAAACGAAGCGCCATTTTGCAAAAATTTTACATTAGGCATTTTAGTAGGAAATGCAACAGTCAAACAATTACCTGGATATGAGTATCGAAAATCGAGGATAGCGCGGCATATATCAATCAATTGATCGCTGTACTTCTAGATTTTCAGTCATGTGGACTGCTATTTAACTATGATTGATTAGGTTATGTTGTGATGGCATTAACCATATTCTTTGCTGGATTAACAATAAAACCAAAGACGAAAACAGATCAGTGGCTGAAATGTCTTAAAGCGCGGGCGCGCCTCGTCAGGAGGGCGCGCCCGCATTTTGATCGCCGACGACGGCGTTCTGTTATTCCGGTCTTCCGGCCCGAGCGATTACTCCTCGTGGAAGCACCGCACCCGGATGACGCCCGGCAGCGCCATCAGCTCTGTCAGCAGCCGCTGGTCGGGCAGCTTATCCAGCTCCAGCACGGTCACGGCCACGTCCTTGCGGCTTTTGTTCATCATGTTGTTGATATTGATTTTGCGCGCGCCAATCGCCGCCGAAATGGCGCTGACCATACCCGGCTCGTTATCATGGATGATGAGCACGCGCGTGCCCTCGCTGTACCCCAGCAGCATTTCGGGAAAGTTGACGCTGTTGCGGATTTGCCCAAATTCCAGATAATCTCTCAGCTCGCAGGCGGCCATGGACGCGCAGTTTTCCTCGCTCTCCGGCGTGCTCGCGCCCAGGTGCGGAATGGCGACGGCGTTTTTCATGCCCAGCACCGCCTCGTTGGGGAAATCCGTCACGTAGCTGGCAACCTTTCCGCTTTCCAGCGCGGCGCTCAGCGCTTCGGCATCCACCAGCTCCGCCCGGCTGAAATTGAGCAGATGCACGCCGTCCTTCATCTTGGCGATGGTGCCCGCGTCAATCATGCCCCGCGTGCCCTCCGTCAGCGGCACATGCAAGGTGATATAGTCCGCGTGGGCATAGATTTCGTCGATGGACGCGCTGCGCTTCACGGCCCGGCTGAGCGACCAGGCGCTCTCCACGCTGATATAGGGGTCGTATCCCACTACCTCCATGCCCAGGCCCTGCGCCGCCGCGTTGGCGACAATCGCGCCGATTGCTCCCAGGCCGATCACGCCCAGCGCCTTGCCCCGCACCTCCGGGCCCGCGAACTGCGCCTTGCCCTTTTCCACAAGCTTGGGAACCTCGTCGCCCTTGCCCTTCAGGCCGCTGGCCCAGCCGATGCCGCCCGCCACGTTCCGGCTGCCCAGCATCAGCGCGCAGATGACCAGCTCCGCCACCGCGTTGGCGTTTGCGCCCGGCGTATTGAACACCACAATGCCGCGCCTGGTGCATTCCTCGATGGGAATGTTGTTGGTCCCGGCGCCCGCGCGGGCGATGGCAAGGAGGCTCCCGGGCAGCTCCATCTCATGCATGCCGGCGGAGCGTACAAGAATCCCGTCCGGCACGGGTTCTTCCGCCGCGATCAGGTAATTGTCGGCGGTCAGATGCCGGTGGATTACCCCTGAGATATTGTTGAGCGTTTGAATTTTAAACATTATGCATTCTCCTTTTCAAAGGCCTTCATCACTTCCACAAGCTTGCGGACGCCTTCCTCCGGCATGGCGTTGTAAATGCTGGCGCGCATGCCGCCCACGCTCCGGTGGCCCTTCAGGTTCACCAGCCCGTTTGCGGCGGCATACTTGACAAACGCGGCGTCCTTCTCCGCGTCGCCGGTCACGAAGGTCACATTCATCAACGAGCGGCATTCCTTCTTCGCCGGGGCTTTAAAGAGCTTGCTCCCGTCCAGGTAGTCATACAGCAGGGCGGCCTTTTCCACGTTCCGGCGATACATGGCTTCCACGCCGCCCAGGTCGCGCAGCCACTCGAAGCCAAGCTTCGCCATATAGATGCCGTAGGTGTTGGGCGTATTGACCATGCTGTCGTTTTTCACCTGAAGCGCCCAATTCATCAGCTTCGGGCACAGCGGGTTCTCATGGCCCGTCAAATCCTTGCGCACAATCACGATGCATAGGCCCGCCGGGCCGATATTCTTCTGCGCGCCGGCAAACATCACGCCGAACTTGCTAACGTCCATGGGCTCGGACAGGATATTGCTGCTCACGTCCGCCACCAGAGGTACCTTGCCCGTATCGGGAATTTGGGTGTAGCGCGTGCCGTAAATGGTGTTGTTGGTGGTGATATAGGCGTAATCCGCGTCCGCGTTCCACGGAATTTGCTCCACGTCCGGCACGTAGGTATAGCCGTCCTCCCGGGAGGAGGCGACCACGTTTACCGCGCCATAGCGCTTGGCCTCCTCGGCGGCCAGGTGGGCGAAATTGCCGCTGTCCACATAATCGGCCTTGCCCGCGCCGGTCATCAGGTTCAGCGGCACGGCGCTGAACTGGAGCGTCGCGCCGCCCTGGAGAAAGAGGATCTCATAGTCCTCGGGCACGTGCATCAGCTCGCGCAGAAGGGCCTTGGTTTCGTTGAAAATATCCACGTACATGGCGCTTCGGTGGCTCATTTCCATCACGCTCATGCCGCGGCCCGGGTAGCAGACCAGCTCGTCCCGCGCCTTTTCCAATACGCTTTTGGCAATCATGGCCGGACCTGCCGAAAAGTTGAATACGCGTTCCATTGACGATTCCTCCCTGTTTTGAGTGCGCCCCGCGTTGACCGCCTTCCGGCAGAGCGAGCGGGACGTTTTTCGCCCTATGGGCGATTTTCATCCGCTTGAGGATATTATGCATCAACATCGAATCATTTGCAAGGGGAAAATGTGTTTTTACTGTACTTTCCGATTTTTCGGCCCGGTACGCATCAGAAAACGGCGCGCCTTATGCCGGCATGCGCCGAATGGCCGGCAAAACCTGCCATGATGCCGGCCTGCGCTGCGACGGTCATGGGGAACACGGCTTCACCGGCGGCGGCTTGACGGTGCACGTCCTGCCGCAAATCAAGGTCGTGGAATATTCCCTAACACAGGAGTAAGCCGATATCCCCGTCCGCGCGGACGCCGCGGGCCTCTCACGCCCAAAACCGTCTTTTCAGCACGACAAACCCGTCCTTGGGAAAACGGCGTCACAGCACGCCGCCGTCTGACCGCCCTTTTTCGCTACGTTGCTCCCGGCGCGGCGCGCCCTTCCCGGCGGGAGCGTCCGGGCGGCGCTGTCCGCGCCTTTCGCCGCCGGCGGTCTTCCCTGCCGTCCGGCGCTCCCGGATCTCCTCCCGAAGGCTTTGCTCGCGGCGGTTGATTTCCAGGCGGAGCGCGCGCCTTCTTTCGCGCAGCTCCCCGCGCAAAGCGGCCCGCTTCTCCTTAAACTGCCCGAGCAGCTTGCCGTTGTACAGCCTTGCGTAGGGAAAGGCCCGCAGCGCCCGGCGAATCAGCGCGGACTGCCTGGCCAGCGTTTCGCGCACGCTCTGGGTGATGGCCTCGGTATCGTCCCCGCCGGACAGATCCGCGGTCCGGCGAATCTTCCCCAGCACAAAGGCGGATACCGCCGTGTCCGTCAGCAGGACCGCCAGCAGCGCGGCGCACAGCGCATCCAACGCGCCCAGCGGCAGCGCGGCAAACCACCCAAACAGCAGCGGCTTGACCGCATACACCATGCCAAGGCCCAACAGCCCGAAGGGAATCAGCGTCCCCGCGCACACGCGACCGTTCAGGTTAAACCGCTTCTGGCTGTAATCCCACCAGCGGGCATGGAACAGCTTTTCCATCAGATAGCTGGTCACATATTCCAGCGTGCCGCAAACCGCCATCGCCAGGAGGAACACGGCCAGCGGTTCAGAGGAAAAGCGAGAGAGCAACGCCGTTACCAGCACGGCCCCAAAGCCGTAGATCGGGCAATACGGGCCAATCAAAAAGCCGCGGTTGATGAAGCGCCCAAACTGAACCAGCTTGCAAAGAACCTCCATCACCCACCCCAGAACCGAGCTTACAAAAAAGAGCATAAAATAAAATTCCAGAACCGTTCGCATCATAGAACCCTCCTGAAAAAGCATTGCGCGAACCCATTGTATCACGCAAATATGGCAAAAACCACCTTTCGGTTTCGTCAACCAAACAACGATTGCCTGCCTTTTCGGTTTCCGGTATCCTTCGTCAAGCTTTCCAACGGCCTTAATGCGTGGACACGCTGCCTGCCTTCCCGGTTCGATCTTATCTTTTGCATTATATTTATCGATATATGGAATTTTTTATGCTATACTATGAGCATGGAGAGGCGTTCTCTTTGAGTTGCTTCCTATTATATTTGAACCCATATGCGGTAAGGGGCCGAAAGGGAAATCGATAAGGATACCGCGCCACTTTTAAAGGAGGATTTGCCATGCGCATGAAAAAAACGCTCTTGCTCTTGCTTGTGGTTTTTGCTTTACCGGCCTTGTGCGCGCTCGCGGAAAAGGAGACGCGTCCTGCCCCGGGCGAAAAGGCCGCTCCTTCCCCCGTTCAGCCGCTTCCCATCCGGTCCTATCTTGCGACGCAAAACACGCACGAGGCGGTGGAGCTGGACGTTACGTACCTGAACGACGAGATGGAAAAATGCGTCCTGGAGGTGGGGCAGGGAACCGTGTCGCTCCGCCTGTCGGACGGTCTGCGCTTTGACTGGGACGGGGAAACGGGGCGCGCGACGATCGAGTGGAACGGCGGGTTTTCCCTCCGCTATGTTCCGGCGATATCCGCGGACGAGCTGGAGGCGGGCGCGGAATACGCCGACGAGCTTCTCTTTACCTACTATGACCGCTATGGCAAGCGCGTCAAGCAGGACGCCGTCCAGATAACGGGAGGCGTCCAGTACATGATGGTTTCCCCTCGATACGGCATAGAGCGGTAGCGCCCGCGTATCACCCGAGCTTAGGCGCTGCCGCCGAGGGCGAAAGCGCGCCGTCAGGCCGACGGCTGCTCGGCCTGGAGCAGCCGCTGCTGCTCCTCGATCACATGGGCCGCCGTAACGTTATCCGTAAACAGCACGTCCACCAGCTTGCCGCGAAGCGCGCCCAAAATGGAGAACACCTTGGACCTGCCGCACGCGACGGCGACGCGCAGCTCGGCGTGTTTCATATCCTCCCAGGGGATGGTGATGCACTTTTGGTTCCAGTCGCTGCTGAGCAGGCGGCCGTCGATGTCAAAAAACTGCGCGCACAGGCTGCCCACCGCGCCCAGGCGGTCCATCTCCTCCCGGTGGCGGGCCGTCATATAGCCGCTCCAGTTGGGCATGTCCCCGCTTACGTCAAACTTGCCGATGCCCATCAGCAGCAGGTTGCACCGCGACATCAGCGCCATGGCCTCCATGACGGCCGGGTCCCTCAGCAGCGATTCCTTCACGTACAGGTCGTCCACATAGACGGGGGTATTGAGGAAATAGGCCGCGCCGCCGTAGGTATTGGCGATGAAGTTGACCAGATCGCCGGACATATCCTTGCTGATGGTCGCGCCGATGGTCTGGACGACCTTGAGATTGCAGTCGTGCACCTTCTTCATCTTATTGATAACCTTGGTGACGGTATGGCTGCCCGTGATGCCCAGGACGCACTCGCCCTTCAGGCGGCTGGAAACGTACATCGCCGCGTAGTTGGTGAGGCCGTCCTCCGAATCCTCGATATCCCCCTTGTCAAAGCTCGTCATTACAATCGCCTGCTTCAGCCCGAACAGGGACTGAAGCTTTCGCTCGTAGCCCTCCACGCGGCCTAAGTAGCGCTTGACCTTGATCTCCACAATGCCGAGATCCTGCGCCTTTTTCAGCATGCGCGATACCTTGGAGCGCGAGAAGAAAAGCCTCTCCGCGATTTCCGGCTGAAGCATGCCCAGGTCGTAATACATATGCGCGACCTGGGAAAGCATGGCGATGCCCTCGCTTTTCTCAATGTCCATCCATTGGTCAAAGGCTCCGTCCATGATGAGACCTCCCAACTTCCGTACATGGCGTCGGCAATCAGGCGCAGGCTGTTACCCCAGGCGCATACGGTTTTCATTTCCAGTGTGATGACGATAATGTAGCAAAAAACGTCGAACCAGTCAAGAGCGCGGGTAAATTCGGCTGCCGGTCGCGCCGGTCAGCGGCTTAGGGTATACAGGCTGATCTCGCCCGCGCCATGGTTGGCCGAGAGCACCTTGACGCGATCCCCGTCCTCATAGACCGTAATTTGGGTCGGCCCCACGTCCCTGTCCAGCGTGACGGTTTCCCCCTCGCGCCAGAAGAGGACGTCCAGCGTTCTGCCGCCGCCCCGGTTTCCCACAATGGCGGCGCTCCGGCCAAAGAGCGTGCCCAGCCAAACCACATGCCCAAAGGCGATGTCAAAGCGCGCCTTGCGCTCGCACGCCGAGGCGCTCAGAGCGTAGAGGGAGAGGGTATCGCCATGGAAGGGCTCGATGGCCCCCGCGAGCCTTTCCCCGCCCTCGCGCGAAATCCACCAGTCGCTGGTCGGCGTCGTGGAAAGAAGCGTGGGCAGAAGGGTCTCCCCGGCGCGGTAGCGCGCCATGTCAAACAGCAAAACGCCGTTTTCGCTGCACACATAGGCCCGGCTTCCGTCTTCTATAAACAAGCCGTGGTTTTTGGTCAGCCCGTCAAAAACCTTGGTCAGCTTCCATTCCCCGTCCGCGTCCTTCGGGACGGGCGCCGCCCAAACGGCCCCGGGCTTTGTCCAGTCCTCCTGAAAGTCCTTGTCGCGGCAGAGCTGGCAGCCCAGCACGAACAGGCCGTTCTCGTTTTCGATCACGCCAATCCTGTGGCAGTACGGCAGCTTCATGACCTCGGTTATTTTCCAGGGGGATAAAAAGCCCTTTTCCGTGGGCTCCAGCAGGCAAATCGCCGCTTCCTTCGACTGAAAGACCGGGTAAAATTTTGTGATGGCCAAAAGCTGGTTTCGCCCCGGAATCTGTACGACGTTCATCACGCCCGTATCTCCCAGCCAGAGGTCCGCGCTTTCCAGCGTCTCCGGGTCGATGATATAGGCGCGCTCGCCCCGGGCCTCGCTGACGGCCGCAAGGTAGCGCCTGCCGTCCAGGCAGAGCTCGGCGGTGGCATATACCGCCGGCAAATCGGCGATCTTCGATTTTTCAATATGCATCGTTCGTTCCTCCAAAAACGTTTATTTTACCGCCGCTCTGGCGGCGCGCTGGGCCTGGATCCGCTTCATCTGCACGTCCAGCAGCACGGCCAGCACGATGATCGCGCCCGTTACCACAGACTGCGCCAGCGTGGGCACGCCCAGCAGGTTCATCGCGTTGGCGATCAGCGTCAGTATCAGCGCGCCCAGAATCGCGCCGAACACGCTGCCCTCGCCGCCCGCCATGGACGTGCCGCCCATGACGATGGAAGCGATCGCCATCATCTGGAAGGTATCGCCCATGCCGGCCTGCGCCGCGCTCTGGCGCGCCGCTTGCAGCACGCCCGCGACCGCCGCGCCGCACGCGCTGATAATATAAACCACAAAGAGCGTGCCAACGGTCGAGATGCCGGAATATCTGGCCGTGGTTTCGTTTGCGCCCACGCAGTATACCTGCTTGCCAAACTTGCTGCGCTGCAAGACCACGTACATCATCAGCGTAATCAGGAGCGCCCAGATCACCAGCAGCGGCACGGGGCCAAGGTTCCCGGAGCTGAGGTTCCGGAACGCCTTGGGAAAGCCGGAGAAAATATCCGATCCCATCAGGATGAGCGCCAGGCCGTTGGCGATATAGCTGACGCCATAGGTGGACACAAACGGCGGGATTTTGACAATAGCGATGAGGAAGCCGTTGACGCACCCAAACGCCGCGCCGATCACCAGCGCCAGCAGGATGGAGCTCACAATGGAATGGTTGTTGTTGAGGAAATAGCCGCAGGCGCAGCCGCAAAGCGACATGACCCCGCCGAGGGAATTGTCGATGCCGTGGGTCAGAATGCAGCCCGTCGCGCACACGGCCAGGATCAGCAGCACGCAAGCCTGGCGCGCAATGTTAATCAGGTTCCCGATTTTAAAGAAGTTGTTGCTGATAAAAGCCATCACGACGCACATCAGCAGGAGGATGCACACCCGGTAGAGCCCCGTTTCAAAAAAGAGTTCAAAGAATGAGCGTTTCTGTCTCTTCATAAGATCAGGTCTCCTTCTTAATTTTGACCATCACGTCCGTCGAGATGGCGACGACGACAATCAGGCCCAGGAGGAAGGATTGGGACTGAGGCGACACGCCGGAGATGTTCAGGCCCGTTTTGAGTATTTGAATAAACAGCACGCCCAGCGCGGTTTTATAGATATTGCCCCTGCCTTCAGAGAAGGAGTTGCCGCCGATGATGGTGGCGGCGATGGCGTTAAATTCCCATTGCTTGCCGTAATCCGGGTGGCCGGAGGCCGAGCGCGCCGCGAAAATCACGCCCGCGACTCCCGCCAGCACGCCCACCATGGTAAAGACGAGGGTTTCCGCCTTTACGGTGTTGACCCCGCTTAAAAACAGCGCCTCCCGGTTGCCGCCGAGCCCGTACATGTTCCGCCCAAAGGACGTCCGGTCAATCAGCAGCTTCACCAGCACAAACACGGCCACCGCAATGATCAGCACCATGGGGACGCCGAACACGTCGCCGTCGGCGATGAAGCGGAAGCCGCCGTCCAGCGCCGGCACGGACACGCCGCCCGTCATCAGCGACCCCAGGCCGTAGAACATGGTGCCCAGGCCAAAGGTCGTAATGTAGGCCGGCACCTTGCATTTTGCGATGAAGAAGCCGTTGAGCAGGCCGCACAGCAGGCCCGCCAGGATGCCGCCGGCGGCCGCGAGAACGACGGGAACGCCCGCGTTCATCAGCATAGCGACGACCACCGTGCAAAACGCCATGACGTTTCCCACCGACAGGTCAATTTGCCCAATCAGCACGGCCATGGTTTCGGCAACGGCCAAAATCAGGAACGGGGATGCCTGCTTGACGATGTTGAGCAGGTTGCCGTAGGAAAAAAAGTTATCGCCCGTGAAGGAAAACACCGCGGTGATGATGAGGAGCATCCAGATGACGGGCTGTACGTTCGCCAGCCGCTCCCGGAAGCTTTTAGGCTCTCTCAATGCGTTATTCATTGCCGCCTCCATGCTTGGAGCCCAGCATGTAATCAGCGATGTTTTTATCGGAAAGCTGATCCCTCATGAGCTCCTTGACAATTTTGCCTTCATACATGATGTAAACCCTGTCGCACATGCCGATAACCTCCGGCAGGTCGCTGGAAATCATCAGAATACCGCCCTCCTGCTGGACAAAATCATTCATCAGGTTATGGATTTCTTCCTTTGCGCCCACGTCCACGCCTACGGTGGGCTCGTCGAAAACCAGAAACTCGGACTCCGTGACCATGGCCTTGCCGATGACCACCTTCTGCTGGTTTCCGCCGGACAGGTTGCTAACGATCTGCTTGCGGCCCGGCGTTTTAATGGACAGCGCGCGGATCATCCGGTCGGCGGCCTGGGTCTCCTTCTTTTTGCTGTACAGGAAGCGGCTCCACCGCTTAAAAACGCTCAAGCCGATATTGGACGCGACGGAGAACCGGAGGATGAGGCCCTGGTATTTCCGGTTTTCAGGAACCAGGTACAGCCCCTTGTCGATCATGGCGGCCATGTTCCTGGGCCTGACCTTCACGCCTTTGTAAAACACCGAGCCGCTCAGGATTCGGTTCATCCCAAAGAGGCATTCCGCCACCTCCGTTCGGCCGGAACCGACCAGCCCCGCAAGGCCGACGATCTCGCCGCGGTTGATGTGAAGGGACAAGTCCCTCTGTCCCTTTTTCAGCGTCACATTCTCCAGGCGGACCAGCTCCTCGCCCGGCGCCACAATGGTGCGGTTATAGAAATTAGCGACGTCGCGCCCCACCATCCGCTTCACGATCTCCTCGCGGTCTACGCCCTCCGCCGGCATGGTGCCCACATGATGGCCGTCCCGCAGGATTGAAATGCGGTCGGCAAGCTGCTCGATTTCCTTCAGGCGGTGCGAGATATAGATGATGGCTACCCCTCTGGCCCTGAGCTCCCGAATCTTCCGGAACAGGCTCTCTACCTCCGGCTCCGTGAGGATGGCGGTGGGTTCGTCGAAAATAATCAGCCTTGGGTCGAGGTTGACGACGCGGGCGATGTCGATCATCTTCCAAACCGACGCGCTGTATTCCTTCACCGGCCGGGAAACGTCGATGTTGATGCCGAACTCCTCCAGAAGCTTTCTGGCGGTCGTCTCCATTGCCTTGGTATCGAACAAGCCGGTTTTGGGCTGACGGAGCTCACGGTTCATAAAGATGTTGCGGGCGACGCTGAGCCAGGGGATCAGCATCAGCTCCTGGTGCACGGCCTCGATGCCGAGCCTGGACGCTTCCAGCGGGCTGGCGATCCGCTTCTCCTCGCCGTCCAGGTAGAGCTTGCCCTCCGTTGGCTTATAGGCGCTCAGGATGATCTTAATCAGCGTGGATTTCCCGGCCCCGTTTTCCCCGACCAGCGCGTGCACCTCGCCGGGATAGAAGGAGATGTTGATATCCGTCAGCGCGTGGACGCCGGGAAACTGCTTGTCGATATGCTTCAGTTCTATCAAGGGCTTCATCGTTTTCTCCATCCTACCTCACCTCTTAGAAAAGGGGCCGCCACGCTCAGGCAGCGTGGCGGCCCCCCTGTCGAATGCCCCGCCCTCGGGGAGCCGTTGACGCCGGCTGTGCCCGGCTTACGCCTCGGGCTCCTTCCACCAGGCCAGGTTTTCGATATAGTTGTCGATGGAGGCGGCGTCTACCATGACGTCCTGCGCGGTTTTAAAGTCCGGCCACGCCACGAATTCGGGGAAGAGCGTGCCTTCGTTGAGGTACTGCACCAGGAAAGCCGCGCCGATGAAGCCAAGCGAAACGGGGTCGGGGTTGATGGACACGGTCAGGGAGCCTTCCTGCAAGGCGTAGGAGGCGTCCTTGTTGCAGTCGATGCCCGACACGCCGATGCCGCCCTCGGCAAAGTTCAGCTTCCAGCCGGCGTTTTCCATGGCGGCGATTGCGCCCATCGCGCACTCGTCGTTGGCGCCGATCACCCAATCCACCTCGTCCTCTGCGTACTTCTGGATCAGGTTTTCCATTACGCTCATGCTGGTGGCGCGGTTGAAGTTGCCGGGCTGCTCCTCGATCAGGTTCATGTCGGGATACTTTTCAAACACGTCGTGCGTGGCCTGCGCCTCGTCGATGGCGTTCTGCGCCTGCTGCGGGCCGGAGATGTAGATGACGTTGCCCTTGTAATTCAGCTTTTCGCACACGTACTCCGCGATCATGTACGCCTCGTCATAGTACTTGGTGCCGTACCAGCCGTAGATTTTTTCCGTGTTGGCGCGCGTGCCCTGGATCAGCACGGGGATGCCCGCGTCCCACGCCTTCTCCAGCGCGGGCACGATGCCGTTGGAATCCACGGGATGGATGCAGATCGCGTCCACGCCCTTCTGGATCATGTCTTCCACCAGGCGCACCTGATCCTCGTTGCTGTCGGCGGTCTGCGGGGAAAGGAGAACCGGTTCAAAGCCGATGTCCGCGCCGGCCTTTTTAAAGCCGTTGAGAACGCCGTTCATGAAGGGGTTGGTGTTGTTCTTGACGATCATGGCGATGGTGTAGTTTTCCTTGGCCTTCAGGTCGGTCTTGGCGGACCAGGAAAGGCCGCTTACGGGATACTCGATGCTCTCCGGCCTGACGGCGGCGGGGTCGTTGAAGGCCACGCCCTCGGCAAGAACCGCCGCGCTTGTCAGCGACAGCGCGAGAGCCAAACAGATTGCCAGGATTTTTTTCATGACGGATACCCTCCTTTTATTTTACCGGCAGCGCCGGGTTTGGAAACGAATGGATAGCGCCGGGCCGTCAATCCTTGTGAACGTCGCCGTAGACGTAGCTTTTTTCCCACTGATAGCGCTCGCGCCAGTCGGGATAGCGGTACTCGTCCATATCCTTGTCGCGGGGATAGACGTAGAGCCCGCCGCTTTTCATAATGCAGGCCTTGATGGACGGATCGTTGTCCGCGACGATCCTCTGGAGCTGGTGCGGGTCGATCTCGCTGCTGGCCCAGTTTTCGTAATGATCGGGAATGACCACCTTCGCGCCGAGGTTCTGCGTTACGCGCATCACGTCCCAGGGATTCATCTTATCGGTCGCTCCGGGGGCGTTATGGCCCATGTCCGTTACCACGACGTCGATCCTGTGGCGCTCGCCAACCGCCTTGTAGCCGTCGTGATACAGGGTGTCGCCCAGGAAGATGACGGAGTGCTCGCCCGTGTCAAAGAGGAAGGATACGGCGTTGACGTCGTAATCGCAGGGCTGGCCGGGCTTGTAGTCGCCCGTCATGCAAGCCATGCTGTCGAAATTCTTTTCCACATGAACCGTCACGTCCTTGCACTGGAAGGAATTCCCGGGCTTGACCTCGATGATCCGGTCCTCGGGAACGCCCCATTTACGGAAAAGCGCGCAGGTATTCTTGGGGCCCACGAACTTGCAGTCCGTCGTTTGAAGCGTCGCGCTGACGGTATAAAAGTCCGCGTGGTCCTGATGGTGATGGGTGGCGAAGACATAGTCTAGGCTCTTGAGCTTCCACGGGTCGATCACGTGGGGGTTGGTGCGCAGCCAGGTCAGGTACTCCGCGCCGCTGGTACGGCACACGCCGCAGTAATGGTACTCGCTGTTGAGCGAGGAGCCGGAGTAGTTGTCTACCAGAAAGGTCGCGCCGCCGGCCGATTTATATGCCCAGGAAGGCCCGCCGAGCATCCACAGGCCGAAAGAGCCCTTGGGAAACGACGCCTCCTCGATTTGCTGGTTGACCAATTGATGCCACTCGGGGAAGCATTCCTCCAGCCAGATTTCCCGCGTCATCTTGCGCACGACGCCGGTACCGGCGCTGGTGGGAACAGAGTTCTCCAGCCTTTCGAGTTCCGTTTTTTCATTCATGCGTAATTCCCTCTCCCTGTTCTGCAATTATTTGCAATTTGGTTCATGAATCAAATTGTTTCAACAGCCTGTCGATGGTCGTAGTATAGCATCAACTTTTGTCGAAGTCAATGAAATTATGTGCAATATTAGTCTCTTTTTCGCCACATTATCCATTTTATATGCGATTATTCCCATGTTGAAAGGGCGCTTGATGAACAACGGAAGCGTTGGAACCCAAGCGTGGCTTGATGAATAGATTAAAATTTTGTGCATCTTTGCCTCTCTCGGCTTTCCTCTCAAAGCCGTTTTTTAACAAGCCGTCACCGAAGCGGGTCGGGGGCTTCGGCGTGAAGGGACGTTGGGAGGCTCCGCCTCCCAAGCCCACCGCCTAAGGGCTTTGCCCTTAGGAATCCCTTTGCTTGGGCCGCTTTCGCGGCCCAAGATGGGGACAAGGGGACGACGGAAATGTGCGGCAGCACCGTGGCGCTGGAAATGAGCGGCAGCCCTGTGGGCTGTTCGCCGAAGGCCAAAGCGATGCGCAGGCGCGAGCCAATACAAGGACCTGGTACTGCCATACCAGGTACGCCAATATTGGCGTGGGAGTGAAACGAAAACGCCGCCCGAGCAGGGCGGCGGGCGACGATTGAGCGACCGGGGTCTGTTCGCCGAAGGCGAAGGCGAATGGAAACGCGCCGAAGCGAAGCGGCAAAGCGATGCGCAGGCGCGAGCCAATACAAGGTCCTGGTACTGCCGTACCCGGTACGCCAATATTGGCGAGAAAGCAAAACGAAAACGCCGCCCTGCCGGGCGGCGAGCGACGGTTAATCCTGAGAAAAGGCCCTTGCTCAGCGCCGGGGCCGAAAGGGAGTCGGCGGGCGCGCGATATCCCCCGCCTCTCTCATTGCATCAGCTTGACCATGACGGCCTTTTGCGCGTGAAGACGGTTTTCCGCCTGCTCAAAAATTTCGCCGGCATGCTCCTCCAGCACCTCCGCGGTAATTTCTTCCTCACGGTGCGCGGGCAGGCAGTGGAGCGCCATCGCGCCCTTCCGGGCCGCCGACATCACCGCGGCGTTAACCTGATAACCGGCGAACGCGGCGCGGCGCTTTGCGGCCTCCCCCTCCTGACCCATGCTGGCCCATACGTCCGTATAGACGACGTCCGCGCCCTCCGCCATGGCGGACACATCCGGGGCGCATGCAAAGTCTCCGTTTTCTTCGGCCCATTTCATCAGGTCCGCGTCGGGAAGGTATCCCGGGGGACAGGCGACGCGCACGGCCATGCCCACCTTCACGCAGCCCACAATAAGGGAATTGGCCATGTTGTTCCCATCCCCCACAAAGCAGAGCTTCAAATTCTTGAAGCTACCCCTGCGCTCGCGGATGGTCATGAGGTCGGCCAAAACCTGGCAGGGATGCGCATAGTCCGTCAGGCCGTTGATAATGGGGATCGACCCATATTTCGCCAGGTCCTCCGCCTCCTGCTGCGCGAACGTGCGGATCATGATTCCGTCCAGATAGCGGCTCAGAACCCGGGCCGTATCCTGGATAGGCTCCCCGCGCCCAATTTGCAGATCCCGGCTGCTCAAGAACAGCGCGCTGCCTCCAAGCTGCGCCATGCCCACCTCAAAGCTCACGCGCGTGCGGGTGGACGACTTCTGAAAAATCATGCCCAGGGTTTTTCCCTTGAGCAGCGGATGGGCGATGCCATGCTTGCGCTCATATTTCAGTTGGTCGGCCAGGTTCAGGATCTGGAGTATCTGCGCTCCGTCCAGATCGGAAAGCTTCAGGAGGTGCTTCATTGTTTCGCTCATGACATAACGTTCCTTTCTTCTGCCCTTCCGGCAAAGCGCGTCAGGCTTTAAGCTCATCCTTGATGATGGATACGGCCCGCTCCAGGTCGGACCATGGGATGACGAGCGGAGGCAGCAGCCTGAGCTTCGTTTTGGCCGTCAGCGCCGCCACGCCCCTCCTCAGCAAAGCGCTTACCAGCTCCGCCGCGTTCCTGCCGCACTGAACGCCCAGCATGAGGCCGCGCCCCGTCACGCTTTCCACCCCCGGCGCGGACGTCAGCTCCCGCATGAGATAATCCCCCTTCTCTTCCACCTCATGCAAAAAAGCTTCCGTCAGCCGGCTTTGCACGCTCAAGGCCGCGGCGGCGCAAACGGGATTGCCTCCAAAGGTGGAGCCGTGCGAGCCGGGGGTGAGCGTATCCTTCACCTTTTCCCCCAACAGGCAGGCGCCCATGGGCAGCCCACCCGCCAGGCCCTTGGCTGTGGTGACCACATCCGGGACGACGCCGGCCCACTGGTAGCTGAACAGCTTGCCGGTACGGCCATTCCCGGTCTGCACCTCATCCACCATGAGCAAAACGTCCCGGGCTCCGGTCAGCTCGCGCGCGCGGCGCAGATAGCCGTCGCTCAGGCAGCATACGCCGCCCTCTCCCTGGATTGTCTCCAGCAGCACGGCGCATACGTCGCCCTCGTCCAGCGCCCTTTCAAGCGCCGCCGCGTCGTTTGGCGGCACATGGCGGAAGCCTTGCGGAAACGGGCCGAACGTATGGTGGAACGCCTCCTGCCCGGTGGCGGCCAAAGTCGCCAGCGTCCTTCCGTGAAAGCTGTTTTGCATCGTCACCACCACCGGCCGCGCGCCTTCGCCCGCCCGGTCGGCGGCATACTTGCGCGCAACCTTGATGGCGCATTCGTTCGCCTCCGCCCCGGAGTTGCCAAAAAACACCCGCGCCATACCCGTCCGTTCGCAAAGCAGCTTGGCGAGCGCCGCCTGCGGCGCGGTATAATACAGATTGCTGGCATGAGCCAGCGCCCCGGCTTGCGCGCATACCGCGCCGATCCACGCCTCATCGCCGTAGCCCAGCGCATTGACGGCGATGCCGCTGCCCATATCCAGATAGGCCCTGCCCTCCTCGTCATACAGCGTGCATCCCTCTCCCCGCACAAACGTGACGGGAAACCGCGCGTAAGTAGGCGCGATATAAAGCCGGTCCAGCTCCTGAACGGTCGGCATCCGCAGCAACCCCCTTCTGGATGGGAAGCGTCGGAAGCTTTTTGCCTAGCCCGGCGCTCTGCCCTTATTCCGTAAACATCGTACCGACGCCCTCGTCGGTCAGGCATTCAATCAGGATGGCGTGCGGCACGCGCCCGTCCAGAATAAATACCTTATGAACGCCCCGGCGGATGGCCTCGATGCAGCACTCGATCTTGGGGATCATCCCGCCCGAAATGACGCCCTCGCGGATCAGCTCCGGCGCTTCGCTGACGGGGATCACGGGGATCAAGGTGCTTTCATCCTGCGGATTGCGAAGAATCCCGCGGATATCGGTCATGCTGATGAGGCTTTCGGCCCCTAGGCTCGCAGCGATGCGAGCGGCGGCGGTATCCGCGTTGATGTTGTAGGCGTTTCCCTCGTCATCGCAGCCAACCGTGGAAATAACCGGGAGATACCCCTTCTCCAGCACGTCCAGGATGGGCTGGGTGTTGACGCGGACAATCTCCCCCACAAACCCATGCACCTCGTCCAGCCTTTTCGCCTCGATCATATGCCCGTCCATGCCGCACAGCCCCATGGCCCTGCCGCCGACCGACTGGATCAGGCTGACCAGGCTCTTGCCCACCTTGCCCGCCAACACCATCTGCACAATCTCCGCCGTTTCGGCGTCGGTCACGCGCAGCCCGTCCACAAACCGGCTTTCCTTGCCGACGCGCCTGAGCAGGTCGCTGATCTCCGGGCCGCCCCCATGCACCAGCACGACCTTTACCCCCACGAGCTGCAACAGCAGCAGGTCGCCCATGACGGCGCGCTTCAGATCCTCGTTGACCATGGCGTTGCCGCCGTACTTAATCACCACGATTTTTTGATTATACGCCTTGATATACGGGAGAGCTTGAATCAGCACCTCCGCGCGCCGGTCGATGGTCATGCTCTTCCTCCCGTCAGGTGCGGTAATCGCCGTTGATCTTTACATATTCATAGCTTAGGTCGCAGCCCCATGCCTTGGCGCGCGCGCTTCCGCTGTTCAGCGCTACCTGAACGGTGATTTCGTCCTCCATCAGGATGCTTTTGGCGGCTTCCTCGCTGAACGCCACGCCCGCCCCGCCGCGGCAAACGGCAATGAGCCCGGCCGGGCTGCGAAAATTGACATCCACCTTGCCGACGTCCACATCCGCGCCGCAATAACCGATGGCGCACAGCACGCGCCCCCAGTTGGCGTCCGCCCCGAAGAGAGCGGCCTTGAGCAGCGTGCTTTTAATCACGGCCTTGGCGACCGCTTTGGCCGCCGCCGTCGTTTTCGCGCCGGTCACGGAGCAGGTCATCAGCTTGGTCGCGCCCTCGCCGTCCTTGGCCATGATCTCGCAAAGGCGCTCGCAGACCTGATACAGCGCGTCCTTGAACGCTTCGTAATCCGCGCCCATGGCGGATTCGATGCGGTTGTTGCCGGCCATGCCGTTGGCGAGCACGCTGACCATATCGTTGGTGGAGGTGTCGCCGTCCACAGAGAGCATATTAAACGTATCCGCCGTCACGGAGGAAAGCGCGCGCTGCAAGGCGGCGGGCGCGATATCCGCGTCGGTAGTCAGGAAGCAGAGCATGGTGGCCATGTTGGGGCAAATCATGCCGGAGCCCTTTGAAATGCCGCCCAGCCTGCACGTTTTTCCTCCCAGCGAAAAGCGGACCGCCACCTCCTTGGCGACGGTATCCGTGGTCATGATAGCCTCCGCGGCGTGCGTACCGCCTGCCGGCGTCGGCGCCAGGGCGTCCGTCAGCCTTCCAAAGCCGGCCGCGAACGGTTCCAAAGACATCGGCTGGCCGATTACCCCCGTGGAGGCGACGATGACGTTTTCCGCCTTCACGCCGGTGTATTGCTCCACCAGCGCGCACATCCCCTCCGCGATCTCCACGCCGTTTTGGTTGCATGTGTTGGCGTTGCCGCTGTTGCAGATCACCGCCTGCGCCATGCCGTCGGCCACATGCGCCTGTGTCACCCCGATGGGGGCGCCCTTGACCAGGTTTTGCGTATAACAGCACGCCGCCGAAGCCAGCTTTTCGCTCACAATCAGGGCGACGTCGCGCCGCGTGCGGTTTTTGCGGATACCCAGGTGTTCTCCGGCGGCGGAAAAGCCCGCCGCGGCGGTAACGCCTCCGGGGATAAAGGATAGCTCGGTCATCTGGACGCTCCTTTCAAAATACCAGCCCCTCGGTCATGTCAAGCCCCAGCATCAGGTTCATGCACTGGATCGCCGCGCCGCTGGCGCCTTTGCCCAGGTTGTCCAGGCGGGCATAAGCGATCATCCGCTCGTCGTTTCCGGTTACAAAAATCTCCATCTTATCGGTTCCGGAAAGGCTGGCGCTGTCGATATGCGCTTCCGGGTTTTCCTGGAGGACGCGCACAAGCGGCTGGCCCTGATAAAAGGCCCGATAAATTTCCCCCGCCTGCGTGAGCGAGAGCCCTCTTCGCAGCATATCCCGGCGGATGGGCAGCGATACGAGCATGCCGCTGTACGCGTCCATGACGATGGGCTGAAATACGGGCGGAGCCGCAAGCCCGCATTCCCGGACAATTTCAGGCAGATGCTTGTGCTCCTGAGAAACCGCGTAGGGCCGCGGCGCGTGCAGGGAAGCCGGCCGTCCCTCCGCCTCGTATTCGGCAATCATCTTTTTCCCGCCCCCGCTATATCCTGTCAGGGAAGTCAGGGATACCGCCGTGTCCGGCGCCAGCGCGCCGGACGCCAGCAACGGCTTCAGCAGGGCGACGCAGCCGCTGGCGTGACAGCCCGGCACGGCGACGCGTCGGCTCGCCGCGATCGCGCGCGGGCGCTCCGGTGATAGCTCGGGAAAGCCGTACACAAAGCGCGGGTCCGTCCGGTGCGCGGTAGAGGCGTCGATCAGGCGCGCCTCGCCTTCCCCCAGCGATTCTACCAGCTCCCGGCTGGCGTCGTCCGGAAGGCAAAGGAAGGTAATATCCGCCACGCGCGCCAGCTCCGCGCGCGCCGGAAGGCTTTTCCGCTCCCTTTCCGGAAGGCAGAGCAAGGAAAGCCCGTCTCTGGCCTTCAGCCGATGCGCAATGCGAAGCCCCGTCGTCCCTTGGTTGCCGTCAATAAAGACCGTCGCCATGGCTTATTGCTTTCCCTTGAGCAGCATGGCACGTGCGGCGATGGGAAGGCCGAACAGGTTGATAAATCCGGCGGCGTCCTTCTGGTCGTATACATGATCCTCGCCAAAGGTGGCAATTTCCTCGCTGTACAGGGAATAGGGCGAGGTCGTGCCCGCGTTGATGATATTGCCCTTGTAGAGCTTGAGCCTTACATCGCCTGTGACGGTTTTCTGCGTTTCGCTGACAAAGGCGGCAAGCGCCTCGCGCAGCGGGGTGAACCACTGGCCAAAGTAAACCAGCTCCGCGTAGCGGCTGGCGACAAGCTCCTTATAATGCTGCGTATCGCGGTCCAGGCACAGGGTTTCCAGCACCTGATGCGCCCGGTAGAGGATCGCGCCGCCGGGGGTTTCGTATACTCCGCGGCTTTTCATGCCCACCAGGCGGTTTTCCACCAGATCGCACAGGCCCACGCCGTTTTCTCCGCCCGCCTTGTTGAGCGCTTCCATCATGGCCACTGGGGACAGCTTTTTGCCGTCCAAGGCGACCGGAATCCCCTTTTCAAAGGACAGCGTGAGGTAAGTAGGCTTATCCGGGGCCTGCTCCGGGCTTACGCCCATTTCCAGAAAACCGGGCTTATCATACCCCGGCTCGTTAGCCGGGTCCTCCAGGTCGAGCCCCTCATGGGATAGGTGCCAAAGGTTCTTGTCCTTGGAATAATTCGTCTCCCGGTTGATCTTGAGGGGGATATGATGCTTTTCGGCGTATTCGATTTCCTCCTCACGGCTCTTTAACTCCCACTCGCGCCAAGGGGCGATAATGGCGAGCTCCGGCGCGAAGGCCTTGATGGTCAGCTCGAAGCGCACCTGATCGTTGCCCTTGCCGGTACAGCCGTGACAGATTGCGTCCGCGCCTTCCTTTTTGGCGATCTCCACAATGCGCTTGGCAATGATGGGGCGCGCGAAGCTGGTTCCAAGCAAATATTCGCCCTCATACACCGCACCCGCCTGCATGGTGGGATAAATATAGTCCGTAATGAACGCTTCCTTCAAATCCTCGATATAGAGCTTGCTGGCGCCGGTTTGAAGGGCCTTCTCCTCCAGGCCGTCCAGCTCCGTCCCCTGGCCGACGTCGCCCGATACCGCGATTACCTCGCACTGGTTGTAGTTTTCCTTCAGCCAGGGAATGATGATCGACGTATCCAATCCGCCCGAATAGGCAAGAACCACCTTGTGAATATCCTTCTTGGCCACGGCTGCCATAACGTCATCCTCCTCATGAATGAATATGCACATATTATGCATATTATGCACCCGCTTGTCAAGAGGTATTTTTGTTTTTCATAAATCCTCTGCCTTCGCGTCACGGACGTGCGCTTCATGCCTTTCCTCATATGCTTCTTGCGAAATGAGTTTTCCCCTGTTATACTGGGCTTGGCGGATTTTTTTATGAAGCAGTGGGATATTTTGTCTGCCTGATCCGCTTTTTCCGTCTGAAAATAACGGCGTTACCGCCCACGCGGGGTCCGGTCCCGAACGTCCGGCGGGCGGTACAAAAAGGAGGCGTTCGGCGATGCAAATTGCCCTTGTGGCGGACCTACATGGCAACCGCCCCGCAACCGAGGCCCTGGAGCGCGACCTGTCGGCCCAATCCGTAGACCGGATTTTTTGCCTGGGGGATATTGTGGGCAAGGGCCCCAGCAGCGATTTTACCTTTGACTGGGCCTTTGCAAACTGCGACCTGATTCTGGGTGGAAACTGGGATTACGGCGTTGGCAGAAAAATGTTTCCGCCGGACGTTTTTTACTGGGAGCAGCTAGGTGAAAGCCGCCTTCAAAAGCTGTGCGAGCTGCCGGGTGAATACGAGCTATGGCTCAGCGGGCGTCGCGTTCGCCTGTTCCACGGACGCCCTAAAATGGAGGAGCTGGTTGTGGTGCAAAGCCAAGCCGAGCTGATCGCGCCCTTCTTTGAGGATGAGCAGGGCATGCGCTACGACGTTGTCGCCTATGCGGACGCGCACCGTCAGGGCATGCGCACCATGTCGCCAGGCATCTTTTTGAATACCGGCAGCGTGGGAAACGCGATGGGCATACCGAAATGCTGTTACGCCATTGTCAACGGCGAGAACGGTCAAGCGGAGGCGCCCTTTGAAATCCGTTTTCGCCAATTGGATTACGACCGGGAACGCGCCGTGCAGGACGCCCGCCTAACGCCTCTTGTCCCGCGCATCGACGCCTATATCCGGGAAATCGAAACCGGAGTATACAGCCGATGACATCCGACGCCTCAAAAGAAGGATAACTGCTCAGGCTGCCGACGCGCCATCGCCTGGTTCAGCTCCCGAAAGCGCCAGAAAAGCCCCGCCCGGTCGCATTCCTCGCGCATCAGGGACGCCAGGGCAGCCGCCTTTGGGCTGGGGCACACGTAGGACAGCCCAAACGCGTCCACGTACTTTTGCCGGACGCCCAAAAAGCGCGGCTCGCTATCGAGGGCCTGATAAAAGTATTCACGGTCCCCTTCCCTTAGCGTCATGCCAAAAAAGCAAATGACATAGCGCCCGCCATGCTCCTTTGTCAACCGCACAACGGCCCGGACGTTCTCCTCCAGGTCGGTGATAAAGGGCAGCATTGGGTTCATCCAGACGCCTGTAAGAACCCCCGCCTCAGCCAGCGCCCGCATTGCGGCAAAGCGCGCCGAGCTTGGCGGGGCGTGCGGTTCCAGCAAAGCCGCCAGCGAATCCTCCGCCGTGGTAATGGAAAAGCTCGCCTGAACGGGCGTTTTTTTCGCCATGCTTCCAAGGACGTCCGCGTCCCGGGAAATCAGCGCGCTTTTGGTGCTCATCCCTACTCCGAAACCATATTTCAGCAGCAGGGACAACGCGCCGCGCGTAACCTCGAGCCTTTCTTCCACCTTATTATAAGGGTCGCTGGCCGCGCCCATGGTCACAATACCCGGACTTCGCTTGCGCCGCAGCTCATCCTCCAGCATTTTCAGCGCGTCCTTCTTCACGCGCACCGTGTCGAAGCGGTCGATATGGTAGCAAACGCTTCGGCTGTCGCAATAAACGCATCCATGGTTGCATCCCCGATATAGATTACACGTATAATCGGAGAGAAAAAACGAATCGTCCCTCATTCTGGCGGGCAGCAATAGGCGCTTCGCCGGAACCGTCTCCACCTCTTTCACGCGCCGTCCCCTCGCTTGTTGGTTGATAGGCTGACGCCAGTATACCGCGCCGCTTTTTTCCCGTCAATCCCGCTCTTTTATTGACGCGGAGCGTTTCAAAGGGTACAATAGGATCGGGCGTTCCCCGTCGGAGCGGCGCGCGCCCTGATGCTTGCCATGCGGGCGGCCCGGCATGATCCATCCCTTCGGAGTTTGACGCGCGTATTTTCTTGCCGCCTCGTGCGCCGGTCCAACCAAAAGCTCCCTGCCCGACGCGGGCTTCGGCACAGAAACGCGCGCGCTGACGACGGTTTTGTACTTTGCCGCCGCTGCCGTTTTGATGACCGCATTTTGGCGCGGCCTGTCGCGGGACCGCCGGTTTCGTCAACGCTTGCTTCCGGCGTGCGTTTTTCTGACGGCGGCATGGGCCGGATTATGCGGCGTTCAGACTGTCGAGGCTCCCGCGGGCCTTCTCTGGGCTGGCCCTCCAGGCATCCCGGCCCGAACGGACGGGATCGATGCGGCGTCAGGGTATGCCCGCCCTTGAAATTGCGCGTCGCCAGCTTCGCCGGCCGGTTATGGAAGGGCCTTTTGCCAACCGCCTTGCTTCGTCTAGCGTCCGCGCCTTTCTCTCTTGCCCGGATTGCGGCCATATAGCCGGCGTCGGAACCGCCGCCGCGCGACCGGTTTTTCCGCCTGCTTGCTTCTTTCCGACCGGCTGTGAAAGCGCCCCGCTTTGAACCGGCGAAAGCGTGAAGCCTGAAAGGAAATTCTATGTCTTTTTCCTCCGATTGCAAGAAGGAGCTCTGCGCAGTTGAGCCGGAAAAGGAATGCTGCCGGCTAAGCGAGCTAAGCGCCCTTTTTATGTCCATGGGCAGCCTGAGCCTGCTTGGGCGAGGACGGGTAAACGTCCAGTTTTCAGGCGAAAGCATGGCGGTCTGCCGCCGCGCCTATACGCTTCTTGTGCGTACCATGGGCCTGACGCCCCAAATCCATTACGTCACGCACGCCCGGTTTGGCGGGACCCGGAACGCCGTGCTGACGCTGGGTCCCGTGCAATCCCCCGTTTTCCTGAGCGCCCTGGGAATGATGGAGACAAACGGAGACGGTTCGCAGACGCTGCGTTCCACCTCTCCCCGCGTATCCCTTTCCAAAAGCTGTTGCGCGCGCGCGTTTTTACGGGGCGTCATGCTGGGCGGGGGCACGCTTTCCAACCCTGAGCAAGCCTACCATCTGGAGCTGTCGTACCGGGATGAGGAAGCGCGCTACGCTACGGCCAAATGCCTGGGCAAGCTGGGACTGCCCGTGAAGCAGAGCGCAAGAAGGGAGCATGCTTACCTTTACCTGAAGCAAAGCGACCATATTGTAAACTTTTTGACCGCGGTAGGCGCGCACCAGGCGGTCATGAAGATCGAGGATCTGCGCGTGAAGCGCGAGGTGCTCGGGGCGGTAAACCGGGCTATGAACTGCGACGCCTTTAATCTTCACAAGCAGATCGAGGCCGGCAACGAACAGCGCGAAGCCATCGAATGGCTTCAAAAAGAAAACCGCATCTTCCGCCTGCCGCCGTCCCTGCAGGAAATAGCGCTCGCGCGCCTGAACCAGCCGGACGCCTCGCTTGCGGAGCTTGGCGCTTCGCTTCAGCCGCCGATTGGAAAAAGCGGCGTCAACCATCGCATGCGCCGCCTGATGGCGTATGTGCAAACCCATAAGGAGGAAAACCCATGCTGAGAACCGAGATCAACCTGAAAGCAAAAATGCCAATCGGGCGTGAAAAAGCCGCGATCATCGCACAGGTATCCTCGCGGTATCAATGCACCCTGACCCTGGAAAGGGACGGCATTGTGCTCAACGCGAAAAGCATGATCGGTTTGCTTTCGCAGTCCATTCCCAAAAACGGCGAAATGACGCTGATCGCGGACGGCGAGGACGAAGCCGCCGCGACCGAGGCTTTGCTCGACGTCATCAGCAACAGGCTGTAAGCTGTTGAAAACACTATGGAAAAAAAGTTGACTTTTTTGGCGATCCCTTGATCCCCGCCGTTCATTTTTTCAACAATTACTTTTCCTTAGCCTGTGCCAAATATGGAAAAGCCTGTTTTTATCCCTGGCCGGCTGCCTCTTGTCGAAAGGTTTTCATGCAAAACGGCAGGAAACGGCCTTTTCAATCTCGAAAAGGTGTGAGATGGCTTTGCCTTTCCTAGCGTCCGCGCCAAATGCCCCATGGAAAACGCGCCGGAATGCCCCGGTTTTTCCACCCGCTTTCCAAGGGCGAATGAAAGGCCCGCCTGACCCAAAGAGGGTTTTCCACGCTTTCCACAGGCCCTACTACTACTACTCTATACATAAATATACTACAACAACGGTTGCGGAGGTTCTCAAATGAAGTTTGAATGTTCTGCTCAGGAGCTTCTTTATGGCTTAGTCAACGCGACAAGGGCGCTTAGCTCCCGCCCTGCCGTACAAATCCTGGAAGGCGTGCTGCTGCGCGCCGAGGAAAACGGCGTTTATCTGATGTGCTCGGACGGTTCCCTCAGCATCAAGGCGCGCGTACAGGCCGACGTTTCCCAGGAGGGGGAGGTCGTGCTTCCCGGCAAGCTGCTGACGGAAATCGTTCGCAAGCTTCCGGAAGGAACCGTTACCTTTACCATGAACGAAAAGCTGGTCGTAACGGTGCGCTGCTGCCAAAGCCGTTCCACCATTGCCGGCGCGGCGACAAATGAATTTCCGCAGATGAAGGATCTGGTCCATACGCATGCGCTTCACTTTCCGCAAAAGCGCCTGCGGGATATGATCAATAAGGTCACCTTTGCCATCGCGCTTCAGGAAAGCCGCCAGGCCTTGACCGGGTGCCTGATGGAGGTAACGAGGGACGAGCTCCGTCTGGTGGGCCTGGACGGGTTCCGTTTGGCGCTCCAGCGCCTGCACGACCAGTTTGTACTGCCGGATGGCACGGAGCAAATCACGGCGATTATACCCGGTCGCGTCATGGGCGAAATCGCCCATATCATGGACAGTGACGATGAGATGGCGACCTTCCATCTGGACAGCACGCACCTGATGGCTGTGATCGGCAACACGACTTTGGTTACCAGCCTGCTGGCGGGCGAATATATTAACTACCGCCAAATCTTGCCCACGGCGTGGCTGAGCCGCGTGACGGTGAAGCGCAAGGAGCTTCAGGACGCGATTGAGCGCGCCAGCCTGATGGCGAAGGAAGGAAAAAATAACCTCATCAGGATGAAAGCGTCGCAGGACAATTTGCGCATTACCTCCATGAGCGAGCTGGGAGACGTTCTGGAAGAGCTGGACGCGCATCTGGAAGGCGAGGATATTGAGATCGCCTTTAACGCGCGATATATCAGCGACGTTATCAAAAACGTGGATGAGGAATGCTGTACGCTTTGTATGAACACAAATGTAAGCCCCTGCGTCATCTCTCCGCTGGAAGGGGACAGCTACCTTTACCTGGTTCTTCCGGTGCGCGTTTATAACTGATTCAGCCGGATTGCAAACAAAAACGGAATTTTTTGCCCGCGCGTCAATGTGCGGCGCATGGAAACGGAGGCGGCGGCATGAGCAAGGAAGCAGCGGAGGCGAACGCGTTTCCGTGCCTGCCAGGTAAGGTTCTTGCGGCCGCGGGCGAACGTCGGAGCTGTCTTTATCGTGATAAGCCCTCCCGCTTTGGGAAGGCTTGTTTTATTAAATAGGCCCGGCAGGAAGGAGCGGATACCGATGGAATATGGTTTTGATACGTTACAATTGCACGCGGGACAGACGCCGGACAGCGAAACCCGCGCCAGGGCGGTGCCCATCTATCAAACCACCAGCTACTGCTACGAAGGGGCGGAGGAGGCGGCCGGCGTTTTTGACGGAAGCGTGCCGGGCTACACCTATACGCGCATTGAAAACCCGACGGTAGAGGTATTGGAAAAGAGAATGGCCGCTTTGGAGCAGGGTAAGCAGGCCGTGGCCTTTTCCAGCGGGATGGCGGCGATCTGCGCGGCCGTGTACGCTCTATGCGGCCAGGGGGATCACATTGTATCCATTTCCACCTTGTACGGCGGAACGCATACCCTTTTTTCCGCGAGGCTTCCGCAGGTGAGCGGCATCCGAACGACCTTTATTCCCCCCGACGATCTTGAAGCGCTGGAGAGCGCCATTACGCCTGATACCAAAATGATTTATCTGGAAACCATCTGCAATCCGAATATGAATGTTCCGGATTTTGAGGAAATACATCAAATCGCGGTCCGCCATGGGGTTCCGATGGTGCTGGACAACACCTTCGGCATACCGCCGATCTTCCGTGCCCGCGCGTTTGGCGCTGATCTGGTGATACACTCCCTGAGCAAGTATGCGGGAGGCCATGGGACGGCTATCGGCGGCTGCGTGGTGGATATGGGCTCGTTTGATTTTCATGGAAAGCGTTTTCCCGCGATGAACGCGCCAGACGCTCAAAATGGGGGTATCGTCTATGCCGATACCGGGGCTCCGGTCGCCGCGCGCCTTCGCTGCCAAATGATTCGGGAATTTGGCGCGTGCTTGAGTCCCTTTAACGCGTTTTTGATTTTGCAGGGGTTGGAAACGCTGAGCCTGCGTGTGCGCAGGCATTGCGATAACGCGCTGGCGGTCGCGGAGTTTTTGCGTTTTCACCCCAACGTGGCCTATGTGCATTATCCGTCCCTTCCCGGGGATCTTTATTATGAGCGGGCGCGGAAATATCTTCCCAACGGCGCGGGCGCCGTCCTGAGCTTCGGCGTGCGGGGAGGGGTGGCGGAGGGCCGTAAGGTGATTGACAGGCTTCGCCTTTTCAGCCTTTTGGCGAATGTGGCGGATGCCAAAAGCCTTGTCATTCATCCGGCGAGCACGACGCACGGGCAGATGAACGAGGAGGAGCTGCGGGCGGCGGGAGTCGCGCCGGAGCTGATCCGCTTGAGCATTGGGCTGGAGAATGCCGACGACCTGATTGCGGATTTAAGCAAAGGATTGGAATGAGCCACCCTGCGCGTATGATTCAGAGGAGGAGACGGCTTCGATGCCAGTGAAGATTCCGGACGCGCTGCCGGCGACGCGCGTGCTTACCGAAGAAAATATTTTTGTGATGACGGAAAAGCGAAGCGTATCGCAGGATATCCGGGCGCTTAAAATCGCCATTTTAAATTTAATGCCTACTAAGGAAAAAACGGAAACCCAGCTCCTGCGCCTGATTGGGAACACGCCGCTTCAGGTGGAAATTACGCTGCTGAGAACTGGCACATACGAAAGCCGCAATACGGACGAGGATTACCTTCGCCTGTTTTACCGCACGCTGGACGACGTTCGCGAAGACTTTTTTGACGGCGTCATCATCACGGGAGCGCCGGTGGAAAGGCTTGACTTTACCGACGTGCTTTACTGGGAGGAATTAAAGAGCGTCATGGACTGGGCGGACCGCCGCGCCTTCAGTACGCTGTATATCTGCTGGGCGGCGCAGGCGGGCCTGTATTATCACTATCGCATCGAGAAGCAAACGCTGCCGCGCAAGCTTTTCGGCGTGTTTGATACGGTGCTGACCGACCGCCGGGATAAGCTTATGCGGGGGTTTGACGATGTTTTTACCGTACCCATGAGCCGTTATACCCAAGTGGATGAGGAAGCGATCGCAAGGTGCGGGGATTTGCTCGTGCTGGCCCGCAGCGACGAAACGGGGCCCGCGCTTCTGCGAAGCCGGGACGGGCGGCGCGTGTTTGCCACCGGGCACAGCGAATACGACCGGGACACGCTGGCCCGCGAGTATTTCCGGGACTTGGAAAAAGGGCTGCCCATCGAGCTTCCCAAAAACTATTTTCCCAAGGACGATTGTACTTGTGCGCCCCTGCTTCGATGGCACAGCCACGCGAACCTTTTGTTTGCAAACTGGCTGAATTACTTCGTTTATCAGGAGACGCCCTTTGAGCTGTCCCGCCTTGACGCTCGCCGTTTAAAGGAGGAGAAGGCATGACCATTGCCGAACGTTTTGCGACCCCGGGCGTCCATATGAGCTGTGAAATTTTTCCTCCCAAAGCTTTTGAAAAGGTGGATGAGGCGAAGCTTGCGGCGCGCGCCATCTGCGGGCTCAGGCCGGCATATGTAAGCGTTACCTACGGCGCTTCCGGAAAAACCCCTCGTTTTACGTTGGAGCTGAGCGAGTGCGTTCAGGAATGCGGCGTGACGGCGCTCAGCCACCTGACCTGTATTAACGAACCCAAGACGAAGGTAGCCGGCGTGCTGGACGATCTGGAGCGGGCGGGTATCGGGAATGTTCTGGCGCTGCGGGGCGATATTCCGGAGGGAACGGCGTTTCCCGGAGAGGATCACTTTAAGGTGGCGGCGGAGCTGATCGCGGCCGTTAAAAAGCGCGGCGGCTTTTGCGTGGGCGCGGCATGCTACCCCGAAGGCCACCCCGAAGCCCCGGACCGCGACCATGACCTGGATTTTCTGCGCATGAAGCAGGATGCGGGAGCGGATTTTCTGACCACGCAAATGTTCTTTGATAACAATATCCTGTACCAATTCCTGTACCGGTCGCTTCAAAAGGGGGTCGTCATTCCGGTAACCGCCGGCATCATGCCCGTCGTCAACAGCCGGCAGATCAAGCGGATTACCGCTCTTTCCGGCGCAAGCCTCCCCCCGAGGTTCGCCGCGATCCTCGACCGCTTTGGAGGCGATCCCGGCTGTATGAAGCAGGCCGGCATCGCTTACGCCACGGAACAGATCATCGACCTGATCGCCAACGGCGTCCGCCATATCCACCTTTATACCATGAACAGGCCTGAAATAGCGGGAGCGATTTTTCAAAATCTCGGATGTATCCTGGATAACGGCCATGATTGATCGGAAAGTGGTGTTCCGCAATGCGGCCAGATACCTGGGATACCGCGGTCGCGCGCTTCCGGCCGGGGCGGAGGGCCTGATGGAGAGCGCGTATGAGGAACTGCTTACCGCGGCCGCGCCCAAAGCGCTGCTGAAAAGGTGCCGGGTTGCGTGCACGCCGGAGGGCTTCGTATTGGACACGCTGCCCCCTTTGCCAAGCCAGGATTTGCTGCGTCTTTTTCAAGGGGCTTCGGAGGGATACGCGCTGCTTGCCACGCTTGGGGCTGAGGTGGATATGAGCATAGCCCGCCTGATGCTGACGAACCCGGCGCTCGGCGCGACCCTTGGCGCTTGCGCGTCCGCGTATATTGACGAGGTAATAGATGAACGGTTGGAGCGGGAGACCGATAAGCTCCGGGGAGAGGGGCTGACGTTTTCGCCGCGCTTCAGCCCCGGCTATGGGGACGTTCCCCTCTCTTATCAGAGGCCGTTGCTTGCGTACTTGGAAGCGCGCCGGATTGGCGTGCGGCTGACGGAGAGCTGCCTGATGCTGCCGGAAAAAAGCGTAAGCGCGCTGCTTGCCCTTCGTCCGGCTGAGGAGGGGGCTTTCCCGCTCAAAGGCTGCGAAGGCTGTGCTATGAAGCATTGCGCGTACCGAAAGGGGATCGAGGATGAGATCTGATATAATGGCGTTGTTTGGTAAACGGCTGGTTTATTTTGACGGAGGCATGGGAACGCTGCTTCAGTCAATGGGGCTAAAGGGAGGCGAACGTCCCGAACGATGGAATCTTGACTTTCCGGAGCGCATCATCGGGGTTCATCAAAGCTATTTAAACGCCGGGTGCGACGTCGTGACCGCCAACACCTTCGGGGCTGCGCGCGCCCATCTGGGCCCGCAGGCCGAGCCGTGCATGCGCGCCGGCATTCGGCTTGCGCGAGCGGCGGTAAAGCAAGCCGGACATGGGTTTGTAGCCGCGGATATGGGCAGCCTTGGACGATTGCTGTCGCCATACGGGGACCTTCCGTTTGAGGATGCCGTATCCCAGTTCCGGGAAGCCTTTGTCGCGGCGCTCGAGGAAGGCGCGGACCTGCTGCTGATTGAGACGATGACCGATTTGCCCGAAACCAAGGCCTGTGTGCTGGGGGCCAAGGAGGCGCTGCAGGCGGCGGATCGAAGCGTTCCGCTGCTTGTCAGCCTGACGTTTGACGAGCGCGGGCGCCTGCTCACCGGAGCGGATATTCAAGGAACCGTGGCGATGCTTGACGCGCTGAGAGTGGACGCCATCGGCCTGAACTGCGGTCATGAGCCTGGCGCCCTTACGGACAATGTGAGGGAGCTGCTTCGTTGTTGCCCTCTTCCGGTCTTTGTGAGCCCAAACGCAAGCCTTCCCGTCATGGAAAACGGAAAGACGGTCTACCCCGCCACGCCGGAAGCGTTTGGACGCGATATGCGGGCCATAGCGGAGCTGGGCGCTTGGGGCCTTGGCGGATGCTGCGGCACGACGCCCGAGCATATCCGCGCGCTGGTTTCCGCCACAAAAGACGTTCAACCCGTCTCAAGGGGCGGGCGTTATCCCTGCGTGATTTCCGGCAGATCCAGGAGCGTGGTTTTGGGAGAAAGGCCGGTGATGATCGGCGAACGTCTTAATCCCACCGGAAAGCGGCGCATGAAGCAGGCGCTGCTGGAGGGAGATATGGACGATCTGATGCGCCAGGCGGTGGAGCAATGCGACGCGGGCGCGGATGCCCTGGACCTGAATGTCGGCCTTCCCGAGGTGGACGAGCCGTCCATGCTTCCAAAAGCCGTTTTGGCCGTGCAGACGGTCTGCGGGCTTCCTCTGCAGCTAGACACGGCAGATCCGGCGGCGCTGGAAGCCGCCCTGCGGGTTTATGCCGGAAAGCCCATCGTCAACAGCGTATGCGGTAAGCAAAAGGTGATGGACGCGGTTTTTCCCCTGGTTCAAAGGTACGGGGGAGCGGTCGTGGCGCTGCTCCTGGACGAGGAAGGCATTCCCGACACGGTGGAGGGCCGGCTGCGCATAGCGCGTCGTATCCTCGCGGAAGCTGAGAAATATGGAATCGCGCGGGAGGAGCTGCTGTTTGACGCGCTCGCCATGACGGTGGCCGCCAACCCGGACGCGGGGGACGTCGCCCTTCGGACCGTCCGCGCGCTGCATGAGGAGCTGCAAGTCAAAACGGTGCTGGGCGTAAGCAACATCAGCTTTGGCCTTCCGCAGCGCCCGCTTTTGACGGCGGGCTTTGTGGCGATGGCGATAGGCTGCGGGCTGGACGCCGCCATTGTCAACCCCAACGACAGGCTGGTTCATGCTCTTTTTGACGCCGCGTGCGCGCTGACGGGCAAGGACGCTCGGTTTGAGCGCTATCTGACCTCGGTTGAGGGGGAGAAAAGCCGCTTTGTCTTTGGAGAGGAGAAACCGGCCTTCAACCGCCCTTCCGGCGACGCCTCCGATGCGCTGCAAAGCGCGATAGAGCGCGGCTTGCCGGCAGACGCGGCTAGCGCCGCCAAGGCGGCCCTGGCCGCCGGTATCCAGCCGCTTGCCGTAATCGAGGACTCCGTTATGCCTGCCCTTGCGCGCGTCGGGGAACGCTACGAAAAGGGAACGCTGTTTTTACCGCAGCTTCTTCAAAGCGCAAACGCCGCGCAATCGGCGTTTGCGCAGGTACGCGCCGTCATGCCGCCCGCGGCCTCGGAGGACGGGCGGAAGGTGGTGCTGGCCACCGTTCGCGGAGACGTTCATGATATTGGAAAGAATATCGTGAAGGTCCTGATGCAGAATGATGGGTTTTCCGTCATTGACCTGGGCAAGGACGTGCCGCCGGAGCAGGTTCTCAAAGCCGTGAGGGAGCATGACGCCGGGCTGGTGGGATTATCCGCGCTGATGACCACCACCGTGCCCGCGATGCGTGAAACCATCGATCTGCTGCACCGCTTTGCGCCGGATGTGCGAATCATAGTCGGCGGCGCGGTGCTCACCGCCGACTATGCCGAGCAAATGGGCGCGGACGGCTACGGCAAAGACGCCATGGCGTCGGTCCGCCTGGCGCGGAAATACCTTGGCGGCGGGGAATCAACGGGCGGGGCCGCCGCGCGAAATCCCTGAAGCCGTCGGAGGCTTTCGGTTTATTTTCGTATATGACAATACGCTTGAGATGTGCTATGATGAGGGACGGAGCGAGAAACCCAAAAAAGGTGAAAGAAGGCGTGCCGCAATGAGCGAGAACGAACGGAAGCCGCCGCGGGCCGGCAAGGCAAACGCGTGGCAGGCGTTGAAATTTACGCTGTTTTCCATCAGCGCCGGTATCATTCAAATTGCGTCCTTTTCCTTGATGGAGGAGGTCTTCGGGCTGCCCTACTGGCCCTCTTACCTGACGGCGCTGATCCTGAGCGTGCTTTGGAACTTCACCTTCAACCGGCGCTATACCTTCCGCAGCGACGCCAATGTCCCGCGCGCCATGGCGCTTGTGGCGCTGTTTTACCTCGTGTTTACCCCGCTGTCCACCTGGGGCGGCCATGTGCTGACCAGCGCCGGCTGGAACGATTTCCTTGTGCTTGCCGGAACAATGCTGATAAACTTTGTGACGGAGTTCCTTTTCCAGCGTTTTGTGGTATACCGCAACGCCATCGATACCAACGATGTGGCCAAACGCGCGAAGGAGCGCGGCGCGGACTCGGAGGGCCGATCCCTTTGAAGAAAAAGCCGGACTGGAAGCGCGTTCTATCCAGCGTTTTGTTTGTTGGTCTGATTGCGCTTCTATGCGTTTATCTTTATCTCAACCGGGAGGACATGCTGGAGCTGCTCAGGCTTGACGCACAGTCCGTCGCGCTGATGATCTGCCTTGCGCTCGGCTGCTGTGTGATGAACGCGGTTTACCACCGGGTAATCCTTTCCACTTACCGCATTCCCTTGCGTTTGACGGATTGGATGGGCGTGGTGTTCGTCAGCAACGCGATGGCCTATGTGCTTCCCATGCGCGCCGACCTTGTCTTTTCCGCCGCCTATTATAAGCGCACAAAGGGCCTTGCCTATGTCAAAAGCGTCAGCATGGCCGCCGGCAACATTGTTTTTGGCGTGCTGTTCGCGCTTTTGCAAATGCTCGCGGCGTTGCTGTGCACCGGATTGATCGACGGCGTCTGGTCCGTTACGCTCTGGGCCGTCTGGACGGTTTGCGCGGCGGGAATGGCGGCCTTTATTGTTTTCTCGCTCCTGTTTCAAAACAGGGAGCCAAAGCTGATGCGGCGGTACAGGCTGGTAAGAGACGTGGTCGCCGGCTTTAACGCCTTGCTCAGGAACAGAGGGCTGCTGTGGCGGCTTTTGGCGTGCCTGACGGCGAATAACCTGATGCAGCTTTTTCTGTATATGGTTTGCTTCCGCGCGATCGGCCTTAACGTAACGGTTTATCAGGCGTTGTTTTACAACAGCGTGAGCTGGTTGGCCAGCATTGTGGCGGTCGTTCCGGGCAATATAGGCATTAAGGAGGCCGTCATGGGCGTGGCGACCAGCCTGATGGGCACGCTCTTTCAGAACGGCGTGGCTGTTTCGCTGCTACAGCGCGCGGCGGTCATGGCGGTATATATGGCGGCCGGGCTGGCGTTTGCGTATCCTGTATGGCGCAACTGGAACCGTGCCGAAAGGGCGGGGAGGCAGGCATGAACCCTACTTTGGCGTATAAAATTCAGATGCTCCCGGAAAGCCCCGGCTGCTATTTAATGAAAAGCGAAGGGGAAATCATCTATATCGGCAAGGCGGTAAACTTAAAAAACAGGGTTCGTCAGTATTTTCACGGCTCGCATGCCCCCAAGGTGGCCGCCATGGTCGCCCGGGTGGATGATTTTGACCTTATGCTCTGCCAGACCAATTTTGAGGCGCTTACGCTGGAATGCAACCTCATCAAAAAGCATCGGCCGTTTTACAACATCTTATTAAAGGATGACAAGCATTATCCGTATCTGCGCATAGATCCCAGCGAGCATTATCCTCGCCTGACCTTGGCCAGGCGGATGGAGCAGCGCGACGGGGCCAAGTACTTCGGACCCTATATCGGCGCGACGGCGGTTCGCCAGGTAATGGACGAGGTGCGGCGCTTTTTTCCGCTGCGCACCTGTTCGCTCAACCTGCCGCTCAAAACGCCCCGGCGTCCGTGCGTGCATTATCAAATCGGCCAATGCCTGGCCCCCTGCGCCGGAAAGATATCGGAGCAGGAGTACGGCGCGTTGCTCAAGCGCGTGCTGGCCTTCCTGAACGGGGATTCGCGCGAGCTGCTGTCGGAGCTGACCCGGGAGATGGAGCAGGCCAGCGCGCGCATGGAATATGAGCGGGCCGCGCTGCTTCGGGACAAAATCACGGACGTCCGACAGTTGATGGAGCAGCAGCACGCGATCCAAACGCGCGATGTGGAGCAGGATATCCTCGCTGTCGCGGTGGACGAGGAGGACGCCATGGTTCAGCTTACGCACGTCCGGGCCGGGCGGATCGAGGGCGGCCGCGCGTTCCTGATGAAGAGCTGCGGCACAGAGGAGCCGGAGCAGATCCTTTCCAATTTTCTGACCCAGTATTATGACGACGAGCGCTTGATTCCCCGTAACGTGCTGGCGCAAACGCTGCCCGAGCCCGTGGAGGAGCTGGAGCGCTGGCTTAGGGAGCGCAAGGGCGCGGCGGTTTCTCTTCAATGCCCGCAGCGGGGAGAAAAGGCCGATTTGGTCCGTCTGACGTTAAAAAACGCGGAGGATGCGCTGCTGAAGCATCGGCAAAGCGCGATGGTCCGCGAGGCGCGCACGAAAAAGGCCATGGAGGAGCTGAAACAGGCGCTTGACCTGCCTACGCTGCCCGTTCGGATCGAGGGATACGATATCTCCAATACCCAGGGAATTTTGAGCGTAGCGAGCATGGTGGTGTTTGAAAACGCCCTGCCCAATAAAAAGGCCTACCGATACTTCCGCATTAAAACGGTGGAGGGGGCGAATGACTTCGCCTCCATGGCGGAGGTGATCGGCCGCCGCTTTTCGCACGGCCTCAGAGAGCGAAAGGAAAGGGAGGAGGCGGGCCTTGCGCCGGACGGCGGAAGCTTTTCCCGCCTGCCGGACGTGGTGCTCATCGACGGCGGCCCGGAACAGCTTTTGTTTGCCCACCGCGCCATGCTTGAGGCGGGAGCCTGCGTGCCGATGTTCGGCCTCGCTAAGCGCTTTGAGGAAATCTATCTTCCAGACCGGAAGGAGCCGATCGTTCTGGATCGTCATTCCAACGCGCTCCATTTGGTTCAGCACGTGCGGGACGAAGCGCACCGCTTTGGCATTACGCACCATCGGGCGCTTCGTGGGAAGGCCGGGCTTCAAAGCGAGCTGGGCAAGATCGAGGGGATCGGACAGAAGAAGCAGACGGCCTTGATTCGACATTTTAAAAGCGTGAAAGCCATTTTTTCCGCAAGCCTGGAGGAGCTTTGCGAGGTCGAAGGAATCAGCGAGGTTTTAGCCAAGCGAATTATGGATTATGCCGCGAAGCGCTAGGCCGCCCGGGATTGGAGCGAACACGAGACGAGGATTGCTCGGGCTGTTGGGACGTTGGGAGGCTCCGCCTCCCAAGCCCTCCGTCTAAGGGCTCTGCCCTTAGAAATCCCTTTTTTTGGGCCACGTTCGCGGCCCAAAGACTGGTTAGAGGGGACGGAGGGAAGCGGCAGCCCGGGGGCCAGTTCCCGCACAGCGACAGAGCGACGGTCAGACGTGAGCCAATACAAGGGCCGGGAACGGCAGTACCCGGAACGCCGATCGTTTCGAGAAGACGAAACGCGCAAGCCGCCCGACCGGGCGGCTTGCGGCGATTGAGCTTGCGGAAGGGCCTTGTCGGGGTAACGGACAGCGCCTTTTATCGTTTTTCATTTACTGTGTTACAGCCTCGCTTAGACTGCCCCGCCATCCTTTGTTTACCTTTGGTTCAGCTCGGCGTAGGTCAGGATGTTCCGGCACAGGAACAGGCATAAAAGGCTGACGAGCGCGTTTGACACGGCTAAAGCCATCACCCACGTGAAGACGGGGGACAGCGCTGTCAGTCCGGCGGACGGAAGAATCATCGCCAGCGTCACGCCCGGAGCCGCCAGTACCAGCATCACCAGGATATAGAACATAAGAATCAGCATTTTCAGGGATACGCCGCCAAACAGGCGTTCCGTGACCATATTTCCCGCCATAAACAGCATGGCAAAGCTCACCCGGCACGCTACCGCCGCCGCGATTTCCCAGGGAGTCAGGCGCAGCATCAGCCCAATGGGAACGAACAGCAGCAGCGCTTCTAAAAAATACCCTTCCAAGGACTCCCGCATGAGCCATATCAGCTTTTTGTAAGGGCGCTCCGGCGTCAGGTAGATGTGCGGCATGAGCAATTCCCGCGCCCATCGGCCCGTTCCCATGGAAAAAAGCTGCATATACGTGGCAAAGGCCAGCGCCGCCGCCAGTCCCGCTTCCCGGGTAAAAAAAGCGAATACCAGGTTGACAAGAAGAAAAATCAACGTTGTCGTATCCAGCAGGAACCGGCGTGCGCGCCTGCTTTCCAGCTTATGCTTGAAGTAAAAGGCGCTGGCCCCGAAGCCGCCGCCCAGCCCGGTTTTGCCGACCTTGATATGGTCGGGGAGCGCTTCCTGGAGCTTGCCTTCCTTTTTCGCAGCCGCGGTCATGTAGCCCCTCTGCGTCGCGTCCAGCACGTTCTCGTAAAAATCCGCCTGCGCGCGGCCCAGGTACGCGGTGAGCAGCGCGGCGTACAGCACGCCCCCGGCCAGGCACGCAAACCCCAGCATGTTCCCGCAATCAAACCAGCGCACCATCTGCCCCATCCAGCCCCCTACGGGGAAAAGAATGACGGGCCACTTTCCCGCGGCTTCAGAAAGCCTGGCCGCCCAATTGGCGGAGTCGGGCAAAGCTTGAGAAATCAGCCAGGCGGCTTCCGCTCCGCAAAGCAGAAACAGCGCGGTTTTGAAAGCCCGGCGGCGCTTTTCATTGCCGGAAACGCAGGAGTAAAGCGCCATGGCCGTCAACTGCCCTAAAAAGATCGCCGCGCTGTAGCCCAGGAGGATCAGCAGCAGAAAGCCGAAATCAATCCCGTATACCTGACGCAGCCAGGAGTATTGGAACAAAAGAAAATAACCGATCATCAGCGAGGCCCCGAGCTGCTGCATCAGGCCGTAAAACAGCACCCGCCTGGGATGAATGGGCGCGGAAAACAAATAATTGACATCCGCCAGGGTGTATAGGCTCGCGCCCCGGCTTAGCCCGTTGTAGGCGGTCATCACAAAAATAATCAGGTACAGGGCGGTGCATAAGGCGTAAACTTCTTCCATGGGGCGAAAGGAGGAAGCGTCTAACGCGCCCACATTCCCTGTCCAGACGACAAAGCCGAACAAAAAAATCATCAAAAGCGCGCAAATACAGCTTGAGGGCTTTTGAAAAATAGCTTTCAGGCGGTTTTTCCATTGGGTCATCAGCAGGTAGCCCATACCGCTCATAGCGCCGCCTCCCCTCCCTCGGTAATGGCGAAGAATTGCTCCTCCAGGGTTTTTTGCCCCTCCTGCCCGTTCACGATATGGGCGCTCACCCGGCCCTTGACCATGATATAGGCGGAGTCCCAGGTTTGCTCCACGCTGTCCAGCATGTGCGTGCTGATGAGAACCGCGACGCCGGAAGCCGTTAACTCGCCGAGCATTTCCTTCAATTCCTTGATGGCGTGGGGATCGAGCCCCACAAGCGGCTCGTCGAAAACCACAAGGCGCGGCTTTGGCAGCAGCGCGCACGCAATCGACAGCTTTTGCTGCATTCCCTTGGACAGCTCTTTTCCCAGAGCGTCGCGCTTTTCCATAAGCTCCAGACGCTCCAAAAGGGCGTCCGCGTCCTTCCGCCAATCGGTCAGCTTATAGGCCCTGGCGATAAACTCCAGGTGCTCGCCCACGGTCAGCAGGTCGTATACCGCCGGGATTTCGGGCACGTAGCCCAGAAGCGCCTTCGCCTCCGTGGATTTGTTGGGATGGCCGTCGATGAGGATGCTTCCCTCAAAGCGCAGAAGCCCTGTAATGCATTTAATCAGCGTGGATTTTCCCGCGCCGTTGGGCCCCAGGAGCACCGCCCGCTCGCCCGCCTCCACCGACAGGCTGATATCCTGGTTCGCGGTCGTTTTTCCATACCGCTTGGTAACGTGTTCCACTTTCAGCATACAAACGCTCCTTTGTTTCAAATCACAACCAGAATAAAGGACGATGAGCGATCCGTCAATATGTTGGGCCCCAAAAACCTCTTTGGAAAGGCGCTGCCATACGTTTTAGAGCATATAAGCCCGCCTCTCCCTGCTTTGGCCTATCGCGGAGCGGCCATTCAGCAGGCCGTGCGAGTTGGACGCGCTGTTCCGGCGCTGACCTGAGCGCCCCGCAAGGCATACCAAAAGGCGGAAAAAAAAGCTTGGGTTTCGCGTCCTCGCTGCGTCCGGCTTCCGACGACCGCCGCGCGAGACGGCCTGCGGAGGCCGATTTTTCCACTCCCTCGAGGGTTCCGGCGTTCTTGCGCCAAGACGTTTTTTTGCCGGCGATAATAGCGGCGCGGCCTGGGACGCAAAGATTTTTAGAGGCCCGGCGGGCAAATGCCGCCGGGCCTCAGTTCCTGTGTTTTGATCGTACAAGAGGTTTTCTCCCGCCGCTAAATATTGCACGGAAGCGCGTTGCTGCTGAACAGCCGCTGCTGCGTTTGTTCGCCGGCGACGCCGTCCATATCCAGGCCGTTGACCTGCTGAAAGACCATGACCGCGCTCTCTGTGACGGTATCATATTTTCCGGTGATATCCCCGTCGTAATACTTGAGCTCATACAGCGCGTATTGCAGCGCCTTGACCGCCGAGCCGCTGCTGCCGAGCTTCAGCTTGGAATAGCTGCCGCTTTCCGATACCCCACCATACAGGAGACGCTGGGTGGAGGGGCCCGCCATACCGGTGACGCGCAGGCCGCGCGTGCGCTGGAAGGACTTGACCGCTTCCTCGGTCGCGCTTCCGTAGTCCCCGTCCAGCGAACCGCTGTAATAGCCGGTTGAGCTGAGGGCGGACTGAAGCTGCGTGACGGTGGCGGTATTGTTCTTGGAGGCGGTGGAGATGGTGCTATAACCGCTGCTGGACGCGGTCTCGCCATAAGTGTCGGGGTTGGAGGCCGTGGAGCTTCCGCCGGAGCCGCCGGTTCCGGTCGAGGCGTATATGGCGTTCATGGTCGCCTTCCCGGCCACGCCGTCCTGCTTCAGCCCGCTTGCGCCCTGGAAGGCCATGACCGCCGCCGTGGTGCCGGAGCCAAAGTCCCCGTCCACGCTGCCGGTGTAGTAGCCAAGGTTTTTCAACTGCTGCTGGAGCGCGCGAACGCCGCTTCCGGTCATTCCCTCACGGAGGGAGCCGATGTTCGCGGCCACGGAGGACGCCTTTTTCGCCGAGGAGGAATAGAGCTTCGTCAGCGTTGTGGGGCCCGCGATGCCGTCCGCGTAAATGCTGTTGCGCTTTTGGAAGGCGACGACCGCCGCCTCCGTGGTTTCGGCAAAGTCGCCGTCCGCGGTGCCGCTCAAATAGCCCAGCACGATCAGCCGGTTTTGAAGGATTTTGACCTGCGAGCCGGACGAGCCCAGCTTCAGGTAGATATCCGTCTTGCCGTTGGTATAGGTGTTGGCCGAGGAGCTAGACGAGGTGCCGGAGGAGGAAGTCGCGGACGAGCTGCCGCCGCCGGAGTTCTTTTTCGCGCTGGAGCTGTATACCTTATCCTGGGTCGCGCTTCCGGCGATGCCGTCGGCTTTCAGCCCGTTTGCGCTTTGGAATGCCTTAACCGCGCTTTCCGTGCCGCTTCCGTATTTCCCGTCCACGCTGCCGGAATAATACCCCAAATCCTTCAGGCGCTGCTGAAGCTGCTTGACGCTGCTGCCGGACGCGCCGTTTTTCAGCACGTTGGAGGAGGTGCTGCCGCTGGAGCCGGTAGAGGAATTGGTAGGCTTGGGCGTGGCGGTCGCCACGCTGATAGGCGAGGTGGAACCCGGAGCCGGGGTGGCGGTGGCCGTCACGCTTTGGGTTCCAATCGGAATGACATTGCTGGGCGGATTGGTGGCCGTATTATCGCCGAAGTTCCATTGCGACCAATCCACCTGCTGCGAGTCGCTGGTGGGCTGCGGAGTGGGCGTGTAGGTAACCTCCGGCGTGGGCGTAATCACGGTCTGGAAGTCCTGGCCGTCCGTGCCGACGGTCAGCCCGTTGTCGTCGCCGACCACGCGGTCGGGCTCCATATAGCAGCCGCTCAGCACCCAACAGGCGAGCGCAAGCAGCAAAAGCATGGCCGCGCGCTTGGAAAGGGCCGCCCATCCGCCAGCTTCCCTCGATATGGGGTTCCTGTGCTTCATATTCAACACTCCGTTTCGCTGAATCAAGTTGCGGTAAATATTACAATCCTTTTAAGCGGATGAGGCAACGCGAACGGTCCGCCGTACCCACTTATTGTACAGGCAAAACGTTGGGAAATCAAGCCCTAATATTCACCCGTACATGTATGTAACGATTTGTCCGGCCTCTTTGTTCCCAAAGAAAAGAAATATTTTTGTCATAATTAAGAAAATATCGCCGGAAGCCAAACCACCTCGCCGAGCCGCAGTGAAAACAAGCCGCGCGCTCCAACCGGGTAGGGCGTCGCCAGCGCGAGCGCGCGTCCGTAGTAATCCATTTGCGTTTGATAGCGATCCCGGAGCGCGTCGGCTGTGTCTACCCGGTCGGTTTTAAAGTCGACGAGCACCCATTCTTCATTTTCTAAAAAGCACAGGTCGATCACGCCCTGCAGGATTGTGTCAAACGGCTCCCGGACGCGCAGGTTGAAGCTCCACTCTCGCCGCACGGTCGGCGCGGCCAGCATGCGCGCGCCCAGCCCGCTTTCCAGAAAGCGCGCGGCCATATCCACATTGGCCAGCTCCGCCTCCTTGCCGGTCATGACGCCCTGCCGTTTCAGCCGGTCGACCTCCCCGCGCAAAAATGCCCGGAGGGCGTCGGGCGACGCGGCGGTCATGCGCGCCCCCGCCAGTTCCAGCGCGCCCAACAGGCGGTGTGTTTGAACGCCCGCTTGCAAGGCCCGTTCTTCTTTGGGAGGGTTGAGAAATGCGGGAAGCGAGGGCAGGTCGCCCAGCAGCCGGGGCCGGAAAACGGAGAGCGGGTACCGTTTTTCCTCCGCCGTCTCCTCCTCCGGCAGACCTGAGCTGTCACCCGCCGTCTGCCCGCTTGTCTCCAAAGATTGACAAAGCGAGGTGACGCCGAGCTTGAGCGGCCTGTGTATAAGCTCCAGGCGAGGCGCGAGAGGGTCCGCTTCCGGCGGCTCGTCTCCGACTTTTCCGCGTATCGGGTTTTCCGATACGGATTGCGCGAGCAAGGGCGCCAGCGGAAGGACGGTGGGATTCCATGAGGGTTTCGTTGAAAAATCCGGCTCGCTGTGGAAAACGACCCGCCAACCCGCCGTTTTATGTGGAAAACTTGTGGAATCTGTGGGGAATTTCGCTTCTTCCCAGCTTTCCCTCACCTCCTCTGTGGGAAAGCCGTCCTTGGCCAAACGCTCTATACGATCCCCAGGCCGAACGCATTGTAAAATCCATTCCAGCATGCTGTGGGCCGCGCGGACCGAAAACGGATTTTGTTTTCCGGGCTCCCACGCTTTCGCCGTGGCAAGGGTATCCGAATAGCCGCAGCGCGCCTCGTTTTCGCTGCCTACCAAAACCAGGCGGCTTTTCGCCCTGGTCATCGCCACATACAGCACGCGGGCGCGCTCCGCGCGGTCCTCGGCGCGCTCCCGAAGGGTGATGGCGCTTTGCAAAAGGGTGACGCGCTTGGTTCTGGCATGCTCGTTTACATACCCAAGCCCAAACCCGATATCGCTGTGCATCCCGACCGCTTTGGTGGCTGTCCGCCGCCGCAGCGAGCCGCCCAGCCCCATTACATACACCGTGGGAAATTCCAATCCCTTCGACTTGTGGATGGTCATAATCCGCACCACGTCCTCCCAGGGATTGATTACGGCGGGGCTTACGCCCCCGCTGCTCTCGTTTCCAATGGCCTCCAGGAAGCCGCGCAAGCCCTCCCCATGCGCTTTTGCGTATTCTCCCGCTTTGTGGCAAAGCATGCGAAGATTCGCCTGTCTCAGCTTGCCGCCCGGCTGCGCCCCGTAATGCGCGTATAACCCGCTGCGCTGCAAAAAATCCCACAGGTAAAGATCCAGGGACATGCTTCTGTACAGGAAGCGTTCCTCTTCCAGCGTCTTGAGCACGTCGCGGCAGCGTAGGAGGAGCGCTTCCTCGGCGGCGCATTCGGCTCCCTGACAAAGAGCCTCCAGGAAGCTGGCTTCTTTTTCGGGCTTTAAAAGCCTCACGCGGGCCAGCTCCCGCTCGTCCATTTCAAACAGCGGACTGCGAAGCTCGCTGATCAGCGCGACGTCGTTCATCAGGTTGTCCATTAACTGCAGATGCTGGACAACCTGCGTAACCTCGCCGCTTTTTAGGCTGTCCGACGCATTTTCACAGTACACGGGAATGCCGGCGGCGGTCAGCACCGCCTCTACCTTGTCGGCGATGTTCTTGCTGACTGGCAGCAGAATCGCAATATCCCGATAGTGCAATATCCCCCGTTCCGCGCCCTGGGCGTCCAGTACGGGCGTTCCGATACCGGCAAGGATATCCCGGGCGATCCAAACGGCTTCCGCTCTCGCCATTTCCGCCGGTTTATGGCCGGCGCTGTTAAGCACGTGGATTTCTGTCGCAGGGTCGCATACGGAGGGAGAGCCGGGAAAAAGCCTTGCGTCCTCGTCATAGTCAATTTCGGTTACGCGGCTGTCCATGACATGCTCGAAAACCCGGTTAACGGCGTCCAGCACCCCGCTCCGGCTGCGAAAATTCTGGTTTAGAATAATCTTGCGGCGCTCTGCCCTTGGGTCGACGGAAAAGGCGTTGAGCTTGCCGAGAAACAGGGCGGGCTCTGCCAGACGAAACCGATAGATGCTTTGCTTCACGTCCCCCACATAAAATACGAATTGCGGCGCGCCGGGCGGGTTCTTCCTCATCAGCGCGCCGAGGATGGCATCCTGAAGGGCGCTGACATCCTGGTACTCGTCTACAAAAATAGCGTCAAACTCGTCGGACAGCCGTTGGCGCAGCTTTTCGTCGGACAGCACATCCAAAGCCAGATGCTCCAGGTCGTTAAAGTCCAGCACGCCCTGCTCTTGCTTGGAGGCCAAAAAAATTTCGTGCAATAACCGAACGGCCTTGGCCAGACCGCGCGTCGCCGGCTCCATGGCCCGTAAATCGGCAATGCCGGCGTCGCAGTCGACGGGAAGCAGCTTTTTGAGTTCATCCGTTAAATCCTTGTAGCGCGCCCGACATTCTTTATATTGCTCCGCCAGCGCGCGCTGAGCTTCGCTTTGAGGCGCGACGCGCGCAAGCGTGCTGAATTTGATCCCCCGCAGCGCGCCGGCAAGCCCGGTAAAGCTGCCGCACGCGCCGTTTAATGCCCGCAGCGCCGCTTCGTCCTTGACAATCGTATCGAGATATCGTTCGGGAAATTCGGGATGCTTTGCAAGCCGCGCGGACTCTTCCCAGATAGAGAGCATGCCTTGGACCATCAACGAGGCTTCCGAGCAAAATGCCATGGCCATGGGTTCCCGGTCCAGGGTATTTGCCGACCAGGTCTTCCGCGCGTGCTTTTCGAGCCACTCCATGGGATTTGGCCGTGACAGCAAAAAGCCGTGCAGCAAAGAGAGCATGGTGGAAAGCTCGCGCTCGGTATATTTGGACAGCAGAGAAAGCAGCTCGGAATCCGCGGCGGCGTTTTGATATACCTGATCGAGCGTCTCGTTGAGCGCCTCCTGAAACAAACGATCGCGCTCTCTCTCGTCGCTGAGGGTAAACTGAGGGTCCACCTTGCAGTGCTGAAAATTTTGTCGGACGATTTTTTGACAAAAGGAATGAATGGTGCTGATTTGCGCCATGGAAACGAGCTCGGCTTGCTTTTGAAGCGCCGGATTATCCTGCGCGGCTTCGTTGAGCCTGGTTTCCAAGCGCTCGCGCATTTCTGCGGCAGCCGCGCGGGTAAAGGTAACAATCAGCATGCGGTCAATGGACATGCCCTTGGTGGAAATCATATGAAAAATGCGCTCGACGAGCACGGCGGTTTTGCCGCTTCCCGCGGCGGCCGACACCAATAACTGCGGATTGTCCGCTTGGATGGCGGCAGTCTGCCGATCTGTGAACCGCATGTGCATGACCCCCTTCCGCGTTGGCGATAAGCCTATTGTAACGCATTCTTTTTGGATTGACAACGCTCAGCCTATATTGTTTCACGTGAAACATAATAGGCCTTTAGCCGCAGGAAACGCTGAATTGGCAGATTTCTTCGCAAACCCCTCTGAGCATGCATGAGCACAGTTTGAAAAACGCATAATATACTGTTTCACGTGAAACTTTTTTGCCAAACAGACGGATAAAGCGGACGCATGAACGGGTAACTTGCCCGAATGAAGCGTTCATGGTATAATTATCCCTGTTGTTTTTCTTATTATAAACAAGGAGGCGCCCTATGGCCATTACGACATTCGACGCGGAGTCCATCAAGCAGAGTATTGTTGGAAAACTTCAGCGCTACTACGGCATTACCGTACCTGAAGCGACTTCGCAACAGCTATATAAGGCGGTCGCGTCCACCGTGCGCGATCAGATCATGCAAAGGTGGATGATTTCACGCGAAAAGCTTCGCAACGCCAGGGGAAAGCGGCTATACTACCTGTCCGTGGAGTTTTTAACGGGCCGCTCGCTCAATTGCAACCTGATTAATTTATGCTCGCAGGATGAATATGCCCGCGCGCTGACCGATTTGGGCATTGATTTGCAAACCATTCTGCCGGAAGAACCCGAGCCTGCGCTTGGCAACGGAGGCCTTGGCCGCCTTGCGGCCTGCTTTATGGATAGCCTGGCCAGCCTGAGCGTTCCGGCTGTCGGGTGTACCATACGGTATGAATACGGCCTTTTCCGGCAGAAGATGGTGGACGGCCAGCAGGTAGAGCTGCCCGACACCTGGCTGCAAAACGGAAACGTTTGGGAGATCGCCGCCACGGAGGATACTTGTTCGGTACAATTCGGCGGCCATATCGAGGAGCTCGAGGAAAACGGCCGCAAGGTGTTCAGGCTGGAGGACGCCTATACCATTGACGCGGTGCCTTATGATATGCCGATTGTCGGCTACAATAACGAATGCGTCAACACGCTGAGGACCTGGAGCGCCCGGAGCCGGGAGAGGATTGACCTTAACCGGTTTGGAGAAGGCGAATACATGAAGGCCATGGAAGAAATGCAGATGGCCGAAGTTATCTCGAAAGTGCTGTATCCGGAGGATAAGCATTATGAAGGAAAAATGCTTCGCCTGAAGCAGCATTACTTCTTTACCAGCGCGACGCTTCAGTATGCCTTGAAGGTGTTTAAAAAGCAGTATGGCGCCAATTTTGACCTGCTGCCGGATAAAGCGGTTTTCCATATTAACGACACCCATCCCGGCCTCGCCATTCCGGAGCTGATGCGCCTGCTGATCGACGAGGAGGGGCTTAGCTGGGAGATGGCGCAGCGCATTACCCACCGCTGCATGGCGTACACCAACCATACCATTATGGCCGAAGCGCTGGAGCGCTGGCCGATTGACATGATGCGGCAAACGCTGCCGCGAATCTATATGATTTTGGAGGAACTGAACCGCCGCGTCTGCGAGGATCTTTTTAAGAGCTATCCCGATCAATGGGAAAGAATCGGACATATGGCGATCATCGGCTATGGGCAGGTACACATGGCTAACCTGTGCGTTGCGCTGAGTTACAGCGTCAACGGCGTCAGCCAACTGCACGGTCAAATATTGAAGGATTCGCTTTTTCATGATTACTGGCTGCTGGACAAGGGGAAGTTTACCGCGATTACAAACGGCATTACGCACAGGCGATGGCTGATCGCGGCCAACCCGAAGCTGACCGCCCTGTTGAAGGAGGCGATTGGCCCGGGCTTTATCGCGGACGCCGGAGAGCTGGAAGCGCTCGCGCCCTACGCGGATGACGCGGCCTTCCTGGAAAAGTTTGACCGGGTGAAGCAGGAAAACAAAAAGCGCCTGCAAAAGCTGATTAAAGATCGGCAGGATATCGACATCGACACCTCGTTTATTTTTGACACCCAGGCCAAGCGATTGCACGAGTATAAGCGGCAAATGCTGAACGCGCTTCATATTCAGGTGCTGTTCAACCGCATTGTGGACGATCCGGGCTTTACCATGCCGCCCCGGCTGTTCCTGTTTGGCGCGAAGGCGGCGCCTGGATACCTGCGCGCCAAGCTGATTATCCGCTACATCAACGCGCTCGCCAAGGTGATCGACCGGCATCCTCGCGCAAGGCAGATGCTCAAAATCGTCTATATTGAAAATTACGACGTTTCTACCGCCGAGGTGCTGATGCCGGCCTCCGAAATCAGCCAGCAGCTTTCCACGGCGGGCAAGGAGGCGAGCGGCACCGGAAACATGAAATTCATGATGAACGGCGCGGTCACACTGGGAACCATGGACGGAGCAAACGTGGAGATTTATGACCAGGTCGGCCCGGATAACATCTACATTTTCGGAATGCGAGCCGAGACCGTGGAAGGGATGTACCGCGAGGGAAATTATAACCCCATGAGCATCTTTGAAAACAACGCGGAAATCCGCAAGGCCATGAGCCAATGGCTCGACGGCACGCTGTTCCCTAACGAACCCCTTGCTTTGCAAGACCTGTACCATACCCTGTTGGTAGGGGATTACGGCGGGATGGCGGACCCATACTTTGTCCTGAAGGATTTCGGCAGCTATTCCATGGCCAACCGCCGCATGATGGAGGATTACCAAAATCGTGGCAAATGGCTAAAAATGGCCGTCATTAACACGGCGAAATCCGGGTTCTTCAGCTCCGACCGAACCATACGGGAATACAATGACCGTATTTGGAACATCCGCGCGATTGATTCGTAAAGGAGCCAAAAGCGGCGAAGGGCGGCCATGGCCGCCCTCAGGCCGTCGAAAAAGCCCGCCTTTCGGCGATCTTTTCCGACGAGAACTGTCGGATTGTTTGCGCCGGAGGCGCAAACTCCCCAGCCAGGGTTTCAATCACCGATTTCAAATCGGTGATTGAAATTTTCGCCAAAGGCGAAAACAGTGTGCCCGCGCCCGCACGGGCACACTGCCCACCGCTGGCAAAGCCAGGCGAACCAATTTCATTTGGAGGGGCTGTCGCCCCTCCAAACCTCCCCCAAATAGGTTTGTCGTCAATCTGAGGGCGGCCATGGCCGCCCTCCGCTCTCTTATGCAAGGGCTTTTGAACCGAAGCTGAGGCTCGTTGGCAAAAGCAAAAGCGGGATGAACGGCGCGGCGCATTCCCAGGCGAAGGGTCGGCTTCAGCGGGCAGAGCCTATCGCCAGGCAAGGTCGGCAGTCAAAGCGCCTCCGTTTGTTGTGCAAAATATGTCGAAAATATGCAGCATTGGTTTCAGAATATGCAGACTTGTTGACAACATATCTGGCATATGCTATACTGAGCAAGCCGGGGACAAGCTGACCATCAGCCTGCCTGCTTTATTTATAGGGTGTTTTTTGATTTTTGGCGCTGATATTCATGAGCAATCATTTTGTAATATATGCATCCTCATACTTGCCGCGGGGAGCATTTGTTACGGTCCCGATTACTTCTTGGTTGGAGGCGTCTTTTTGTATGGATAAACAATTAAAAATCATCTACCACTACAACAGCGGGTTCTCGGTTCAGGTGGGCGGCACGTTACTCATCTTTGATTACTGGGAGGGCGAGGGCAGGACCCTGGCCCAGGTTGGCCGGATTACCGTTCCCTTTCTCAAGGCGTTTGAACAAATCTTTGTTTTTATCAGCCATGCCCATCCGGATCATCTGGACCCGATTGTCTATACCTGGGAAGCGGAAGGGCTGCCGATCAAGTACATCGTCAGCTCCGATATGCCGGTGGGCACGAGGGGCAGGCGCATCGCCCCGCTCCAGGAAAAGCAGCTTACCCAGGATATCAGCGTCAAGGCGTACCAAAGCACCGACCTGGGCGTAGCGTTCCTGGTCAACGCCTACGGCATGAGCATTTTTCACGCGGGCGATCTCAACCTGTGGCATTGGCGGCAGGAAAGCACGCTGCGCGAAATCGAGGCGGCGGAAACCGCTTTTTACGAGGCGTCGGAGCCGATTAAGGGGGAGAAAATCGACGTGGCGATGTTCCCGGTCGATCCCCGGCAGGGCCTGATGTACGATGCGGGAGCGAACCATTTTATCCTGACCATGAAGCCGCGCGTGTTTATTCCCATGCACTGGCAGGACAGGCCGGAGGTTGCCGTCGATTTCGCCAGGCGGGCCAAAACGCCGGTTACCGAGGTGCTGGCGCTTACCAAGCCGGGCGTGGTGGCCAATCTCAGCTTTTCCGATACGCTTCTGGATATCCATATCATCGAGCCGCCGAAGGATTTTGGAGAGCTGCCCATCGCGCCGCTTCGGCGCCCGGACCCGCGCTCGGTGGAGCGCATGGGAGACGATCCCTTTGCCGACACCGACCTGCCGGTGGATCTTGAATAAAGCGAGGAGGCTGAAACGATGTTTACCATGGTGCATGAGAACTATAACGTGCTGGATTTGGAACGTTCGCTGCGCTTTTATAAGGAGGCGCTGGGCTTGCACGAGGTGCGGCGCAGCGAGAAGCCGGACTTTACCATCGTGTATTTGGGCGACGACAGCGAAGGCTTCCTTTTGGAGCTGACCTGGATCAAGGATCGCAAGGAGCCGTATAGCCTGGGCGACGAGGAATTTCACCTTGCCTTCAAGACCGACGATATGGAGAAGGCGCACGCCTTGCATGAGCGAATGGGATGCATCTGCTACGAAAACCGCAATATGGGCGTCTATTTTATCAAGGACCCGGACGGCTATTGGCTGGAAATCGTTCCTGAGCGAAAATAGACGCTCAAACGGCGCGGCTGCCGGCTCGTTGGGGCTCGAGAGCGCGCTGATGGACGCGAGCGCGGAAAGGCTTCGCCTTGATGGAATAAGTGGCGGAACTCCCGTAGCGCATGATCGCGCTATGGGAGTTCCGCTTTTTCTGAACGCGCCATGGGACGGGATAAGGCGCATAATTCGCTCACGGAAAGGCAAGGTCTGCATGCGATTCGACCCGCGCTTTTATTTTAACAAAGAATATACCGTCCAGGGGCTGGTCTCACTTGCAATGCTGGAAAAGGCCGAAGGCTGTTTTCGCAACTGCCGGCTTTTGTGCTTCGCGCCTATTCATTCCGTTAGCATTTTCGCTTTGTAAAAGCTGTGGGTCGATCAGTGGAAAGCAGAAGAATCATTTTGCAGGCCAAGGCCATCAACGCCTTTCCTCCGCCTGCGAGGGCTCCGGCGCTTCGGCGCTCTGCTTTAGCTCCAGCGAGGGAGCGGCGGCTTGCGTCATGCGGCCCCAGAGCGCGCCGGTCAAAAGCGCGGCGGCTCCGGCGCTCCAGCCCATCAGCTCCCGGTAAAACCGCAGGCGCAGCAGCTCCGGGGTACGAAATTCCAGCACGCTTGCCGGCTTCTGCCATACGTTCCAAAACGCGGTCTGGATATCCTTGGGCTCCACCAGCACGGCGGGCACCCATTCGGGGAAGGTGTAGACCGGTTCAACTAAATAAACAAACAACCGCGCCAACACAAAGGCACAGGCGGCGTAGCCAAGCGCCAGTAGCGCGCCGCGCCAAAAAATCCACCAGAGGAGGCGGGCCGCATATTGATCCCGAAGCAGCGCCCGATAGCGACGCATCACCGCGCGGAAGGCGCGGTTGAGCAGCCTGAGACAAAACAGCCCTACCGCCGCGCCGCAAAGCACCGCCAGCATCCGGAAGGGCATAGCGGCGTTCATCCGCTCCTTAGGAAGGCTGATGGTCGTGCCGGTTTCCCCCAGGCTTTGCACGGCGGTTTCAAAGGCGGACCAGCCGCCCGCGCCCTGCACGGGGGACGCCTCGTATACGAGCGCCGTCAGTGCCAGCGCGCTTTTTTCCAGCGAGCGATAGGGAATGTATAAACTGTAATCCATTTCATCGCCCACCCGCTTGCCGCCGCGCACAATGCCGACAATCCGGTATTTCTGCCCGGCGATGAGGATCTCCTGCTCCAGCGGTTCGGCATACTGGAAAAGGGCCACGGCAAGCTGCTCGTCTATCATGACCACGCGGTCGCCGGTAAGCATTTCATCGGGATAAATCAGCCGGCCGCAGTTCAGCGTGAGCTGATGGAGCGCGTAATAGCCGCTTTGGATGCCCAGCAGCCTGGCGCTCGCGCTTTGGCCATCCTCCACGGAAACCGACGCGGGCTGCGAAACGGCATACAGCGTAGCGTTTTCACATGCGCCTTCCAGCGCTTTGGTCGTTTCATCCGCGGCGTAACGGGCCTCGCGGAGCCCTCCGTTCAACGCCGCCGCGCCGCCCGCGCCACCGGCGTCATTCGTTCCATCCGAACCGGCCGTGCCGTCGTCCGTCCCCTGGGGGGCGATTTGAGCGGGCGGAAGATATACGCGCTGAAAATGGGGCGCGACCCGGTTGATTTCAATATGCGCATAGGCCGTTACGGCAATGGCGAGGCACAGAAGAAACAGCAGCCCCTTCCGGTTTTTTAAAATCGCTTTCAGCATGCCTTACTCCACATATTCCATCACGGGCTTGCCGTCCTCCACGGCGCGGTCCGCCCGGTCAATGATGCTTTGATAGCTCAGGTCCTCCTGGATGCTTACAGCGCTGTCGCTGCGGTCAATCACGGTTACGCTCGTCTTTTTGGCAATCATATTGCTGGAGGAGAGGAAGCCGCCGTATTTGTATTCCGCAACGAAGATATATTCGCTGTCGCCCTCGCTGCGCAGCGCCGAGGCCGGCACCAGCGTCGCGTTTTTCTTGGCGCGGAATACAATTTTGACCTCGATGCCGCCATCCTGGAGCAGCTTGCTCATGCCCCCGGCGGTCCGCAGGATATCGTCCGTCAGCTCCATTTCGGCATACTTCCGCCCGTCGGTTTCGTCCGTCACAGCCGAAACCTTCGTCTTGTAGGTATCATAGTCGCCCGCAACCTCCACGCGCGCTCCCTCGGAAACGTCCTTCTTCAAATCGGTAATATCCGCCCGCAGAATTGGATCGTCGCCCTTTTTGGCGATGGTGTAAGCGCTTTTCTGTCCGTCGTAGGGGTCGCCGGCCTTCAGGTCAAGCGCCACGATATAACCCGCGCTGGAGGCTGTCACGGTGGAAAGGCTCTGCTTGGCCTCCAGCAGCTCGACCATTTTATCGCTGATCTCCTGCTTATCGACCGCTAGCTGGTTGCGCTCCTTGATATACTTGAAAACCTCGTCCGACACCTTGATTTTCTTGTTTTCATAGCTGGCAAAGAAATCGGCGCGGGCTACGTCGAAGGCTTCCTTGGCGGTAGCCGCCGAACGAATCAGCGCCGTCACGGAGGCGCTGGCTCCGCCTCGCTTGGCCTCCGCCTCCCACAGGCTCTGGTCAAAGGTCAGGTTGACGCCCTCCTTCGCGGCCGCCAGGCGGGCGTCGCTTTCGGCCTTGGACAGCGCGTCCTGCTTTTCAATCATCAGGTCGTACAGGTCGTTCTGTTTGCTTTGCTTGCTGCTTTTTCGGTTGGCAATGTCCAGGTCGATCAGCGCCTGAGCCTTCTCGTTGTACGATTTGAGCAGCTCCTCCTCCTTGGTCTGGTAGTCGTTGATGGAGGCGGTAAACAGGGTGTCCCCCTCTTCCACAAAGAGGCCGACCTTTACGTAAACCTTGTCGATGGTAATCGGGTAATCCTTAGCCTTATTAAGGGTTATTTCCGTTTTTACGGGAAAATGCGGCTGAGCCTGCACGGCGATTTTCTGCTCGATGCGCCCGGTAGAGGCTTGGACGAGCTTCACCTTAGGCGTGGTGATGGTTTGGATGGTCCGGGAAAAATACATGCAAAGCGCGACCGCCACCGCGAGGATCAGCAGCGCCTTCAGCGCTTTGTTCTTCTTGCTCATGATTCGTTCCCCCCGTTATTTGAGCTCGCTCAACTGAACGCCGAGCAGAATGTCATCCTGGAAATAAATATACACAAGCAGCATGGGCAGCAGATAGAGCGCCGCGCCGGCAAAGGCGATGCCCGTGGAGTCTGTGCTGATCTGGTTGAACATGACGGAAAGCGGCTGCATCGCCTGGTCGCTCACATACACCAGCGGCTGCTCCACCATATTCCAACTGTCCGCGAAGCTCAGGGCGGCGGCCGCGCCGATGATGGGCCGGCATACCGGAATCATCACATGCGCGAAGCACCGGAAGGTCCCCGCCCCATCCATCTGTCCCGCTTCGATAATTTCGTTGGGAATGCCGATCATGAACTGTCGGATGAGGAACAGGTAGAACGGCGAAAAAATCATCGGCAGGATTACCGCCCATGGCGTGTTGAGCAGCCCCAGCGCGCGCAGCGTCATGACGCTTGGCGCCATCGTCACCTGAAAAGGCAGCAGCATCAGCATCAGCACCAGAAAAAATATCACGTCGCGGCCATGGAAGCGGAAGCGGCTCAGGGCATAGGCCGTCATGGGAATTACGAACGCCTGCCCCAGCAGGATGGCCGCGCCGTAGAGCGCGCTGTTGCAAAAAAGCTTTAGATACTGCGGCTCCTCGATGAGGATGGTATAGTATTGGCGCAGGCTTACCTGGGCCGGCGAAAACAGCACGTCCATCCATTTGGCGGAGTCATAGCTTCCGCGCTGGGCCAGGTAGGCGGAAATCTCGCTCTTTGGGAAAAAGGAGTACAAAAAGGTAAACACGATGGGAATGAGCATGATGATCGCAATCAGCGTCAGCAGGATAAACGCGAAAGGACGGGCATGCTTGAGAAAGGACCGGATGGACCGAACCCGGCGCCTGCGGGAGGGCGCGGCGGGCGCCCGTTCCGTCTTTTCCATATCGCTTCTCCCCCTTTGCTATGCGGTTTCGCCCTGACGGACGGATTTGGCCCGGTACATCAGCAGAAACAGCGCGACGACGATGACCGCGAACGAATAGGCCGCGGTGGTCACATCCTGGTAATCCAGCTTGGAAAACTTATTGTTCATATAGTGCTGAAGGGTATAGACGCTCTCGTCGGGATAGGCTCCGCCGATAAAATAGACTTCCTTAAAAATCTTAAAGGCGTTGACGATTGCGAGAACCAGTACCAGGAAAGCCGTGGGCAGTATTTGCGGCAGGGTAATAAAGAACTCACGGCGCAGATAGCCCGCGCCCTCGAGGCTTGCGTATTCATACAGGGACTCGGGCACGGCCTGGAGCGCGGCGGTAAAGATGACGACGCTGAAGCCAAGATTTTTCCAGATATACAACAGCACGATGGGCACGCGAAGCGCGCCGCCCTCCAGCCAGAAAACGCGCTCCAGCCCCAGCGCCACAAAGAGCCGGTTCATCACGCCGCCATAGTCGAAAATCAGCAGCCAAATAATCAGCATGGCCGAGGAGGGCATCAGGTACGGCATCAGCAGCGCGTTGCGAAAGAAGCCGTCGCCCGCCACGTGCTTGCGCAGCATGGAGGCCAGCAAGAAAGATAGGAGAAAGATCACCGGCGCGCACAGGAGGGAGAGCTCGAGCGTATTCCTGAGCCCCAGTTGAAAAACCTCGTTTTTCCATACGCGCAGGTAGTTGGAAAAGCCGACGAAACGGTTATCAATCGTGCCATCCGTCAGGCTGAACCATACGCCCCACACGAAGGGTACAAGGTAAAACGCCATCAGCCCCAGCATGCCGGGCAGCAGGTACAGCCAGACGGATTTCTTATGAAACATGCAAAGGCGCTCCTTTGTCGTAGGGGATGAGGAAGAGCAAGGCGAACGGAGCGGCGCGCCCGGCGCGCGGGAACCCCCCTCGCGCCGGAATCGAGCGGATCCGTCACACGCTTACATATCCTCCAGCTCCATGAGCCTGACGCGCTTATCCAGCTCCTCTACCAATTGCCGACCGTCTATCGCGCCCTCCAGGAACTGCATGAGCAGCTTGTTAATCTCGGTGACGGCGGTGCTGTCGGCGTTGTAGAGGACGTTTTGGCGCTGTACAAAGATCAGCGGCGCTACGTTTTCCCGGTAATCCGAAATGGCTTCGGCGGAAACCTCGTAGCGGTATTTTTCAGCTTCCTCCAGGCTTTGCTCCCATTGGGAAACCTCCTCGCGAACGGCGGCCTTGTTTTCCTCCTCGGCCTTTTCCAGGCGCTCCAGCGCCGCGTCCAGCTCCTCTTGAGCAGCCTTCTTATTTTGTTCGTAAAAATCGTGCTCCACCGGGTCGTTATGGTTTGGGAAGAGCGTGATGTTGGCGGAGGCGGGGTCCAAATGATCCAGGTAGTTCTCCAGGTAGAGCAGGGCCTGGTCCATCCGCTTGGTTTTGGGGTTGACGATCAGCACGCTGACCGACGCCGCGATGAAGGGTTCGTCCTCGTCCGTCAGGGAAAGATAGAGCGGCCTGACGTCCTCGAAGCCCCGGTTCAAGTAGCCTACCGTAACGGACACGGAAAAGAGGGATTCGGGGTTCCAATAGGCGTTTTCATCGGAGTCGCTAAGGCTTTTGATCTCGTTAAAGTCAATCGCGCTGAAGGCGTCCAGCAGCTTTTGGAAGATTTCGGTGTCAAAGCGCATGCCCTCGCCCTGCTTCTGCGTATAAGCCATATACTGGCTGAGCATGAGGGAAAAGAGGATGTTGCCCGCGTCCTGATAGTCGAACAGCGCCAGATCTGGATTGTCCTCGCCGTAATCGTACACCCAGTTGGCTGCAAAATCGTACAGGTCGGTCAGGGATTTGGGCAAATCCTCCTCAGTCAGGCCCAGCTCCTTCCAGCGCTCCATGTTCACGCCGTATGCGACGCCGGACATCTGCACGGGAACGCCGTAGAGCTTGCCGTCCATGGTGATGGCGTCCTTGTACTGCGGATACATCTGGTTTACGCGCTCCATAATCTCGGGGTAGGCGCTCAGGTCCGCGCAGTAGCCCTTGGCCTGAAGCCGCTCCACGGGCATGTAGCCCATGCTCAGCATCAGCACGTCGAAGGTCTGGTTTTCGCTGACCATGGCCTGGGTAAGCTTCTCGATGTCGTTGGTATACTCGCCGCTTACGTCCACGGGGATTTCCGGATGATTTTTCACAAAGGCCTTGTGGGCTTCCGAGCCGAACTCGCCAAAAATCGTCAAAGCCCCGTTTTTCAGGTGCTCGCTGTCAAGCTGGAACACGCTGAGGTCGGAATAGTTGAAATAGACGTAATACCCGTCCGCGTACATCGTTTCGGCGCCGCCGACCGAGCCGCCGTACATGCCCTCGCCCGTGTACGCGCTGACGCGCGTTTCGCCCGTGGCCAGGTCCAGCCCCATCACGCGCGAGCCGTCGCGGTAAAACAGCGAATCCTTGCCGTAGCAGAGGCCGGTAATGGCATATCCGCCGAGGGTGCCGCTGGTCGGAATATCGGCGGAGGTTTCCACCGCATCCTTTTCGGGGTCAAAGACCGCGTACTGCGCCGCGGCGGAGAGCGCGTCCTCGCTGACGGCGCCGCCGTAAATCGCGGAGGAGTCGTAAAGCAGGGCCAGCACCCGGCCGTCCCGGTAAGGGGCCAGCTCGGTGATGTTGGGGGTTGCAAAGGCCTGCGCCGCGCCGGTTTCCAGGCTGACGCGGCCGGCCCTGACGGTCACGCTCTCCTGATAGCTCGTGCCGGCAAAGTAAAGCCAGCCGTCCTGCGCAAAGCAGCTACTGAGCTCCAGAAGCGTGCTGTACTCGTCGTTCTTTTCAATGAGCAGGGAGGTATCCAGCGTAACGGGAAGCTTTTCGGGCGCGAACATCGCCTGGTCGTCCAGCAGTCGATATACCTCGCCGGTAGCGGTGCAAAGGGCGTGGAGCTGTCCGTCCATGGCGAAAAGGCGGTCAAACGCGGGGCTGCCGTCGTCCTGCCGCGCATACTCCGGCTCCGCCGTGTAGGCGGTGCAAATGACCTGCCCCAGCTCCGCCGGGGCGTCGGAGGCCGCCGGACGGGAGACCACCTTGCCGTTGTCATACAGCAGATACAGCGTGGAATCCACGGCCGCCATGCTGACGATGGTTTGCCCTGCGCCGCCGTAGCCGGAAATGGTAACGCCTCCGCCTCCGATAACGGATATGGCGAGGGCCGACGGGATCAGCGAAAACGCCAGCACCAGCGCCAGCATCAGCGATACGGTTCGTCTCATCATCTGATTCTCCCTTTCCTTGCCTGAAATCCGCCGCCGGTCCCGGCGGCGGAACAGCTTGTTGAAAAACCCATTTTGAGGGTGGTTTGGAGGGGTCGCGGCCCCTCCAAATGAAATCGGTTCGCCTGGCTAAGCTGCGGTCGGCAATGGATCCGGCGCTTTTGACGTGCTAAGCACCCAGGCGGGCGGGGCGTTTCAGCTAGAGCCGAAACGTTTCCGCCAGTTCTCGGCGGAAAAGATCGTCGCCAGGCGAGCTTTTTCGACGGCCTGATCCGCCGCCGCTTCGGCGGCGCGAGAACGGGGACGCCCGGTTACGCCGGTCGGGCTGTTCGCGGCGATAAAAGCATCCTTCGCGGGGGGAAGGCCCGAAACAGGCCCGCCAAAGGAGGAACGCCGGCCCCATCATAGGCGCAACGGCGAAGAAAGTCAAGCCGGACGCGGCGTCCTGCGCAATCAGGGTGCATTCCCACCAAAAGGGACAGCGGGGCAGCCGCGCTATGGGAACATCCCGGCCTCGCCGCGTCGAAGGGCCGGGATGCTTCCGCGACGGGCCCGGCAAGCCGGCGGTTACTGATCCTCCAGCATCATCATCTTTACGCGTTTGTCAATTTCACGGATAAAGGTTTCCGAATCGATCGCGCCGTCCCGGTACTGCTGGATTTGGGTCTGCAGCTCGCTGGAGGACTCGCTGGACCAGTCGGTCAGCGGGGTTTGGGGCATTACGTACAGGTAGGGGGAAATCAGCTCGCGGTATTTTACGATCATTTCCTCCGTCACGCTCATGCGGTCGTTCTCGATGTTGGCGAGCCGGTCCTCCAGCCATTTGATCTCCTCGCGGATGCCCGCCTTGTTTTCCTCGCTGGCGGCCTCCAGAGACTTCTTCATGTCCTCCAGAGAGGTTTCGTAGGATTTTTTATTTTGCTCAAAGTAGGGATTGGGCACGGGCTCGTTATTGTCCGGGAAGAGGGTCAGCGCCGCGTTGCTCGCGTCGTAATGCTTGGCGTACTCGGCCAGGTAGACCGCGGCCTGATCCATCCGCGTGGTGCGGGGATTGACGATCATCACATCCAGGCTGACCGGAATGACGGGCTCCTGCCCCTCGTCCAGCGGCAGAACGAGCGGGATCGCGTTGGCGTCATAGGAGTAGGCTTGCGGAGGCTGCACGGAGCAGTAGGCGGAAAAGAGCGCGGGCTTGGACCAAAATTCGTTCAGGGCCTCGTCGTCCGACCACACGTCGTCGCCAAGCTCGGCATAGGGGTCGATCTCGGTATAATCAACCGCGTCCAGGGCGCTCAAAAGCTTGTGAAACAGCGGGGTATCGAAGGAGACGACGCCCTCCGTCTTGATTTGGAGGGCCACGTACTGGTCCATGGCAAGCTGAAGCAGAAGGGTATGTAGCTGCATATCGCCAAACAGGCTGATTTCCGGGTGATCCTCGCCGTAGTCCGCGTAATAGTTAGCGATAAAGTCCACCAGCTCCAGGAAGGTCTTGGGCAGGTCGTCCTCGGTCAGGCCGAGGGTTTCCTCCCAAACCTCGCGGTTGTAGCCGACGGTGTAGCTGCTGAAGTCAACGGGCAGGCCGTATAGCTTTCCATCCCGCGTAAGCGCCTCCGTAAAGCGTCCGTCCATCCGCGCGGCGACGGAAGCGATATCGGCAAATCCGCTCAGGTCGGCGGCATAGCCCTTTACAATCAGCCGGTCCAGCGGCGAGTTGGAGGAGGTCAGGCGGATCACGTCCACGGCGTTTTCGCCGCTGAGCATGGCGGTGGTCAGGTCCTCCATGTTCCCATAATATTTAGAAGAGACGGTGATGGACAGCTCGGGGTGGGCGGCGACGGCGGCGATATGGGCGCTGGTGCCGTAATCGCCCGCGATGGTCAGGGCGCCGTTTTCAACGCCGGGCATATCCAGCTTGCGCACCATCACGCCCTGATAGCCGGCATAGACGTACAGGCCCCCCTCCAGCAGCAAAAAGCTCTGCCCGTCGCCGCTCCAGGCCTCGGAGGGGAGATAGGCGCTGACCGTGGGCTCCGCGCCCATATCCTTGAGGCTATAAACGGTGGAGCCGGAGATAAAGCAGGCCGTGTTGGAGGCGGCGTCGTACCGAAGGCCGGTATCGGAATACGTCAGGGCGGTAACCAGGGGCTGCGCGGCGCCTGTGGCGGGGTCGTACTCGGCGATGACGCCGGGAATCATCTCGCCCGTTTCTTCATTGTAATCCTTATCCCCTTCCTGCCATAAGGCAAGAAGCTTGCCGTCGCGGTACGGCGCGGCATAGCGGAGCTTCTGCGCCGCCTCCTGTTTCAGAAGCGCGCCCGTCTCCAGGTCGAATTGAAAGAAAGCTTTGGTAGACTGCTCCATATAGGTTTCGCACAGCAGGTAGAGCACTCCGTTGTCCGCGAAGAGGGACAGGACGCCGATGTTGACGTCTTCCGCGTATTCCGAGGCGTCCTCTCCCGAGGCCAGGGAGGAGAAGTCCAGCGCGTAAAGCGGCGTATCCTCCAGGGCTCCGCTCTCGCTTACGAGCCTTCGGACGCTCCGGGAGGTGATATCGAAGCCGTAGAGGGCCTTCCCATCCGTAAACAGGTGGGAAAGGTTTGTTTTTTCAGGCTTGCCCTCCTGGTCATACGCGTAGTAGGTATAGCTTTCAGCCATGGTTTCGGGCGTTTCCATGTCCGGGGTCCAGCGCTCGAGCAAAACGTTTGAACCGCTGGCCTTCCGGACCAGAAGGTACAGCGTTCCGCCGATGCCGGCCGCGCTCATCGCGTATTTTTGGTCGGGATCGTCGTAGTCCGTCTGAGGATAAAGATTCGCGTTGCCGCCGCTCGCGGCGAGCGCCGCCGCGCCGGTCATCAGCGCCATGACAAGCGCCAGGCATAAGGCGGTTTTCAGAAATCGTTTCATGGAAGGTTCCTCCTTTCGCGCTCCCGAAGGGCGGAGCGTCACATAAGATACAGACGATTCACAAGCGGGATATGTTGCAAGAATCAGGAAGAATGCATGGAGAAAAAAGGAGAGAAAGGCTCGCGCGGCCGTTCGCGCGCCGCCGCGCGCCCCATTCAGGGCTGGTAATAATGCGCAATTTTATTGACGCGCCCGTTATGCAAATGGTATTGAAGAACCCAGACCTTGTTTTCCAGCGTGACGCAGGAATACTGAACAATGCGCGCGCCGTCGTCGCTTACCAGCACCTGGCCCACCCGGGGATACTCATAGTAGAGGCCGCGGGTCCCGTTGGGGGCTTCCACCTGGCCAAAATCCTTGTATACGCCGCAGATCTCGCTTTCACTGCTGCCAAAGCCCACGCCGCGAGGGCCGGACGCAATCTCGCTGTCCATTTCGATACGCGCCAGCTTCCACGCGCCGTTATCCAGGATAAACACGGCGTACCCCCAGCTATACGTAAGGTGCCGCGCTTCGTTGGTCAGGTTGAGGTAGGTTGTGGGCAGCTCTTCCTTAGGCTTTCCGAAGCGCTCGGTAAACTCCGCGATGGAGGTTTTCATCAGGGTAAAGCCGGAAAAGGTATCGTCCTCCTGGTACATTTCCAACGGGGCCGGCTTAACGTTGAACTTATACCCGACCACCATGGTGCTGGAGACCTTTCCATATTGATTGACGCAGATGGCTTGCAAGGTAACCCGTCCGGAAGGAAGCTTGATGGGGGTTCCGTCGTAAACGGGGCTTTCCGGCGTGGGCGTGGAGCCGTCGATGGTATAGTAATATTTTAGCTGCGCCTCGGCCTCGGCCTTCTCCTTTCTGGTCATCCCCTCCTCCATCTCTCCCGGACGAAGGCTTACCTCCTTGCGCTTGGTGTAGGTGTTGGGGGCAAGGTTGGCCTTGGGGGCGGGTGGGGAGGGATAATAGAAGGTATAGGAAACGCTGAGCGGGTCGCTGACCAGATCTCCGCTGACGCATACGGCGCGAAGCGTGACCGTGCCCTCCTCGGGTACGATCCGCCCGTCCTCCGCCAGCTTTCCCTCCGCCGGGAGCGTTGCGTTGTCGTCTATGGTATAGTAGATGTCATACCCCTGCGGAGAGGTCAGGTAGACGTCTTCCTCCAGCTTGTTGATTTCGTACCGGCCCGCGGAAAGGCTTACCTGGGGCATGAGCGGAATATAATCCTTCCGCTGCAGCCGGAAGGTTTCCTTATCGGTGTTGTTGTAGGCCAGCAGCATCATGTCGGCGGCCTCCGGGCCGCGCTCCTGCTCCTGGTACATACGGATGAGGGCGGTATAGGCTTCGCTGCGGAAGGGACTGACGGTTTCCTCCAAAGTGAGATAAAGCTTTTCGGCGCTGTCGTCATCCCCCAGAAGCTCGTAGGCGCTTGCCAGTAAAAGCAGGCCGTCGTAATTCTCCGGGTCCAGCACGTCCGCGAGGCGGAAGCTTTGGATGGCGGTTTCAATATCCCCCACGTCGAGGAATTCCTGTCCCACAAGCCAATAGGCCTGGGCGGGGGCTTTGTTCCAGGTCTTCAGCAGCGCCTCGCGCTCCTCCTGGGCCAGCGGGTCCTTCTCGTTGAGCGCAAGGGTAAACATGCCCTCCGTCGCTGCCAGGACGTTTTTCCGCGCGGTCATGCGCTGCCCGCTGTCGCTTTTGCTCATGTAGACCATATAACCGGCCCCCGCGAGCAAGCACAGCGCGACGCAGATCAGGCCGATGAGCATCCAGTTGATATGACGCCGCTTGACGGAATGAATATGGCCGTGTCTGCGCGGGACGTTGGGGGTGCGGCTGTGGGCGTTCACCGGCACGCCGCGCCGGGTATCCGGACGGCTGGCGCTTTCGCGGGACGGTCGGGCGGAGGAAACGGGCTTGCGCCTTGGGGCCCGGTCGCTGTGCTCCACCGGAAGGGCGGAGAGTTCGTAATCGCCGTATTCCTTCATGGAACCGCCATGGGAGGGCAGCGTTGGGGCGGAGGCGCTTACGCGTCCCTGCCGGATGGCGCGCACGCCGGTTTCCGTATAGGCGTGGCCGGAATACTTGCCCAAAAACGTGCCGCAATGGTCGCACGTAAGGGAACCGTCCGGCATGGAATAGCCGCAACGTTCACAGATCAAGAAAACTGCCTCCTTCCCAAAGGGCCGGTCAGGCGCCGGCGCGGTTGTTGACGGGACGGTCGTTGATGAACAATTCAAAGCGCTGGCCCAGAAATTCCGCCGCCTGCTCGCACATGAGGATGCGCGGCAGATAAATGCTCAGGTATTCCAGCACGCTGGAGGACCCGTCCATTTGAAGCTCCTGCCGGATGATATGCTTTTTGCGCTCGACGGTCACGCTGTTTTCCTGAATGGAAAAATTAACCCGGTCATGGACGTCGGCAAGGTCGGGTTTGCCGTTGCGCACGCGGCTTTTGTGGGCGTCGCTTTTGTCCCCGATGGCCAGCGCCGCGCTGACCGCGCTTGAAACCGTGCCGCTTTGCTCCTCGTGGTTGCCCACGGCGGTGATAATTTCCACCACGTCGGGGATGGGCATGCCCGCCTCCCGCAGGATGGGGTATAGGAGGATCGCGCCGTTGGGGCCGTGATCATGGCGGTTGATGCTGTTGCCGACGTCGTGCACCCAGCCGGCGATGGCGGCCAGCTCTATTTCACGCTCGCTGTAACCGAGGCTTTTTAAGATGCCGCTGGCCGTGCGGCTCACATAGCTCAAATGGCGCGGGCCGTGATCCGTATAGCCCAAGGCTTCGAGGTAATGGTTCGAGGCGCGCACGAGCGCCTTGATGCTTTCGTTTTGTTTGATTTCCTGAAGGGTCATGATCCGTCTCCTTCCGTGCGGGCGGCATGCGCCGCCGCTATTTTTGCAGACGCCTGACGGCGCGGTAGGTGGGATCGTTGGAGAAATCGCGGACGGGGGCCTCGCTGCCCAGGCGCTCGATCGCGCTGCGGATTTCGATAAAGTCGATATAGCTTACATCGTCGCTCTCCGCCGCGTCCAGAAGCGCTTCCAGGGCATGGTCGTCCTCCAGCTTGGCAAGATAGCCGGCGAAAAGGGCGCGCTTGTCCTTTCTTACCTGGAACTGCTCGAGCGCGTAGCGGAAAACATCCTCGTCCCCCGGGTAATCGCACAGCACGTCCAAAAGGGCTTCCTTGCCCTCGGGCCCCGCCGCGGTAAAGGCAAGCTTCGCCGGCCTGCGCACCGCCTCGCCCATCTGCCGCAGGCTTTCCAGCGCGTTGTCCAAAAGATCCTCGTCCTCCTGGCGTTCCACCTGCCATCGAATGAAGTCCACCATCGGAAGCGAGCTGTCGAGCTGGCGCAGCAGCTCGATGCCGTGCATGCGGGCGGCGCATGGGGCTTGGCGGTCCCTGACCAGGGCCAGGAGAGCCTGCTCGTCCCCCAAATCGGCCAGCCGGTCCAGCAGGGGATCGGGGACGGGCACGCCTTGCCTCACATAGGCTGAAAGCAGGTCGCACAGCTCCGCCGCGCGGTCGAAACGGTCAAAGTAAGCGCCGGGGGTCGCGCCGTCCAGCCAGCCGGCCGGAGCGTTGAGAAAGCGGAGGTATACGTCCGGAACCTCTTCCTCCATATCCTCGGGACGCTTGAAGCGCGCGCGGTTTTTTTCCATCCAGGCGTTCAGATACTCTTCAAAATGAACGTCAAAATCAATGCATTCCATGGGCGTTCTCCTTTCGGACAGTCAGGGCGTTCAGCGTGCGGAGCGCCTGGCGGAGCGCGCCGGCGCGCGTGGGACCCAAGGGGAACCGGTCTGCCGGGAGCGGGGGTAGGCCGTTAGCCGCGCGGAAGTGAAGCGCCAGGGCCAAAGGCCAGACGCCCGCCAGATCCCCCGCAAGGTCAAGGCGCTGGCGGCGGTTCATGCGGCTGATCAACAGGAGCGCGTAGGGAATCAATCCGCCGCCCTTTTCGTTGAACCGCTCGGCCTGGCGGATGCGGAGCGTCAGCAGGCGGTTCAGGAGGGTCGGCGTTCGGATGGGGAGCATCGCCGGGTCAATGCTGGCGAGGCGACCCTCATACCATACCAAATACGGGGGGCTTGCGCCCAGGGCCGCGAGCCTGGAAACGGCAAAGCGCTTTGCGTCTCCGTCCCGGGGATCGGCCGTAAGGATTTCCCGAAGCAGGCGCTCGCAGAACGCGCGTGGGAGGGCCTCGCACACGCGGGGCAGCAGGCGTTCCATGACGCTGACGGGAAGGGTCAGCGCGGCCAGGAAACGCCGGTACAGCTTCGGGTCCTTCTGCAGCCGCGCGGCAAAGGAGGCCATCCCTTCAGACAGGGCTTGAGCCAGGGGCAACAGCGTGGATTTCAGATCCCCGCTGAGGACGACGCCGTAAAACGGAAGCTCCCGCGCCGCCTCCGCGGTCCCGGCGGAATCGAACCCCTCCTCCTGCCAGCCGACAACGCGGGAAAACAGGCTCTCAACCAGCAGATCGTCCGGGTCCAGCTCCCGGCAGAGGTGAATATATCCGGACGCCGTTTCCAGCTCTCCGGCCTTTAGGTGGCATACGCACAGGTTATAACAGGCGGGCAGGCGGTTGGGGGTTCGGCGGAGCGTGCGCTGCAGCATCCGGCGGGCGATGGGAAGAAGGCATAGCTGCTCGGCGGCGACACAGACCAAAAGCTCCTCGGACGCAAAGCGGGAACAAGCGGCGGCGCGCAGAAGCGCCAAACCCGCCTCACGCGGACGGTCGAGGCGGTGGAACAGGCAGGCGGCGGAGGCCGCGATGCAAGGATGACGCGGGGCGGCGCGTAACGCGCGCCGCGCGAAGAAAAGAGCGGCGTCCTGATGGTTCAGACATTCGTGATACATCGCCGCGAGCGAATCGCGGCGGGCTTGCCTGCGGGGAAAGGGCGGTCTGGCGGCGCGGCGTAGCGCGCGCCTGGCGTTTTCAAAATCCCCGGAGGAAATACGGCTCCCGGCAATGTCAAGAAGCGAGTCCAGCCTTGCGCGGCGGCGGCGCGGCGGCTCGTAAAACATTTCCTCCAGGTCGTAGACCTCGTCGTCCCACGGCGGCAGCTCGTCGGGATGAAGCCGCGAGCCGGCCATATAGAGCGCGAAGGCGTCCATAGCCTCCTGGCGGTAGCCCAAGGAAAGCATATTCCGGCCGATAAGCCCGTAGAGGGCGAAATGCTCCGGCCCGGAGGCGAGGGCGGAAAAGGCTTCGCGGCTGCTGGCCTCATAGCAGTTCAGCTCTCTTAGGCCCTCGGCGTATTGCAAACCGGCTTCAGGGGAAGCGGGAGCCAGGCGGGCGGCGTGGCGAAGCAGCACGGAGGCGCGGCGGAGGTCGCCCGTCTGCCGGCAGCGGTCGGCGCGGCGAAGCCAGTAATCCATGGGTCTGTCAAAAGCGTCCGTTTGAGTGATATTGGGCATCAGGGATCTCCTTCGGTTCATCATAAAAGGCCGAAAGGCGGGGCCGGAAAAGCGGCCGGGCCGTTATCAGCGTCAGGCTTCGACGGCCTTGTTCAACAGGCGCAGAAGGTCCTGCTGCGTAAAGCGCTCCTGCCTTTTGCAAAAATGACAGGTCAGTTCCGCGCCCTCCGTTTCATCGCGGATCATGCGGCTCAGCTCCTCCCGACCAAGCGCGATCAGGGCCTTCTCCATCCGCCGGCGCGAGCAGCCGCAGCGATAGCAAAGCGGCCGCTCCTCCAGAACCACGGGCTTCAGCCCGTCAAACCACCGTTGCATCAGGTCACGCATGGGATCGTGGCACAGCTCGCGGCTTAAATCCGAAAAAAGCGGGCTGCGAAGCTCGAGCTGGTCTATAACCGCGCCGGGACAGCCGGGCAGCGTTTGCAACAGGACGCCCCCCGCGCAGAGCACGACATCCCCGCCGACAAGCACGCCCAGGCTTTGAAGCGTGGGCGTCTGCTCGCTTTGCACATAATAGCTCGCAAAATCCTCCGCGATTTCGCCGGAAACGAGGGGAACCTGGCCCACGTAGGGGGTTTTGAGGCCAAGGTCCTTCACGACGCTCATGCGTCCGCAGCCGCCCACGGCGGCGCCCACGTCCAGCTTGCCGTCCGCGCGCAGCGGAAGGCGGAGCGCGGGCACATCCACGCAGCCGCGCACGGTCGCCCCGTCGGAGACGCAGACAATTTTGCCAATGGGCCCTCCGCCGTCAATGGTTACGGTAACGGAAGCGTTATCCTGCTTGAGCATGGAACCCAGCATGGCCGTTCCCATCAGCGCGCGTCCCAGCGCGGCCGTGGCCACGGGCGTGGTCAGGTGGATAGCGGCCGCTTGGGCCACGGTATTTGTGGCTGTCAACAGAAGTCCGCGAACCATGCCGTCCGCCAGGGTGATATGAATCATTTGGTCTTTTGACGCTTCTTTGGCGTTCATGTTCTTTCTCCTTTTGAAATCAGCCTGCGTTCGTCGCGGGTCCGGCGGGAACCGGCGGCTCCGCGGCGGGCTTTCTGGCGGCCATAAACCAGCGGAGCTCGTGCGGCGACGGGGGCTCCAGCTTTTTATCCGCGAAAATGCGGATTTCCGTAAACCCGCAGTCCGCGAGCAGCTCGGACAAATGATGCGAGCTATGGGCATACTGGCGCTGGTGCTCTCCGATGCGCAGGTAGGATTCGTCCTTCTGACGCACGAAAACGGCAAGGTTGAGGTCAACGCACTGCTGCGACCGGCTGTAACGGTTTTGCCACAGGTACGCGATGTCCGGCGTTTCGTCCCCGATAAAGTGATTGCCGAGCACATGCTCCAGCTTATGCGGGGTGCTTAAATCCATGAACAGCGCGCCGCCCTCGCGGACGGCTAAAAACGCCGCGCGGAAGAAGGCGGCAAGCTCGGCATCGTCCTTCAGGTAATTGACGCCGTCGTTGGTACAGAGCACCGCGTCCATGGAACGGTGCAGATGAAGGCTCCGCATATCCTGCTTGACAAAGGGGATCATCGCGCCGCTCCTGCGCGCCTTTTGCGATGCCTCAAACAGCATATCCGGCGAGATATCCACCCCCGTCATTTGATAGCCCATTTGGCTAAGGGGAATGGTCAGGCTGCCGGTGCCGCACGCACATTCGCACACCTTGCCGCGCGGAATGCCGTAGCGCTCCATCAGGGCGTGATAAAACCGCGCCCACGCGAGGTAATCCACGTCGGCCATCAGTTGGTCGTATACGGATGCAAATGCGGTGTACATGCGTTTCTTGCTCCTTTATGAGGTGGGCTTGCGGTTTTTTTGCCCGATCAGGCCGCCGATACGTCCTGTTTCCTTGGCGGACAGGCCGGCCCAGCCCACCTCGCGCACGCGCTCCAGCAGGCCCAGCTCACGCGCGATTTCATATTTTTTTCGCTCCGACGCGGTCAGGTAGGTCAGCGCGCTTCGACGAAGCGCTCCGGACAGCAGTTCATCCTTTTTTCCCATGCCTTTTGCCTCCCTCTTTTTGGGTAGGGTGCTACAAAGGCGGGCACATCATGCGTCAAGCCTTGCCGTCCGTGGACTCGGAGGCAGGCTCGTCCTCTTCCTCGTCTTCCACGTAGAGGCCCCGGTTTACCTCGGCGCCCTCGATACGCGCGTTGATAAAACGGTCAAAAACCGCGTTGGTATAGCTGGCGCCCACAAAGCGGCTGAGGGAGAAGCCAAGCACCAGATAATACAGGCCGAGCACGAGGATGGCGTACTGGGGGTATGGCGTCAGGAAACCCACCAGCGAGCACAGAACGGCGGGTAGGATGGAGAGCAGCTTCAGCCCCAGCGACATGGGCAGCCGAGCGATGGTCATAAACAGGCTGTTTTTCAGCAAGTCGCGGTATCCTAGCCGGTAGGTGACCATCTGCGGATAGATATAGGTCAGCAGGCACATCCACAGCAGCACCACGGTGATGCTTAACACCTGGGGGATCAGGAAAAACGCGTTTTGCTTGGCCATATCCCCATAAAACAGAAAGCAAACGTACAGAATCAGCGGCATAAAGCCGGTAATGACGCTGGTAGCCAGGCCCTGCTTCCAGTTTTCCTTTACGGCGTCCCGAAAATCAGACCATACGAAAGCGTGCTCGTCCCGCGCCCAATTGCGGGTTACGTAGCAAACGCCGGCGGTAAACGGGCCTGTAATGGCCAGGCAGGGAACCAGCAGCAGGAGCGTTTGAAGCGCGATGCCGCGAAGCGCGTCGGAAAGGTACGCCAGTTGCTGGGTCAGCGCTTCCTGCGCCATGGCGCCGGCCTCCACCTCGGCTTGCATATCGGCGATGCCGACCATGCCCGAATAGGCCATGACGACTCCGCGCGCGATGACGATGATCGCGGGCAGCCAAGCGACCGCGTATATCAGATTCAGCTTTATCAGGCCCATCAAACGGACGCGCAGCATTTCCCAAAATAGCTGCCACCGGTTCTGCGGCAAATCTTCCTTCGTAAAATCTCCCTTGCCGCTTTTGCCGTAGTAATAGCGGTTCATCATTTTACCAAACATAGGGGATTCCTCCGATCACAGGGGTGCCGCGTAAGCGCGGTCCGATTTTCATTATAGCATAACCGCGCTGAAAAGAAAAATGGAGGGTTTGTAAACAAAACGCGGACGAATGCGCCGCAACTGAGCGCGCCTGTCAATTTCATCGGGGGCTTTCGAAAACGTTTCGGCCAGGGCCGGAGCTGCCCGCCCAGGCGGCGCGCGCCGCGACAACGCCGGAGCCCTGCCGGCCGAGGGTCAGCCGGCGATACGATTTTTTAAGGCGGGCCGGCGTTCCTTCCGGGCCGCCTGAAAGGGGTCAGCCATAAGCGGGCGGGAGCCGCATGGCTCCCGCCCAAAGTATTCAGCGTTTTTCATCGCGCGGGGCCGCCGGCGGCGCGGCGGTCAGCGGCTGCCCGCCGCCGCAACGCGTTGATTGAGTTCCCGCAGCTCGCGGCGGGGCAGCTTCGTCGCCCGGCGGTCATAGGTCAGGATGCCGTTGAGCTCGTCCTCCACATCCGTGAGCTGCGTATAGACCGTGGCGCAGAGCCCGCGCGGAACGGCAGGCAGAATTTGCCGCTCAAACAGGCGGCGGTATGCCTTCCATAGCGCGTCCCGGTCTGTTAGCCGCTTGTAGCCAAAGCCGTTTTCGCTGAGGCAATGCCCCTCCTCGTGAAGGTGATACCCCCCGAATTCGCTCAGCGCCACGGCCCGCCCGCGCCTGTCCGGGTGAAAGCGGTATGGCCTGAAGTAAACATGGAGGCTTTGAAGGGGTCCGATTCCCTGATCGTGCCAGCCGCTGGCGTGGTCGATAACGCGGGATGGATCGAGCCGCATGAGGCGTTCGCAGACGGCCGCGCTGTCAAATTGGCCCCAGCCCTCGTTGAAGGGAACCCACAGCACGATGCTGGGCGCGTTTCGCAGCGTGCGCACGGTTTCCTCCAGCTCCTGAAGGTATTCGCGGCGGCCTTCCGCCTGCTCGCGGGCAAAGCGGCGGTAATCGTGATCCCGCCGGTGAATGCCGGTGACCAGCGGAAGGCTGATGGTGAAAAAACGGTACGGCCCGCCGCCGCAGACCATATCCTGCCAGACAAGCATGCCCAGCCGGTCGCAGTGGTAGTACCAGCGCAGAGGTTCCACCTTAATATGCTTGCGGAGCATATTGTAGCCGAGATCCTTGGCGGTCTGAATATCAAAGCGCAGGGCTTCGTCGGATGGGGCGGTGTACAAACCGTCCGGCCAATAGCCCTGATCCAGCAGCCCGTTTTGGAAGTATGGCTTGCCATTAAGAAATAACCGGGGGACGCCGTTTGCATCCTTTTCCACGGAAACGGAACGCATGCCGAAATAGCTGTCCACACGGTCCTCGCCGAGCGCGACGGAAAAATCGTAGAGGAAGGGGTCCTCCGGGCTCCAGAGGCGGGGATTTGGCACGGGAAGCCGTGCGGGCGCGTTTGCGATAAGCGCATGCGCCTGTCCGCAAAGCACGGCTTCACAGGGGAGGTCCAGCGCGCACTCCACGGTCAGCTCCACCTCGGCGGTATCCACAAGCGGCACGATCCGGAGGCCGGAGATAAAAGGGGAGGGCACGGCCTCCAGCCATACGGTCTGCCAAATGCCGCTCTGCGGCGTATACCAGATGCCGCCGCGCTTTAATTTCTGCTTTCCCCGGCTGTGGAAGCTTGCGTCCGTATCGTCATGCACGCGCACCACCAGGGCGTTCCGGTCGTGGAGCCGGCCGGTCAGGTCGGCGGTAAAGGGGGTGTAGCCGCCGACATGCCGCGCTACCTCCTCGCCGTTGAGAAAAACGACCGCCTCCTGATCCACCGCGCCGAAATGCAGCAGCACCCGCCCGCCCTCCGGCGCAAAGCCCGCGGGGAGCGACAGCTCCCGACGGTACCAGAGCGTCCGGCCCGGCAGCAGCGTCCGGTTCACGCCGCTGAGAGCGCTTTCAGGGGAAAAGGGAACGAGGATATCGCCGTCGAAGCGCTCGGGCGGCGTATCGCCGGCGGTGATGGCGTATTCCCATCGTCCGTTGAGGTTCAGGTAGCTTTTCCGCCGGAGCTGAGGACGGGGGTATTCCGGCAGGATGGAGCCGGCGTCCAGGCGTTCGCCCCAAGGAGTGGTCAGCATGGCGCGTCCTCCTTTTCAGCGGCCTCGCGCGGCTGCTTCGCGTCTGCCCGCCGCATCAGCCATACCGGAACCGCAAGCACAAGGAGCACAGCCGCCGCGGCCAGAAAGATGGAAGGCGTCGGCACCGTTTTGAGCTCGCCCAGCTCGGTGTAGGTTTGGGCGTTGCCGCGAATGACCGCCGCGCCGATAAACGGGCCCACGACCATGGGCAGCATCACCGCGAAGATCATGCGGATGCCCTGAAAATGACCGGCCTGCTCCGGAGGCGTCAGGTCGCGGATCTGTGCGGAAAGGGCGGCGGTCAGCAGCATGTAGCCGCTCATCATCGCCGTGCCGGCCGCCATGACCCAGCCCATACCGCGGGCAAAGTACATGCCGGCAAGCCCGGCAAGCATGACCGCGCCGGCGGGGGCCACAAAGCGAAGCTTTCCAACCCGGTCAATAACCCTGCCGCCCAGCACGCTGGCCGCGGAGGAAAGAATCAGCACAACGCCGAGCACGAGCGCGTAGCTGTCCAGCAGCAGGTAGCGCTGCATATAGATGATGAGATAGGGAAAGAAAACCTGAACCGCCACCGAGAAAACGCACATAGCCAGCAGCGCGAGGTAAAGCGGCGCGTGCCCGCGGATGACCGAGGGGCGGAACCCGTACAAAAGCTGCTGAAGGAACGGTTCCCTTTTCGGCTTGAGCGGCTCCTCGCGGAGCAGGAAAATGCCCGCTACGCCCGCGAGCGTCACCAGCGCGCCGAAAAGCAGGAAGAACGTCCGCCACTCTCCCGCCCGCGTCATGGCGTCAAAGCCGCCGAAAATAATCAGCATGGAAATCAGCGGAAGGACGGCCAGAACGCTTTCCACTCGGCCGCGCTGGGCGCTCGAGACGGTATCGGTTACATAGGCGTTAAAGGCCGCGTCGTTGGCGGTGGAGCCGAAGAAGGTCATGACGCAATCCATCACAACCACCAGCATGGCGGCGACCGCGACGGCGTTCGCGGCGGGGAAGAGAAGCGCCGTGTTTTCAACCGTAATAAAGCCGAAGGCGGCGGTGCTGACGCCCCACAGCAGATAGCCGCCGCAGATGAAGGGCTTGCGTCGGCCCGCCCGGTCGGAAAGCACGCCCATCAAAAGCGTGGTAAGCGTGGCGGTCACCGCGCTGGCCGCGACCATCGCCGCGATAAAGCCGGGATCGCTGGAAATGGTGTCGTATAAAAAGACGTTGAAATACATGTTTTCAATCGTCCAGGCGAACTGGCCCATCAGGCCGATGAGAATCAAACCAAACCATTGGCGTCTATTTAGCTTATTCATCGGGAAGCTCCCTCCCGCCGCTTGCGCGGCTTGTATATGCCGCATTATAGCACGAACAGGAGAAAAGTGCCAACGGAGCTTTCGGGACGGCATGCCTCGCTTCGGCTGGGAAGGGGAAGCCTTCGCGACGGAAGCGAGACGTCCATAGCCGCCTGCCATACGTCAAAGGAAAGCCGCTTATGAAACGCAAAACTTGATCGGGCGGCTTGTCGCGCCGCAAAACAGAGGGTAAGACTCATCAGAGGCAAAGCGCATGCGCGGCGAGGATCAACCGCATGGGGGCCGACCCGCCTTACTGAAGGTCGTTGATGACGACCGACCGCAGGCCGTAATACCGCGCGAAAACGGCGTTTGAAAAATAGTCCGGATCGTAGGTTAAATCAATCATATCATAAAAGACGTCAAATTTTGTTTTGCTGGAAATGTTAAACGTAACGACGTCCAGAGCTCCGGAAGCCTGGGCCTCGATCATTTGCTGCTCGCGGGCCTGCGCCTGCCGGAAACGGTCGTAGGTCTGCGGCGCGGCTTGCATGCACAGCATCCCCGCAAACAGACACAGCGCAAGCGCACCGCCCAGAAACAACGGGTATAGCGCGGAGCCGCGGAGCGCGGACACCAAAAATGCGCCGGCGGCCAAGATCATGAGAAGGCTGGCCGTCATGGCCCTGAGCGGGTAGTACCCGGTTGCCGTCATCGCAAAATGAGAGGCGACCCCGCAGACAAACAGCATAACGGAAAGAGCCAGGCGGTCCCGGCTTATCTTTGCGCACATCGCATACGCGAACAAGCATAGAAAGACGGAGGCCGGAAGCAGCTCGTGCTGCAGAAACAGGGTCACGCAATTGATAAAGGAGGGCATATATTTAACAAAAAAGGAGGAAGCGCCGGATAGTGAACGCGCGTTTCGGGCCAGGCTTGTGGGCGAAAGCAGCATGGTGAGGAAACCGACCGCGCTGAGCGTGACGGCGAACCACATCCAGACGGGAACCCGGCGGCGCTTGACGAGCTGATAGGCACAGCAGAGAACCATGAACAGGATAGCGGCGGGAGAGCCGTTTTCACTTACGGTTCCCATCACAAAAAAGCCGGGCAGCCTGTATACGTGCCGCCACCGGCGCAGGCGCCGGGCGTTTCCTGTCAGCATTCGTCGAAAAGGAACCATTGACCAAATCATGAGCGTTGTTCCCCATAAATAATTGCACGCGCCTGTCATTCAGAACATCACCTGGCCGAGGGTGGGCAGCAGGACGATTAACAGGGCGCTCCACAGGCAAAGCAGCAAAACGTCATGCTGGCGGTCGGAAGTCAGGCGGCATAAGCCAAGCAGCAAAGAACGTCCATTATGGAATTGAGGACGTTAAAAAGCGGCTTGCCGGCCCACAGCATCAATTGCGCGAAAAAGTGCGTCACGTAGCGCCCGTTGCTGACTTCATAATGCCTGACGAGGGACGAAAAGAGGTCCGCGACGCTTGAAACCCGCTTGCCGTTGCTGAAATTGAAGGCATAGTTGTAAGCATCCGACATCAGGGGCGCCAGGCAGTTAAAAAGGTAGGACAAAAGGAACAAAAAAATCAGGGCGGCACGCCAAACCCATTTGCGCCGCTTGTCCGGCAGGCAAGCGGTTGCGCCGTCCGCCGCGGCCGCTTGGTTGTCTGCGTGATTAAAGCGACGATTGATCTTTGTCAGCATGCTTGGCATCCTCTTGTATCCGCGCGGATTTTACGGTTCATACAGTGTAGCAGAAACAAGCGCGCACGCCCGTGGCCCGCAGAGCAGGCTCGAGCGTCAATGTGCGAATGCGTCCGCAAGCCGCTGTTTTTTTTCCTTTGAGGCAGTGAAAAATCGCTCGCTGTGGATCGCATGAACGGATTGCAAGCGGTATGGCGCGATGATTTGCCGCCAGGCCAGATTTCTTGGCGATCCAAAAGGTTCGCTTTGCGGCGCGGGCGGGGGAGCTTGCGCCTCTGACGCGAACACCGCTCGTATTGGCAAAAAAGGACGCGTTTTGCATTGCGCGGTTTTATCGGCAAGCCCGACGGATTAAAGCGCTCAACGAGCCGTTGGGCAAAGAGCCGATGAAGCAGCCGTCGGCAGGCCCGTTATGCGAAACGCTGTACAGCCGGCGCGCGAGAGGCAAAGACAAGCAGTCAAAAGCTGAAACGACAGGCGCCTGACCGGGCGTGCCGACATGCGAAAAGAAAGGCGCTCAGCGCCGGGCCGCAAGCTATGGACTGAGTGAACGACCCTCCGGGTCTTTTCAGCGGCGTTTCCAAATAAGCAAATCCCCTTGCAAACGCTTTGCTTGCAAGGGGGGCTGGTTAGCCTGTCTCGAAACACGATTTTAGGCCTTGAAAGATGTCATACATGGATGCGGTAACAGCCAAACAATACATAAAAAGTGTCTCAACTCGTTGATTTTCAACGTTTTGAGACACTTTGTGGTGAGCCTGGCGGGATTCGAACCCACGACCTTTTGATTCGTAGTCAAACACTCTATCCAGCTGAGCTACAGGCCCGCTCGTCGTTTTGAGCTTTGCTCAAAATCAACTTGATTAGTATAGCAAAGCCTTATCTAAATTGCAAGCCCCCCAAAAATTTTTTTGCGGATTCCTTTGTACGGGCGTCAAGGATAGGTAACGAAGAGAGCCAAGCAGGAGGTCAAGGGAAGGGTGGAGATTTGCGAAGCAAATACGACCCGACCTTGACCAAGGGAGAAAGAGAAGAATGGAGGGGGCTGGTTGGGCAGAACTGA
>DBGEOK010000045.1:0-12048 GCA_048370855.1 Candidatus Limiplasma sp. | reverse complement strand
CTTTATATTTAAAAATCGGCGCGCCACCGCCGATATGCTACAATGGCAAACGCCGAAAGGATGAGATTGAATGAGCGAAACTCTCGCCGAGCTCCTGCTTCAATGGTACGACCGGGTCAAGCGCGACCTGCCCTGGCGCGGCATAAGCGACCCCTACCGCGTCTGGCTGTCGGAGATCATGCTCCAGCAAACCCGCGTGGAAACCGTCAAAAGCTATTACACGCGTTTTCTGACGCTCTTCCCAACCGTGGAGGCCCTCGCGGCCGCCCCGCGGGAGGCGGTGCTCAAGGCGTGGGAGGGGCTGGGGTATTACAGCCGCGCGCGCAATTTACACAAGGCGGCCCAGGCGGTCGCAGCCGGCTTCGCGGGGCGCTTTCCCCAGTCCTATGAGGAGCTTGCCAGGCTCCCCGGCGTCGGCCCGTATACCGCGGGCGCAATCGCCAGCATCGCCTTTGGCCAGCGCGTGCCCGCCGTGGATGGAAACGTCCTGCGCGTGGCCTCCCGGTTTTTCGGCGTGCGCGCGGATATCGGCGCTCCCGGCACGCGCGGGGCCATCCGCGCGCTGGTTCAGGACGCCATGCCCCCGGAACGCGCCGGCGACTATAACCAGGCCCTGATGGAGCTGGGAGCCACCGTATGCTCCCCCCTTTCGCCAAACTGCGGGGCGTGCCCCTGGGAGGCGCTGTGCGACGCGCGCGCCGAGGGCGACGCGGAATCGCTGCCCATCCACGAAAAAAAGCGTCCCCCCAAAAAGGTGGACGTGGCGGTTTGCCTGCTGACCCGGGGGGACCGCGTGCTGGTGACGCGCCGCAAGGAGCGGCTGCTCCATGGGCTGTATGTGTTTGCGCTCCTAGAGGAAGAAACGGAGCCGGAGCGCGTCCGCCAGCTCCTTTTGGAGCAGGGGCTCGACTGCTCGTTTGTGTCGGCCCTGGGCTCGGCGCGGCATGCGTTCACCCACCGCGTATGGGACATGCGCCTCCTCCATTACCGGCTGGACAAGCCGCCGGACGCGGAAACGCTCGACGCCCTCGGCGCGCGCATGGCGGACGCCGCCGCTTTGGCCGCCCTGCCGCTGCCCGCCGCCATGAGGGCCGCGCGTGAAGCGGCCCTTTCGCTGCTAACGCGGGAAGGGCGGTAGCCGGGCCTTGCCGCCGGGCCGCCCGGCACGCCGCTTCGCTTACGCAGGCGGCCGCTCCATCCACATGTCCACACAGCGCCATTCCTCCCCGCACGCCTGAACCGGCCTGCGCTCCGCGCCCGGCGGCTCGCGGAAGCCGACGGCCTCATAGCAGCGAAGCGCCGCCGGATTGTTTTCAAATACGGCAAGGCTCAGCCGCTTGACGCCCATCTCCTCAAACGCATAACGCGCGGCCAGGGCTATCATCCTTCTGCCAAGCCCCCGGCCTCGCTTTTCCGCGTCCAGCAGCACATAGCACAAGCGCGCGACCGTCCGCGCCTCGTCCTTGTAATACAGGCAGAGGAAGCCTGCCGGGCGGCCGCCTTCCGTTAAAACCATCGCCCGGTTTTCCGGGCGCTTCGCCAGCTCGTCCCTCAGCGCTTCTGCCGTTACGGGCCAGCGGCCGATCATCCCCGCGCACCAGCGGTAATAGGTTTGCTCGTCCGTCACCCACGCCGCGACCGTTTCCGCGTCCTCCGCGCAAAAGGGCCGCAGCGCCAGGGCCGTTACGCGCCCGCCTTCCCCCGTCTCCATGCCCGCACCCGTCCTTTCCGTCAAGGCTTCGTTCTTTGGGCCGGCCGCACGCCGCCGCCCGGCTTAGCGCCCCTGTCGCGCGAGCGCCTCCGCCCGCTGGGCGCGCGTCAGGGTTTTGAGCGCCCTGGCGTAGCTGTGCTCGATCATCTCCAGCAGCGTTTCGTCAGGCACGCTTCCGTCCAAATCGACGGTATCGCTGTACGGCTGCTGCGCGGGAGGGCAATGATACCCGCGCCGCACGGCGTCCGGGTATTGCGCGCGCCAGCACAGCCCCTGCGGCGGCTCGCATTTGAACGTCGCCCATCCCCGCGTGGGATAGACCTCCGCGAAGATGCGCGGGCCCACGCGCGCGCAGATGGGCTCCGGGCCGAAGGGAGCGTTGGCGTAAGCGCCGGGCATCTTCAGGCATCGTTCCAGGACGTCCCCCGCCGTCATCATCGCTTCGTCAGCCCTCCAGCGGCAGGCGGGCCACGCCGCTTTTGACCGCCGCCTCGGCCACGGCGCGCGCGACCGCGACGCCAACGCGCTTGTCAAACGCGCGCGGCAGAATATAGCTCGGCTTCAGCTCCTCCTCCGGCACCAGCGAGGCAATGGCGCGGGAGGCCGCCAGCTTCATTTCATCGTTGATATCCCGCGCGCGCACGTCCAGCGCACCCCGGAAGATTCCCGGAAACGCCAGCACATTGTTGATCTGGTTGTCATAGTCGCTGCGGCCCGTGCCCACGACCGCCGCGCCCCCCCTAAACGCCTCCTCCGGCATGATCTCCGGCACGGGGTTGGCCATGGGGAACACAACCGCCCCCTTGTTCATCGTGCCCACCATCTCCGCGGTCAGCACGCCGGGCACGCTCACGCCAATAAACACGTCGGCCCCCGCGATCGCCTCCCGAAGCCCGCCGCGAAGCCCGCGCCGATTGGTTACGTGGCTCAGCTCCTCCTGCGCGGCGCTCTGCTTTTCGCGCCCCTCCGCCACAATGCCGTGACGCCCCACCAAGATCAATTCCCCCACGCCGAAGCGCAGCAGATGCCTGGCGATGGCGATTCCCGCCGACCCCGCGCCGTTGATGACGCACGTCACGTCCTCCATACGCTTGCCGACCAGCTTGAGGGCGTTCATCAGCGCCGCGGCCACCACGACCGCCGTGCCGTGCTGGTCGTCATGGAATACGGGGATGTCGCACAGCTCCTTCAGCCTCCGCTCTATTTCAAAGCAACGGGGCGCGCCAATATCCTCCAGGTTGATGCCGCCGAAGCTGCCGGAAAGCAGGTACACCGTGCGCACAATTTCGTCCACATCCTTGGAGCGAATGCAAAGCGGAAAGGCGTCCACGTCCGCAAACTCCTTAAACAGCACGCATTTGCCCTCCATGACGGGCATGCCGGCCTCCGGCCCGATGTCCCCCAGGCCCAGCACCGCCGTGCCGTCCGTCACCACGGCCACCAGGTTGTGGCGGCGCGTCAGCTCGTAGGAAAGCTCCGGGTTTTTCTGAATCGCCAGGCACGGCTCCGCCACGCCCGGCGTATACGCCAGGGAAAGGGCCTCCCGATCCTCCACCCGCACGCGGGAGACGACCTCCAGCTTGCCCGCCCACTCGTAATGCTTCCTGAGCGCTTCCTCATACAGCGCCCTCCGCGTATCGGCTCTGCTGTCCATACTCGTGCTCCTTCGGTAGATTTCGCCCTATTGTAGCATGTTTTGGCCCCGGTGGCAACGCGGCGCCCTGCCGGGGGGTAGGCGTCGAAAAAGCTCGCCTGAAGGCGATCTTTTCCGACGAGGACTGGCGGAAATGTTTCGGCCAAGGCCGAAACTCCCCGCCCGCCCGGCAAAGCCGGGCGATACGATTTCATTTGGAGGGGCTACCGCCCCTCCAAGCCTCCCCGAATGGGGTTGTCAACGAGCTGCCGCCGCCCTCCCGGGCGGCTCGGGGCGTCGGAAAAGCTCGCCTGAAGGCGATCTTTTCCGACGGGTACTGGCGGAAATGTTTCGGCCTTGGCCGAAACTCCCCGCCCGCCCAGCGAAGCCGGGCGATACGATTTCATTTGGAGGGGCTGTCGCCCCTCCAAGCCTCCCCTCAACTTTCGCCCGCCGCCCTCCCGGGCGGCGTTCTCGCTTCGCGCTTTCAGATACTTTGCGCTTCGCACAGGGCCGCACCGAGGCCCCGCTTCCCTCCGTCAACCTTACCCCATCCTTGGGGCCGCGAACGCGGCCCCAATAACGGGATTCCTAAGGGCGAAGCCCTTAGGCGGTGGGCTTGGGAGGCTAAGCCTCCCAACGTCCCCTCCCCAGCAAAAAATCGCTTCTCTCCCTCTTGACAAACGGCGGCGTCTGGTGGATAATAAAATAAATGACTGATGTTATGTAAAGTGTGTTTTTTATTAAGCCGCTTCGCCGACGTCACGTCTGAACAAAACGCGGGAGGCAATTTTTATGAACGTACTGTCCATCCGGGGGCTGTGCAAGACCTACCCCGGCTTTACGCTGAAGGATGTTTCCTTCAACGTCCAAAAAGGCGAAATCATGGGCCTGATCGGGCGCAACGGCGCGGGCAAGACCACCACGCTCAAATCCCTGTTCAACCTCGTTCACCCGGAGGCCGGCGACATCCGCTTTTTCGGCGAAAGCTTCCGCGAGCACGAGCTGGATATCAAGCGCCGCGTCGGCTTTGTTTCGGGAGGGGTGGACTACTATACCAAAAAGCCGCTCAAAACCGTCAGGGAGGTCACGCGCCGCTTCTACCCCGACTGGGACGACGACGCCTGCCAAAGGTACATGGCGTTGTTCCATCTGGACGAGCGCAAAACCGCCGCCGAGCTGTCCGCGGGGATGCGGGTCAAATTCGCGCTTTTGCTGGCGCTGAGCCACCGGGCGGAGCTGCTGGTGCTGGACGAGCCGACCAGCGGGCTGGACCCCGTCTCCCGCGACGACCTGCTGGACGTGTTTCTGGGGCTGGCGGACAGCGGCGTCAGCATCCTGTTTTCCACGCACATCACCTCCGACCTGGACCGCTGCGCGGACGCCGTCACCTATATTCAAAACGGCCGCGTGCTTGCCAGCGAGGACAGGCGGCGCTTCGCCGCCCGCTACCTGCGGGCCGTGCTTCCGCAGCTTCCGGATGTAAGCCTCCGCCGCAGGCTGATCGGCCTCAAGCGCGCCAAGGACGGGTATACCGCCCTGGTGGCGGCGGAGGACGCCGGGCTTGGCGGGATGCGGACGGAGCCTGCCGACCTGGAAACCATCATGATTCATCTGGAAAAGGAGCTGGAAGCATGAAAAATCTGCTATATAAGGAGCTCAGGCTGGCCTTTCACCCAACGGCGGCTATTTTCTGGCTGCTCTCCGCCATGCTGCTCATCCCCAGCTATCCCTATACGATCGTCCTGTTTTACACCATGCTCGGCATCTTTTTCATATGCCTCACGGGGCGCGAAAACCACGACCTCTCCTACACGCTGTCCCTGCCCGTGCGCAAGCGCGACCTCGTCAGGGGCCGCTTCGCGCTTGTCCTGCTCGTCGAGGGGGTGCAGCTTCTTCTGGCCGTTCCCTTCGCGCTCCTCCGTCAGCATATGCCGCCGCCCGGCAACATGGCCGGCATAGACGCCAACCTCGCCTTCTTCGCGTTCGCGCTGCTGATCTACGGGCTGTTCAACCTGCTCTTCCTGCCAAGGTATTATCGCCGCCCCGACAAGGTGGGCAAGGCGTTCGGCCTTACCTGCGTTCCCATGGGCTTTTTCATCCTCCTCCTGGAGGCGCTTTGCTATCTGTCGCCCTTTGTGCGGGATCGCCTCGATACGCCCGACCCCCTGTTCCTTACGGAAAAGCTTTTCGCCCTGGCCGCCGGCGCGCTGCTGTACGGCGGGCTGACGTGGCTGGCGTACAGGCTGTCCGCACGCGCGTTTGAGCGGCTGGACCTGTAACCCCTCGCGTCCCCGGTTTGACACAGGCGCGCTTCCCCGCTACAATACAAGGGGAAGCGCGCCTGTTATTTTTCTTCCGCCGAAGGAGCACGGCCTATGCCTAATATCCGCTATGATTTTCCCGCCTCAGCCGAGGCCGGCATGTCCCCGGTCTACTGCGCCATCTCCCTGTACGATCCCTCCTGGCAGTCCATCCCGCACAGCCACGCGCACGCGGAGCTGTTTTACTGCCTGGCCGGCAGGGGCGTCCTTCAAATTGCGGGAGAGCGCGTCCCCATTCAGGACGACGACTTCTTTCTTATCAACCCCGGCGTGGAGCATACCGAGTACTCCGACGCGGACCATATGCTCCAATACATCGTGGTGGGGGTCCGGGGCGTGCGCTTTTCGGGCCCCGACAGCTCCGACCCGCGCTTTTACCTGCTCAACGACCGCTCCAACCGGCATGAGCTGCTGCCCTACTTTCAGGACCTTGTGCGCGAGCTGTCCAAGGACCGCAAGGGCTGCCTCAAAATTTGCCTCGGCATTCTGGAAATCATCTTTACCAAAATCGAGCGGCGCGCGCTGGTGGAGCCCGGCATGTCCGCTCCCGCCACGGGCCTGGGCGAATGCATGGAGGCCAAGCGCCTCATCGACGAACGCTTTATGGAGCCGCTTACGCTGGACGCCGTCGCCCAGGGCGCGCATGTCAGCAAGTATTATCTGACGCGCACGTTTCATCGCCTGTGCGGCGTCACCCCCATGCGCTACCTGCTGGAACGCCGGGTACGCGAGGCGAAGCACCTGCTGCGCACCACGGATCATACGCTCGCCTCCATCTGCTCCATCTCCGGGTTTTCATCGCCCTCCTACCTGATCCAGGCGTTCAGGCGCGTCGAGGGCATGACGCCCACCGAATACCGCCGCTTGAGCCGCGCCATTCAGGGCATGCCCCCAAACGCCCCCCTGCCGGCGGCGGACGGCGTTCCGTAAGCCGGGCGACAAAAAGCCATTGAGTTTTTGAAGGTTCTCCCTTATAATCAAGCAAGAGAAGGCAAAGCATGGGCGCTCCCTCTCCCCAGCGCGGTCGGGCCCTCCGGAGGATCGGGCCGCCCGACGGCGCGCTTACTACAACTGCGAAAAGAGGCGTAAGCAATGCTGCGACCGGGCGAGGCTGCCGGGACGGTCCGGGCTTTTTTACACGCTTACCTGGCAGAGCGTGACCTTCGGCGGGCGACGGGCTTCCTGACCAAAGACGTCTGCTGGATTGGACCGCAAAACGCGGAGCCGGTCTTTGGGCGCGCGGAGGCGGAACGGGCCCTGGAGCGGGCGCTTGCGCAAGCGCCGGGCCCATGCCTCGTCGAGTACGGGCAGGTCCGGGAGCGGCCCGGGGACGGCGGCTTGACCATGGTTTTTCTGACCGCCGCCGTCTGTCCCGGCGAAAACCGGGAAGCGGAAATCCGCCTTTGCGCAACGGCCTCCTGCGTTACCGACGAGGACGGCGCGTGCCGCGTCGCCTCCGTTCATCTCTCCGCCGCTAAGGAGCGGCAGGAGCTGGGCGAACAATTTTCCGCGCCGCCGCAAAAGCCCACGGCGCTGGACCGCCGTTTGGGCTCCAAGGCGTTGGAGCTTTTGGGCAAAAGCATTCCCGGCGGCATGATGGGCGGCTACCTGGAGCCGGGCTTTCCGCTGTATTATATCAACGACCGCATGCTTTCCTACCTTGGCTATACCTACGAGGCGTTTGAGCGGGCAATCGACGGCAAGGTCATCAACTGCATGCATCCCGACGACCGGGAGCGCGTGGACGCGCTGGTTCGGGACGCCTTCCGCCTCGGGAAGGACTACGAGGTGCAATACCGGATTCAAAAAAAGGACGGCTCTTATATCTGGGTCAACGACATCGGCAAAAAGTGGATGGCAGAGGAGGGCCGCGAGGCGTGCATCAGCGCCATCCGGGATATTTCCGCTGAAATAGAGTTCAGGGAGCGCCTGGAACGGCAGGCCGCCGAGCAGAAACGGCAGGCCCTGGAGTATAACCGCCTGTTCCAGTCGGTGCTGTGCGGAATCGTCCAGTACCGGCTTTCCGATACGGGGGTTGCGTTTGTGCGCGCCAATCAGGAAGCCATCCGAATCTTCGGCTACGAGCCCGAGGCGTTTTGGGCCAAGCGCGATTGGGACCTCGCCCTCCTCATCGCGGAGGAGGACCGCGCCCGAATCCTGACGGGGGTTTCCAAGCTGCGCAGGGTCGGCGATAAGAGTACCTATGAGTACCGCCTGCTTCAGCGGGACGGCACGCCCTTATGGATTATCGGCAGCGCCGAGATCATCCCGGACGGCGAGGGCGAGCAGCTCATCCAAAGCGTATTCCTGGATATCGACAGCCGCAAAAAGGCCGAATTTCACAACCGCCGGCTCGCGGAGCAGGTAGCGGCCAGCAACGAAATCCTGCGCATGGCCCTGGAGCATACCATGACCTGCGAGTTCTATTTTTATCCGCAGACCAATCTCTGCGAGGTGCCGGAGCGCACCCGCGCGTATTACCACTGCCGGGAGCGCTACGAAAACATGCCGTACAGCTTTGCCGAGGATCAGGTCGGCGAAAAGTACCGTCCCGCCTTTTTTGAGATGTACGAACGCATCCGCCGCGGCGAGCGCACCGCCTCGTGCGAGTTCCGGGGCGTAAGCGAGCGCCGCTGGTGCCGGGTGACCCTGTCCGTCATCCTCGCTGACGAGGGCCGGGAGCCCCAGCTTGTCGTCGGCATCGCGGAGGATATTACCCGCCAGAAGGAGATGGAGGAGGCGCTTCAGGAGGCGCGCTCCCGCGACAGCCTGACCGGGCTGTACAACAAGGAATGCGGCATCCGTCTCGTTCAGGAATGCCTGCGGGCCCGAAAGGGCCAAAACGACCATTGCGTGCTGATGCTGCTGGATATGGACGATTTTGAGGACATCAACCAGAAGGAGGGCGGCGTCTTTGCCGACGCGGTGCTCCAGGAGGTGTCCGATTTGCTGCGCGCGGAGCTGGAGCCGGATAACCTGCTGCTGCGTCTGGGCGGCGACGAGTTCATGCTGCTGGTCAGGCACTGCGACAAGGCCAGGGCGGGCGTCATCGGCCCCCGCCTTGCCGGGCTTGTGCGCGGCATCATCATCAACGCTGAAAAGGATATCCGGGTGTCCGTCAGCATCGGCATGTGCAGCACCGAGGTTGTGGAGGACTACAACGCCCTGTACCGCTGCGCGGAGAGCACGCTCAAATACGTCAAGGAGCACGGAAAGGGCCGGGCCGCGTGCTACCTGGATACCTCCAACGAGCTGGGCGTCTTTCTCACGCGCCTTTATACCGACGAGCACCCCGTAAACGCCATCGACCGGGAAAGCCCGAACAGCGAAAAAGATCTGGTCTCCTTCGCGCTCAACCTCCTGGGCAAATCCAAAAACCTCAACGACGCCGTGTTTTTGCTCCTCTCCCGCATCGGCAAGACGTTCGGCTTCGACCGGGTATCCATCATCGAGGCCAACCAATCCTTCCTCTCCTACCGGTTTTCCTACCAATGGGCGCGCAACCGCAACGACTTGCAGATGGGGCGGGACTTTTACGCCTCCAGCGAGGATTTTGAGATATGCGCGAACATGTACGACGCGGACGGCCTGGCCGACCACAACGTGCGCGAGGGCATCTCCCGCTTTCCCTCCTGCCTCCACGCCGGCATATGGGATTACGGCGAATACGCCGGCTCCATGAGCTTCGAGGTAGACCGCGAGGGCTACCAATGGACCCGGGAGCAGCGCGACCTGCTCAAAGAGCTGGTCAAAATCGTTCCCTCCTTCATTATGAAATCAAAGGCCGACGCGGTCAGCCAGGCCAAGACGGACTTTCTTTCCCGCATGTCCCATGAGATCCGCACGCCCATGAACGCCATCAGCGGCATGACCACCATCGCCAAAAGCGTGCTCGACGACCGGGCAAAGGCGCTGGAGTGCCTGGAAAAAATCGAGTCCGCCAACGCGTACCTCCTGGATTTAATCAACGATATCCTCGACATGTCCCGCATTGAAAGCGGAAAGCTGGAGCTGAACTATGCCCCGGCGGACCTGGCCCGGCAGCTCGACGGCCTGGAGGCGCTGCTTCGCCCCCAGGCGGCGGCCAAAGGGCTGGACCTGCGCTTTCACAACGGCTTTCAGGCCGGAAGCCCGCTGCTCGCGGACAGCCTCCGGCTTCAGCAGGTGCTCGTCAACCTCATCGGCAACGCGATCAAGTTTACGGACAAGGGCGGCGTGACGGTCCGCGTTGAGGCCGTGGAGACCGCGCCCAAGGCCGTGCTGCTCTTTTCCGTATCCGATACCGGCATCGGCATCGAGCCCGCCGCCATGCGGCGCATCTTCAACTCCTTTGAGCAGGCCGGCCCGGACACGTCCTCCCGCTATGGCGGCACGGGGCTGGGCCTGTCCATCTCCTACCGCCTGGTGCAGATGATGGGCGGCACGCTGGAGGTTCGCAGCGAGGCGGGCCGGGGCTCCGAATTTTATTTTACCCTGTCGTTTGCGTACGCCGGGGAGGCGCAAGCCGCCGCCTTGCCCAAGCGCGCCCCCGAGCGCGCGGATTTTGAGGGCTGCCGCGTCCTGCTGGCCGAGGACAACGACCTGAACCGCGAAATCGCCCAGACCATCCTGGAGATGCACGGGTTTTCCGTCACCTGCGCCGCGGACGGCCGGGAGGCGGTAGAGCGCTTCAGCGAGGGCGAGCCCGGACAATATGCCGCTATTTTAATGGATATCCGCATGCCGGTGATGGACGGGCTGGAGGCGACCCGCCGCATCCGCACCTCGCGCCGCCCGGACGCCCGCAGCGTCCCCATTATCGCCCTGACCGCCAACGCCTTTGACGAGGACACCAAAAAGTCCATGGCCAGCGGCATGAACGGCCACCTGTCCAAGCCGCTTCAGGTGGATCGGATGCTGGAGCTGCTGGGAGCGTACATCGACCGGCGGGAAGGGCAAGGCCGGTGAGCTCTCCCATTGGGGCGGCGCCTGAAGCCCGCTTTTCCGCCGCCTCCGCGCGGGCGGCGGCGGAAAAGCAGACGGAGGATAGGATGGAAAACTGGTTTACCGTTGAAGCAATCGACAGCGACACCTACGCGATCAGCGAATACCGCCATTGGGAGGAAACCCATTGCTATTTGCTGTGCGGAACGGAAAACGCCGTTTTAATCGACACCGGGCTGGGCGTTTCCGACATCAAGAAGGTGGTGGACGGCCTGACGCGGCTGCCGGTACAGGTCGTTACCACGCATGCGCATTGGGATCATATCGGGGGCCATGCGCGCTTTTCGCGCATCGCCGTGGGCGAGGCCGAGCGCCCGTGGCTGGCCGGAGGGTTCCCCATTCCCCTGGAGCGGGTCAGGCAGAGCCTCTTGGCCAAGCCCTGCGCTTTCCCGGAGGCGTTTGACGTCTCGCGGTATCGGGTGTTCCAGGGAAACCCTGACAGGCTTTTGCGCGACGGCGACCGCATCGGCCTGGGAAACCGGCAATTAACCGTTTTGCACACGCCCGGGCATTCCCCCGGCCACTGCTGCTTTTACGAGCGGGAACGGAAAACCCTCTATTCCGGGGATTTGGTCTACCAGGGCTGCCTGGACGCGTTTTATCCGACCACCGACCCGCTGCAATTCCTCCATTCCCTGGAAAAAATAGAAAAGCTGGAGATCGCCCGCGTCTTTCCCGGGCATCACCAGCTTTGGCTTCCGGCCTCCCTGCCCAGCCTCGTAGCGGACGGCTTCCGCCTGCTGGAAAGCGAAGGCAGGCTCAGGCACGGCGGCGGCGTTGCGGACTTCGGTCTCTTCCAGGTCCGCCTGTAAAGGCGAGAGACGCGAGAGACGTTAGGGGTTTCACCCCTAAAACCCTGACAAGGGCTTCTCCGCAAGCTCAATCGTCGCCCGCCGCCCAGCAGGGCGGCCTCTGGGCGAAGCTCGCCTGATGGCGATCTTTTCCGACGAGGACTGTCGGTATGTTTGCGCCGGAGGCGCAAACTCCCCGCCCGCCCGGCAAAGCCGGGCGATACGATTTCATTTGGAGAGGCCTCGGCCCCTCCAAACCACCCCCAAAATCCCAAAATGGGTTTGTCGCTACCGCCCTGCCCGGGCGGCGTTCTCGTTTCGCTTGATATCCTCCGGGTCGCTTTCGCCTTCGGCGAATGGCCCACAGGGCCACCGCTTCCCTCCGTCCCCCGCAAGCTCAATCGTCGCCCACCGCCCTGCCCGGGCGGCGTTCTCGTTTCGCTTGATATCCTGCGGGTCGCTTTGCGCTTCGCGCAAGGCCGCATCGCGGCCCCGCTTCCCTCCGTCAACCCATCAAAATTGGGGCCGCGAACGCGGCCCCAATAACGGGATTCCTAAGGGCAAAGCCCTTAGGCGGTGGGCTTGGGAGGCGGAGCCTCCCAGCGG
>DBGEOK010000044.1:0-81159 GCA_048370855.1 Candidatus Limiplasma sp. | reverse complement strand
TTCCTGGTTTTTCCGCATTTCGGGCACTTTTTCCATTCCGCTTCTCTTATCTTCTTCATGCTTCCTATTATATCACAAAATCCTTACTTTGGACACTCCTCGGTCCGGCCCTACACGGCGAGCGTTTCTTCGTCCATAAGCTTACAATATTTCCATATTCGGGATATATTCAAAAGTATATAATCGTATATAAAGTTTGTCATTTACAAGGCAAGCGGAATATGTTAAACTTTTAACGATTAGAAAGGGGATGGGATACCATGACCGACACACGCAAGCTTGTAGACAGTGTGGAACGCCTGGAAGAAGAAATCGCCATCGTGCGGGCCGCTCAAAAGAAGTTTGCCGGCTATACCCAGGAGCAGGTTGACCGGATTTTCTTTTCCGCCGCCATGGCCGCCAACAAAATGCGCCTGCCCTTGGCCAAGATGGCTGTTGAGGAAACCGGCATGGGCGTTGTGGAGGATAAGGTGATCAAAAACCACTTTGCCTCCGAATATATCTATAACGCGTACCGCGATACCAAGACCTGCGGCGTAATCGAGGAGGACCGGGCCTACGGCGTCACCAAAATCGCGGAGCCCATCGGCGTGATCGCCGCCGTCATCCCCACCACCAACCCTACCTCAACCGCCATTTTTAAGACCCTGGCCTGCCTGAAAACGCGCAACGGCATTATCATTTCTCCCCATCCCCGCGCCAAACGGTCCACCATCGCCGCCGCGCGGACCGTCCTGGAGGCCGCCGTAGCGGCGGGGGCCCCGGAGGGCATTATCTCCTGGATCGACGTGCCGAGCCTGGACATGACCAACCTTGTGATGAAGGAATGCGACTGCATCCTCGCCACCGGCGGCCCCGGGATGGTGCGTTCCGCCTATTCCAGCGGCAAGCCCGCCCTGGGCGTCGGCGCCGGCAACGTACCCGCCATCATCGACGAAAGCGCGGATATCCTTCTGGCGGTCAGCTCCATCATTCATTCCAAAACGTTTGATAATGGCATGATCTGCGCCTCCGAACAAAGCGTCATCGTGCCGGCGTCCATCTACGACAAGGCGCGCGCGGAGTTTGCCGCCCGCGGCTGCTATTTTCTCAAAGGCGAAGAGCTCAACAGGGTACGTAAAACCATGATTATCAACGGCGCGCTGAACGCGAAAATCGTCGGCCAGCCCGCCGTGAAGATTGCCGCGCTCGCGGGGCTGACCGTGCCCGAAACCACCAAAATCCTGATCGGAGAGGTGGAGAGCGTGGATATCAGCGAGGAGTTCGCGCATGAAAAGCTCTCCCCCGTGCTCGCCATGTATAAAGCCCTGGACTTTGACGATGCGATGCAAAAGGCCGAACGGCTTATCGAGGACGGCGGGCATGGGCATACCGCCAGCGTTTACCTCAACCCCAACACGCAGCGTGAAAAGCTGATGCGCCTGGCCGAAAAGATGGAAACCTGCCGCATCGTGGTCAACACCCCCTCCTCCCAGGGCGGCATCGGCGACCTGTACAACTTTAAGCTCGCCCCCTCCCTGACGCTGGGCTGCGGCTCCTGGGGCGGCAACTCCGTCAGCGAGAACGTGGGCGTCAAGCACCTGCTCAACATCAAGACCGTTGCCGAGAGGAGAGAGAACATGCTGTGGTTCCGCGCGCCAGAGAAGGTATATATTAAGAAAGGCTGCCTGCCGGTAGCGCTCCGCGAGCTCAAGGACGTGATGGGCAAAAAAAAGGTCTTCATTGTGACCGACAGCTTCCTTTACCATAACGGCTATACCAAGGCCGTCACCGACCGCCTGGATGAAATGGGCATCACGCACAGCACGTTCTTTAACGTCGCGCCCGACCCCACGCTTACCAGCGCGCGCGAGGGCACGGCCGCGATGACCGCCTTCGGGCCCGACTGCATCATTGCCCTTGGCGGCGGCAGCGCGATGGACGCGGCCAAAATCATGTGGGTGCTGTACGAGCATCCCGAGGTTGATTTTATGGATATGGCCATGCGCTTCTGCGATATCCGCAAACGCATTTATACCTTCCCAAAGATGGGAGAAAAAGCTTACTTTATCGCCATTCCGACCACCGCTGGCACCGGCAGCGAGGTAACGCCATTTACCATCATCACCGACGAAAAGACCAGCGTGAAATACGCCTTGGCGGATTATGAGCTGCTGCCCAAAATGGCCATCGTGGACGCGGACATGATGATGAACGCGCCCAAGGGGCTGACCGCGTCCAGCGGCATCGACGCCGTGACCCATAACCTGGAGGCCATCGCCAGCATGATGGCCACGGACTACACCGACGGCCTCGCCCTTCAAAGCCTGAAAATGATCTTCGAGTATCTGCCACGCGCCTACGACGACGGCCCCAACGACGCCGAGGCCCGCGAAAAGATGGCCAACGCCGCCACCATGGCCGGCATGGCGTTCGCTAACGCCTTCCTGGGCGTGTGCCACTCCATGGCGCACAAGCTGGGCGCTTTCCACCACCTGCCGCACGGCGTGGCCAACGCCTTGCTGATTGACGAGGTGCTCCGCTTCAACGCAGCCGAGGTACCCGCCAAAATGGGTACCTTCCCGCAGTATGACCACCCGCACACCCTGGCTCGCTACGCCATGGTGGCCGACGCCCTGGGCCTTGGCGGCAAGACCGACGCGGAGAAGCTTGACAGGCTGATTCAAGCCATCGACGAGCTCAAGCGGAAAATCGGCATCAAGCCCTCTATCCGGGATTACGGCGTGGATGAAAAGGATTTCCTGGACCGTTTAGATGAAATGGTGGAGCTGGCCTTCGACGATCAATGCACCGGCGCCAATCCCCGCTATCCGCTGATGAAGGAAATCAGGCAGATGTATCTGAACGCTTACTACGGCGCTGAGAACAAGTAAGGAGGAGGGCTATTATGAAGCTGGAAAAGGTGATCGCGGTTCGTACCAACAAGACCGTCTACCGCGACGGCGATCTGGCCGTCAAGGTTTTTGACAGCGATTACAGCAAGGCCGACGTGCTCAACGAAGCGCTGAACCAGGCGCGCGTGGAAGAGACGAACCTGAACGTTCCCAGGCTGCGGGAGGTTACCAAACTGGACGGCAAGTGGGCCATCGTCAGCGACTTTATTCCCGGAAAAACGCTCGCGCGCCTGATGGAGGAAAACCCCGGCCAGTACGACGATTATCTGGAGCAGTTCGTGGATCTTCAACTGCTTGTACACCGGCAGACCTGCCCGCTGCTGAACAAGCTGAAGGATAAAATGAACCGGAAAATCAGCCAGAGCGGGCTTGACGCCACCACCCGCTATGAGCTCCATACGCGCCTGGAGGGAATGCCCACCCACAACAAGCTCTGCCATGGCGATTTTGACCCCAAGAACATCATCATCCGGGACGACGGCACGCCCTTCATCCTGGACTGGTCCCACGCCACGCAGGGCAACGCCAGCGCAGACGCCGCCCGGACCTATCTGCTGTTCTGGCTCGCCGGCGATATTGACGGCGCGGAAAAATACCTTGCCCTGTTTTGCAAAAAAAGCGACACCGCCAAGCAGTACGTGCAGAAGTGGATTCCCATCGTGGCGGCCAGCCAGAGCGTCAAGGGCAAGGCGGAGGAGCGCGAGTTCCTGCTGCACTGGGTCAACGTGGTGGATTACGAATAAAGAATCGCCGCCCAAAGCCGGCGGAAACGCCCGTTTTTGGGAACGCGCGTCCATTCCATAAAGGAGCGAAGCATCATGAAAATCACCATCTGCATCGGTTCGAGCTGCCACCTAAAGGGTTCCCGCCAAATCGTGGAAGAGCTCCAGCGCCTTATCGCGGAGAAGGAGCTGAAAGACAAGGTTGAGCTAGCCGGTAAATTTTGCATGGGCAACTGCCAAAACGGCGTATGCGTGACCATCGACGAGGAAAACTTTTCCCTCCGTCCGGAGGATACGGGGAGCTTCTTTGACAACGAGGTCCTTCCCCGCCTGAAGTAACCCTCCGCCGCCGGGGCTGACGCCAAAACGCGCCAGCCCCTTCCCCGCTTTGCTCAGCCAACGATCCAGAGGAGGGACTCCCCCCATGCTCGAGGTGCTCAATCTCAACAAAAACAACTGCGCGGACTGCTACAAGTGCATCCGCACCTGCTCGGTCAAGGCCATCACCTATGCCAACAACACGGCTGAAATCGTGCATGACGAGTGCGTCCTGTGCGGGAGCTGCTTTGTCGTCTGCCCTCAAAAGGCCAAGCAGGTGCGCTCTGACCTGGACCGCGTCAAGGCTGCCATCTCGGAAGGCAGGTCTGTCGTATGCAGCCTCGCCCCCTCCTTTATCGCGGATTTCCGCGTCGCCTCCGTCGAGGCGATGGAACGGGCGCTCAAGGCGCTCGGTTTTTCCGCCGTGGAGGAAACCGCCGTGGGGGCCCAAATGGTCAGCGACGAATACGCCCGTATCATGCGCGAGCAAAAACAACGCGTGCTGATTTCGAGCTGCTGCCCGTCCATCAACCTTTTGATTCAGAAATACTATCCCACCATGCTTCCGTACCTGGCTAGGGTTCTTACGCCCATGCAAGCGCACTGCAAGGCCGTCAAGGAACGCGACCCGGATGCGTTTACGGTGTTCATCGGCCCGTGCATCGCCAAAAAGGCGGAGGCGGACGAAAGCCCCTACACCGATGTGGCGCTCACCTACGACGAGCTCCGCGACTGGCTTGCCCAGGAGAAGATCGAGCTGCCGCGCGAGCGGACCCAGGCCGGAAACGGCATGCGCGCCCGCTTCTACCCCGCGACAGGCGGCGTGCTGAAGGCCACCGACCGGGTCGAGGGCTTCCGCCGCGTGGCCATCGACGGCATTGACAACTGCCGCGCGGTATTTGAAGAGCTTGAGAACGGCGACATGAGCGATGTCTTTATTGAAATGAGCGCCTGTGAGGGGAGCTGTATCAACGGGCCGTGCATCCGCGAGCACCGCGAGCGCCGCCTCAAGGGCGCCCTGCGGGTGGATACCTACGCCGGCGACCGGCGCTTCGACGCTCCCTCCGCTGACGGTATCGGCCATGCCTATTCGTTTATCGGAGGCAAGCGCGTTAAATTTGGCTCCGAGGCCATTGCGGATATGCTGTACAAAATGGGGAAAACCAGCCCGGACAAAGAGCTCAATTGCGGGAGCTGCGGTTATTCCACCTGCCGCGACAAGGCCGTCGCCATTCTCGAGGGCAAGGCCAAAATAGAAATGTGCCTCCCGTTTTTAAAGGAAAAGGCCGAAAGCTTTTCGGATACCATCATCAACAACACGCCCAACGCCATTCTCGTCATGGACGAGGACCTGATCGTGCAGCAGGTGAACCGCGCCGCCGTGCGCATGTTCAAGCTTACCTCCGCCTCGGATATCCTGCGCGAGCATGTGGTGCGAATCCTTAATCCAGCCGCTTATCAGAATATCATCACCTCCGCCCTTCATACCGCCAGCCGAAGCGCCTATCTGCCGGATTACCAGCTTTATGTGGAGGAAACCATCCTGTATGACCGGCAGTATCATATCGTCATCTCCATCATGAGGGATGTAACCGAGCGGGAGACCTTGCGCGGCCAGGACGAGACGTTGCGCCGACAGACGGTTGAAATCGCGGATAAGGTGATCGACAAGCAAATGCGCGTGGTCCAGGAGATCGCCTCGCTCCTGGGTGAAACCACCGCGGAAACCAAAATTGCCTTGACCAGGCTGAAGGATGCGATGGGCCATGAATGACCTGTGGATTGAAACCGGCGCGATCAGTCTGAACAAGCAGGGCGAATCCCTCTGCGGCGACCGGGTGGAAATGGACGGTGGCGGCGAGGAGGACCTCACCCTCGTGCTGGCGGACGGCCTTGGCAGCGGGGTAAAGGCCAACATTCTTTCCACGCTGACCAGTAAAATCCTCTGTACCATGATTTCCGGCGGGATTCCCATCGAGGAATGCGTGTCCACCATCGCAAGCACGCTGCCGGTCTGCAGTGTGCGTCACGTGGCCTACTCCACCTTTACCATTCTGCGCATCATGGAAGGGAAAACCGCCCAAATCATCCAGTTTGACAACCCCGCGACCATTGTGCTGCGCAAGGGCGAAATCTTTGATTATCCAAAGGCAACGCGCGTCATCGCCGGAAAGACCATCTGGGAAACCTCCTTTCCCATCGAAGTGGACGATGTGTTCATCTCCATGAGCGACGGGGCTGAATATGCCGGGGTGGGCCAGGCGCTGAACTTCGGCTGGACCCGCGACAGCATCGCGGATTACGCGGCGGCCAACTACCTGCCGCAAAACAGCGCCAAGCTCACCGCAGGCCTCATCATAGACGAGTGCAACCGCCTGTACGGCGGAGAGCCCGGAGACGACACCACCGTCGCCGTCGCGCGCGTGCGGGGGCGGCATCCGGTCAGCCTTGTCGTGGGACCGCCCGCGAGCAAGGACGACGATACGCGCATGATGAACCTCTTTTTTGCCAAGGAGGGCGCCAAAATTGTCTGCGGCGGAACCACGAGCAGCGTGGTATCCCGTTATCTTCACAAGCCGGTCCTCGCCTCGCTGGAGTATCCCGATCCAGAGGTGCCGCCGACCAGCCGGATCGAGGGCGTAGACCTGGTGACCGAGGGGGTCATTACCTTATCCAAGGTGCTCAAATATGCCGAGGATTTCCTTGACTCGGCAAAGCTCGCGCCGCTTTGGGCCGTCCAGCGGGACGGAGCGAGCCTGATTGCGCGGGAGCTTTTTGAAAACGCCACGGATATTAACTTCTTCGTGGGGCGCGCCATCAACCCCGCGCACCAGAACCCCAACCTTCCCATTACCTTTGCCATCAAGCAGCAGCTCATCCAGAACATCGCGGATTGCCTCAAGCGCATGGGCAAGCATATCCGGCTCTCCTATTTCTAGACTCTTGACGGAGGCGAGGCCTATCATGCAATTATTTGACACCTACGTACAGAAACTGAAATATAAAGTGCTGCGCGAGGTCGCGGCGCATGCCTATCACGGGACGCTTAGGGATTGTTACCTGGATATCCCCAAGGCGATCTCCCCCGGCCCCAAAAGCACCATGCGGTGCTGCGTCTACAAGGAGCGCGCCATTGTGGCGGAGCGCGTCAAGCTCGCCATGGGCGGGGACAGCCGCAACCCCAATGTGGTGGAGGTCATCGGCATCGCCTGCGACGAATGCCCGGTCAGCGGCTATACGGTCGGGCCGGACTGCCGGGGCTGCCTGGCGCACAGGTGCTCAAGCGTGTGTCCCAGAGGAGCCATCACCTTTGACGCGGAGCATCACGCGCATATAGACCCGGACAAGTGCGTCAACTGCGGAAAGTGCGCCTCGGTCTGCCCTTACAGCGCCATTCAGAACCATGTGCGGCCCTGCGAGCGCGCGTGCAAGGTCAAGGCCATTTCCGCGGGCGAAAACCATGTCGCCACCATTGACGGGCAAAAGTGCATCGGCTGCGGCGCGTGCGTCTATCAATGCCCGTTTGGGGCCATTCAGGATAAATCCTACCTTTTGGACGCCATTCGCTTGATCCGTGAAAGCGAGGATAACCAGAAATACAAGGTCTATGCCGTGGTCGCGCCCTCCGTGTCCAGCCAGTTCGTCTATGCCAAGCTGGGGCAGGTCATCACCGCGCTTCGCAGGCTCGGGTTCTTCAGCGTGGTGGAGGCCGCCCTGGGAGCGGATATGGTCGCCTATCAGGAGGCGAAAGAGCTGGCGGAAAAGGGCTTTCTCACGTCCTCCTGCTGCCCGGCCTTCGTAAAATACATCGAGCAGGCCTTCCCAAAGCTGAAGCCATTCGTAAGCCATAACCTTTCCCCCATGGCGGAGGTCGCCCGCTACGTCAAAAAGACGGACCCGACCGCGAGGATCGTCTTTATCGGCCCATGCACGGCAAAAAAGCAGGAAATCCAGCTTGACAGCGTTAAGCCCTATGTGGATTGCGCGCTCACCTTTGAAGAGCTTCAGGCCTGGATCGACAGCCGCGACCTCGACCTGAACGCTTTGGAGGAGGGCGTGCTGGATAACGCCAGCTTCTTCGGCCGCATCTTTGCCCGCAGCGGCGGGCTGTCCGACGCCGTGGCGCAGGCGTTGCGGGAGCAGCATAACGACGATTTTGTCCTCAACCCGATCCCATGCGACGGGATCGAGGCGTGCCGGCTTGCGCTGCTGAAAAAGCAAAAGAACGTGCTCAAGGAAAACTTCATCGAGGGCATGGCCTGCGTGGGCGGATGCATCGGCGGCGCGGGCTGCCTGACGCATGGCGAAAAGGACAAAAGCGAGGTTGACCGCTATGGCCGCGAGGCTTACGAAAAAACCATTACCGACGCTCTGGCTCAATGCAGTTACCAGGTAAACGCATAGGCGGCCGGATCACCGGGCCCGGAAGCGCTCACGCTCCGGGCCTTTCCTATTTGCCGCCATTCTCAGGGAAGGCGAAGGCGGCTCATACGCAAGGCTTGCGACAGCGCAAGCCCTTAAAAACGAGGCGTTTGAAAAGGAATGGACAAATAAATTTTCATTGATGAGAATCCCGCCGGTATCCGGCGCGTCTTAATGCTGTACGTGAATTCACCGATCCTTGCAAGGCACGAAAGGAAAGACTTTATGGACAGGCAACGGCTGGGCGCGGAAATCATCGGTCTTACGCAAACGCTGTATCGGGTCAGCCGCGGGCTGCTCCGGTGCGAGGCGGACCGCGAGGACGCGGTGCAAAGCGCCATTGAAAAGGCATGGTCGAAAGCGGAAAAGCTTCGGGACGAAAGCCGTCTCAAGCCCTGGCTGGTTCGCATCCTGATTAACGAGTGCTATTCCCTGCTCAGGAAAAAGCGCCGGGAAACCGCGATGGCGTCGCTTCCGGACGGAGAGGCTTTGATGGACGACGACGACGCCCGCGCGCTTCGGGACGCGTTGGACACGCTTCCCGCCGATCTTCGCATGCCGATCCTGCTCCATTACATGGAGGGCCTTTCCGTTTCGGAAATCGCGTCCGCGCTCCGCTGCCCCAAAGGGACGGTTTTGTCGCGGATGAGCCGCGGACGCAAACAGATGCGCATGTTCCTGGAAAGCTGACCGAACTTGCGACCCGAACTTTCCGTTTTGATCTCGAGAGGATGAGTTGCAGCATGAACAAAAATCACGATTGGAAACAGGCTTACGGCAAAGCTCCGGATGCTTTTGCCGCCCGTGTGGAGGCCGTCGTTCACAGGCTGGAACGCCAGGCTATGCCCGCCCCCCGCAGTCTTCGCTGGATTCCGGTCCTCGCGGCCGTCCTGGCGCTGATGCTTGGCACGGCCATCGCGCTGGTGCATACCGGCGTGCTGAGCGGCCTTCACCCCGATCTTCAGGCGCACCTCCAGCCCGGCGCTGAAAGCCTTGTGCAAGCCGCCGTTTCTCAGAAGGGAGGCGCGCTTCAGCGAGCGCGGTTTACCGTGGAGGAGGCGCTGTGGGACGGTCGGCAGGCCTATGTGGCGGTGCGCGTCTCCTCAACCGACAAATCCCGCTACCTGCTGATGGACGACAACGCCATGCCCAGCAGCGGGAGCGAATGGTGGATCGCCAACGACTATGAGCAAGGCGTTACCTTTTCCAAAAAAGCCGCGGACAGCGGGCGCGCCCTTATTCAAGTCCGCGTGAATTGGCCGGGCGGGGACCTGGTTACCCGCGGCACCCGCTATGACGGCGAGGATATCCTCTATACGCTGGCGTTCCCGCTGGCGGAGGCGGGAGAGCTTACGCTCGACGCCAGCACGGCAGACGTTTACGCCACGGAGAGCAAGCCGCGAGAGGAGTGGTTTGAAGACGGTTCCCTCTCCCTTACCCTGACCCAGACGGACGCGCGCCGCGTCTACGAGCTGGACGCGCCCGCCGAAATGCCCTTGCTCGGCGCGACGCTCCGCGCCGTAACAGTGGAGCAAACGCCTGTCGCCACCTATTTGACCGTTGCTTACGGTATGAACGCGGACGCGACGGACCGGCAGCGCGTACAGGCGAGTGACGGCGTATGGTTCAGATGGCTCGGGGAGGATGGAGAGCCCCGACGGACGGCCAGCGATTCAGGCTGGGTGGAGGCATACGACGAGGAAGGCTACCGTCAGACGGACAGCTTTCCCGCCATGGAGAGCGTGCCGGAGCGGATCACGCTGTCGTTTTACAGCGGCACGAGCAAGCAAGCCTTCGATACCCTGTCCATCACACTTCACGAGGTAACGGAAGGAGCGAACGAAGCATGAAAAAACCGACCTATTTTCTTCTGGTTCTGGCGCTGTGCCTGTTCGGCGCGGCGTCGGCGGAGGGGGCGGCCGTGGTGCGGCTGAACGACGGCGCGCCCATCCCCTATCTGGACGGCATCAACAGCGACCTGATTGTGGACGCGGACGGTCTGAGGGGCGTAACCGGCGCAATAGACGGCGCGCCGGTCCTCCAGATGGATGGCGCTTCCTGTACCTTGCAAAACCTCACCCTTACGGACGACGTGCTTGCCATCTGTTTTCTGGCGGAATGGGAGGAGCCGCTCAGCTTTTGGGCCGGCCGGCAGCAGCACGGCGTAAACTTCATGGTCCCCTATGCGGACCTGACCGTGGCGGGCGCTTACCTTCCCCAGCTTAGCACCATGCGGGAGGGGTGGCTTGTCAACGAACAGACCATGGAATGCCTGTACGTCCAGTCGCTTTCAGAGCCGCTCGCCAACGGCGCCGTGCTGACCATCGGCGGCGAGATGACCGAGGACGGCAGCGTTGTCGGGGGCTTCGATGTGACGATTGACCGAAGCGGCGCCAGCGACCCTACCGTCGCCTTCCAGCCGATGCAGTCCGCCCGCGCAACGTATCCGCTGGAGCTGGATTCCTCCGCCGTGCATGATTGCGAGTTTGTGGTGGAGCGCGTATCGTTCACGCCCTTTGGCAACCGGCTGCTGCTGAACGAAAAAACGCTTCAGGACTTCTTTGCCTTCAATAACTTCACCCTGCGCGACGATACGGGCAAGGAGCTTGCGATGACCCGTTACGCCGAAATGTACAGCTCGCTGGCCAGCGCCGAGCATCCGGTCTGGATGCGCAATGAGGTATGGTTTGCCGGCGGTCAAAGCACCCGCTCGCTTACGCTGGTCCCATACCAATATACCGGCGCGAACGAGGAAATTGTGGATACCTTTGTGCCGATTGACAGCCTGCCGGCCTCCGTTACGCTCCATAATGGGGCTGAGCTTCAGATTTCCGATTTTCACATGGATGGCAACGGCTTTGAGGTTTCCGTTTTGGGCCAGGGCGGGGCATATTGGCTGCGCGGCCTCGCGGATGAGGCGGGAAACGAGCTGAAGCTGAACTATACCTTGGGCAGCCGCTTTGACCACGCGACCGGCGTGCGGGTGGAGAGCGGTTCCTGGTCTGAGGAGTACAAGGGGCGAACCGTCCCCATGGTTACGGAGGAAGAGCTTTCGCAGGTTCGGGGCATTCTCTTCAGCTATGGCAACCCCCAGGGCGTCCCCGCTGAAGAATTTGCCGTTACCGTGCCGCTTTCCTAACCGCCGGAACCCGCTTACCCCATGCCGGAAAGGCGTTCACGCGCCTTTCCGGCCTTTGCGCGTCCAGGCGTCCCCAGCCGCCCGTTGGCGCGCCGTTTACTCCTTTTTATCAAAGGCGGGGTGAGGCCCTCCCCTCTCGTCGTAAGGCTCGCTTCTCCGGCCTGCCTCCCGGAGCCGCCCGACCCGTCCGCGCGCGGGCGCTTGTCCCCATTCCCAAAGCATGGTACAATATCCCCATTGGCTGCCGTCCGACGGCTATTTCCATGCAAAAGGAGCGGTTGCGTGAAATTCTTACACTTATCCGACCTCCATATCGGCAGGCGGCTGAACGGTCTCAGTCTGATGGACGACCAGCGGCATATGCTCAGTCAGGCGGTCGCGCTGGCGGAGGAAAGCGACGCCGTGCTGCTGGCCGGGGATCTCTACGACAAGGCGCAGCCGTCGGCGGAGGCGGTCCGGGCCGTGGGCGATTTTTTTGTGGCCCTGAGCCGGCTTCACAAGCCCGTCTTCGCCGTCAGCGGCAACCACGACAGCGCGGAGCAGGTCGCCTACTGCCGCGAGCTTCTGGGCGAAAGCGGCGTATTCGTTTCCCCCGCCTTTGACGGCTCGGTCAGCCGTCATCAGCTTCAAGACCGCCACGGCGTCGTCAACGTCTGGCTGCTCCCCTTCCTCCGCCCGGCGAGCGTCCGGCCCTATTACCCAGACGCGGTCAGCTATGACGCCGCGGTCGGAGCCGTGCTGGAAAATGCCGGCGTTCCAGGCGGCGAGCGGAATGTGCTGGTGGCGCACCAGTTTGTTTCCGGCGCGGCTACCTGTGAGTCCGAGAGCCGCCTGATCGGCGGGCTGGATCAGGTGAGCGTAAAGCGGTTCTCAGCGTTCGATTACGTGGCCCTGGGCCATCTTCACTCTCCGCAGCGCCTTGGGGACGGTCGGGTGCGCTACTGCGGCTCCCCAATCAAGTATTCTCTTTCTGAGGAACATCACCGGAAAGCCGCGCTCCTGGTAACGCTGGCGGAAAAGGGCGACCTGACCGTGGAGGCGAGGCCGTTTTCACCGCTGCGCGACCTGCGGACAGCGCGCGGCCTTTTGAGCGAGCTGGCCTCCGCCGACCGCTACAGCGAGGATTACGTCTACGCCGTGCTCACCGACCCGGAACCCCCGCTCGACCCTCTTGGCGCGTTGCGGCTTGCCTATCCCAACCTAATCGGCATGCGCATGGACAACCGCCCCGGAGACCAAGAGGAATCCATGAGCGAGCTGGCGCAGGCGGAGGCCACCGACCCGCTCTCCCATTTCATCGCGTTTTACCAGGCGCAGAACGGCTCCCGTCCGCCGGACGAGCGACGCCTCGCCATCATGCGCGAGGTAATTAAGGAAGCGGAGGAGCGGCAGCATGCGTCCCGTTAAGCTGGTCATGAGCGCCTTCGGCCCGTATGCCGGGGTGGAAACGGTGGATTTTACGCTTCTTGGGAGAAACGGCCTTTTTCTGGTCGTGGGCGATACGGGCGCGGGCAAAACCACCCTGTTTGACGCCATTTCCTTTGCACTGTACGGCGTGGCAACCGGCGGCGTAAAACGACGCACCGGCAAGTCTTTCCGAAGCGATTTTGCGGATGCGTCGGCGGATACGTGGGTGGAGTTCACCTTTGATAACGGCGGTAGGCGCTGCCTTGTCCGCAGAAGCCCGGAGTATTTCCGGCCCGGGCGCAAAACCCCATGCCCGGCGGAGGCCAGCCTCCAATATGAAAACGGGACGCCCCTTACCGGCATCGACGCGGTGAATGCCGCCGTGGAAAACCTGCTTGGCCTCACGGCCGTCCAGTTTTCTCAGGTCGCCATGATCGCCCAGGGAGATTTCCTTTCCATTCTGCGTGCCGACAGCGCCCGGCGCGCCGAAATTTTTAGAAAAATCTTTGATACGCAGCTTTATGCTGATATCACCGATCTGCTGAAACAGCGGCGAAACGCCGCGGCAAGCGCGCGCGAAGCGGCGGAGGCCGGTTACCAGGGCCTGGCTGGGCAGGCCGCCGTATCTTTGGAGGACGACCAAGCGCTCCATATGAGCGACTGCGCCTCCACCAGCGAGCGCGGGCGGGAGCTGTGCGAAGCGCTTCGCGGCCTGATCGCGCGGGACAGCGCCGTATATTCCGACCTGCGGGCAGCGTGCGGGGAGGCCTCCAAGCGCCTGAGCGGCTTGGCCGCCACCCTCCAAAGCGCGCAGACGCAGAACCAGGGCATCAGGAGCCTAAACGAAAACGAAGCCATACACCGCGCGCTGCTATCACAAAAGGATGAGATGAACCGCCTTGCCCGGCGGGCGGAACGCGCGGGGCAAGCCAGAGAGGTCCGCCGCTCCGAGGAGGCGCTGCTGCGGGAGTCGGAACGCCTCGCCAGGCTCGGCAGGCAGGCGGAGGAACGCGCCGCCGCCCTTCCGGCCGCAGAAAAGGCGCTGGCCCAGGCGGAGGCCGCCCGCGGCGAAGCGCTGGCTGACGGCGCGCGCGCGGACGGGCTTTTGGCGAAGCGGCAGACGCTTTCGGACGCGCTTCCGCTGTTTGCCCGGCAGCGGCAAGCCGCCGGGAAGCTGAAGCGCCTGCGCGCGGAGCTCGCCGCCGCGCTGGAGAGGAAGGCGAAAGCCGCGGCGGAATACGCAAGCCTCTCCGACGCTTACCTGGCCGATCAAGCGGGCATCCTGGCCGACGCCTTGCAAAGCGGTACGCCCTGCCCGGTCTGCGGCAGCATCCATCATCCCAGCCCGGCGGGCCACAGGATGGGCGCGCCGGATAAGGCTGCGGTTGATCTTGCCGCGAATAGGCGGGATGAGGCCGACCGGGACGCACGCGAATGCTCCGGCCTCTGCGCGGCCGCCGAACAGGAAAACAACGGCGTTCTGGACAGGCTCAGGCTCATCATCGGGGATACGGAGCCCAGCGCCGGGCTGGAAGCGCAATGCCGCCTCAAGCACGAGCAGTTTTCCCGCAAAATCTCGGAGCTTCAGGCTGCCGTCCGCAGCGCGGAGGAGCGTTACACCTCGGCCTTCACAGCGCGCCAGACCGCTCTTGCGCTCTTGGAAGAAACCAAACAAGCGCTTGCCTCGCAGCAGTCCCTTACCGAAGCCGCGAGCATCGCGTTCCATACCTCCATCGAGGCCCATGGCTTCATAGGCGAAGCGGCCTACCGCGCCGCCGCGCTCGAGGATGAAGCCCTTGCCCAAATCACGGAGCGCGTCTCGCTCTATCAGGAAAAGCTCGCGGCTACGGCCGCCGCCGTTCAGAGTCTGTCCGCGCTGTGGGCGGGCAAGGAGCCGGTAAACGCAGACGAACTGCGGCTGGAGGAGGAGGCCCTGACCGTGCGGCTGGAGACGCTCGCCGCGCAGGAACGTTCCGTCGGCAGCATGCTGGACGCGAACCAGCGCTTGCTGCCCAGGCTGGAGCAGGCCGTACAGCAGGCCGCGTCGTGCGCGGAGACATACGGCGTGCTGGACGACCTGTACCGCACCCTCTCGGGCAGCGTGAGCGGCGCGCGGAAGCTTCCCTTTGAAAACTATATCTTGCAATACTATTTCCGGCGGGTCGTCATTGAGGCAAACCGCAGGCTGGACCGCATGTCGGACGGGCGCTTCAGCCTGTGCCAAAAGGACCCCGACAGCGCCGGCGGCAACGCTAAAACCGGCTTGGCGCTGGATGTGCTCGACAGGCATACCGGCAAGGTCCGCGACGTCGGCACGCTGTCGGGCGGCGAATCCTTTCTGGCTTCACTGTCGTTAGCGCTTGGCTTCGCGGATGTAGCCCAGGCCCGCAAGGGAGGCGTCCGCCTGGAAACCCTGTTTATCGACGAGGGCTTCGGCGCCCTGGACGATGAAAGCCTCTCCCGCGCGCTCGCCGTGCTTCAGGACCTTGCCGGAACCAGCCGGCTGATTGGCATTATTTCTCACGTGCCCATGCTCAGAGAGTGCATCTCTAAAAAAATCCTGGTATACCGGGCTCAACCCCGTGGCAGCCATACCCAAATATTAGCCGACGAATAATTCATGCTTCCCTTTTTTCCGGAAATGCGGTAAAATACGTTGAAACGGATACGAAAGGGCTTGAATACCATGTTGGAATTGATCGTCAACCCCGTGGCCGGCAACGGACGCGCCCGGCAGGTCGGGGAACAGGCGGCGGAGCATCTGCGCGGCCGCGGCGCGGAGTTTACGGTGCGGCTGACGGAGTATCCCGGTCACGCCACTTTATTGGCGCGGGAAGCCGCCGCGCGCGGGGTTGATACCGTCGTCGCCCTGGGCGGAGACGGCACGGTGACCGAGACGGCGGCGGGCCTCCGGCATACGCGCACGGCCCTGGGCATCGCGCCCGCGGGTACCGGAAACGACTTTATCAAAGCCGTCGGCACGCCGCGCGGCTGGCGCGACGCGCTGGATTTTATCCTGGAGCATCCCGCCCGCCTGGTTAACACCGGCATGATGAACGACCGGTTTTTTTTAAACGTATGCGGAGCCGGGTTCGACGTGATGGTGCTGGATTACGCGCTGAACGCCAAAAAGCATGTAAGCGGCATCTGGCCTTACCTTTACGGCGTGATCCGCGCCGTCAAAACCTTCAAGCCCTTTGATATGCACATTGAAATCGGCGATGAAACAACCCTGGACGGAAAATACCTGATCTGCTCCATTGCCAACGGCCGCTATATCGGCGGCGGAATCCCCATCGCGCCGCTGGCCGACGTGACCGACGGCGTGTTTGACGTAATGGTGGTGGACGCTGTCCCTCGCTGGAAAATTCCGTTTTACCTGCCCTCCCTGATGATGGGCACGCTTCATAAGCATCCGATTGCGCACCGCTACCTCGTGCCCCGGTGCGCGCTCTCCTCGCCCCATATGCGCCTGAACCTGGATGGAGAAATTCTGCCTATCGAGGATACGCGCTTTGTCTGTGAAACGGACGCGCTGCTTCTGCACTGGTAAGCCTTGGCGGCTTGTAAATCTTTTGAAAACAAAAGGCTTTACAGGCTCTTTTTATTCCCCAAATATGCTATACTGTGTATATTGATAAGGGAGCTGCGCTCCCGCTGGGAGGGATGGCCTTGCGATGGCTGAGGGCGGCGCTGACGCTGTGCCTTGCGCTCCTGGCGCTGGGCGGCCGCGCGGCCGCGACGGAGGATCTGGAGGACGTATCGCTGGCGGACACGCCGCAAAAGCCCTATGTATACCTGCTTTCTCCGGAATCCGGCTCCAGCTATGAAAGCGGAAGCCGGCTGACCGTCCGGGCGGCGGGCGTCAACGTCGTATTTTTTGAGCTGGAGCTGGAAGGCGCGGAGGAAACCCTCACCTTTTCAGCGGAGGGCTCCGAGATCGAGCACGAGTTTGTATTCAGCGTTCCGCAGACCCAGGGCGCAAGGCTTCGGGTCCGCGGCTATGGAGAAACGCGGTCCGGCGAAAAGCCCCTTACGACAGAGCTCGTCCATAACATCCCCTCCCCCAAGGAGGAGCTGATCGAGCGGATGATCGCCTTGGCCTACGCAAACTCCAAGGACAGCCGGTATAAGTTCGCGCCCGCCGAGGAAGACGGCGACCTTGGGGTATGCAAAAACTTTGTCATGCGCTTGTTCGACACCTTCTCCAAGGAATACCGCATGGCCGCATACCCGGAGCTTCCGCTGCATATGCCCAAGAACAACAGCAAGGCCGCCTGCGCTCCATATGATTACGGTATCGAATGGCGTCCTGAAACCGCCGCGGACGGCAGCCCCTTTGAAATCGCGGCGCAGTTTAAGTATAACCAGGAGCTTAGTCAGGAGGAGAACGCGGCGCTGGCGCGGGATCTGCTTACCCAGATCCGCAAGGGAGATTTTTTCCAGATCGTCGGGTATTACGGCGGCGGCAACGGCCCCCACAGCATGTATATCATCGAGGATTACGACCCCGCTACCCAGATGATCCGATGGACGGACAGCAACATGCGGGGCACGCGCATCAACGGCGTCCGTTGGGGCTACATGCAATTTGACGCCGACGCGGACGTGGACTGGTGGGTGGAGGTTTTTAACCGCAAAAAGCGGGGGGCGACGCTCTATCGCCTCAGGGACGACCTTTACAAGTATTGATTTCAGGAAAGGATGTTGAAAAATGGCGGGATTGGGCAATCGGGTGAAGCTTGCGTGGCTCAAGGGCATGGAGGCCGTTGGCAAGGGCGCGTCCAACATGGCCAGCACAGCCCATCAAAAGGTGGCCGAGATCAACCTGGAAACACGCCGCCGGGAAATTTTAAGCGAGTTCCCCATGAGGGCGTTTGATTTGTGGCAAAAGGGCGTGGAGCTTCCCGACCCGCTCGGGGGGATGATGGCGGAGCTGAGCGAGCTGGACGAACGCCTAAGCGTGCTGCGCGCCCAGCGCTATGCCAGGATTGAAGGCCAGGAGCGCGAGGACGGGGCAGACAACGGGGAGGAAAGCGCGCCGGCGGCTCAGGCTGCCGGAGAGGACGAGGCGGATGGAGAGGCGCCCGCGCAAATCCCCGAATCCGCGTCCATGGAAGCCGCGCATTCCGACGAATCGGAGGCTGAGAATGAGGAAGCCGGCGAGGCCGGAGCGCCTTTCGCTCCCGCTGAGCAGGACGCGGCCGCCGGCGGCGGCGAAACGTCCGAAGCTGAGTGGGAGGACGAGGGCGAAGGCGATAACGCCTGAAAGCAGGCTTAGGCTAACGGCGGCGGTGAAAGGGCCTTGCGGATAGGTTCGCACAGCGTTCCAGGGCCGTGATGCCCGCCTCCGTTCCCCTCCCGGGCTTTCGCGCCCCAATCGCCTGTGCCGAACCGCTTTTATGCCGGCGCGGCAGGCGCGCAAAGGGCGCAAAAAGCGCGGCTTTTCTTCCATTATTTATTTTTATAGTCTAAAGGCCCGGTAACGCGCGTTGCGCCGTTCCGGGCCTTTTGCCGTCCGTGCGCCTGAGCGCGCTCATCGCTTCGGATATCGGCGGCGCGCTTGACCGCGCGGGCTTATCCTTCGGCTTTTTCCAGAAGCTTTTGAAACACGCTGATCAGATTCAGCGCCGAATGGGACAAGCGTTTGCCGCGGGCATGCACCGCGGAATAGGATCGCGTGGAATCGATGCCGGATATATGGTAGAAGCAGGGCTCCCGCAGGTGCTTGTGGATCAACACCTCCGGCAGGAAGCCGACCCCTATGTTGTTTGCCACCAGCATGCATACGGTATCCCAGCTAATGGATTGGTAGATCACGTTGGGCGTGATGGAAAAATGACGGAGGATGCGCTGGCTCATCTTGGAAAACTTCAGGGAGGGAACAAGCTCCACAAACGGCTCGTTTCGCAGCAGCTCCATATCCAGATAAGGCCCGTTCGGGGAGGGGACCGAGCGCGCGTTGACGGGGTGCGCGGGCGGCACGGCAATCATGATCTCCTCCATATAGATGGGCTGGTAATTCAATCCCTCGCGCATCGGCTCGGCGGGAATGAAGCACAGGTCGAGTCCGCCGTCCAGCACCATCTGTTCCAGCTCTGTGGAGTTCATTTCCACAATGTCCAGCCGGATGTGAGGATAGTTGGCGCGGTAATACGGCAGCAGCAGCGGAAGGTAGTACTTGCTGTAAAACGGAGAAACGCCGAAGCGAAGCGTCTCGGGGTGGCCGCCGGAAAGGCTGGCGACGCGCCCCAGCATTTCCTCGCGGGCCATCAGAAGCGCGCGCCCCTCCCGAACCAGGATTTCCCCCGCCGAGGTGAGCGACATGGCGTTTCCCGCGCGTTCAAAGACCTGCGTACCAAGGCTTTGCTCAATTTTCATCAGGGATTGGCTCAGCGCCGGCTGGCTGATAAAGAGGTTTTTGGCGGCTTGAGAAATGGTTTTTGCCTCGCTGATCGCGCAGATATATTCCAACGCCTTGAAATCCATAACGCGTGCTTCCCCCTTTGCCTATAAGCAAAACTTATGGATCTATTCTACCTTCATATTTGACTTTGCGCAATAGGCATGGCAGAATAAAGGCGAGGAAGATAATCGTTTATGATTGGATCAGGAATATTATAATTATTTTGGATAATCCTTCAAGGAGGCGTCTATGAAAGCAATCACGAAGCGGCAGGTTGCCAAGGAGGTTCGGGGGGTAGCGTGGACCCTTCCCGCCTTGGTGTTTCTGATTCTGTTCACGCTGTATCCAATGGTAAACGGCATCGTTACCAGCTTTTATAACTGGAACCTGACCGGCCGAAGAAAGTATATCGGCTTGTACAACTATCAAAAGCTGTTTGGAAACGCCGAGGTATACGAAACCATTTGGCGCACGGTGCAATACGCCGTCATTGTGCTGCCGGTCACGCTTGTGCTGGGCTTTGCGCTGGCGCTGATGCTCAAGCGCTCCACCGTACACAACGTGGTGTTTCGCACGCTGCTGTTTACCCCGCGGGTATCCAGCATGGTGGCGATCTCCGTGGTATGGCTGTTCATTTACAACCCGCAGTACGGCCTGCTCAACAGCGCGCTGGCGCTCTTTGGCATTCCGCCGGTGCGATGGATCAACGAAACCTCCACCGCCCTTCCCTCGCTTGCGCTCATCACCATTTGGCGCATGCTTGGGTACAGCACCGTCGTGTACCTTGGCGGCATTCAAAACATCTCCGAGGATGTGCTGGAGGCTGCCAAAATCGACGGGGCCAACACCTGGCAGACGGTATGCCACATCACGGTTCCGCTGGTTTCCCCCACAACGTTCATGCTGCTGATCCTCAACTCCATTGAAGTGCTGAAGATGTTCACCACCATCAACGTCATGACGGACGGCGGCCCCGCCAAGGCCACGCAGAACCTGGTTGTCATGCTATACGAATACGCCTTCAGGCGTTATCAGCTAGGTTACGCGAGCGCTATCGCCGTGCTTCTGTTTGTGCTCATCCTTGTTATCAACCTGATTCAGATGGCGTTTGAACGCTTTGTCACGTACGATTCCTGAGGAGGCAAGGCAATATGAAATTTGGAAAGCGGTTCAGGCTTTGGGAATGCCTTCGCATCCTTCTGCTCGCGGTCATTTCGCTGGTGGTGGTGTTCCCGTTTTTCTGGATGGTGCTGTGCTCGTTCAAATCCGCTTCTGAAGTGCTCAGCAAAAACGTATTCTGGCCCACGGTCTGGCATCCGGAAAACTATGTGCTGGCATGGAACAGCGCGCGGTTCGACATTTACTTCCTCAACAGTCTGCTCATGGCCCTCGCCTCGGTGGCGGGGCAGCTCATTACCAGCTCCATGGCCGCCTATGCCTTCGCCAAGCTGAAATTCCGGCTCAGCAAGCCGCTGTTCATGCTCTTCCTGTGCTCGATGATGATCCCGCAGGAGGCGACCATTGTTTCCAACTATCTCACCATTTCCGCCGTGGGGCTGATGGACACGTTTTTCTCGGTCATCTGTACCTCCGTCGTCAGCGTATTCGGCGTATTTTTGCTCCGGCAATTCTATATGACCATCCCCGACGCGCTGCTGGAGGCCGCGAAAATCGACGGGGCGAGCGAGGTGCAATCCTTCGTGAGCATCGTTCTCCCGCTGGGCAAGAGCGCCATGGCGACCATCGCCATCATCGGCTTCATCGGCAGTTGGAACAGCTACCTGTGGCCTCTTATCATCACCAACAGCATGGAGCTGCGCACCGTGCAAACGGGGTTGCGCGCCATGATGATGCTGGACCAGGGCGTGGAATGGAACCGGCTGATGGCCATGTCCACGCTTGTCACCGTGCCGACGATCGTGCTGTTTGTGGCGCTGCAAAAATACTTCGTCCAGGGCATTACAAAGGTCGGCCTGAAATAACCGGGACTCTTTGGCGCGTTGCGCCTGAGGAATCATAAAGGAGGTTTCTATACCATGAAAAAGCTTCTGTCACTCGCGCTTGCCCTTTGCATGCTGACGTCCCTATGCGGCGTCGCCCTTGCAGAGCAGACCCTCACGCTGGATTTCTGGGTGCGCACCACCGATGATTTTTCTTCCGAGATCGCGGCCTTTGAAGCCGCGAACCCCGGCATTAAAATCAATCAGGTTCAGGTCGGCGGCAACTATGACGACCTGGTGGCCAAGTACAACGCCGCCATCGCCGCGGGCAACCTGCCCCATGTGGGCATTGTGGGCCAGCGGCACGGCATTCCGCAGTTCTATGACGCGGGCAAGCTGATTCCCATTCAAAACTACATGACCGAGGAGGAGCAGGCCGACGTAATCGACGGCTACTGGACGCGCTATACCTACCAGGGCATCCGCCTGGCGGTACCCTTCCAGAGCAGCATGCCCATGATGTATTACAATGAAACCCTGCTCAACGAGCTGGGCCTGGAGGTGCCCTCCACCTTCACCGGCATGATCGAGGCGGCCCGCAAGGCGGTCAAGGACACGGACGGCGACGGCGCGACCGATATCTACGGCTTCAACATGGCCGCCGATACTCCCTGGTACGTCCAGCCGCTGGTATGGGGCCTCGGCGGCTCCATCATCGACGCGGACGGCAACGTCAACGTCCATACTCCTGAAATGGCACAGGCGTTCTCCCTGATCGCCGGAATGGTCAAGGACGGCGTGATGCCCGCAAACCAGCACGCTACCGCCCAGACGGATTTTACCAACGGCGCCGTGCTGTTTTACTTCACCTCCTGCGCGTCCAAGAGCACCATTCAGGAGGCCGTGGGCGACAGCTTCACGTATAATATGGCCTTCTTCCCCGCCGAAAAGGAGCTCAACGTCTGTGTGGGCGGCAACGGCCTGGCCATCTTCGCCTCTGACGACGCGCACCAGGAGGCCGCCGCCAAGTTCATCAAGTATATGATTTCGCCCGAGGCGATCAGCCAGAGTACGCTGGAGCGCGGCTACATGCCCTTCACCCATTCCCAGTTTGCCAGCGAAATGATCCAGACCCGGATGGAGGACCCCATCTGGAAGGTTGTGCTGGATCAGGTGGAATACATCCAGGGCCAGAATGTTCATCCCGCGGATTCCACCATCTGGAACGAGACCATGGCGCTGCTTTCGGAGCTCGAGGCGAATCCCGATATGGATATCGACGCCGCGCTTGCCGAAATGCAGGCCGAAATAGACGAATTTATGATGCTGTACTAAAACCGGATTCCCGCCTGCCGCCCATTCGGCGGGCGGGTTTTCCGGCCTCAAAGGAGCAAAGCATATGCCGGTGGTAAATTACGCGCATCGCGGGGCAAGCGAATACTATCCAGAAAATACCCTGTGGTCGTTCTACGCGGGTTTGGAGATGCGCGCGGATGGAATCGAAACGGATATTCAGCGTACAAAGGACGGGGTGCTCGTATTGCATCACGACGATACCCTGGAGCGCGTGGCCGGATGCAAGGAGGGCGTGCCGGAATGCACGTACTCCCAGCTTCTCAAAATGGATTTTGGCATATTTAAAGGGCGGCGCTTTGCGGGAGAGCGGATTGTGACGCTGGATACCTTCCTTAATCACTTCGGGAAGAAAAGCATCCAGCTTGCACTGGAGATTAAGCAGTTGGGCGTGGAGGCCCAAACGCTGGCATGCGTCAACGCCCATGAGTGCCGGGAAAGCGTAACCCTGACCTCCTTCCTCTGGGATAGCGTCGTCGCCATGAGAAAGCTGGACGAAAAGATACGCATGGGGTTCCTTACCATGAAGATCACCCCGGAGCTGCTGGAGCGGTTGGAAGGCCTGCGGGTGGAGCAAATCTGCCCGCGCGTGGACCTGGTGGACGAGGATTCTATGGCGCTGGCGCGCCGGCGGGGCTTCTCCGTGCGCTTCTGGGGCGTCAAGGATGAAGCGCATATGCTGCGCGCGTTGAAGCTGAAAGGCGACGGCATGACCGTCAACTTTCCGGATAAGCTGACCGCCGCGCTCGCGGAAGCGTAGCCGGAGGAAGCCGCCCTGACGGGGCGGGCGTCGAAAAAGCTCGCCTGTCGGCGATCTTTTCCGACGAGGACTGTCGGTTTGTTTGCGCCGGAGGCGAAAACAGTGCGCCCGTGCCAGTCTGAGCACACTGCCCGCCGCTGGCGAAGGCAGGCGAACCGATTTCATTTGGAGGGGCCCCGGTCCCTCCAAAGCACTCCAAAATGGGTTTATCAACGGTCTGGGGCGGGCGTTTAGACGTCCGCCCTATTTTGACGGGATTTGAAAGTTGCTTCCCCCGGAGCGCCTAAAGCCGGCGGAACCACGGGCCTCTTGGGGACCGGGCAAGCGGTCGGAGGACGTTTCATTTGAAATCGGTCTCTTCTATTAAAGAAGCGGCTTGTCCTCTCATTTTTCCATCAAGAGACAGCGCCGCGCCGGGGAAAGCCCCCCGCTGATTTGTTTTATGCGCGGGCCTTCCCTCCCGCTTGCTTCCGGCAGTTTCAAAAAATCTTTAGCTTCGTTCCGGTTCCCCTTGACAGCATAAGTTAGATATGATAAACTTTATTTCGGTTAGAGGATCATAACCTCTAACCTTCTTCTCCGCAATGCGGTTAGTATAAACTTACTCATGCAAAGGAGGTTTTCCATGATGCCCTTGGGAATGACAGGCGTCGGGGACACCGGCACCATCCGAAAAATTAACGGCAAGGACGAGGTGCGGCAGCACTTGGCAGAGCTTGGTTTTGTGGTGGGCGAGCAGGTTACGGTCGTCAGCGAGCTGGGCGGCAACATGATCCTGTCCGTGAAGGAAAGCCGCGTGGCGCTGAACAAGGATATGGCCATGCGCATTATGGTTTGACCGCGAAGCGCCGTAAAGCCCCCGAACGACAAAAAGGAGAAAATGGAATGAAAACGTTGAAGGATGTCAAGATTGGGCAAACCGCTACCATTGCCAGGCTTCATGGCGAGGGCGCGCTGAAGCGCCGCATCATGGATATGGGATTGACCAGAGGCACAGAGGTGTATGTGCGCAAGGTCGCGCCGCTTGGGGACCCGTTGGAGCTGACGGTTCGCGGGTATGAGCTTTCCGTGCGAAAGGGCGACGCGGAGCTGATCGAAGTGGAATAAGCGTTCGAGCGGAAGCGAAAGCGCTTTTCTTCCCGGTTTAAGTTAGTTGTAGCTAACATTCTGGAAAATATAGGAGGAACGACCATGGCGATCAAAATTGCCCTTGCGGGAAATCCGAACAGCGGTAAAACCACCATGTTCAATGATCTTACCGGTTCCAACCAATACGTCGGCAACTGGCCGGGCGTAACGGTAGAGAAAAAGGAAGGCCGCCTAAAAGGCTCGGACGGGGTTGTCATTCAGGACCTTCCCGGCATTTACAGCCTTTCCCCCTATACCCTGGAGGAGGTGGTGGCGCGGGGATACCTGATTAACGAAAAGCCCGACGTCATCCTGAACATCGTAGACGCCGCCAACATTGAACGAAACCTCTACCTGACCACGCAGCTTTCGGAGCTGGGCATTCCCATGATCGTTGCCCTGAACATGATCGACGTAACGCGCAAAAACGGCGACGTCATCCAGCTTCAAAAGCTGGGCGAAGCATTGGGCTGCGAGGTGGTGGAAACCTCCGCCCTGAAGGGAGAGGGCAGCCGGCTCGTGGCTAAAAAAGCGGTCGAGCTTGCCGCAACGGCGGCCCGCAGCGATCCCCCGCACGTATTTGCCGGCAGCGTGGAGCATGCCCTCGCCCATATCGAGGACCTGATTACCCACCGCGACGGGCAGGAAAGCGTGCATCACCACCATGCGGACGGAAGCGTGCACGAGGGCCCTATTGTTGCCCCGAACCTCTCGCGCTGGTATGCCATCAAGCTGTTTGAACGCGATGAAAAGGTCATGGAGGAGCTAAGCCTCCCCTCCGGCATCAGAGCCGCCATCGAGGAAACCGTCAAGGGCTGCGAAGCCGAAATGGACGACGACGCGGAATCCATCATTACCAATCAACGCTACGCTTATATCAGCAAATTGGTAAGCGTCTGCGTCAAAAAGGGCAGGCCGAAGGGCGCGCTTTCCACCAGCGACAGGATCGACCGGGTCGTCACCAACCGCTGGCTGGCGCTCCCCATCTTCGTGTTCATCATGTGGTTTGTCTACTATGTCTCCGTCAGCACCATCGGCGCCATTGTGACCGACTTCACCAACGATACCTTTGTGGCCGAATGGATTCAAGCCCCCGTGATGGAATGGCTGACCGGCGTTGGCTGCGCGGAGTGGCTGGTGGGGCTGATCGGCAACGGTATCATCGGCGGCGTGGGCGCGGTGATCGGGTTTGTGCCGCAGATGCTGGTGCTGTTCCTGCTGCTGGCCATCCTGGAGGATGTAGGCTATATGGCGCGCGTCGCCTTTATCATGGACCGCGTTTTCCGCAAGTTCGGCCTTTCCGGCAAGAGCTTTATCCCCATGCTGATTTCCTCAGGCTGCGGCGTGCCGGGCATTATGGCCTCCCGCACCATTGAAAACGACCGCGACCGCAAGATGACCATTATGACCGCCACCTTCATTCCCTGCGGCGCGAAGATGCCCATTGTGGCGTTGATTGCGGGCGCATTGTTTCACAATGCGGGCTGGGTTGCCACGGCGGCATATTTCATCGGCGTGGCGGCCGTGATCCTAAGCGGCGTCATGCTCAAAAAGACCCGGGCCTTCGCGGGCGATCCCGCCCCCTTCGTCATGGAGCTGCCCGCCTATCACGCCCCCAGCGTAAAAAATGTGCTTCACAGCATGTGGGAGCGCGGCTGGAGCTTTATCAAGCGCGCCGGCACGGTGATCGTGGTGGCGAGCATCCTGATCTGGTTTACCTCCGGCTATGGCTGGGCGCCCGCCGCCTCGGACGGGTCGGCCGCCGCCGGCAGCGAAACGGCGGTCATGGAGCAGGCGGAGGCGCCGCGTGCGTTTGGGGCGGTAGCGGATATGAATGACAGCATGCTGGGCAAGGCGGGTTCCGTGATCGCGCCGGTATTCAGCCCCTTGGGCTTTGGCAACTGGCAGTCCGCCGTGGCGACCGTCATGGGCTTGGTCGCAAAGGAGGAGGTCGTCGGCGTATTCGGCGTGCTGTACGGCGTTGTGGACGACGAAGGCGAGGACGCCGCGGCGGCCCTGCTGGACGAGGGCTCCGACGGGGAGATCGAGCGGGGCCTGTCCCCTATCGCCGCGGCGTTCAGCGAAAGCGGCGGCGGTCACGGTCAGCTTGCGGCCTTTGCCTTCCTGCTGTTCAACCTTCTGTGCGCGCCGTGCTTTGCCGCCATGGGCGCTATCAAGCGTGAAATGAACAGCGCCAAATGGACATGGTTCGCCATCGGCTACCAATGCGTATTTGCCTATATTGTATCGTTTATGGCGTACCAGATCGGCCTCCTGTTTGCGGGCGCGGGTTTCACGACCGCAACAGCCGTCGCTTTCGTCCTGCTGGCGGCCCTTGTCTACCTGCTGGCGCGCAGGAACCGCTATGACGGGAACCGCCTGACGCAAAAGGTAAGGCTGGAAGCGTAAGGAAAAAATACCCTTGATAGATGAAAGGAGATGTGTAAAAATGGCAACCTGGATTGTCGGCGGCGTGCTGCTGCTGATTGTGGCGGCCATTGTTTGGAAACTGCTCAAGGACAAGGGCGCGCGCAAGGGCGGCTGCGGCTGCAATTGCTCGCGCTGCTCCGCGGGATGCGGCCGTCAGGGCTAAGCTGCCCGCCCGCGTTCGCGCGCGGCCCCTGGGCCGCCCTCTTGGGGCTCGGCGGGCTTTGCCCTTAGGCATCCCTGATCCTGGGCCGCGTTCGCGGCCCAGGATCAGCTAAGCGGAGCGAGCAACTCGCCGGCCTCAAAGGAATTTTTCCTCATAATCCGCAATCGGTATGGGTTCGCTGAACAAGAAGCCTTGGGCAAGCTCCACGCCGCAAGCCCGCAGCACGGCAAGCTGCTCCTCGCTTTCAATGCCCTCAGCCACCACTTGAATGCCCGTCCGCTTGCAAATGCCCACAATCGACTCTACCACCGCGCGGGCCTTGGCGTTATGCGCCACATCGTCCACCAGGGTTTTGTCCAGCTTCAGCACGTCAAAATCCACCGAGGACAGCAGCGACAGGTTGGCGTACTGGGTACCGAAATCATCGATCGAAACCACAAACCCGGACTGACGCAAATCCTGAATGAGCGATTTCACATCTAAGCCGTCGGATATCTGCGCGGTCTCTGTAATCTCGATTTCCAGATACTTTTTCTCCACGCCGTATTTCTGGCACAGCGCGCTGAGGCGGGCGACAAAATCAGGCTGTGAAAGCGAGCAGCGGGAAAAGTTCACGGATACGGGAAGGCTTTTCCGCCCTTGATCCGCCCAGGTTTTCAGCCGGGAGCAGGCGTATTCAAACACATAAAAGTCAAGCTGGCTGATGGTACGGCTTTCTTCCAGGAGCGGAAGAAAATTGCCTGGCAGCACCAGCGAGCCGGACTGGGGGCGGTACCGAACCAGCGCTTCCGCCCCCACCGTGGAGCGGTCGGAGGAAGAAATCTTCGGCTGAAGGTATACGACGAAACGGTCCTGCTGCAGCTCGCTTTCGAGCACCCTGGGGTCTGAGAGGCGCAAGACCTCGTCGCTGTGGTGCCGGTAGCGGTTGGAGGAAGGGTTTTTACGGTAAAAGTCCTTTTTATCCTCATACATCTTTTGGTCCGCTTTGGCGATGATCTGCTGAAGGTCTGAAAACTGCGTGTCCCATTGCGCGCCAATCGCGGCCTTGCAAAGGCTGTTGGCCTGGAACCGTCCGCGCAGCTCCGCCACCCGCCGCTCAAACGCATCGCGCTCGATACCGGGGCAGATCACCACAAATTCATCCCCGCCAATCCGGTAATAATCCGCGTTCTGAAATACCTCGCGCATTTTCCGCGCGCATTCCACAATCACCCTGTCGCCAATGGCGTGGCCGTGCTGATCGTTGATATCCTTCAAGCCGTTTACGTCCAGGTACACAATGCCCACCGAACCGCCGGAGCGTGCCAGAGCTTCGGAATCCTCGATATAGCGGTTCCGGTTATAAAAGGAGGTCAGGGTATCGTAATAGCTTAATTGAGATAGCTGGAGTTCGTTTTCTGTGCGGCTGAAGGTGATGCTTACAAAATAACACAGCGTTTGCAGCAGGGGCGCCAGGCTCCGGATTCTTTCGGGCGGCGGATTATCCACGCCAATGCAGCCGCGCAGCCGGCCGTCCTGTTCCAGCGGCGCCGCGACCAGGCTGTGGATGCTCTGCTTTTGAAGCAGCTCATACGTATCGGGATAATCCGCCCGCAAGGTTTCCACATCCTCGAAGATCGCGCATTCCTGCCGGTCAAACGCGGACCGCCAGGAGTCTATGGCCGACAGGGGCAATTCCTGAAGAAGCTCCTTTTGCGGAGCAACGCCTTGCGCGCACCACTCATAGTCGTTGTACAGACGGTTTTGGCGCTCCAAAAACAGATAGGCCCTGTCCGCGTTGAGAAACCGGCCCAAATGCTCCAGCACTGCCGGAATGGATTGGTTCAGATCGTGCTCCCGGTAGAGGACGCGCACGCATTCCATCAGCATTTGCTCGGCGTCCAGCATATTTTTCAACGCCTGCTTTTCCTCTTCGGCTTTGGTAATGTCAAAGGCGATCTCCAGCCGGGCCGGGCGGTCGTCCCATTGAAAAAGCCGGTCCTTGAGCAAATAATGCCTTTGGGTAATCGGATTGGTAAATTCCCAGGTATAATTTTCTCCGGGCTTCAGCAACGGCGAGGTGCAAAAATCGCACGGGCTGTCCCTTCCCTGGAGCACCTTGTAGCACTTCTGCCCCTCCAGGCTGGATACGCCAAACGTTTTTCGCCCCGTGTCGTTGATAAACAGCAGATCGTAATTTTCCAAATCCGCCACGTAAATCAGCTCGGATATTTCATTCATAGGCGCCCGCAGCTCTTCGGACATGCGAGCAAGGCGCTCGCCCCGTTCGCGGTTTTCATTTTCCGCCTTCTGAAGCGCCTGCCGCCGCCGGGCCTGGGCGGAGCCATACAGTCCCAGCAGCACCGCCAGCAGCAAGAATATAGCGCTCAAGGCAAAAAGCCCTTGTTCCGCCTGATTGACCCGGCGCTCCGCGTAGCTTTCCGCGGCGGAAACCGTTTCGTCGGCCAAAACAAAGTAATGCTCGCTCAGCTCAAACAGCGCCGTTCCGGGCTCTCCCTGCCGGACGCGCGCTATTTCCGCCTTGATGTTTTTCCATTCAGACTGCATTTGGTCAAGCAGCCCTTGAAATTGATCGTCCTCCAGGCGGGTCAAGGCGTTCTCGCCCTCTCCCGTCGTCAGTTCCCCGAGGATGCCGTCCAGCCGTCCGATCAGGGCGTCGTTGGGCCGCCCGTTTAGTTCCTGCTTTACCAGCCGTTGGGTGGCTCCGCGCACAACGCCCGCATAATTGATCACCCGGGCGTTGCCCTGCAAGCCCCGTATGGATAAAACGGAAAGCAGCCCGGTGCCCAAGAGCGCCGCCGCAAGAATAATCGGTATCAGCCGTTTCTGCATCGTGATCCCCCAACTTCAGGCCGAAGGCTGTTATCAGCTCAGCATGTCAAAAATGTATTGCGTCCTCTTTGGGCGATTCGGAAAATGTTTACGCCGCCGGCGCAAACTTCCCGCCCGCCCGGACGCGGCGCACGGCGAAGGCGCCGGAGCCATTACCGTCCGCAGGCCAGCCGGGCGACACGATCCCATTTGGAGGAAGCGCCGCTCCTCCAAGCCACCCTAAAAAGAGGTTCGGCCCGGGCTGTAATCAGCTTATTATATCAAATAATCCAAAAAGAACAAGCCGTCCGGCGCAAAACCAGAACCCTTCGGAACAGAATATGTCAACCGATATATTTGGCATCAAGCGCTCAAATTGCCGGGACGTTTCAAATAAGAACCGGCCCCGTCCCCTCTCGTAACCACATCGAACGACGCCGAAATTCAACCTTCCTCCGCCGCGATATCCGCGCCGGGCGTTTTCCTGCCCGCGCCCAAGGGGGACAACATCGCGCACAGGAGCACTGGAACCGCGTAGAAAAAGCTCAGCATATAGCGGATCAGCGCCGCCGGCCCCAGCAGGCAGGTAAACCATATGCACAGAAGAAAGCCGAAGGCCGCCATGAATTGCCGCTGGCGCCGGTAGCCGGCCAGCGCCAGCCCAATCAGGCACAGCCATACCTGCATGGCGGTATCCGAAAAAAGCCGGGTAAAGCTAAAGCCGGGGAGGGCAAGGGTTTTATCGTAGTTTTCATAAAACGTCCGCAGCCGCGGCATATAAGAGAACTCCGATATCGGAATCAGGTCGATTTGCCGGGTTTCAATTTTGATATTGTACAGCATATCCGCTCCGGGAAGCAGATAAGGCAGGTTTTGCACCAAAAAAGCCTCGACATATGTGTCCAAATGGCCGACCCCCATTCTCGCCCACAAGGACAGCAGCTCCGGAACGCGCCCCTCCAGCCCGGAGCCATCCAGCGCCCATTTCACGGGGTCGGAGATCATTGGCTGGTAATACTCCGCATAGCCGTTGGGATAGATCGTCTGAATCAGCTCCCGGCCTTCCTCTGGAAGGGCGTCCGGATCTTTTGCAAGCGTCCGTCCCATTTGCTGAAGGGGAACCGAAAGCATCTCCACATAGCTGCCCTTCTCTGCGTCCAGCGAAGCCGCGAGCATTCCGTTTACGGCCAGATAGAGCGCGGCGCAGCCCGCCAGCAGGGATGCGACGCGGACGCGCTTGCCCTTGATACCCAAAAGGGCAAAGGGCAGAAAGAGGCAGAGCGCATAGACGCCGTTATTGCGCATCAGCATCATCAGCACCGTCAAAACCGTCCAGCGAACGATCCACAGCGGCTTGCGCAGCAAGGCGAAATCGCTTTCCCAAAGGTCGACAAGCTGTAAAACCACCAGCAGCGCCAGGCCGCCGAACAAAACATCCTTTTGGCAATCGATCGCCCACAGGGAATAGAATGGAAAGAGGGCGAACATCAGCGTTATGGCGACGCGCAAGCCCAGCGGGGCGCGCCGTCTGCGCAACCAGCGGCAGGCATAGGCAAGCACCCCCGCCATGAGCGCCATTTGAACCGCCGCATACGCCGCCACGCCCGCGGCCCCGTCCCCCATGGGATCATGCTCGATGCCCAGCATCATCAAAAAGCCGAGCGCCAGCGTGTGCAGCAGCGGATGATGCGTGCTGAACGTCCCGTCATAATACATGTAAAACTGGGCGACGGAATCATCCGTGAAAATGCCGGGCCAGCAGGCCAGCCAGGCGGGAAGCCAGCACAGGATGAGCAGCGCGAATACAAAAAAACCGTTGCCGGTTATCCGGCTGAAAACGCATTCCCTCTCCGTCTCTCCGCGATTGATACGCCCCGCCGCGCGAAACAGCAGGCACAGCGCTGCGCCATAAACCGCGGCGAAGCAGAAAATGGCCGTCAGGCCGTCCAGCAAGCCCAGCGCGCTGAAGGGAAGAAAGCCTTCGTTGGCTTTCAATTCCTCTCCAACGACGGTAACGGCGGAAAAGAAAAGCCCCAGCGGATACGCCCTCCATTCAAGCCGGCTGTCCCGAACAGCAAACGCGCGGCGAAGAAGGCAGAAAAGGCCTAATGCCAGCACCGGCGTGACGGCGCGGACGCCAAAAAGCGCTTCGTCGGAGCCGAATACGCGCGGCAAACGCCACGCCGCAACGAACGCGACGGCAAGCGCCGCCGCCGTTTCCCGCGTGAATATGGTTGAACGGGAGAATAGACGCTTCATCATAAATCTCCTTTGCGGCGATTCAAATATTCCCTGTCAGTATAGTGCAAGACGTAAAGGAAGTCAATTTTTGGCGCAAGCGCATGAGGTTTTGATTTCCTCGCGCGGAGCCCTTCAACGGCCCTCTGGTTTCGGAAGCATGGATGGCTCAAATTGGCAAATGCGGCGACCGCTTGCCGCGCCGGTTTATCGGCCCGCCCCGTTCACAGGTCGGCGTTGTGCAGCGAGGCGCGGCGGAATTTTCCAACGCTTTGCTTTACAATCCTTCCTTTCTATGCTAAAATACGGGCAACGGCCATGAAGAGGACGGACGCCGCCAACGCGCGGCCAAGCGAGCTTGGAAACGGTGTGAGCCAAGTCCCGCCGGAGGCGTCGGATCACCTTGGAGCCATTCGCCTGTAAGCCTGCCCGCGCAGGCTGAAAGACGAATCGGGCGCTCCCGTGACAGAGCCCGTCGGTCGGAAGGCCGGCGACGAGCGGACGGCGCTTGCCGTCAAAATGGGTGGTACCGCGGAAAATCGTTTTTCCGTCCCGTTAAGGCGGGACGGTTTTTTCATGTCCCGAGTGCCGGAAGCAACGCATTATACCGTGAAAGGGAGGAAGAAAATTCATGTATCGCAAGGTGTCGACCGATATGAATTTTGTGGAGCGCGAAAAGGCCGTGCTCGATTTCTGGAAAAAGGAAGGCATCATTGAAAAAAGCTTTCACCACCGAGAAGGCGGCGAGCGCTTCACCTTCTTTGACGGTCCCCCGACGGCCAACGGCCGTCCGCATATCGGCCATATCGAAACCCGCGCCATCAAGGACCTGATTCCGCGCTTTCAGAGCATGAAGGGCAAGGACGTGCTGCGCAAGGCGGGCTGGGACACCCATGGCCTGCCTGTGGAGCTTGAGGTGGAAAAAAACCTCGGCCTGGACGGAAAGCCGCAGATCGAGGCCTACGGCATCGAGCCGTTTATTGCCGAATGCAAAAAGAGCGTTTGGAAATATCAGCATGAGTGGGAGGAAATGTCCGACCGCGTGGGCTTTTGGGCGGATATGCAGAACCCTTATGTCACCTATCACGATTCCTACATTGAATCCGTATGGTGGAGCCTGAAGGAAATTTGGAAAAAAGGTCTGCTTTATAAGGGCTTTAAGGTCGTCCCCTACTGCCCTCGCTGCGGCACCGCGCTTTCCAGCCATGAAGTGGCGCAGGGCTACAAGGAGGTCAGCGACCTTTCCGCGACCGTGCGCTTCCCGGTTAAGGGCCGCGAGGGCGCTTATCTCCTCGCCTGGACCACCACGCCGTGGACGCTGCCAAGCAACGTGGCCCTGTGCGTCAACGAGCACGAGGAATACTGCGAGTTTGCGCTGGACGGCCAGACCTACATCCTGGCGCGGGCGCTTGTTCACAGCGTCTTTGGGGAGCGGGCGCATGAGGGAACGATTGTCAGGGCCTTTCAGGGCGGCGAGCTGTGCGGCATGGAATATGAGCAGCTCTACCGCTTTGAGGGCGTGAGCTATCCGCGCGAAAAGGGCTGGTATGTGGTCAGCGACGATTACGTCACCCTGACGGACGGCACCGGCATCGTCCATATCGCCCCCGCTTTCGGAGAGGACGACGCGCGCCTGGGGCGCGACAAGGGGCTGCCGTTTGTTCAGCTTGTGGATACGCAGGGCAGGTTTTCGGAAGGCACTCCATGGGCCGGCGAGCCGACCAAGGCCGTTAATGAAAAGGTGCTAAGCGACCTCAAGCAAAGGGGCCTGCTGCTGGCGGCGCTGCCCTTTACGCATAACTACCCGTTCTGCTGGCGCTGCGATACGCCGCTACTGTACTATGCCCGGGCCACCTGGTTCATCCGCATGACCGCCGTGCGGGACGAGCTGGTTGCAAACAACCGTACCGTCCATTGGATGCCCGAGAACATCAAGGAAGGCCGCATGGGCAATTTCCTGGAAAATGTGGTCGACTGGGGACTATCCCGCGAGCGTTACTGGGGCACGCCGCTGCCGATCTGGGTCTGCGAGGACGGGCATATTCATGTGGTAGGCAGCAAGCAGGAGCTGCGGGATATGGCGACTGCCGATATTGGAGAGATTGAACTGCACCGCCCTTATGTGGATGAGGTGGAGATCGTCTGCCCCGAGTGCGGCAAGCCCATGCGCCGTGTAAAGGAGGTCATCGACTGCTGGTATGACAGCGGTTCCATGCCCTTTGCCCAATGGCACTATCCCTTTGAAAACAAAGAAATCTTTGAAAAGCGGTTTCCGGCCGACTTTATCAGCGAAGCGATCGACCAAACGCGCGGCTGGTTTTATACCCTTCTGGCGATTTCCACGCTGATCTTTGGCCGCGCGCCGTTTGAAAACTGCATCGTCTTGGGCCACGTACAGGATAAGGAAGGCCAGAAGATGAGCAAGCACAAGGGCAACGTGGTTGATCCGTGGAGCGTGCTGGATAAGCAGGGCGCGGACGCCGTTCGCTGGTATTTTTACACCGTGGGCGCCCCTTGGCTGCCCAGCCGCTTCAGCGACGAGGCCGTTGGGGAGGGCCAGCGCAAGTTTATGAGCACCCTGCAAAACACCTACGCCTTTTTCGTGCTCTATGCCAATATCGACCAATTTGACCCGAAGGAGCATCCCATTGAAAACGCCCGGCTTACGCTGATGGACCGCTGGGTGCTCTCCCGGCTTCACCAGCTTGTACGGCAGGCGGACGACGACCTGACCCATTACCGCATTCCCGAGTCCGCCCGGGCCATCGCCGACTTTGTGGACGAGCTGAGCAACTGGTATGTGCGCCGCTGCCGCGAGCGCTTCTGGGGCAAGGGAATGGACGATACCAAGGAGTCCGCGTTCGTCACCCTGTACACGGTGCTCGTCACGCTTGCCAAGCTGCTCGCGCCCTTCGTGCCCTTCATGGCCGAGGACATGTACCAGAACCTAGTGCGAAGCGTTGATGCCGGCGCGCCTGAAAGCGTTCACCTTTGCGACTTTCCCACGGCGGACGAGGCGCTGATCGACGAGCGCCTCAACGAGCAGATGAGCGCGCTGCTCAGGGCGGTCGGCTTGGGCCGCGCCTGCCGCGCGGCCGCCAACCTCAAGGTCCGGCAGCCACTGGAAACGCTCTATATAAAGGGCACAAGCTTTGGCGACGATTTCCGCGCCCTGGCCGCCGACGAGCTGAACGTGAAAAGCGTCGTCTTTACCGACGATGCGCGCGCGTTTACCACGTACAACCTGAAGCCGCAAATGCGCACGCTCGGGCCCAAATACGGCAAGCTTCTCGGGCAGATAGGCCAAAAGCTGAAGGAGCTGGACGGCAACGACGTGGTGGACGCCTTCAGCCGCGGCGAAAGCGTCTCCTTCTCGCTTAACGGCGTCCAGGTTGAGCTTCAAAAGGACGACGTGCTGACCGAGGCGGCTCAAAAGCCCGGCTTTGCCGCTCAGACGGAGGGCGAACTGACCGTGGTGCTGGACTGCAACCTGACGCCGGCGCTGGTGACGGAGGGCTATCAGCGCGAGCTGGTCAGCAAGCTTCAAACCATGCGCAAGGAGGCCGGCTATCACGTCAGCGACCGCATCGAGGTAACCTACGAAGCCGACGACGAGCTGGCCTGCGCCATCGAGGCGGGGCGCGACTTCATCATGCAAAGCGTGCTGGCCGTAAAGCTCACGCGCGCGGAAGCCCCAGGGGATACCGCCGCGCAGGAATGGGATATCAACGGCAAAAAAGCCGTGCTTTCCACGCGCAGGGCATAAGCTTGCGGTTCTCCGCCCTTTCGGCTCAGCCGGACGGCGGAAGCATCGCGCCCGTTTAAACAAAGGCGCTTGTCGGGCGCCGGGACAAAGAAGGGAGCCTCGCGGATGTATCTGTGCGACCAGTGGCGCGATTATGAGGTGCTGGACACCGGCGACGGTGAAAAGCTGGAGCGCTGGGGAAACGTTCTGTTACGCCGGCCAGATCCTCAGGTGATCTGGCCGAAGGCCGAACCGGAGCTTTGGGAGCGCGCGCAAGCCGTGTATCGCCGCTCCGAGTCGGGCGGAGGCCAATGGGATTTTCGGGAAAAGCTGCCGGACCGCTGGGTGGTCGGGCTATGGGATCTTCGGTTCTATGTAAAGCCAACCGGTTTCAAGCACACGGGGCTTTTCCCGGAGCAGGCCGCCAACTGGGCCTTCATGCGGGAACAGCTAAGGCGCGCGGGTTCATGGGAGCATCCCCCCAAAGTGCTCAACCTGTTTGCCTACACGGGCGGAGCGACGCTGGCCTGCGCCGCGGCGGGCGCGCATGTAACGCATGTGGACGCGGCGAAGGGCATGGTGCTGTGGGCGCGGGAAAACCGCGACCTTTCAGGTATTCCAGAGGAAAACACGCGCCTTATCATCGAAGACGCCAAGGCCTTCGTCCGGCGCGAGCTACGGCGGGGAAACCGTTATGACGGAATTTTGATGGACCCGCCAAGCTATGGGCGCGGACCGAACGGCGAGGTCTGGAAGCTGGAAAACGAGCTGTATGACCTGGCAGACCTTTGCTCGCAGGCGTTGAGCGACACCCCCATCTTCTTCCTCATCAACGGGTATACAACAGGCTTCTCAGCCTGCGCGCTGCGTAATATTGCGGATCGGTGCCTGTGCGGCCGATATGGCGGCAAGGCCGAGGCGGACGAGCTGGCCCTGGCCGTCTCCACGGGCGGCGTGCTGCCCTGCGGGGCCACGGCACGGTGGCTGCCCCATGCCTGAAATTGTGTACGAGGACAACCAGCTTCTGGTTGCCGTCAAGCCGCCCAACCTGCTCACGCAGGGCGACGCCACAGGAGACGACTGCCTGCTTAACCAGTTGAAGCGGTATATCAAGGAGAAATACGCAAAACCCGGCGACGTTTATCTCGGCCTGGTACACCGGCTGGACCGTCCCGTGGGCGGGCTGGTCGCCTTTGCGCGCACCAGCAAGGCCGCCGCGCGGCTATCCGAGCAGCTCCGCACGCACGCGATGGCCCGCGAGTACCTCGCCGTGGTGGAAAACGGCGACGCCATGCCGGACGGCGGAGCGCTTTGCGACTGGCTTCAGAAGGACGTAAACGGCGGCGTGCGCCCCGTTCCGCCAGGCACAGAGGACGCGCGGGAGGCGAGGCTCCGGTTTCGCGTACTCGCGCGCGCAAGCGGGACGGCGCTGGCGCGCATCACGCTGGAAACGGGGCGCAAGCATCAAATCCGGGTCCAGCTCGCTCACGCGGGCTACCCTATCGCGTATGACATGCGCTATGGCTGCGGCCGCCGCGGTCAAAGCGTCGCGCTCTGGGGGGCGGTGCTGCGCCTGACGCATCCGACGCTCAGGGAAACGATGGCGTTTGTCAGCTTTCCAAGGGGAACGGCCTACGCCCCATTTTCGGATGCAATCAACCGGTTTCTCTCTGAAGCCGCGGAGCCTTCCGGGCGGCGCAGGGATGGAAAAGAAGAAGAGGAGTGACGAGGTGGAGACCCCCCATTTTACCTTTGATGTGATCAAAACCTGCAAACAAAGCGGCGCTCGGCTCGGCCTTTTGCACACGCCGCACGGCGATATCCACACCCCGGTGTACATGCCCGTGGGCACCGCGGCGACCGTCAAGGCCATGACGCCGCGCGAGATGCTGGAAATTGGCACGGAAATTATGCTTAGCAATACCTACCATCTGCACCTTCGCCCCGGTGAAGAGCTGATCCGCGAGGCGGGCGGCCTTCACCGCTTTATGTCCTGGCCCAAGCCCATTTTGACCGACAGCGGAGGGTTTCAGGTGTTTTCGCTGTCGGGCATCCGCAAAATCAAAGAGGAGGGCGTTGCCTTCCAAAGCCATCTGGACGGCGGCCGACGCTTCATCTCGCCCGAGGTGAGCATGGATATCCAGCACGCCTTGGGTTCGGATATCATGATGGCGTTTGACGTATGTACGGCCTATCCGTGCGACCATGCCGAGGCGGAGGACGCCATGCGCCGCACGCACCGTTGGGCGGCCCGCTGCCAGAAGCGCCATTCCGACGGCAATCAAGTCCTGTTTGGCATTGTACAGGGGGCTTTCTTTGAGGATTTGCGCATTGAAAGCGCCAAAGCGCTCAATGATATGGATTTCTTCGGCTATGGGATCGGCGGGCTCTCCGTGGGCGAACCCAAGCCGATGATGTATGATATTTTGGAGGCCATAATGCCCCATATGGCGGATAACAAGCCGCGCTATCTGATGGGCGTCGGCTCGCCGGACTGCCTGATCGAGGGCGCGCTGCGCGGCGTGGATATGTTCGACTGCGTGCTGGCCACACGAATTGCGCGCAACGGCACCTGCTTTACCCACGATGGACGTCTGGTGATTAAGAACGCGCAGTACGCGCATGATTTCCGTCCCATTGACGACGAATGCGACTGTTACGCCTGCCAAAATTTCAGCCGCGCCTATATCCGCCATCTGTTCAAGGCGGGTGAAATTACGGGCGCGCGGCTCACGAGCATCCATAACCTGCGGTTTCTGATCCGGCTGATGGAAAAGGTCCGCGGCGCTATCGCGGAGGATCGTCTGGCGGATTTCCGGCGGGCTTTCTTTGATCGCTACGATATGAGCCGGAATTTTTAGGGGGGCGTGATCCGTTGGACAGGATCGAGGTGGCGGCGGGCGTCGTGCGGGACACGGAGGGCAGGATTTTGATCTGCCGCCGCACGGGCGCTCTGGAAGGCCTGTGGGAGTTTCCCGGTGGAAAGCGGGAGGCGGGCGAAACGCTGGAAGCCTGTCTGGAGCGTGAGCTTCGGGAGGAGCTGGAGCTCGCCGTGACGGCGGGAGACGTGCTGGGAGAGGTCATACGCGAGGAAGGCGGGCGGGGCATTCGGCTGGTCTTTCTTGCGGCGGCGGCGCCCGACCGGCCTTCGCTACGGCTGCATGTACATGGAAAGGCGGCCTGGGTATTCCCGGAGGAATTGGCGCGTTATCCCTTTTGCCCGGCGGATTAGGCGTTCCTTGCCAAACTGGCCGCCCAAAAGCCGTCGTTTTTCAGGGGAAGGCTCTCATTATGAAGCGGGCGGCTTTCGCGCGCGCTTTGGGACGCGGCGGGTACGCCAGGGGAATCGCTTATCCACTCTTTAAGACGCTCAGGGCCGTTTTTTTGCTAAAACCGGCGACTTCCGCCAAACCGACTCCCGCTGGAGGCTGTTACCCTTCTTTCGTGGAAAAACACCGTAAGCGATTGCCCTGAAGGTGCGCGTCCGTTCTTGACATCTATCCGGCCCAATGGTATACTGTCCACAAGATGTATTACGAATAAATCGCCATGCATCATCAATGATTCCTAATACGTATTTATGAATGACAGGGAGGCTACCGTATGCAGATTCATCTTTTTGACAATGCCGCTCAGGTTGGCAAAGCGGCCGCCACGCTATTGGCATCGCAGATCATTCGCAAGCCCGACTCCGTGCTTGGCCTGGCAACGGGGTCAACTCCCATCCCCACCTATCAGGAGCTTATCAAGCTTTGCAAGGAAGGCGTGCTGGACTTCTCGCGCGTGAGCTCTTTTAATCTGGACGAATATTGCAGCCTGCCCGTCGAGCATGAATGCAGCTACCACAGCTTTATGAAGGAACAGCTTTTCGACCATATCAACATCAAGGCCGACCACACCCACGTGCCGGATGGGAACGCCGAAAACCAGCAGGAGGAGTGCTCCCGCTACGACATGGCGATCAACCGTGCGGGCGGCATCGACATACAAATCCTGGGCATCGGGCGCAACGGGCATATCGGCTTTAACGAGCCGGCCGATACCTTTGTGTACGGCTGCCATATCGTCAACCTTACGCAAAGCACCATCGAGGCAAACCGTCGTTTCTTCGACAGCGAAAAGGATGTCCCCCGCCAGGCCATCAGCCTGGGCGTAGGCAGCATTATGAACGCGCGGCAGGTGCTCCTGCTGGCAACTGGCGAGGACAAGGCGGAGGCGATTCGGAAGGCCATTTGCGAGGACATCAACCCCAGGACGCAGGCCAGCATTCTGCGCACGCATCCCGATGTAATCTTCCTGCTGGATAAAGCGGCCGCCGGGCTGCTGTAACCCGGCAGTCCAACGGCATAAGCCAAGCGACCGCAAAGCGCCCGGCAATTAAAATCGGTTGCCGGGCGCTTTCAGAAGCTTGGGATCAAAATAAATTGGCCGCTTTTACCTGACTTTATCAAAAAGCTCTGGACAAACAAAGGTTGATTTGCTATAATAATTGCTGCTGACGCGCCAATATAGCTCAGTTGGTAGAGCAGCGGTTTCGTAAACCGCAGGTCAAGGGTTCGAGTCCCTTTATTGGCTCCAGTCCTTTTTTCGAGGTGTAGCGCAGTTTGGTAGCGCGTTTGGTTCGGGACCAAAAGGTCGCAGGTTCAAATCCTGTCACCTCGACCAGAATTTTGGATAGTTTCAACCGAAACTATCCTTTTTATTTGTAAAAATTGAACAAGAATTTGTATCCTGCTGATAAGTTGGGGGAAAAATGGGGGAGTTTGGGGGACGGTAAAGGCAAAAAACGCCCCATTGCGGGGCAACAAAGGGGGCAGGCGTTCAAAAGCGTCTGCCCCTTTGTTTATTTGTCTTTATTGTTCAGATCGTCGTCGGCGCGGTCAAGCAGAAATTGTATTGTGCGGGCGGCATCGTCGTCACGGCGGCGCAGGGCGTGGGCGTAGGTGCGCAGCGTGGTGGTGGCGTCGGCGTGGCCCAGGCGGCTGGCCACGGCTACGGCGTCGATGTTATTCGCCAGCAGCACGGTGGCGTGGGTATGCCGCAAATCGTGATAGCGTACCCCCTCGAAGCCGTGGGCATCGGCGAAGCGCCGGAACCATTTTGATGGCGTGTCGTGGTGGAGATGCGCGCCGTTCCAGGCATGCACGATCCAGCCCTCCCCCACCCACAGATCACCGGCCCAAGACGCTACTTCCTTCTGGTATTCGCGCGTTTCGTGGAGCACGGCCATCATGCCGGGCGGCAGCGCGATCAGGCGCTCGCTGGATTCCGTTTTTGCGCCGCCCACGAAGTTGCCCGCCTGGGGCGTGTATTTGAGAGCGCGGCTTATGTCGATGGTGCCTTGCTGCCAGTCCACGTCATCCAGGCGCAGCGCGCCCACCTCCCCCAGGCGAAGCCCGCACAGCAGCGCCAGCAGCAGCGCGGCGCGATAGCACATATTCGGTTCATCACGCAGACAGCGCAGCAGCTCCACAGCGCGTTCTTCCGTGAGGTAATTCACCTTAGGCTTTTTGGCCTTCGGCCTATCCACTTTATCAAGGGGGTTATGATTGAGGATTTCCCATTGCACCGCCTTGTCCAGCATGGCGTACAGCGTATCGTAGTAGTGCTGTATCGTGCGGGGCGAAAGCGGTTTGTTCAGCTTCTCCGGGCTGGTCATCTTTGCCGCGTCGCTGGGGCGGCGGGGCGTTTTGAGCTTTTCATCCGGAAGGCGCGTGGTTCGGCGGGGGCTTTGGCGCACGTCGAGCAGCCATTGATTGAGCACCAGCGGCGTGAGTTTTTTGAGCGGCACGTCGCCGATCAGCGGCAGAATGCGGGCGTCGAGGAAGTGGCGGTAGTCCTTATAGGTGTTTTCGGACAGATTCGGCCCGACATGCTGGTTCATCCAAAGTTCCGAGAAGCTGCGGACGGTATGCTGCCCCTGGCTGGGCTTGATGCGTCCGGCCTCCACGTCCGCCGTCAGGCAGGCGAGCGCCTTCTTCGCTTCCCTGCGCTGCTGGGCCTCGCTCATTTCTGGCGGGAATTTGATGGTATCGCGCACCCATTGCCATTCGCCATCCACCGGCACCTGGATGCCGATGCGCCAGGAATTGCGCCCTCGCTTCTCGATGGTGCCCATGGTATCGCCTCCAATGAAATAGTGTATGGGGGTATGTGTTTTTTTCCTGTAAGGCTGTAAGGAAGCCTGAAAATGAAGCAAAAACCCTTGTAAATCAAGGGATTTTGGCATTACAGCGAATGTGTAAGCGGCTGCTTAAAGTGTAAGGTTTGAGCGCAAAATTCTGTAAGGCGTCAATTTTTAGGCGCGATCTCCCACATTATGCCTTGTTTGCACTCCACGATATAAAAGCACGGCTGGTCATCCTTTTTTGGTTTTACGAACACTTCCGTTGTACCGCTTTTGCCACCGACCGATTCACTGAATACGCTTTCCCGGAGATAGCCGTATTGCGAAGGCGTAACGACCGTTACCGAAAGATAGCCGGAGGATTCGGCAGAACCATCATAGGACAGGGTGACGAGTTGCGGGCTACTAAGGGTAAACAGGTCGCTAACAGCGTTTCCCGCGCCGCTGAATGCGACCGTTCCCGTCTCCGCAAGCGGGTATATATCCAGCGTCCAGTTGGATGAGGTCGTCACCAGGAGCGTGAGATCGTTGCCTCCATAGTTCACGGAATCATATGACAGCACGCGGGAGAGATCACCAGGCGCGGCGGTAAACTCTTGCTTCCAGCCAAGCTGTTTTCCCCCCGTTATTTCCAGCTTTGCATCGCCTGGGGCGTCCACGGCAAAGACCATGCGGCAGGGATAGGACGGGAAGGCATCGACAGATACCATAGCGGTGCCTGCACCCTCATAATGGGCGGCGTCTACCACAGGCGTAGCGGCAGCGCGCAGCTCGCTGATTCGGTTCAAGATGCTTTGCTGCGCATCCTGCAATTCCTCCATGCTGGCATCCTGCCAGCCATCCGCGAGAACGTCAGCCAACGCTGCCACGGGCAGGAAAAGCGCGAGGGAGAGAGCCAAAGCAAGCAGTTTTTTCATAGGTTTGTTCCTCCTTGTTTGCTTTCGTAAAATACCGCAGGCATTTTGGTTATATCCAGCGCGGCAACCGCCGCCGCGTTCACGCTATCGAGCAGGGCCGGGCTATCCTCCTGGACGGCGGCTGCCAGCGCCGCGCACAGTCCCACATGAAAGCCCTTCAGCGCATGCAGCGGGAGATCACCGCAGCATGCGCCCTTTTGATAGTACCGCGCCGCCGCTTCGAGCAGGCCCGCCATATCATTAGCTGTTGGCGCTGCGTCGCCCGCCAGTTTAGCCAGAGAGGAAAACGCGGCGGCCAGCCGTCCGCCCGCTGGTTTACGTTCATTACTTAAACCTAGTAAATATTCAAGTGATACGTCAAAATAGTCAGCTAGTTTTATACAAACTTCCGTAGGCGGTGTAATCCCATTTTCATATGATGAATACGTTCCGCGAGAAATGAGAAGCGCATCCGCTACTGTACTTTGCTTTTCTTCCCGCTCACTCCGCAATTTGCGCAATACGTCCCGCATCTGTCCCATCTTTACACCTTCCTTTTTTGTTGTATATCTTAACATGATGCAATTCATTTTTGCATGTCTTGATTGTATTTTGGATTATTTAGCATTATGCGTTGACATTTCGGAATATCAGAATTATAATGCCAATATGTCCAGCATTATTGTCGGGCAGATACGCTCTAAACGCCAGTGATAACAAGGCCAAACACAACCATCAAAAACGCCATATATGGCAGAAAGCGAGGCAGAAACATGGGTAACACCGAGATCATGAACGTGTACTTCTACGCGCTGTATGACCACGCCGACCAACAGGCCTACAGCGGCCTGACCGCCAACACCAGCGAGAGGGCCGTCCGCGAAGATATTGAAGGCAACTATATCGCCCCGCGCTATGTGACTGTTCGTCGCGTGCCGGAGCTGGTGGGCATCTTGACCGGCAACACCGTTACCATAGCCGAACGCCCGCACAGCATGCAAAATGAGAAGATCGGCTGCGACACCTGCCGTATATTCGGCGACTGTCTGCGGGATAGAACGGACGGGTCGGACTGCTGCCCGGATTGGGAGGCACGGGTATGATTCCACACGCAATAACCCCGCCGCCGCCTCCCCCACCCAAGAAACCGACGCCCCGTTTGATGGTGATTGTGGAACGCGCAAACGTGGAGGAAATGGAACGCTTATATGAACAGCTTAACACATGGCTGCTGGACGGCGGGGCGCTCGTAATAGACGAGCATGTTTTAGGAATGGTACTTTTCGATGAGGCATGGCTGCCTGTTGAGCTAATGGACCGCCCAAGCAGGAGGATTTGACGTGAAAGACCCAGCCAACATTTACTACCGCGCCCGGATGCTGGCGGCGCAGCACAACCCGCTGCACGCCAGCCGCGAGCGCACGGCCAGCGAAATCTACGTGAGCTGCGAGGCGCTGGCCGACTACGAAACCGGGCGCACTACTCCCCCTTGCGATGCGGTGCAGAAGATGGTGGAAGCCTATGGCGACCCCGACCTGAAGACGGCGCACATCCGCGCGTGCTGCCCGCTGCTGCCGGACTATGGCAGCGTGGGAAGCAGCGAGCTGGCGCGGGCTGCGCTGGGCTGGGCGGTGGCGTTGAGCGGAGGCAGCACAGCCGCAGCCCAGGAAATCGCGCTGCGCTTTGCGGCGGTGGCGCGCGACGGGCGCATTACCCCCGACGAGCAGCCAGCGGCGGCGGCCATCCGGGCCAAGGCAGTGGAGCTGCGTCAGGTGATGGAGGAAACCATCGCGGCCATCGACAAGGCGCTGGCCGGAATTTGAGGAATGGAGGGCTGACCGTGAAATTCATGACCATTCGGGAAGCGGCGGCGGCGCTGAACATCAGCGAAGGCCGGATGCGTCGGGCGGTGCGGACGGGAGAAGTCCCCAGCATGCAGCTAGGCACCCGCGCGGTGGTGGACGTTGACACGGTGGCCGCGCTACTAAAGCAGCCGGAAGGTGTGGGCATCGAAACCGTGAGCGCGGAAACCGGACTGAGCGTTTCCGCCATCCGCAGGGCCATCCGCGAGGGCTGGATGCCCTGCACGAAGCCGGGAAAAGCCTTTGTTTTCCAGATGGACGAAGTGCACGCGGCCATTGAGGCGCGCGTGCGCGAGCAGACGAAACGACCGGAGAGATAAGGGGGAGCGGCGCATGGACATCCGCGAATTTTTAAGCCGCCTGCACGTGGAATCCGGGCCGAACGGCAGCGGCGAATACATTTGCAGATGCCCCGCCCACGACGACAAAACCGCCAGCCTGTGTGTGCGGGACGGCGACAAGGGCATCGTGCTGAAATGCCAGGCGGGATGCGCCACGGAAGCCGTGCTGGACGCCATGGGCCTAAAGATGCGCGATCTGTTCCGCGAGCGCGACGCCCCTGACGGGCTGAACGTCTACCCGGCCAAGCCGACCGGACCCGCGAGGAAGGGTGGCGGGAAGAAGCCGCGCGGCAAATTTGTATGCGCTTACCCTTACCGAGACGAAACCGGCAAGGTGCTGTTTGAAGCCTGCCGTTACCAATGCCCTGACGGGAGCAAGACCTTCAGCCTGCGCCAGCCAGACCCTAGCAAGCCGGAAGGCTACAAGTATACCAAAGATGGCGCGCGGCTGGTGCTGTACCGGCTGCCGGAGCTGCTGGCAGCCATCAAAGCGGGCCAGCCGGTCTTTGTGGTGGAGGGCGAAAAGGACTGCGACAACATGGCCAAGCTGGGCCACGCAGCCACCACCAACCCGATGGGCGCGGGCAAATGGCTGGCAGGCGATTACAGCCCCAGCCTGACCGGCGCGGACGTGTACATCATCCCCGACAACGACGACGTGGGCCGCAGCCACGCGGGGCAGGTGGCGCAAAGCGTTTACAAGCTGGCCAAGCGCGTGCGTATTATCAACCTTGCCAAGATATGCGCGGAGCTGCCGCCCAAGGGCGACATCAGCGACCTATTCAAGCTGCTGGGCCGGTCGGCTGGCGAGGACGCGCTAAAGCGCGCCATGGAGGCCGCGGAAAATTACACGGGTGACGCCCTGGCGCAGCGAGACGCCGTCGCCGAGTATTACAACCGCGTGTACGGCTACTGCGTGGACAACGGACGCATTTGCCAAGAAACTGCGGAAGGCCCCAAGCCGCTGGCCAACTTCGTGGTGCTGCCCCGCGCCGTGGTATCGCGCGACGACGGCGTGAACGTCACCCAGGAAACCGTGCTGGACGGCTGGACGATGAACGGCGCGCCCCTGCCCCGCGTGAGCGTAAAGACAGACCAGTTTGACAGCATGGGATGGGTGACGAAGAATTGGGATTTCCGCGCGAATATCGCGCCGGGCAACACGGTGAAAGACCGGCTGCGCTACGCGATCAGCGAGGTGGGGCGGGAAACCTGCGAGCGCGTGACCCAGTACACGCATACCGGCTGGCGCAAGATCGGCGGCAAGTGGGCCTACTTGTACGAGGGCGGGGCCATCGGAGCGGAGGGCGTGACCGTATCGCTGGCCAGCGGGCTGAACCTGTACCGCCTGGACGGGGGAGGCGCGCCGGAATTTGACAAAATCAGCTATCAGGATGGCGCGCTAATGACGCTTAACCTGCGCAACGTCATCGCCGAGCACATCTGCGTTCCGCTGTTGGGTACGGTCTTTCTCGCGCCGCTGCGCGAATTTCTGGAAGCAACCGGCGTCGCCCCGGCTTACGCGCTGTTCCTGCTGGGCGGCACCGGAGGACGCAAGAGCACGGCGGCGGCGCTGGCCCTCTCTCACTTCGGCAACTTCAACAACCGGAACCTTCCCGCTTCCTTCAACGACACGGCCAATTTTATCCGCAAGAAGGCTTTTTGGCTCAAGGATATGCCCATCGTGGTGGACGACTATCACCCCGTTTCCAGCTTGCAAGAGCGCAAAAAGATGGAAGCGACCGCGCAGAGCCTTGCACGCGCCTTCGGTGACGGCGCGGAAAGGGGACGCATGAAAAGCGATTTGAGCTTACAGGAGAGCATGCCGCCGCGCGGTGTGGCGATCATCAGCGGCGAGGACACGCCGGGCGTGGGCGAAAGCGGCATGGCCCGCTTCTACTTCGTGAATGTGAAACCGGGCAACGTGCCAGCCAGCGAAAGCCTGACGGAGACGCAGGAGTTAGCCCGCCAAGGCTACCTGCAAAAGAGCATGCAAGGCTACATCCGGTGGCTGCTCAAACAGATCGACGAGTTGCCGCAACTGCTGCATAAAACCTTTGTGCAAAACCGCGCTGTCGCCCTGGAAAAAACAAAGGGCCAGCACGGACGCAGCGCCGAAGCCATAGCCCACATGATGCTGGGGTACGACAGCATGCTGCGGTATATGCGGGACATGGGAGCCTTGACGACGGACGAGTGCGTGGAAATGAGCGCCCACGCCTGGGCCGTGGTAACGGACAACAGCCGCAGACAAGCCAACGAAATGCGGGAAGAACGCCCAAGCAAGCTATTCCTCTCCACCATCAGCGAGCTACTACTGAGCAAAAGCGCCTCCGTGCGCGACCTGACCACGGGACCCGGCGTGGACGGGCACGCGCCCAGCGCCTTAAAGGATATGATCGGCTATATGGACGCTGATTTTTATTATTTGCTGCCCAACGTGGCCTACCGGGCGGTGGCCAAGCTGTGCAGCGACCAGGGGCAGGCGTTCCCGCTCACTTCCAAGATGCTATACAAGCAGATGCGCGAGGACGGCGTACTGACAGCGGAAACCACCACCAGCGACAGTGCCACCCGCCCGAAATGGATAGACGGCAAATGCCAACGGCTGCTGTGGATTCCCCGCCGCATGATCGACGGCCCCAAGGTAGCCAGCGAGCAACTGCGCATCCCCCTGTCCCCCGCCGACATGGAAGGCTTTGCACAGGTGGACGACGCCGACCTGCCGGAAGAATTTAAGTAAGGAGGCGAAACCATGCGACACACGATTGCGGGGCGCGTCTGCCTGGACTGCGGCAGACCGCTGGAAACCGGCGAGACGTGCAACTGCCGCCAGCCGGTGCGCGGCGTCCCCGGCGACGGCCTGCGGGCGCGCTGCCCGTGCTTCCAGCACCGGAGCAGCTACCGGGGCCGCTATTACCTCACCTGCGGCGGCGTGAAGACGGTTTACCCCGGCTGCGACCCGCGCAACGAGCATTACCGGCGCTACTGCTGCGGGCCGTATGCGCTGTGCGAGAAGTACAAGACGATGAAGGGAGAACAGAAAAGCAATGCGTAGCGAGGAAATGAAAGTAACCTACATCGACCCAGGCAGGCGGGCGCTGTACGTGGCCGAGCTGCCGGACGGCGGTTATGGCGCATGGGCGCAGAAAGACAAAGAGGCCCCGCGCAGGCTGATAAGCAAAGGCTATATCAAGCCGGAGGGGTACGGCACCTTCGGCGAAGCGCAGGAGGCGCTGGCGCTGTATGTAAGCAGCAAGCGCAATGAAAGCGGCTGGGCCCGCTGGGACGTGCTGGTGAACGGCAAAACCGTGGAATGGGACGAACTGCACGCCATGACGCGCGGCGAGCTGGCCGCGCCTTCACCCCTCCCGCCCGCCGCCGCCGTGACGTTAGCGAACATCGAATACCGCATCGCCACCCACATCCAGGGGGCCTATGAAAATATCCTGGAGGTGGGCCGCTGCCTGAACGAGGCCAAGGACGCGGGGCTTGTGCCCCACGGCCAATGGGAGGCATGGGTACGCACGAATACGGGCATGAGCGAGCGCAACGCGCAAAAGCTGATGCAGGCTGCCCGCTGCGTACACAGCGGCAGCATGATGAACAAGCTGCCCATCAGCAAAATTCAGGCCATCCTCGCGCTGCCGGAGGCTGAACGGGAGCCTATGGCCGAGAAGGCCGCAAGCGAGGACATGAGCCTGCGGGAGCTGCAAGAGGCCGTGAAGGCCCAAAAAAAGGCCGAGGAAACGGCGCAAGCGTATAAGGAAGCACAGCAAATGAGCGAGGCCCGCGCCGCCGAAGCCGAGCGGGAGCTGCAACGGCTACGGCATGCCGAGGCATTGGCTCGGACGACGCAAAATAAATTGCTCGATCAACTGGAAAAGGCGAGAGAAGCGGCCAAGACCGCGCCTGCCGGAGGCATCAGCCCGGAAGCGCAGGCCGAGATCGACCGGTTGCGTCAAGAGCTGGACGAGGCCGAGAGCTACGCCGAGCGGCAGGCCGAGCTGCGGCAGCAGGCGCAGCGCGAGCTGCTGAACCAGCGGGCGCAGGACGTGCGGGGAGACGCGACCGGAAGCGGCGGCCTGACCGTCGGCGAGCTGGCGGCGGCGGTGCGTGCTTTCATCGGCGCGGTGGGCGTACTGCCCCATATGGGCATGGAAATGGTGCGGATGCCGGAAAGCGACCGGCAGCAGATACGGCATTACGTGGATATGGTGGAAGCCTGGGTGGCAGGCGCGCGGCGCTCCCTTAACACGACCGTCTACATTGAGCAGGAGGGCTGACCATGAACGAGATCGTAAAGGCGGGCGAAAGCTCCCCCACGCTGGCCACGGAAATGCAGCAGGCCCTCGCCCCGGTGGTGGAAGTGATGCGCGGCATGGCCGACATGGTACGGGCGACGAACGAGCGCATGGCGGCGCTGGAACAGCAGGTGCGATTGCTGACCAAGGTAACGCCCGCGCAGGCGAGCGCCATCAACGAGGCTATCCGAAGCCGGGCGGCGGAGCTATGCGCCCAGTATCGCGCGGAAGGCTGCGAGAAGGCCACGGCCAACGCGATCAGGCGGGCCGTGCGGCTGATTACCGGCGTCACCAGCGTGCGCGAGCTGCCCCGCTGCGAGTATAGCGTGGCGCTGGAACAGGCGCGGATGTGGGACGATTACAAGGCCATGAAGACCATCAAGGCAAGAAGCACAATACCGCAAGGCGGTGCAAAATAACGGAAGGAGCGAATAAGGTGAGTAAACAGTATAGGATAACGATTGAGGCCGTCGGCGAGGAAGGCATGAAAAAGATGGATGGCGTCCAGATCATAGACGGCGACTGCTTTATTTTATTGGTAGGTGAAAATGTGCCGTATGCTCCCGGCGATGAAATGATGACCTTGCAAGCAGCCTTTTGTGGCCGCGAGCGTGACGTAATGAACAGCTTTTTAGGCTTTCTGCGAGATATGCCGGATGATTTCAAAGTCGGCCTAACGCATGCCCTTCTGTTGGAGGAAATGGAGCTTACAAGTATGCGCAAGATGGACGAAGCGGAGCAAAAAGGCGCAGCCCCATCGCTGAAGAACAGCATGCTAGGGGATCTTCTCGCCAAGATAGTGGACGGGAGGGCTTGATGTGAACAAGTGCACCATCATCGGCAACCTGACCCGCGACCCGGAGCTGCGCACCACGCAGGACGGCACGCCGGTTTGCAACTTCACCGTGGCCGTGAACCGGCGCGCGCGGGCGGGAAACCAGCCGGAGGCCGACTATTTCCGGGTGACGGCCTGGCGGGCGCTGGGCGAGAACTGCGCCAAGTACCTGACCAAGGGGCGAAAGGTCATGACCTGCGGTCCCGTAACCGCGCGGGCTTACGCAGGCAGCGACGGGAACACACACGCCACGCTGGAATTAACAGCCGAAGAAGTGGAGTTTTTGACGCCCAGGAGCAGCCAAGCGCCTGACGGCTTCACGCCGGTAGACGACGCCGACCTGCCGGAAGGATTCTAAAAGCGTCGGCACGGACGCTTTTGCGGAGGGAATAGATGAAAGCAATGACCGTTTTGACCCGATGCCGCAACGCGGAGGGTGACAAAAGGAGAATCAGGCAGCGGATTGCCCAGCGGCGCGACGCCATGGCGTGTATATCGCCCCGCATGGACGCGACGGGCGGCGGGCGCGGGACGGCAGAGCCGGACAAGATCGGCGCGTTTGTGGCGGCGGTCGATGCGTTGGAGCGCGAACTGAAGCTGCGCGAGCAGGCCCAAAGCGTGGAAATCGCCGCCGCCTGTACATTGCTTGACACGCTGCCCGCAAGCGAAAGCGCCGTGCTGCATGAATACTACGTCAAGCATGGCAAGGTGCCCGCCATCGCTAAGCGACTGGGCTATTCGGAGAGTTATGCCCGGAAATTAAAAGCGGAGGGCGAGCGCATGCTGGACGACCTGCCGGAGAACGTCGTCGCCGCCGCATTGCCTGCATGGTATCAATGATACGGGTAGGATGGGGTAAGGAGCGGTTAGGAGCGCTTAGGAGCGGCTAGGAGCGAACAGGAGCGAAGAGGATAGGGTTGGAAGCGGGAAAGTGTGCTATGATATAAACTGACCAAAGAGGGACGGACGCGGGCCGCCCCTTTTCTATGCCCAAAAGCGCCCGCGCAGACGCTTTTGCGGGGAGGCGCTGGCATGGACTACAAGGAAAGCAAGCCGTTCTACCACACCGATGCCTGGAAACGCGCGCGGGCCAAAGCCCTGGAACGGGACGCGGGCATGTGCCAAGACTGCATGGACAGATACCGCGCGGGCTACGGCAGCAAGCCGCGCCGGGCCGCAATGGTGCATCATGTGAAAAGCATCGATGAACGCCCAGACCTTGCGCTTGACATGGGGAACCTGCGCAGTCTGTGCGAAGCATGCCATAATAAGAGACACCCGGAAAAAGGAAAGCGACGGCAGGAGCAGAAAAAGCACGGTCAGATGCGAGTTATCAAGATATGAAAGGATGAAGCACATGAATGAAGCACTGAAAGCCATGCACATGCAGACGATCACGGAAAAGAACGCCGTGAACATGTATGAGGCGCTTTGCGCGGCCTGCGAAATGCGGGAAGGCGGCATGACCGACCCCGACCAGATGCTGGTGGCCGACATCGCCCGCGCCGAGCAGATCAAGCAGATGCTCATCGCGGACATTGACAAGCGCGGCATCGGCGGTGAGCGCAGCAATGGCCGCCAAAAATACTGGCAGGAAAACAAGAGCGTGGCGCAGGTGCGGGCCTACGCCGAGCAGCAGCGGAAGCACCTCTCCGAATTACGGCTGACGCCGAACAGCAGGAAGGCCGCGCCCGTCATGCTCGAAGATGACTTCGGCGAGTTCTGAACAGGCTACCCCTTCGCCGGTTGAACGATGCTATGCCTACGCCCACGACGTTGACACCGGGCGCGTTATAGCATGTAACAAGGTAAAGCTGGCCTGCCGCCGTTTTCTGCGTGAGTTGGAGAGGCAAGAAGACCCCGCATATCCCTGGCGTTTCGACGAAGCGAAGGCCGCCCGGCCTGTGGACTTCATCGAGCGCTTTTTGACGCCGACAAAAGGCGATTATGACAAAATGGTGCTGATGCCGTGGCAATGCTTTGTCGAATGCAATTTGTACGGCTGGTTGAGCAAGGAAACCGGCCTGCGGCGCTTCCGCGAAGGCTTAATTGTGGTAGGCACCGGCAACGGCAAAAGCACCTTGCTGGCGGGCAACGCTACCTACGGCGCGTGCAAAGACGGCGAGCGCGGCGCGGACATCTACCTGCTGGCCAACTCTAAGGAGCAAGCGGGCATTGTATTCAACGAATGCTACGGCCAGATCAAGGCAAGCCGCTACCTTGCCCCGCGATTCCGCACACTGCGCGACGGCGTGTATTATGACGCCATGAACGCCAGCATCAAGCACCGGTCGAGCGACAGCAGGCGGTTGGACGGTCTGAATCCCCATATGGCGATTTTTGACGAAATTCACGAGTACCGGGATTTTAAGCTGGTGAACATCGTCAAGCGGAAGATCGTTAAGCGGACGCAGCCGCTTGTCATCTACATCACGACCATGGGCAACGTCATCGACGGGCCTTTGGCCTATTTTTATGACCTTTTTACGGACGCTATGGCGGGGAAGCTGGCCCCGGACGTGGCCGACCGCATGTTTTGTTACATCGCCGAGCTAGACGAAGGCGACGACGTGGACGACGAACGCATGTGGATTAAAGCGAATCCCTCCCTGGGAGTGCTGCTGAAAATGCAAGACCTGCACGACACCTGGGAGCGCGACAAGCACATTCCCCAACAGCGCGCGGATTTTATTTGCAAGCAGCTCGACGTAACCGTGAACACCGACGACATGGCCTTTGTGCAGCCGGAAGTGCTGAATCGAAACGGAGACATCGTGCCGGAGGAAGCCCTGCTTGGCCGCCGCTGCTACGGCGGCTTTGACCTATCCAGCCGCGAGGATTTCACGGCGGCGGCGCTGGAATTTCCGCTTGACGACGGGCGCGTGTTTGTGCTGCTGCACAGTTGGGTGCCGCGCCGCAAGGTAGAGCTCGACCAGGAGAAAATCGACTATTACGGCTTGGCCATGAAAGGCTATTTGACCATCGTGGACGGCGAGTACATCCAGCAGGAAGACGTATATCAATGGTTCTGCGAGCAGGCGAAAAAATACGAGATTATGACCATCGGCTATGACCCGGCGAACGCCACGCGGCTGCGGCAGATGCTCGAAAACAGGGGCTTTGACTGCGAGATCGTGCGGCAAGGCCCGCTTACATTGAACGACCCCATGAAGGACATCAAGGAGCTGCTGCTTGCGGGGAAGGTGGTAAGCAACAACGACCCCATGCTGCGCTGGTATATCGACAACGTGCGCATATCCGGCGAGCGCAGGCACGCGGACAAGCAAAACTGGATGCCGACCAAGCGGAACAAATTCCGCAAGATTGACGGCTTCATGGCGTGGCTGGACGCCCATTGCGTGAACATGGAGAAAAACCCGGCAGGTGAGATCTTCCGCGCGCCTGCTGTGCGCGTAGTGAACATCGGCAGCCGCAGGCGCGGCGCGTAAAAAAATGTATGCACAGACATTATGGGCTTTCAATAGTAGTAAAAAATAGATATAATGTATGAAATAAGTACAGGAGGCATTTTTCAAATGGAGGTATACTATCATAGCGACAGAGCAGAATTGCTGCAACCCGGAACAGTAGTTGAACTCGAACCTTACAGGCCAGAAGAAAGTCGGCTCATGCTACTTGGGCGCTGCATAGGCGGTGAATTTTACAGGCATCTGGCCGAGATGATGCAGAAGGGAATCAGCATGCATGGCGCACGTTACCTAATGATGCCAAAGCATGAGCCGGACTTTTATGGCATGGCGATGGAGCTGGTATATGAGGAATACCGCTGGCGGAATAAACTACGGATTCCAAGTCGTCTTCAAAGTTTGTTTGCGTGGCGAAACCTTGAGGATGCGGTACGCTTTGGCCGGGAAGCCGGTTGTGGACGCATCTACCGCGTGCGGTGCAGCAATAAGGAAAGGCCGATGCCGCACGACATGAATGGAATCAAGCTATCCTACAACGCGGAAGAACAAGAGCGATACGCCGCCCTATATTGGGATGGAAAACCTTTTTGTTCAGATGCGAACTATAAACCGCGCTGGGAATATCTTCTGAAGCTGCCTGTAACCATTCTGGAAGAGGTCACTGTAAACCCGCTTAAATACTAAAAAGCGTCTGCGCAGACGCTTTTAGAAAAGTGCTTGACTTTTTGTTCGACGAAATATATAATTAGTGTCGAACGGAAAGTGAGGTGAGGACGATAAGTCCACGGACAGGCCGACCGAAGCTCGATAACGCTAAAGATGCGCGCATTGGCGTAAGACTTGACCAAGAGACTGTAAAAAAGCTGGACCAAGTGGCTTCTTTGCGAAAAGAAAGCCGTTCTGACGTCATAAGACGTGGTATTGAGCACGAGTATCAGGAGGCAACAAAATAGTGAGGAACCGCCCACAGCCCTGATAAGCAAAAGCAGATTCCTCACCGACACACGACCTTTCGGCGTGCAAGTAAATTCTATCATGCCTGCCCCGAAAGGTCAATCATCAGATTGAAAAGGAGCAAGAACATGAAGGAAATCACCATGGAGGCAGTCCGCGAACTGCGGGCTACGGTTGACAAAGTGGATGAAGTCATTCAGAAAAACAACCAGAGCGCCGCGCACTTGTGCGTAGCGTATCGTCACGCGCTGTACAATGCGTCGGAAGCCGTCGGCGAGGCCATGGAACTGCATAAGGGCTTAATTTTCCTCCTGCAAATGGCCCGTTCCGCCATTGAGGACGGCATGATGATCGAAACCTGTTTTCCCACCGCGTTACTGGACATTGCCAGCAGCATTGAAATGCGATTGGATAGTGCGTTAAGCACGATTGAGACGGTGAGACATACAGCGGCCTAAACATAACAATTCTTCTTCAGCACCCACCCGAAAGGGCATGGGTGCTTTTTGATTGGAGGAATGCCCCATGTGGCCTTTCAGATCAAAACCCAAAAACTTGACCAAGGCGAGAGATAAGCCCCAAGCCAGAACAGCGGCAAGCGGGCGCTGGCTGCCCGTCTATCGCGCCCGCGCCGACAACACCATGCGCGGAAATGAAGCCATTTACGCGGCGGTCAGCCGGATAGCCAATACGGTGGCCAGCATGCCGCTGCATCTGTACAAAGGCTACGAGCTGCAAGCCGGGCATCCGCTGGAACAGCTTGTCGGACGCGCACCGAATGAAAACTTTACGCCCTTCGGATTTTTGCAGACGATGGAAGCCTTTCGGAATACCGAGGGCAACGCCTACGCGCTGATTGTGCCTGACAAGCTGGGCGCTGTAAAGCGGCTGGACATCCTCGACCCCACCCGCGTGCGGCCACAGCGGCACCCGGAGACAGGCGCAATGTGGTATGTGGTGCAGCTTGACGACGGCAAGGTGTACCCCGTCCCCGGCTGCCAGCTTATCGCCGTGCGACACATGAGCGCCAACGGCGAAATCGGCATCCGGCCCATCGACGTGCTGGCGGGTACGCTGGACTACGACAAGCAGGTGAAGGAATTTAGCCTGAACCAGCTTGACGGCGTGAATCAGGGCGTTTTCTTGACGGTGCCCAATACGGGCCTGAGCGAAGACGCTAAAAACGCCGTCATCGACAGCTTTTTGGACGCCTACGAGCGCAGCGGCCAGCGCGTGGTGGTGCTGGAAGGCGGGCTGACGGCGACTACCTTCAGCCAAAGCCCGATCAACGCCCAGGTGCTTGACGTGGAGCGCATCATGCGCAACCGCGTGGCCACCGTGTACAACATTCCCCCGCATTTGCTGGGCGACTATGCCGACACGAGCTTCAGCACAGCCGAGCAGCAGATGCAGGAGTTTTTACAGCTCACCATTATGCCCATTGTGGTGCAATGGGAGCAGGAGCTAAACCGGAAACTTTTGACGCCCGCCGACTATGCGGCGGGTTATCGTTTCCGCTTTGACGTGGACGCGCTGATGCGGGCCGACGCGGCGACCATGGCCGAAGTCAACCAAAAGGCCATACGCGGCGGCTGGCGCAGGCCGAATGAGGTACGGGCGCGCGAGGGCTTGCCTCCCGACGACAACGGCGGCGAGCTGATGGCCAGCCGCGACCTGCTGCCGCTGCGCATCGCTATCCTGCACCCGGAGCTGTTGCTATCCGCCAAGAGCGGCAACACAGACGGCAAGGAAGGAGGAAAAACCGAATGAGCTTCTATAATTTTATCCGCAATGAATTGGACGGCATCGACGAGCTGCACATCGACGGCGAGATCGTAGCCGATGTGGATTGGTGGGGGCCAAGCGGCCAGGTGGTGGCCAGGCGCTTCCGGCAGCGGCTCGCTCAATGCCGGGACGTGACGGTCTACATCAATTCGCCGGGCGGCGACGTATTTGCGGGTGCGGAAATCTACACCGCCTTGCGGGAGCACAAGGGCCGCGTGACGGTGAAAGTGACCGGTATAGCGGCCAGCGCCGCCAGCGTCATTGCCATGGCGGGCGACGAAGTGCTCATGTCGCCGGTGGCGTACATGATGATACATGACCCCTGGACATACGCGGCGGGCAATTACCGCGAAATGGAGCATCAGGCCGAGGTGCTGCGCGAGCTCGGCGAAGGGCTGATAGCCGCGTACACGCAAAAGACCGGCAAAGGCCGGGACGAAATCACGGCCATGCTGGCAGCGGAAACCTACATGAACGCACAGCGCTGCGTGGATGAAGGCTTTGCGGACGGTATCCTGTACGAACTACCCGACGCGCCGGAAGAAGGAAAGACGCTGCCCAGCAGCATGATGCAGGCCAGCCGGTACAGCCCCAGCGCGGTGCTGGCCATGGTGCAGGCGCATGCCAAAGCGACGACGGGCCATGTGCATGCGCTCACCGACCATCATCACGCGCCGAACGGCGCGGCCACGGTATCCGATCCCATTGACACGGACGCGGCCCTGCGCGCGGAAATCGCGCAGCGAGCCGCGTTTATTGCATCCCTTTATGCCAACGACTAAAAAACAAGGAGGACACCACCATGACCTTGACCGAATTGCAGAACAGTATCCGCGACCTGGGCGGCCAGATTCGCTCCGCTGCCTCCGCGCTGGCAGATGCCGCCGCGAATGAGGGCACCACCACCGCTACCCTGACCCAGCAGCGCGACGCCCTGAATGCCATGAACAGCCGCATGGCCGCCTTGCAGGCCGCTTTTAACGCCCAGTATGCCGACGAAACGGGCGGCCTTCCCGGCAGCGCGCAGGCCCAGCAGACCCAGCAGCAGGGGCGCGGCCTGCGCGACATGTTGAAAAGCAACGAATACGCCCGCGCCTTCGCCAGCGCCATCAGAACCGGCGCGCGTCCGGGCCGTCCCATGACCGACGAAAAGCACAAGGTACTATACGACGCCCTGACCATCGGCGGCGGCTCTACGCCGGGCGAGGACGGCGGCTTCCTGGTGCCGGAGGACATCGACCGCACCATCCGGGAGCGCCGACGTGAGCTGAACCCCCTGGCCGACATCTTCACCGTGGAGACGACAAACACCAATAGCGGCTGGCGCGTGATGGACAAAGCGCCCACTACCGGCATGACCGCGCTGACCAGCGAAATCCCCGGCGCGGGGATTCCCCAGGACGACCAACCCGAGTTTGCGAAGGTAGCGTACACCCTGACCACCTACGGCCTGATTCTGCCCGTGTCCAACGAGCTGGCCAGCGACGAGGTGGCCAACCTGTTCACGTACCTGGGCAACTGGTTTGCCAAGAAGCACGTTATCACCGAAAACCTGCTTTTGAAGGGCAAGCTGGAAACCCTCACCGCCGCGAATATCCCTTCTACGGGTGACGCCATCGCCGCGATCAAGAGCATCCTCAACAAGAGCCTTGACCCGGCCATCAGCCTGACCGCCACCATCCTGACCAACCAGGACGGCTTTGATTTCCTCGACCAGGCGAAGGACGCCACCGGGCGGCCCATGCTCCAGCCCGACCCGACCAACGCCACCAACATGCTGTTCAAGGGCCGCCGCGTGAAGCTGGTGGCCAACAGCCTGCTTCCCAGCCGCACGGTGACGACCTCCGGCGCGACCAAGGGCGATTATTTCCCCGTCTATGTGGGCGACTTTACCCAGTACGCCACGCTGTTCATGCGCCAGAACCTTGAAATCGTTTCTACCGACATCGGCGGCAACGCCTTTAGGAACAACAGCATCGAGGTGCGCGGCATCAGCCGAATGGGCGTAAGCACGTTTGACACCGAGGCCGCCGTTCGGCGCGAAATATTCACCGCTGCCGCCAGCAACTAACGACCCGCGCAGGGGCTTCCGACCGGATGCCCCTGCCTTGTAAGGAAGTGAACAAATGGCCATCATCCGCGACGACAGCCAACAAACAACTGCAAGCATATCCATCGTAAATGAAATCGGGGAGCGTAAGCAGGTTGTAAGCGCAAGCTGTCACATTAGACCAGGCAAGGGCGCGAGCATCAACGTGGACGTGCTGGATGAGGCGGCGATCACCGACGCCAACCGCTTAGAGGTATGCGACGCCGTGGCCCGGTATATCCGCGAGGGGCTGGCGCGAGCCGCCGAACAAGGCGTGCCCGTCGCCTTGCCCAGCGAATAAAGGGGGCAAAACCGCATGTTAAGCATCGACGACGTGGCGCGCTTTGCGGGCGCTGACCCCGAATGCGACATGCAGGTGCTTGACATGTGCCTGCGGGCCGCAATCGGATGGTATGCGGGCGCGGGCGTGCCCTTCCGCGACGGCGACGACCTGTACGATTTTTGGGTGTGCAATCTTGCGGCGTGGATGTACGACAACCGGGGCGCGGGTGGCGACGAGGCAAACGTGCCGCCTTATATCGTCCACAGCGTCCATCAATTACGCCCCACGAAAAAGGGGGGGTGCGCATGAAAGCGGGCGATCTGAAACACGCCGTCACCTTCCAGCGCCCGAAGCCCACCACCGACGCGAGAGGCAACCGGCGCATAGCGTGGGAAAACGTCGTTACCTGCCGGGCCAGCATGGCCGACGTGAGCGGGCGCGACTTTTACGCCGCGCAGGCGTATCAGGCGCAGGACGTTGTGACCTTCGGCATCCGCTGGCGGGACAGTATCGACAAGGAGTGCCGGATACTCCACGCCGGGCAGGCGTACCAGATCGAGCAAATCAACCACCTGGGCTACAAGCGGGACTTTATGCACATCAAGGCCAGATTGGTAAAGGGGGAAGGCGGGTAATGGGTTTTGAGGTCAAAGGCATGGAAGCGACCATCGCCAAGTTTCAGCGCGCGGCCATCGCCAGCGAGGACGCCGTAAAGCGCGCCGTAAAAGCGGGCGGCAAGGTTGTGGCCGAGAAGCTGCAAGAGAAAGCCCCCGTGGATACCGGCGCGCTGCGGGACAGCATCAAGCCGGACGCCGTGAAGTACGACGCGGCAAACGGCTATTATTGCACGGTGAAGCCCGTGGGCAACCACCCAAAGACCGGCGAACCGCTGGCCAAAATCGGAAACATTTTGGAATACGGGCGCAGCGCCAGCGCCAAGCGGCGCAAGTACAACAAGCCCAAGGGACGCACCAGCAACATGGACGCGCGAGGCTGGTTCCATCCGACAGTGAAGGAGGCGGAGAGCGAAGCCTTCACCGCTATGCAGAAGGAACTGGACAAGCGGATGGGGGCGGTAAAATGACCTATGACGAGCTATTTCAAGAGACGCTTTCGGCGCTGCCCTGCCCGGTGAGCAAGGAGCCTGCCGGGGGCGATTATGAAACCTACGCCGTGTTCAATGAAGTTTTGGGCACCTATACCGGCCATGCCAGCAACCAACCCCGCCGCCTGCGCCATATGGTGCAGGTGCATGTGTACAGCAAGCTGGACGACGGCACCCATGCCGACCTGTTTGCGCGGGCCGTGAAGCTGCTGCGCGCCGCTGGCGTGCGGGTATACAGCTACGGCCCGGACCTGTACGAAACCGACACCGGCTATCACCACATCGCGGCCACCTGCGAATGGGCCGAACGGATAGAAGAATAGGAGGAACCCCATGGAAGGTTATTTTTACGGCATCCTCGACTTGTACTACGCAAAGATGACCAAGGAGGAAACCAGCACCGCAGCCCCGACCTATGGCGATCCAGAAGTGCTGGCGAAGTCTATTGAGGTGACGATCACCCCCGGCTACCGCGAGGGCAAGCTGCACGCCAGCAACGCCACCGTGCGCAATACCAAGCGCATTGACACCTACACCGCCAGCCTGCACGTGGACAAAATTCCTGCCGCCGTGCTCAACGATCTGCTGGGCCGCACCGTGGACGGCAACGGCGTGCAGATCATCAAGGGCGGCAACGAGCCGCCCAAGGTAGCCATCGGTTTTGCCTGCACGCTGGACAACGACACCAAGGAGCTGTGGTGGCTGTATAAGGGCGCTTTCAGCGAGCCGACCAAGACGGCGAAAACGGACGCGGACGCCATCGAGTACCAGACGCCCACGATTGAAGGCGTATTCGTGCGCCGCATGAACGACGACAGCCTGGCCGCCGTGGTGGACACCGCCACGGAGAACCTGGGCGCGGAGGTGGAAAAGAACTGGTTTACAAAGGTGTACGAAACGTCTTCGCCTTCCGCGACGTAATGGGAAGGGGGCGGCATTCCAGCCGTCCCCCTTCCCGCATGATTCCCGCGCGAGCCTGCAAAAAAAGCGCGGCCATGGCGGCGATCAGCGCCGCATGGCGCGTAAAAATGGAGGAAACCAATGGAGAAAATGCAGCAGCGGGGCCGCGACGTGAGCGCCCCCGTCACTCACATCACCCTGAACGGCCAGCGCTACGCCCTGGCCTTTAATAACCGCGCGGCCCGCGTCGCCGAAGACATCTACGAACAGATTTACGGCAAGGACGTGGGCTATGCCGATATCCTTGCCGCGCTGGCGAAATTCAAGTATAAGGCCGTCATGGCCGTGTTTTACGGCGCGCTTGTCGCGGGCGGCGCGGATATGTCCTGGGAGGGCTTCGACAGCACGTTCAAGCTGGACAGCATTGACGGCATCCGGGAAATCATCGTCAAGGGCGTGGTGGATTCCCTGCCCACGGACGACGAGGGCAAAACCGAAAACCCTTGACCAGCGCCACGGAGGACGGCTTTCCCTGGGCGTGGCTGTACTTTCGCGCCCTGGACTGCGGCATGAGCGCGTCGGCCTTTTGGGAGAGCAGCCCCCGCGCCGTCATGGCGCTGTATCAATGCGCGAAGGCGACGCGCCGCCCCGCGCAGGCGGCAAGAACCCGCGAGCGGAGAACCGCCGCCCCTGAAACCACGCAAAACGGCCCGCGCTTAAACAGGCTGCCGCGCTAAAAAGCGTCCGCGCGGGCGCTTTTGAACAATATACCCATCACCAAGCACCGGCCCCTATCGGGTATGGTGCTTTTTTGATGCCCGAAACGAGGTGAGAGCATGGCCGACGAGGGAATCAGCACCAAAGTAAGCGTACTGGGCGACAAAGAGTATAAACAGGCATTACAGGATATCGGGCGCAAGCTGACGGTGCTGAACACCGAAATGGCGGCCACGACAAGCTCCTTCGGCGACCAGGGCGGCACCATGGAAGCTATGCAGGCCAAGGCCAAGGGGCTGCAAAGCGTATACCAGGCCCAGGCGGAAAAGGTCAACCTGGTGGCCGAACAGCTCAACAAGGCCAAGGCCGAATACGGCGAAAACAGCGTCCAGGCGCAAAACCTGCAAATCGCCCTGAACCGCGCCCAAACGGCCATGAACAAAACGGGCGCGGAAATCTCCAAAAACGAAAAGGGCATGGCCGAGCTGGCCGACAGCACCGCCAAGGCGGCCGACGCCCAGGACGACGCGCAGGCCAGCGAGGACCGGTTACAGGACACGCTGAAAAAGAGCGCCAACGAGTGCGGCGCTTACGATCAAAAGCTGCGTGAAGTGGAACGCAGCATGAAAAGCGGCAAAACCGGAGCCGAGGGGCTGGCGCAGAAGCAGGAGCTATTGCAGGGGAAGCTGTCGGCGCAGGAAAACGCGCTGGACGCCGTTGCCCAGGCGTATCAGGACAGCGTGGCGCAAAGCGGCGAGTTTTCGGACGAATCCGTATCCCTGGCCAAGAAGCTGCAAGACCAGAAGGACGCCCTGAGCAAAACCCAAAGCGAGCTGGATAAAAACAACGAAGCCATGGAGGCCGCCAAGCCCGCAAGCGACGGCATGGCCGGAAGCGTCGAGGACGCGGCCAAGGCCGTAAAGGAGGAAGGCGAGGCAGCCGACGACGCCGAGGACAAAAACGACCGGATGGGCGAAGCCATGAGCCGGGCGGGCGGCATCGCCAAGAGCGCCCTGACGGCCTCGCTGAAAGCCGCCGCCGCCGCGTGCGCCGCAGTCGGGGCCGCAGCGGCAGCCGCCGCAACCGAGGCGTTCAGCATGGCCAAGGGGGCCGGAACCTATGCCGACGACCTGCTGACGCTTTCCCAGCAGACGAGCATCAGCGCCAAGACGCTGCAAGAATGGTCGTATGCCAGCAACTTCATCGACACGAACGTCGATACCATGACCGGCAGCATGGCCAAGATGATTAAGAACATGGGCAGCGCGGCCAATGGAAGCAAGACGGCGCAGGAGAAATTCAAGGCGCTGGGCGTCAGCATCAAGGACGACGTGACGGGTGAGCTGCGCAGCAGCGAGGATGTGTTCTGGGACGCCATCGACGCGCTGGGCAACGTGAGCAGCGAAACCGAGCGCGACGCCCTGGCCATGGACCTGTTCGGCAAAAGCGCGCAGGAATTGAATCCCCTCATTGAGGCGGGCAGCGCCGCGTTCAAGGACATGGGCAAGGAAGCCCGCGAGATGGGCACCGTGTTCAGCGACGACGCCCTGAACGCCATGGGCAGCTTTGACGACAGCATGCAGCGCGTCAAGGCCAGCGGCGAGGCGCTGAAAAACAGCATCGGCCTGGTGGTCATTCCAGCCTTCCAGCCGCTCGTGGACACCGCCAGCGGCGTTATGGCCAAGGTGGCCAATGCCTTGCAGGACGGCCTTGATCCCGGCGAGCTGGAAACGCTTATTGACGAGATCATGGAGAGCGTGGACGGCATGCTGGGCGAGGTTACGCAGCTCATCGGCGACGCCGTGCCGCTGGCCGCGTCTGCGGTGAATACGGTCATCGGCGCGGTGGTGGACAAACTGCCGGGGCTTGTGAAGGTACTGCTTCCCGCCGCTATGGGGCTGATGCAAAGCGTAGTGAATGGGATTAGCAAGAATGCTCATCAGCTCGCGTCCCTGGCTGCAAATGTACTGACAAGCGTGATCGGCTTTGCGGCGCAGAATATAGGCACGCTTGTGGAAGCTGCCACCGCTATTCTAACCGGGCTTGCGGATGGCATCATTGACGCATTGCCCGAACTGATACCCGCCGCTGTGCAAATGATGGTTAGCCTGGCCTCCGGATTGGTGGAAGGCATTCCTAAGCTGGTGGCAAAGCTGCCCGAAATCATTTCTGCTATCTGGAATGGGTTTAAGAATATCAACTGGATAGAGCTTGGAGGCGAACTGTTAGGTTCGTTGATGAACGGACTTAGCGGCCTTGGCGACAGCCTGGCCAGCTTGTTCGGAGATGGACTGAGCAGCATCACACATCTTGACTGGGGCGGCATCGGCACCACGATTACAGGCGCGCTTAGCGGCATTGGTTCCTGGTTTGTCGGGCTGTTCGACGATGGAAAGTCATCTGCCGAGGGGCTGAATTGGAGCGACATCGGTACTACGATTACAGGCGCGCTTGGCGGCATCGGCTCTTGGTTTGGCGGGCTGTTCAACAATGGAAAGTCATCTGCCGAGGGGTTGAATTGGAGCGACATCGGCACATCCGCAAAAGACGGTATCGGTACGGTGTTGGATGCAGGCGGCACATTTCTGTCCGGGCTGTTTGAGGCGGGTAAAACCGCAATCGGAAAGATTGAATGGGCCAATATTGGGGAAACCATTCAAACAGCCGTTAATGGTGTGCTAGATGTTGGAGGCGCTTTTCTCTCCGGTGGGTTTGTCGCAGCGGAAACGGCAATCAAAGCCATTGACTGGCAGAACCTTGGCACCACGATCGGTAACGCCTTCAATGGCCTTGTAGATGCCACCGGCGCTTTTCTTTCCGGTGGGTTTACCGCCGCCGAGGCCGCGATCAAGGAAATTGACTGGGAAAGCCTTGGCACTACGATTGGGAACGCTTTTAACGGCCTTGTAGACGTAACCGGCGCTTTCCTTTCCGGTGGGTTCGAGGCGGCAAAGACCGCGATAGAAACTATTAACTGGGTTGCCCTAGGCACCACGATCAGCGACGCATTCAACGACCTTGTGGATGTGACCGGCGCTTTCCTTTCCGGTGGATTCGAGGCGGCAAAAACAGCGATAGAAACCATTGACTGGGCGGCCTTGGGCACCACGATCAGCGACGCATTCAACGGCCTTGTAGACATAACCGGCGAATTTTTGTCCGGTGGGTTTACATCAGCGAAAATTGCAATCCAGGAAATTGACTGGGCGGGTATTGGTACTACCATCAGCAACGGCTTAAACAGTGGCCTAAACGTAGTCAATTCCCTTGTGTCCGGTCTGGAAAGCATCGGCACAGGCATCGGCACGTTACTTGGCGGAGCCGGTTCCGCTATCGGGGGCGCTGGCGAATGGCTGGCTGGCCTATGGGAAACCGATGAAAATACCGACGCAAAAAACGCTGGCGCGGCCTATTCGCAAAGCGTCGCGGATGGCGTCACCTCCAAAGAAGAAGTTGTTAAAGCAGCCGCTCAACACGCCGCCGAACAGTTGTTGGCCGGTATCACGGAAACGCTTGGCATCACGGACGGCGAAACGTCCACGAAGGGCAAAAACACAGGCGAAGCCGTGGCCAAGGGAATCAACGACGGTCTGAACGCCGCCACCGCCAGCACCTTCCAGGGTGGGGCGACGGCCATCGCCAACGCCGTATCCGAGGCCGTGGGCGCGGCCTTCGGCGTGGAAGGCACCGGGCTTTTCGGCTGGGGGGAAGCCAGCGCCAAAAAATTTGAGGACATCGGCAAGGCCGTGTGCAAGGCCATCGCGGACGGCATCACCAACAACAGCGACAACACAGAGGCCGTCAAGACGGCCATCACCGGCGTGGCCAACGCTGCCTATGCGGCTGCTGTCGCGGAAATGGCTACGGGTATCACAGGCGGCAGCGAAACGGTGAACGCCGCCGTGGACGCGGTGGCTACCGACGCGCTGGCCGCCGCTGCCGCCATCCTGGACGCGGAGGCGGGCGGCAAGATCGGCAAGGACTGGACGGACGGCATCAAGCGGGCCGTACAGGCGGCAAAAGCCGCCCTTGGCAACGTCGCCGCGCAGACGGCGAAGGGCGGGCATGACGCCGCCCAGCGCGAAATGAGCGCCGCCAATGGACAGCGAATCGGCGCGGCCCTGGTACAGGGCATCCGCGACGGCATCACCAGCCAGGGCGGCGGCGTGACCAGCGCCGCCCGCAGCTTAGGCAGCGGTGCGCTGAACGCACTATGGGGCGCGGTAGGCAGCGGCGGGAGCAGGTTTGAGGCCATCGGCAACGCCATCGCCCAGGGCGTGGCGCGGGGCATCCAGCACGGCGCAAGCCGTATCCAGAGTGCAGCCAGGGAGGCAGCGCAGACGGCCTACAACGCCGCAAAGAAGGAGCTTGGCATCGCGTCGCCCTCCAAGCGCATGGCCGAAATTGGCGAGCACTACGACGACGGCTTTGCACAGGGCATCGAACGCGGCATGGCTGGCGTACTGCGCAGCGCGCGGCAGCTTAGTGCCATGGCCGCCGAGGAAACGGCGCGGGGCGGCGTTGCCACGCCCGCCATGGTCGCGCCAGAAATCGACTACGCGCGGCTGGGCGAGGCGGTGGCCGAGGCCAACCGGCGCGCGGGGCTGGGCAATACCACCCTTGCCGTGGACGGAAAGAAGCTGGGCCAAACCGTGGAGCCGGGCGTCAGCCGCGCCGCCTATCAGCGGGCCGCCAGGAGCGCCAACGGGCGCGCCGCCCGGATGGTGCTGGCGTAAAATGGCGCTTGCGTCGCACATAATTTCCCGCTAATTTGCATACAATGTATTGACACCGTAAGCTATTTACAGTATAATGTATGTGAAAGGAGCGATAACAATGGCAACCGCAAGCGTTACCATACGCATGGATGAGAACCTGAAGCGCCAGGCTGAAAGGCTGTTTGACGAAATGGGCATGAACATGACCACCGCCATCACCTTATTCACCAAAGCCGCCGTGAGGGAAGGGCGAATACCGTTTGAAATAAAGGTAGACCCCTTTTACAGCGAAAAGAACATGGCCCGCCTGGAACGGGCCGCGCGGGACATGGACGCCGGGCGCAACTGCGCGGAGCATGAGGTGCCGGGCGAATGAAGAAGATTTGGCATGAGGACGCATGGGCGGATTACCTGTATTGGCAGGCCCAGGACAGAAAGACGCTGAAGCGCATCAACCAGCTCTTGCAGGATATTGACCGCAACGGTTATACCGGAATCGGCAAACCGGAACCGCTGAAGGACACGCTTTCCGGCTGGTGGTCCAGGCGAATTGACGATTGCAACCGCATTGTGTACCGCTTGAGCGGCGACACCGTGGAAATCATCCAATGCGGCGGGCATTATGGCGACAGGTAAAAGGCGCATCAAAAAGGCCCGGCAGCTTTGCCGGGCCTTCCCCATGGTCACTTTATGCGTTTTGCAAGCTCAGAAATAGTCAGCGCATTTTTTCGGGATGCTTAAAGTGTGCCTTGGCATAGGCTGGCACATCTACGCTAACCTGGTTGACAAAGGCGTCCTGAGCGTCATCAACATCCAAATCCTGCGCCACTTGGCGAGGGTTGACGCTGGACGCGGCAGACGGCTTAGGGGCGGCCTTCCCCTCTTGTTCCAACGAGTGCAGATACCCGGCCAGGCAATCAACGGCCATGGTCATAGCCTCTTCAAGCGTGTCACCGCAGGTAGCCAGGCCGTCCAGATCGGGAAAGATAACCGAAAGGCCGTTTGCTTCCTGAATAAAACACGCGGGATACATCGACAACATGCTTCTTATCTCCTTGCTTATAGGCTTACTTTTGAAATAAAAGTGAAGAACGCCCCACCTACCAAGCAAAAGCGTTCCTCATACCCACCAACCTTTCGATCGGCAAGTAAATTCTATCATGCTTGCCCCGAAAGGTCAATCATCAGATTACCAAGGAGTTAGCGGATAGATTTACTTTATGAATTGCTCATTGACTTTTTGTCTGCCACATGGTAATATATCGGCAGACAGAAAGTGAGGTGAGCACCATTAGCCCAAGGACAGGTCGCCCGAAAACTGATAATCCAAAAGACGAACGTATTACTATACGGCTGGATGCTGAAACTGCGCGTAAGCTCAACGAAAACACGCAGTTTTACGCGGAAACCAAAGCCGAGTCGATACGGCGCGGCATTGAGGTTGTCAACAAGGGCATAAAAAAGTAGGAGAACCGCCTCGCCCCGATAAGCATTGCGGATTCTCCTACCCCACACAACCTTTTGGCGTGCAAGTAAATTCTATCATGCCTGCCCCGAAAGGTCAATCATCAGATTACTAAGGAGTTGGCAGATAGATTTATTTTGTGAATTGCCTATTGACTTTTTGCCATGGTTAAAATACAATATAGCCATGGCAAAAAGTGAGGTGAGAAACATTAGCCCAAGAACAGGACGTCCACACAAGGAAGTCACCAAGTCTGAAAGCCTACAACTGCGGATTACAAAGGCAACAGCCGATAAACTGCAACATTGCGCCAATAGGCTTCAAGTATCTCGCACAGAAGTTATTGAACGCGGAATAGACATGGTGGCCGATATGCTGGATAAAGAGGAAAAGTGAGGAACCGCCCCGCCCAGCAAGCAACGCGGATTCCTCACCCCTACACAACCTTTCGGTCGGCAAGTAAATTCTATCATGCCTGCCCCGAAAGGTCAATCATCAGATTACTAAGGAGTTGGCAGATAGATTTACTTTTAACTGCCCTGTTGACTTTTGCCTAGTCATAAGTTATAATATGCCTAGGCGAAAGAAAAGGGGTGATGACATGTCGCCTAAAACTGGCCGACCTATTGCGGGGGCCGAACCAAAGAACAAGCAAATTGCGTTGAGAGCAACCGAAACTACGGTGCGAAAATTTTCTGAATGCTCTAAGGCCACAGGCAAAACAAAAACGGATTTGCTTGAACAAATGGTTGACGACCTTCACAAAAAGGTTTGCAAATAGAAAACAGGATAGCGGGCTTTAGCTTGTCGGCCACCCGAAATCCTGTTCCACCGACCTTTCGATCAGCAAGTAAATCTTATCATGCCTACCTCGAAAGGTCAACCGGGAAAATAAAAAGGAGGCAGAACCATGGGAGAATACACGCCCAGCGCCATCCGTGAATTGGAAAGCGTAGACGATACCCTGCGCGGGTTGTGCGCCAGCATTGAGATCATGACCGTAGGCGTGGAAGAAATGGCAAACGGTGAGTTTATCGCCGACATGCTTAACCTGATTAAGAAAAACCTGCAAAACGCACGTGCAGAGCTGGATGATGCAACCAGCGCCGTAGTACGGGTATGCGCAACCGCATAGCCAGCTATAAACCATATAGCACCCACCCGAAAGGGGATGGGTGCTATTTAATTGGGGGTGAATCTCCTGAACCTGAACGAGATCAATTTTTCTTTCGGCGGCCTGCATTGCCTACGGGATTTTGACGCCATTTATGTGGAAAAAGGCGGCCACGCAGTCACGCCTGCGATTGCGCGCAATGAGTACGAAATCGCGGGCATGCCGGGAAGCGTGCTCCTGCCGGGCGGCCTGCCCGGTCAGGTCAGCTTTACAGGCGCGCTGTATTTTCTGCACGACCCGCCCAGCCAGGCAGCGGCGCAGGAGCGTTTGCGGCGCATGGCCGCGTGGCTGACGGATGGGAGGCGGCGGCTGATTTTTGACTATGAGCCGCTGCGCTACTATATGGCCAGCGTGGACGCCTCCCTGAAATGGGGCTTTTCCGGGTGGATAGGCGGCGGCCTGGACGTGACGTTTCAGGCGCAGCCCTATGCCTGGGCAGTGGACGAGAGCAGCGTCAGCGTATCCACGACCGCCGCAAGCGCGCGGCTGACCCTGACGCTGGACACCGGCGAATCCGCCCCGCTGGGCGTGTCCGTACAAAACACCGGCACGGCCCCCATCACCGGCGTCACGGTAACGGCTGGCGCGAAAGGGGCCGTCTTCGCCGGGATGAGCCTTGCGCCCAGCGCCACGCTGACCCTTACCATGGAGCCGCCCATCGGGGCGGCGTTTTCCAGCGGCGAAAGCGCCCTGCCCTACGCCTCGCGGTTTGACGCGCTCACGGCGGCCAAGGGCGCGCAGGAGATCAGCGTGGCGCTGACCTATGGCGGCGGCACCTATGGCGCGAAAATTACGGCGAGAGCACGGGGGAGGTGGTTATAGATGGAGGACAAGCGCGACTTTTGCCCGCTAAGGCGCGGCAAATGCCTGCAAACCTGTATGTGGCGCATGGACGGCATGTGCGCCGTTACGCAACTCGCGGGCCAGAGCCGCAGGCAGGGCGACGAGCTGTACGCCCTCACGGAGCTTATGCTGCGCGGCCCGGAGGCTCTGCGGCAAAGTGAGGAAACGGGGGCGGACGCGCCATGAACGGCGAGTACGTGACCATTTACGGCCAGGACGGAAGGCTCCTGGGCGTGCTGGAAAACGCGGACGAAATCGCCTACACGCTGATGCACAACGACCTTTGGACGGCCTCGTTTTCGCTGCCTACGGGCGACCCGAAAAACGCGCTGTGCCAGGCGCACAATCTGGCGCGTATCCCGGACGGGACGCGGGACACAGGGCTGTACCGTATCATCGGCATGCCCAGCGGCGAGGAAACGGCGGCGGGCGGCGTGAAAACGTATAGTTTGGAGCATGTCATGGCCACGCTGCTGGACGACGTGCTTTTTGGCTATCACGAGATCGGCGGCCCCGGCGTGACCACGGCCCAGGTCATCCGCTACATCCTGTCCCGGCAGACGGTGCAGCGCTGGGTGCTGGGCACCTGCGACTTTACCGACCAATACGCCTACAAATTTGAGAACGCTTCCCTGCTTTCGGCGCTGTTGTCCCTGGGCAATGTGCTGACGGAAGAATACACATGGGAATTTGACACCGGCGCGACGCCGTGGCAGGTAAGCCTGAAGCGCGCGGACGCCTCGCCCGGCTGCGGTATTCACTACATGCGTAACCTGGTGGGTATTGAAAAGAGCATGGACGCCAGCACGCTGGTAACGCGGCTTTACCTGCTGGGCTACGGCGAAGGGGTGAACCAGCTCACCGTGCGGGATGTAAACGGCGGGCGGCCCTACATCGACGCGGACACCGCCAGCGTGTGGGGCGTCAAGTGCAGCGTGTACGCGGACACGACCATTGAGGACGCGGCCACGCTGAAGGCGCGGGGCCGCGCCCTGCTCGACCGGCTGAAAAACCCTTATTTCAGCTATACCGCTACGGCCATTGACCTGACCCGGCTGACCGGGCAGAAATGGGACGAATACATGCCCGGCAAGCTGGTGCATGTTGACGACAGCGAGCACGGCGTTAGTTTTTCAGCGCGGATTGTGTCCGTAAGCAAAGCCGACGTGCGCGGCAGGCCGGGCGACATCGAAATCACCATCGCCAACGCGCCACGCGACACCGCCGACAGCATCAACACGCTGGCCGACCGCATGGGCGTCAGCGAGCTGTACAGCCAGGGGGCCACGAACCTATACAGCCAGCAATACGCCGACAACGCCGATGCCAGCCACCCGGCGCGCATGCGCGTGTACGTGCCCAGCGGATGCGTGCGCATCAACCAGATGCTGCTCTCGTGGCAGATCGAAGCCTTCCGGGCTTACGAAACCGGCGCGGCGGCGGGCGGCGCGACGGCCACCACTACCAGCGCGGGCGGGGCCAGCACGCAGACCAGCGGCGGCGGCGGGGCCAGCGAGCGAACCAGCAAGGCGGGCGGGGCCTACGCCAGCACCCTGCCCCAGCGCGTCGTGAGCACCACGGCGGTGACGGGCGGCACCATCGCCGGACGGAAGGACGATACCAGCGGCAACACCGGGTACGCCCTGGACGCCAGCGGCACCAGCATGTCCGCGACGGCCAGCGGCGGCACCCACAACCACCAGATGGGGCATACGCACACCATCGCCAGCCATACGCACACGGGGCCGTCCCACTATCACAGCATCGACAGCCACCACCACAGCGGCCCCAGCCATACGCACAGCTTCGCGGATACCTACACGCTGGGTTGGGGGCATCAGCACAGCTACGGCAGCATCGGGGACAAGGGCAACACGGGCGGCGTGGTCAGCTATTCGGCAAAGACTATTTCCATCAGCGGCACGACGGGCGGCGGCGGCACCGGGAATACAGGCGACACATTGCTTTTGACGCAAAACGCCGGGACGGGCGCGACGGGCGGCAGCGGCGTGCTTACCACCGCTGGCGCGATGCAGGGGGACAGCTACCGCCCCAACACCGGCGACGCGGGCGAACATACCCACGGCATGGCGCACTACCATAATTTCAGCCACCACCACAACGTGGTCTGCATCGTGGATATACCGGCGCAGGAATTGAAGATACCGGCGCACAGCCACGTATTTGAAACGACGGAGCATACCCACCGCGTCAGCATCCCGGAGCATGCCCACGACCTCACCCTGACCGACCATACCCACGCCATTGCCTACGGCATTTATGAGGGCGGGACGGCCAACAGCGTGACGCTGCTGGTGGACGGCAACGCGGTGCCCCCTTCGGCCCTGAACAGCCGCGAAATGGACATCGTGGCCTATCTGGCCAAGGACAGCGCCGGGAAGGTCACGCGCGGGACATGGCACGAGATCGAGATCGTGCCGGACGGCTTGACCCGCATCGAGGCAAACTTGTTTGTGCAAGCCTTCATCCAAAGCGTAGGCGGCGGCGATTATTGAAGCAGGGAGGAAAACGCATGGCAAACAACTGGACGATTGAACAGGAAATCGACCTGAAGCGCGGCATCCAGGCCTCGCAGGTGTGGCCCGGCGCGCTGATGCTGTGCGGCGACGACAAGGCGCACACGTGGCGCGTGAAGCTGCTGGACGGCGGCGAGGCAGCCGCCGTCGCGGGCACCGTGACCGGGTACTTTGTGCGCGCGGACGGGGCCACCGTCGCCGTGGGGGGAAGCCTGACCGGCAGCGTGGCCAGCGTAACGCTGGCGCAAAGCTGCTACGCCGTGGAGGGAGACCTGCAAGCGGTGATGCGCCTGAAAACCAGCGGCGGGCTGATAACGCTGGCGGCGCTCATCCTGCCGGTACGCCGCGTGCTGACGGACAGCATCGTTGACCCGGAGCACATCATCCCCTCGCTGGACGAGCTGCTGGCGCAGATCAAGAAGATGGAACAGGGCACTTCCGCCGCCGAAGCGGCGGCACAGACCGCGACGCGGGCAGCGGCGACGGCGAATACAGCCGCAAACGAAGCCAATACAGCGACCGGCAAAGCCGACGCGGCGGCCACAGCGGCCAACAGCGCGGCGACACGCGCGACACAAGCCGCTTCCGGCGTCGAGGCCGCGACGGACAGCGCCAACTCGGCGGCTACAGCGGCCAACACAGCGGCAGGGCGTGTGGACGCGGCAATTGAGGCGGCGTCACGCGCCACAAACGCCGCCAACACGGCGGCAGGCAGCGTCGATACGGCCAAGCAGGCCGCGACACAAGCCACAACGACGGCGAATACAGCCGCAGGCGAAGCCAATACAGCGGCAAGGGATGCCAACGCCGCAGCCACAGCGGCCAACAGCGCGGCGACACGCGCGACACAAGCCGCTTCCGGCGTCGAAACCGCGACGGACAGCGCCAACGCGGCAGCTACAGCGGCCAACACAGCGGCGGAGCGTGTGGACGCGGCAATCGAGGCGGCGACGCGCGCTACAGACGCCGCCAACACGGCGGCAGGCAGCGTCGATACGGCCAAGCAAGCGGCTGCTGACGCGGCGGCCTTAGCCTCCGGCGCGGCGGCAGCCGCCAGCACGGCAGCCAGCAACGCCGACACGGCGACAGGCAAAGCCGCAACGGCGGCCACAGCCGCGACCACAGCAGCAAACGCGGCCAATACCGCCAAAACCAACGCCGACAACGCCGCCGCGACGGCCAGCACGGCGGCAAGCGCAGCCAACGCGGCGGCAGCCAGAGTGTCCATGCGCAGGCTGACCTATGATCTCCCGCTTACGGCGTGGGCTGGCACAGGGCCGTACACGGCGTCGATCAGCGACGGCTCCATTACGGCGAACACGGCCATCATTGATTTTGTGGCCAACGAGCCGACGAACCAGGCCGCCGCGATTAACTGGGAAACGACGGCGGGCCGAATGGCGTTGAGCACGTCGGCCAAACCCACCGGCACGCTGTCCGGCTATATGATGCTTGCGGAGGTGGAAACATGAACGGCAAGATGCCTCCCCCCAACGCTATCGACACACAACGGCTAAATGGCAAACCGGCAGATGCCTACCGTAAAGCATCGGATGTAATTGACATTCCCCATGGCGGCACAGGGGCAACTACGCTTACAGGTATACGGCAGCTTTTAGGACTCTATACAGACCCTAGCCAGATTGGCGTTACGGACAACAATATCGTATCCATATACAACGCCATGAGCAACGGCTCGATGATGACGATTGATGGACGGGGTTTAGTAACGAACGCAAGCAACAAGTTACCCGCAAACGGTTATGGTATGGTCATAATTATTAGACACAATGTAGGTCGCATTGCGATATTCTTCATTTTGACTTCTGGCTCACCTGTAGGATGTGACGCGGTAATCTATACCCCAGAGATTAGCGGCGGAAAGATCGATAAGTGGCACAAGGTTACAACAACGCCCGTTTAGGAGGAGACAACATGATGCTTATTCCAAAAATTACCCCCCCCACGCTTGAAATTTTTTCCATTTTCGGAGGTGCTTACTTATGAAAGGCTGCATCCCCGAAAGCACGAAAGCATGGTTCCTGGCCGCGCATCCGGTGGGCAGCATCTACTTTTCATCGGACGCCGCGAACCCTGGGCTATCGTTCGGCGGCACCTGGGAGAGATGGGGGCGCGGGCGCGTACCGGTTGGCGTGGACGAGGCGGACAGCGACTTTTCCGGCCCCTCGGTGGAAGGCGGCGAGAAGCAGCATACTTTGTCCGCTGGGGAAATGCCGGTTCATACGCACAAGATAAAAACCCTGCCGGATTTGCAAGTAAAGCCGGAATGGCTTCCCCCGAATCAGGCGTTCCTATACCGTTATGTGGACGGCGTGAAAGTGCAATGCTACGAGGCAGCCGTGCAGGACGCGGGCGGCAACGCGGCGCACAACAATTTGCAGCCCTACGTGACCTGCTACATGTGGCGGCGCACCGCCTGAATGCCTATGCGGGGGGTGCCCGCGCATGGCGTACCGGTCAGCGTGGGGGTGTGGGCAAACGACCCGAATACTTCAAAGCGCGTGACATTACGGGTATATTTATGCGACGGTTGACACGATCTTGCGAAAGCTGGACAGATACATTTTCCGATCGGGTTATTTTCAGATTTGAAGCCCCCAGCGATCTGATGACAATGGGCAATCTGTACATTTTATCGGGCGTTAGCAGCGTGTCGTGCGAATTATAAGGAGGAAAACATGGCGACAATTAAAATCAACGATACCCAATTTGAAGCGACCCTGGCGCAAACCGGCGAACGCCTCACGCTGACGCTCAACACGGTGCTGCCGCTGGACGAGCTGGCGGCGCTGTTTGTGCCCGGCACCGCCCCGGAGGTGCGGGTGCTTGACGACGGCGGGCTGACAGCGGCTATTTACAGCAACCGCAAGATCATCGAGGTGGCCGTGCGCATCGACGGCGCAGAACGGCGCGCCGTCGTGAGCTTGCAGGTGGAACCCATAGAGCAAAGCATGGCGGATAGATTGCAGGAGCGATTAGACGCGCAGGAACAGACTATCGCGGCGCAGCAAGCGATCATCGACCGGCAGGCTCAAACGATCACGGCCCAGCAGGCGACCATCGCGGCCCAACAGGCACAGATTGACGAGGTGCAAAGCGCCCTGGACGCCCTGATCGACCCCACGCCCGCAACACCTGCGACAAACAATGAGGAGGTGCCCGCTAATGAGCAGGCTTGACAACGCGCGGGAGGCGCGGCGGCGCATGGACGCGACGCAGCACATGGCGCGCAGGGGCGTTAAGACCGATGGCGAGACGATGACGGCGGCAGACCTTGAACAGGTGGCCGCCCTTTTTAATGCCTGGCAGCCTGGCATTGATTACGCGGTGGACGCAATCGTGGCGGACCCAACGGACGGCCAGTTATACAAGTGTTTGCAGGCCCACGCGGCGCAGGACGGATGGGCGCCCCACGCCACGCCCGCTCTATGGCACCGCCTGGGCCTCAACGCGGACGATCCGGACGCAATCCCCGAATGGGTACAGCCCACCGGCGCGGGCGGGTACAACCAGGGCGCAAAGGTGCGCCACGGCGGCAAGGTGTGGCAATCGACAGTTGACAACAACGTGTGGGAGCCGGGAGCGCTGGGCGTGACCCAATGGCTTGATGTGGAGGCGACAGCATGAACACGGAACGCGGAAAGGCCGCAGCGGACAAGGCGCTGGCGCTTGTAGGCTGCGGCTATATCTATGGCGCGACGGGCTGGGTTTGCACCCAAGCCCGCATCGACCAGCAGGCCAAGCAATATCCGGCCTACGCCGATACCATCCGAAAGTATGGGCCGAAGTGGATGGGAAAGCGCTGCTACGACTGCGCCCAGCTCACCAGGGCGGCGGCGGCAGCCGGAGGCGTTACGTTACCCAGCGGCGCGACCTCGCAATGGCGGACCGACGTTTGGGCCGAGAAGGGCGCAATTGACCAGGTGCCCGTTGGGATGCCTGGCGTGCATCTGTTTATTGCCGGGGATGGTAGCAAAATGAAACACACCGCCGTCACCGTGGGCGACGGCACGGAGGTGGAAGCTCGCGGCCACGCCTACGGCGTGCAGCGCCGGGCGATCAGCGCCGGAAAGTGGACGCATTACGCTATCCCCCGCTGGGCTGACGCAGAAGGCAGCGGCAACGGCGGCGGCCCGTCCGGAGACGAATACGGACCCGCAGATGATCATGCTACCATCCGCAAGGGCGCGACCGGCGCGGAAGTGATCGAAATGCAAGGGCTGCTTATCCGGGCGGGCTTTGCCCTCCCGCTCTATGGCGCGGACGGGAAGTTTGGGGCGGAAACCTTTGCCGCCGTGAAACGTTTCCAGGCTGCCAAGGGCCTGGGCGTTGACGGCATCTGCGGCCCGCTCACCTGGGCGGCCCTCCTGGGCGAGCAGAACGACACGCCGGACGACGGGGCGCGCTTTATCGTAACCATTCCGGGCCTTGACGCCGCGACGGCTACCTATTTGCTTGAATCCTATCCAGGCGCAACGGCGGCTGAAGAACCAATATGAACGAGGAATGGGCCGTATACCAAGGCGACGCGCTGCTGTATCTGCGCAAACTTGCCGGGGCTGGCTATGCCGCGATCATAACCGACCCGCCGTATGCAAGCGGCGGCATGTCCATGGCTGAAAAAGCCCGCAGCACACGGAACAAATACACCAGCTACGGCGAACAGGGGAATCCTTTCCCGGACTTTAGCGGCGACGCGCTGGCCCAGCGCGCGTGGACCAGCTTCATGCACGAGATCATGGTAGCCGCGCGGGCGGCCAGCAAGCCGGGCGCGGTGTGCGCGCTGTTCGTGGACTGGCGGCAGCTCCCCGCGCTGACCGACGCCATCCAATGGGCCGGGTGGGTTTGGCGCGGCATCGCGGTGTGGGACAAGATCAACAGCCGCCCGCAAACCGGGCGCTTTCGCCAGCAATGTGAATACATCGTTTGGGGCAGCAACGGGCCGCTTCCCATAGAGCGCGGCGTCGGCGTGCTGCCCGGCGTGTTTCAGGAGCCTAACGTCGCGCCGCACGAGCGGTGGCACCAGACGCAAAAGCCCCTCGCCCTCATGCGCAAGGTGGTGCGGCTATGCGAGCCGGGCGGCGTTATCGTAGACCCTTTCGCGGGCAGCGGCTCTACCATCGAGGCGGCGCTGCTGGAAGGCTTTCGGGCGGTTGGCATCGAGCAGGAGCAGCACAATGTAGCCATTATTCATAGGCGGCTGGCAGGCGTACAACTGCGGCTGGCAGCCGTTTCCCAGGTTGAGCAAATCGGCCTGTTGTAGAAAGGAGGCGCGCCAATGGGAACATCGGAGATCATCGCGCTGCTGTCTCTCGCGGTGGCCGCCATCGCGCTGCTGATGGGCGGGCGGCGCGATACGCGGGCAACGGCCAGCAGTCAGGCCAACACCAGCGCCAAGCTGGACGCTATCCAGAATGGCGTTGATGACATCCGCATCGAGCAACGGGCCATGCGCGATCGCGTGGACGTGCTGGGCGAGCGCGTGGCCACCGTCGAGGCCAGCTATAAGAGCATGCACAAGCGTCTTGACGAGCACATCAACATGCACCCGCCCGATCACGGCAACGGCTGGGCGCAGCAGAATCATGAAAGGAGGTAACAAGATGCAAAACAGGTTAAAAAGCAAGGCCGCATGGGTGGCCGTCTTCGCGCTGGTCGGCTTCATTTTGGGTAATTGGGGGCTGTTTGACGTGATCGGCCTGACCAACGAGACGTGGCAGCAGCTTGTGGAGCTGTTGCTAGCTGCGTTGGCGGCGTTCGGTATCTTCAACAATCCCACCGAAAGCGACCATTTCTAGCATAATGTTCGGGTTTATTCCCCATCATGCGGAGCGATCAGGCGAGCCGGTTTCGGCGGTCGGCTCCTGAAGGACAACAGAATACAAACATAAGCGGTGCTATTCCTATGAATGTTCGGGAATAGCGCCGCTTTTCTTTGCGTTCTGCGGCAGTTATTGCGGCACAAGCCGACCAATTCTCATTCGCGTCCATGAAAACGCCGTAGAATGGCGCACAGAAATGCCCTGCAACCGTCCTGTACACCTTGACTGGCGTTTCCCTTGCCTTGACGATACGACGCGTCAAGAGGCTCCCAGAGCGCCTACACGCGGGGCAGCGTGACGGCTGGCCACGACAGTGGCCAGAAGCGTGGAAGGGGGCGCGGGGGAACGCGCCGGATGACCACCCCTTGAAAAGGCCGCGTATTATACAGGGAGCGGGCAACGCGGAAAGAGGAAAGCAGTCAATTTTTTGATTACGTTGCGTTTTGTCTTGACGCATATTTATTCAATGCTGATATTGGCTATACAATAATTGTTTTAACCCCTATCCCCCCCTATCAACAAAGTCCTTGATGAGGGATTAGACACCGGAAGGGAGCCTATCCCTTATAGCATGCCTTCTAAACTTTAGGGGGTGGGTATCCTTTCTCCTTACAGATTATTTATAATCTTACAGAAAATATTATTAAGTGTAAGGGAATAAACCAGGGGGACTATATTAGTAGCTTTTTTCTTGCATTACAGATATTACAGAAATTACAGTTTATAGATATATACCCCCTGTTCTAGTTTTTATCATACACAAGTTATCCACAAGTCTAGCCGATTTTGGGTGAAAAGCTGGGGGAAAACAAATAAAAACAGAACGCAAACAGGAAAACAAGTCCCCTTTACAGAATGATATAAAGCATAAAAACAAGCATTTTTAAGGTATGCCAACATTTGATTAAGTTTAACCCACTTCGGGACCAAAAGGTCGCAGGTTCAAATCCTGTCACCTCGACCAAATGAGAAGACCGTCGACTTTTGTCGGCGGCTTTTCTATTTCTTGTTATTATGAGAATGTTGCGAAACTTTTTAATTTATAGTAACCTTATAAATGAGGTGAGCTATATGGATAGGAATAAAGTGCTTACAGAACTTTTGGATAAAAGTGACGGGAGATGTATGCTTTGCGGAAGAGAAATAAGTAAGGAAGACGCTGTCATTGATCATATTTTCCCCAGAATATACGGCGGCTCAGACCGTATTGAAAACTTAAGGGTAGTGTGCAATACGTGTAATTGCAGTTTTTTTAATCAATCGTTTCCAAAAGAGGTGGAATTCCAGCAATATTTGCAGAAACTATTGCTTTATGATGCACGCTTTGATAATGTCTGCCTAGATAAGCAAATTGAGACAATAGATGGTCAGAAAATTGTTGCAGATATTATATTTTCAAGAACTGTTCATGGGCAAAAACAATTATATATAGTTGAAGCAAAAAGTCTATTAGCGACAACCGAACAAGGGATAGATTCGGCAATCCGGCAATTGGAATATTACCAAAACGTCTACCCACATGCACATTTTGTCTTGGCAGTTCCAACTCTACTTGCAGAAGAGTATCGCCAGCGTGTTCGCACTGCTGGGTTCACGCTTTGGGATAGAGAAACGCTTCGTTTAGGTATACCAGACATGGCATTACCTGTTTGTGCCGCACCAGACATATTTGATGAATTAATTGATAAGCTTAACCGTTGTCAACCAGGATATGATAATTGGCAGGTCTATCAAAAATTGGTTGGTGAGATTTTAGTTGCCCTATTTTGCCCGCCCCTTGATGCTATCTCAGAACAAAATTCAGATGCTGACCGTGCAAATCGTCGAGACTTTATTATTCCCAACTACTCTGATTGTGGTTATTGGCCATATCTTCGACGTAGCTATAGAGCTGAGTTTATTGTTGTTGATGCAAAAAACTCAGCGAAAGAAGTTGAGAAAGATGATATCTTACAGGTTGCCCACTACTTAAAGGATAAGGGAGGCGGGGTTATTTGGCCTCATTTTTTCAAGGTGTGGTGTAGGCAAAAGTGCGGAAAAACATCTACAAGATATATGGCAAAATGAAAACAAAATGATTATAGTTTTAAGCGATAGCGATGTGAAGCAAATGCTATTAAGTAGACAGAGCGGTAACGATCCATGTAGGCTTGTAATTGAAAAAATACAAGAATTTCGGTTGAGAATTTAAAATTCTACTTGCCGATTGCCTACAAACCATTGATATTCCTGGGCTTTTTCAAATCCTATAATTCCACTCCGACCATGTAAAGGTTCACCTTTAGACACAAGAAAAGTGCCATGAAATGGGCGTTTTTCTTGTATTATCATATATTTCAAGGGCTTTTTACCTACTACGACTGTTCATTTGCATAGCAATCATAGAAAAAGGGAATCGAATGGAGGCTGATCCAGCCATCTCAGGTCCGAATGCAACCATCCGATCGACACTTCATTCTTTAGGCATCGGAAACGCCAATGTGTTCTGCTATAACGCACAGATTTATAAACCTGTTTATTCCATACGATGAGTTTGAGGCCGCGTGATAAGAGGAGGATTGAATGACCGCGGAAAACAGCGTCCCCAAGGCGGCAATTTACATCAGGGTAAGCACCGAAGAGCAATGGAGAGAAGGCTACTCTCTCTCCCCGCCCAAGAACCGAGGCTGCGCGAATACTGCGAAAGAAAAGGCTATGAGGTATTTGATCTATTACATAGTACGAGATACCTGGGAACCCAAAACAGCACGCAGATTTTACGCGAACCGCTCATAATGCTGCGAAACTCCTTTTAAATGATCTGTAAGCCGTTGATCTTTCGGGACGGCGCGCCCAAAAGGATTATCCGCGGCTCTTATAGAATGGATAAACCGGATTACGTTCATGAACCGGTTCAACTGCGATTTCATTGCGATCATCACAGTACGGGAGGACAAGGATGAAGAACAACGAATGGCTGCGGGTGATCTCCTGCAGCAGCCGCCGACGGCTCTTATGCGCGAGCCCTCCCCATACACACCCTGGTTATGAGCTGTTTTACACGGTATCCGGCACTTCACATATTCTTGCGGAGGACA
>DBGEOK010000043.1:0-17864 GCA_048370855.1 Candidatus Limiplasma sp. | reverse complement strand
GCAAGTCGACCCTCTCGCTGCAGATCGCACTGGCGGCGAACGGGCTCAAGGTGCAGGTCGGGTCGATTGCCGGGCGTCCAGGCGCTCCGTGCCCCCGCTGCGGGGGCCGGATAACGTTCTACCCGAAGGCCGCCCTGGAAGCGCACTATCTGGCTCAAATGTGCGTCAACCTGATTGTAACCTTGAGCCCGGAGCGCATCCTCCTGGGCGGCGGCGTCATGGAGCGGGCCGGCCTGTTTCCTCAAATCCGGGCCGAAACGGCACGGCTGCTCAACGGCTACGTGCAAACCCCGCAAATCCTGGAACGCATGGACGAATACATCGTTCCGCCCGGGCTGTTCCCCTTGAGCGGCCTGGTGGGCGGCTATCTGCTTGGCAAGCGCGCGCTGGAGGCGCGGGGGAAACAGCCCTGAGCGCCCGCTCCGGCCATAGACCATACCGTCAAAACGCCGGTCGCCGCATCGCAATGGCGCGGGGGCCGGAATGCCGCGCTCCGGGCGTCTCCCCGCTGCCGCGCGCGGCAAGGCCGCAAAAAACGGCTGGAGAAAAGCCTCCCAGCCGCTTTTTCGTTCTCTGCAGGCTTTCGCTGTCCCTTTCCGCCCTTAAATGCCCGCGGCGATGGCGTCCAGCATCCGCTGCTCCTGGTCGGCAAGCTTTACGGAGGGGTCGAACTGCACCGGCGCCGCCACAATAAATTTTCGATTTTTATAGTCGATATGCACGGGATAAAACTTCAGCTTGAGCCCAAGCGTCCGGTATGCCATCGGCGCAATCTGCAAAAAGCCCTTGTTCAGCTCCATATGGTGCGACTGGTAGCCCGAGGGCTGCTGCGCAAAAATAATCAGGTGTTCGCCTTGGCGCAGATAGTCGATGCTTTTTCGGAAGGTTTTGACCACCTGGATATCGTGATAGACCGGCACGCCGGGAACCGTGCGCAGGATCGGCGGCAGCACGGCCGCCGCCAGATAGGGGAGCGTCGCGTTCAGCAGCGGCTCAAAAAAGCAGCCCGGCTTCCACCAGTAATCCTGCCGCACATAGGCAGGCACCAGCTTAGGGTCCATCACCGCGGCGTTCAGCCAAGGATGGCAGTGATCGCTCAGCGGAAAATGCGCGCACATATCCACCGGGCCAAAAGCGCCCGCGTGGTTGGGGCAGAAAACGCTTGGAGCGCCGTCAAACGCCTCCGCCCACTCGGCGGTCATTTTAGGCGTCAGAACACGCACCATCCCGCGCAAAAAGGTATACATCTTGCTCATGCTTGCCTCCGGTTTCATCAGGGAACCTTCTTTTTATATCATAGCTTGCGGGCGAATGCAAGCGGACGGTGGCGCTTTCAGGCAAATCGTGCTATACTTTGTAACAGGGCGGCGACGCCGACAAGTCTGGAGGGTCTCCATGCAAAAGAACTATGCGCTTTTTGATTTTGACGGCACGCTGATCCCGGGGGATTCCATCGTGCGCTTTTGTTGGTACGCTTACAGGCGCGGGCTTTGCGGCGTCGGTTCCCTCCTGCGGTGCGGCGGTATGGCGCTGATGTACCTGTTCCGGGTGGTCAGCGCCACGCGGGCCAAGCAGTCCGCCATGCGTTTCATTGCCGGGCATAGCGTGAAGGAGATGGCGGAGCTTTCCGGCGGCTTTTGCGACGAGGTTCTTGTTCCCCTGCTGTATCCGGAGGGCTTGGCGGAGCTTGCGCGTTGCCGCCGCGAGGGGCTGGAGGTGCTGCTGGTGACGGCTTCCCCGGCGTTTTACCTGGAACCGCTCAGGGAGCGGCTCGGCATTGCGGAAATCATCGGCACTCGGATGGACGCCGGGACGGACGGCGTTTATACGGGCCTGATATGCGGCGAAAACTGCCGCGGCCTGCAAAAGCCGCTCAGGCTGGCCGAGTACCTGGCCGCCGCGGGCGAGCGCCTGTGCTTTGACGGCTCCCGCGCCTATGGCGACAGCGGCGGCGACTATCCCATGCTGATGCTGTGCGCCCACAAGGTCGCCGTCAATCCCAGGCAAAAGCTGCTCCGCGCCCTGAAGGGCGCGGAGGGCGTCACGGTCGTATCCTGGCGCCGCCGGCATTGAACGCCGGCCCGCCGGCAAAGGAGGAGCTTATATGCGCGGAACGCCCAACTTTTCCCAGGCCGAACGCGTCATTCTTCAGGCGTTGGAGCAGGGAGCCTTTACTTCGGCGTGCCTGCTGGCAGGCCAGCGGGAGCGCGTGCTTCTTAGGCGCGCCTATGGCAGGCTTTCAATCGAGGAGGACGCCCCTGCGACCAACGAGCAAACCCGGTACGACCTTGCCTCCATTACCAAGCCGCTCGTGGTGGGCATGCTCTGTCTGAGGGCGATGGAAAGCGGCAAGCTCTGCCTGTGGGATAAGCTGGGCACTTTTATTGACGCCCCGCCGGATAAGCGCGACATCACCATCGCGCAAATCCTCACGCACACGGCGGGCTTTCCCACCGGCCTCCACCTTTGGAAAACGGCGCAGTCCCCGGAGCACAGCACCGAGGTGCTTCTCAACGCCCCCCTGACCGCGCCGCCCGGCGCGCGCGTGCAATACTGCTGCTCCGGCTATATCCTCCTCGGTCAATTGCTCGAATGCCTGTATGGCGTGGAAATGCGCGAGCTTGCGCTTCAGGAGGTCTTTTGGCCGCTGAAAATGCAAAAGACCGGCTATCTCCCGGCCGCCGGCAATATTGCCGCCACGGAGATGCAAGACGACGGACGCTGCCTTCAGGGCGTCGTGCATGATGAAAACGCCCGTTTCCTGGGCGGCGCGGCCGGAAACGCGGGCGTCTTTTCCACCATGGACGACCTGGCCCTCTTTTTGCAGATGCTCGCCGCCGAAGGCACGCTTCCGGACGGCACGCGCTATCTCTCCCCGGCCACCGTTCGGCTGAGCATGCAAAATCACACGTCCGGCCTCTCCCAGGGCCGCGGCCTCTCCTTCTGCCTGCCGTACTACGATAACGGCTACACCGGAGACCTTTTTCCAAAGGAGACGGTCGGCCACACGGGCTTTACAGGCGCCAGCATTACGTATGATCCCACCACGGGCCTGTATGTCGTCCTGCTCACCAACCGCATTTGCCCGTCGCGGGACAGCACGGCCATCTATCGCGTCAGGCGGCTGGTGCATAACGTCATCTATGCCGCGGCGTCCCGTTAAGATGACGCCCGGACGCGGCCGACGGGGAATGCGCAACCCCTTTTGAACCTTCGTGCGAAGATAGGAACGCCGCCCTACCGGGCGCGGTCGATAAGGAGGAAGGAGACGCAATGCGCCGCATCGAGTTGCTGGACACCACGCTGCGCGACGGCGCGCAGGGGGAAGGCATCGAATATTCTATCGACGATAAGCTAAAAATCGCGCGCGCGCTCGACCGGCTGGGCGTTCCCCTGATCGAGGGCGGCAATCCCGCCGGCAACCCCAAGGACGAGGCTTTTTTTCATGAGGCGCGCAAAAGTCCCTTCCTGCAAAAGGCCGTTCTCGTGCCGTTTGGCAGCACCTGCCGCGCAAACTGCAAGCCCGAGGAGGACCCTGGACTTCGCGCGCTGCTCAACACCGACCAGCCCGTACTCTCCTTATTCGGCAAAGCGGATTCGCTCCAGGTGGAGCAGGTGCTTCGCGTTTCGCTTGAGGAAAACCTGCGAATGATCGAGCAAAGCGTCGCCTTCCTCGCCTCGCGTGGGCGGCGTGTGTTGTTTGACGCCGAACACTTCTTTGACGGAGCGGACCGGGACCGCGACTACGCGTTTCAAGCGCTGGCCGCGGCGGCGCGCGGCGGCGCGGAAACGCTTGTGCTTTGCGATACCAAGGGCGGCGCCCTGCCGGACGCGTTGCGCGCGCGGACCTGCGAGGTTCTCGCCGCCATGCCGGGCATGCGCGTCGGCATCCACTGTCATGACGACCTGGGGTTGGCGGTCGCGGGCAGCCTGGCCTGTGTGGACGCGGGCGCTCACATGGCGCAGGCGACCATTGCGGGGGTCGGCGAGCGCTGCGGAAACACCAACCTGTGCACGCTTCTGCCGACGCTTCAGCTCAAGCTGGGCTACGAAGCGGTTCCCGAAGAAAACCTGCGCCTGCTTACCCAGACGGCGCGGGAAATTCTGGAAATCATGAACCTTACCCCGAACCGCCGGGCCCCCTACGTGGGGTACAGCGCGTTTGCGCATAAGGGCGGCATGCATATCGACGGCGTGCTCAAAAACGCGGAAAGCTTCGAGCATATCGCGCCGGAGCTTGTCGGCAACCGCCGGCGCTTCGTCATCAGCGATCAGGTGGGCCGCACGGGCGTTTACGCGCGACTCAAGCGCCTCATGCCCGGGCTGGAGCGCGACGACCCGCGCATTCGCCGCGTCACCGAGCGGCTCAAGCGGCGGGAGCTGCGCGGCTATGCCTATGAAAGCGCGGACGGCAGCTTTGATCTCATGGCGCTGGATACGCTGGGCATGCGGAAGCGTTTCTTTGACGTCAAGGACTTCCATGTGCTCTCCGGGAATCCCCGGGACGAGCGGAGCGCCCAGGCATACATTAAAATCAGTGTGGACGGTCGGGAGGAAATCAACGCCGCCGAGGGCGACGGCCCCGTCAACGCGCTGGACCTGGCGCTGCGAAAGGCGTTGCTGGTGTTTTATCCAAAGCTTGGCGGCGTGCGCCTGATGGATTTCAAGGTGCGCGTGATCGACAGCGGGGGAACCGCCAGCATCGTCCGCGTGCTGATTGAAAGCACCGACGGCCGCAGCGTCTGGTCGACCACCGGCGTCAGCTCCAATATTATTCAGGCCTGCTTTGCCGCCTTGTGCGACGCGGTGGAGTATTTCCTCACCTTCGTGGCGGAACCCGGCAACGCGCCGCGGCCGTGACCGGCCGCGCGCGATCGTCCCCCACGGGCTAGAAGGCATGCGATGTCAAACCGCTTTCCGCAATCGCCGCGCGGCGCCTGCTTGCCAGGCAGGGGACGTTGGGAGGCGCCGCCTCCCAAACCCACGGCCTAAGGGCTTCGCCCTTAGGAATCCCTTTTTGGGGCCGCATTCGCGGCCCCAAGGATGGGGCAATGGATTGACGGTGGGAAGCGGCGGCCATCTGTGGTCATTCGCCAAAGCGAAAGCGACGCGCGGGCATGGGCCAATACAAGGGCCGGTACGGCAGTACCCGGCCCCAGGCTGACTCATTTGGGAGGTTCGGAGGGCCGCAGCCCTCCGAGATCAATTCAAATCCGAACCCGCTTTCATCTTCGTAAACGGCGTGTTCGGCTGCATCTTCCCGCGCCGCTGGCGCAGGGGAAACGTGCTTTGGCGGAAAAGATCGCCGACAGGCGAGCTTCTTCGACGGCCTGGCCGCGCGGACCCTGCCAAGCGCTCCGGCGAACGGCAGTATCCGCTATCTCGCCGCCTCCGGCCCGTCCTGCGCCGGTTCCGCGCTCCCGCGGGCAAGCAGCATCGCCGCCACAAAGCCGACCGCGAAGGTTCCCAGGCTTACAACAACCGTCGCCCAGCCAACGCCCGTCATGCCGGTGCGCAGCAGGATTGCGATAGGGGAGGAAACCACCAGCCCGAGCACTCCGCAATAGGTCTGCGTGGGAAAGCGCGTCAGCAGCCATTCGATCAGCTTCGCTACGCCGAAAACGCCAATCACCACACCCACGCCAAATGGCAGCAGCGTAAAGAACGGATTGGCCATCGCCGCAAAATCCATATGGAGCACCGCATCCTTGAGCGCGTCCACAGCGTTGAGCACCGGGGTATAATACCCAAGCAGCATCAGCACCATGCTGCCGGACACGCCCGGAATAATCATGGTCGCCGCCGCGACCGCGCCCATGACCACCAGAATCGCAACCTGTCCAACATCAAGCGTAAGGCTTTCCGGGTTGGCAACGTCCCCCGTCAGCGCCAGCACGACGATTCCAGCAAAAAAGAACAAAAAAACCAGCACGGACACAACGCCGACCTTCTTGCGGTTGATCTTGTGAAGCAGCGGGCTGAGACCGCCCAGAATCAGACCAATAAAAGCCGTGGAGGTCGGAAGGGCATAGTGGGCGAACAGGAACTTGAGCACGCTCGCCAGCGCCACAATGCCCGCGACCATGCCGATCGCATAGGGCAGCAGCGTTTTGACGCTGTGCCTGAACTCGCTGAAAAGGTGCGTAATGCAATGAATCAGGGTGTCGTAAACGCCCATGCTGACCATCATGGTTCCGCCGGAAACGCCCGGGATGATATTCGCCACGCCGATTACGACGCCGCGCAGAATTTGGTTGAGCAATCTCATCCTTCTATTGGCTCCCCTCAAAAAGTTCGGTTTAGTTTACCATTTCTTTGCGGGCAAGTCAAACCGCGTTGCCTGGACGGAAAGCCGGCGCAAGGGGCGCCCTTCCTTCCAACGCTGGAAGAAAAGGCGCCCCTTGCCGCCGTTAGGCGCGTCGCCAGACGCTACCGCCTTCCCGGCCCCCTCAGGCCATCTTCAGCCGGTAGCCGCATTTGTAAACCGTTTCGATGTACTCCCCGCCCAGTTTCTTGCGCAGCCTTTGCACATGCACGTCCACGGTGCGCGTCTCGCCCATGCTTTGATACCCCCAGGCCTTGCGCAGCAGTTGTTCGCGGCTGACCGGGATGTCCGGCTTTTCCATCAGCGCCAGCAGCAGCGCAAATTCCTGCGCGGTCAGCTCCACACGGCGGCCGTCCAGCAGCGCTACGCGTTCCTTTTCATCCACGGAAATTTCGCGCAGCGTTTCGGTTTGCCCAATCAGCGCGGAAGCCTTGGCGTTCAGCCCCTTTTGCGTAAACGGCAACGTCAGCACGTCCGACCGTCCGGCGTAAAGCGCCCGCAGATGGGAGCTCATTTTCCTGTCGGCGGTCACAAACAGGATGGGGCATCCGTCGCGCAGCAGGCATTCAAACAAAGGGCGGCATGCCGTCCATTTCAGCCGGGCATCCAGCAGGACGAGGGAGGCCTTTGCCCCGCCGAGCGCCTCGCCGGGCCTTTCTTCTTCCCCGCATCGCTTTACGTCGTATTTCTCCTTCTTCAGGGAGTCGCAAAGCTTTCGTGCGATCAGGTCTTCAGGTTCGTATACCAGGATAGTTGCCATGCGATCACCTCACTGCTATTATGACGAACGAAAATGGAGATTTGTTGCACAAATTGTGAACAAACTGAAACGTTTGGAAAGAAAATTGAAAAATTCGGTTCAAAAACCTGTTTGATCCCCAGGCAAAATGGGTACGAAAGAAAAAAGGAGGGAGCTTTATGCTGTTTTTGGGATATCCGCCATGCTCTACCTGCCGGCGCGCCCGGCAATGGCTCGTCGCGCGCGGCCTCAGCTTTACCGAACGCAACATAAAGGAAAACCCGCCCAGCTATGAGGAGCTTGCCGCATGGCGATCCTTGAGCGGAAAAGCGCCCCGCCGCTTTTTCAACACAAGCGGCCTGCTTTACCGGGAGCTTGGCGTCAAGGACCGGCTGGGCCAAATGAGCGATGAGGAGCAGCTTCGCGCCCTCGCGGGCAACGGCATGCTCGTCCGCCGTCCGATTCTCGTGCTGCCGGAGCGGGTGCTGGTCGGTTTTTCAGAAAAGGAATGGGAGGAAACTTTTTAACCCCGGCTTGGCCCGGTGATTCGCGGCGTCCGGGCTTGCAAGGCCTCGTCCCCTTACGGCAACGCCGCACCTGAAATATAGATTAAGAAATAGCGCCTGGCCCCGGCGTCGTTCAACGCCGGGGCCAGGCGCAGCCTTCCGCTTTCGGCTGGCGGACGGCTAATTGATGCGTTTTACGCGCCAAACAGCCGCAGCACGTCCTTAAAGGTGAAAAACAACATGAATCCCAACAGGAACACATACCCGCACAGGTGCACCATGCTTTCGATCCGCTGGCTGACCGGTTTGCGGCGGATCGCCTCAATAAGCATAAATACCAGCCGGCTGCCGTCCAGGCCGGGAATGGGCAGCAGGTTCATCAGCCCAAGGTTAATGGAAATAATCACCGTAAGGTACAGGAAGATTTCCAGCCCGCCCTGTCTTGTCTCCTCGGCCACAAGCTGCACCACGCCGACCGGTCCCGCCGTTTGGTTCAGCCCCTCGCCCGTGGTAAACAGCTTGCCGATGGCGTTCAAAATTGCGCCGGACGCCTCCACGCAGGTATCCCATGCCGCCGGAATAATCCGATTTGTGGGGATTGGCTTGTATCCCTGCTGAATCATAATGCCAATGCGGTAGCGTTGCTCCGCCGCGTCAAAGGACGGCTCTATTTGAAAAGTCAGCTCCTCGCCGTCCCGGGATACCGTCAGTTCAACGGGTCTTCCGCCGCTCGCGCCGCCAATGGCGTTGCTGGCGTAGGTCACGCTTTGGTTGGTCATATCCAGCCCGTCGACGCTTATAAACACGTCGCCGGCCTGAAGGCCGGCCGCGGCGGCGGGCTGCCCGTCCTCCACCGAGGCGATAAACGGCGTGGAAACCGCCACGCCATAGGCCGCCATCAGGGCCACCGCCACCACGAAGGCGAGGACCATGTTCATCAGCGGCCCGGAAACCACGCTGATCATGCGCTTCCACACGGGCGCGTTGTTATAGTTGCGCGGGTCGTCCTTCTTCTCGCCGTTTGGATCGTCGTCGGTATCGCCATAAAACATGCAATAGCCGCCCAACGGAATGGGGCGGATGGAAAATACGGTCTCATGCTTTTTGCTTTTCCATTGCACCAGCTTGGGACCAAAGCCGATGGAAAACTCCTTTACCGCGATGCCGCACAGGCGCGACGCGGCAAAATGGCCGAGCTCGTGCACCATAATCAGCACGCCCAGGAGCACGATGGCTAAAACGACATAGAGTAGGGTCATTCTTTCCTTCCTTTCCAAATGCGCTTGTCATAGGATATGCGCTTAGCCGGCATTCAATCGCTCCAGCGCGATTTGCCGGGCGCGCCGGTCTGCCTCCAGCACTTCCTCCAGCGAGCCGGCGGGCAAATGCCCGGCCAGAGACAGCGTTTCCTCCACGACCTCGAATATTCGACCAACGCGCATCGGATTTCCTTTGTCTGATTGTAACAGTCTCTCCACCGCGACCTCGTTGGCGGCGTTGAGCACACATCCCGCCGCGCCTCCGGCGTTCAGGCATTCCCGCGCCATGCGCAGGGACGGAAAGCGTTCCTCGTCCGGGCGCTCGAAGGTAAGCCCGCTCAGCGAAAAAAGATCCAGCGGCTTCCCGCCCGTGGGCAGCCTGTCCGGATAGCTCATGGCGTAAAGGATGGGCAGCCGCATATCCGGCGTGCCTAACTGGGCCAGCAGCGCTCCGTCCCGAAACCATACGCCGCTATGCACCACGCTCTGAGGATGGATGGCAACCTCGATGTCCGCCTGTTCCACGTGGAACAGCCACTTGGCCTCCATCACCTCCAGCGCCTTGTTGAACAAGGTGGCGGAATCAACGGTAATTTTCCGGCCCATTACCCAGTTTGGATGGCAAAGGGCCTGTTCGCGCGTCGCGTTCCAAATATCTTCGCGGCTCCAGGTCCGAAACGGCCCGCCGGAGCACGTCAGCAGGATTTTTTCCACGGGATTGTCCGCCGCGCCCTGCAGGCACTGAAAAATGGCGCTATGCTCGCTGTCCACAGGCAAAAGCGCGTTTTTACCCACGCGGGCGGCCGCCTCGGTCACAAGCCGCCCGCCCGCGACAAGCGCCTCCTTGTTGGCCAGAAGCACGCGCTTGCCGTGTGCAAACGCGCAAAGCACGCTTTGAAGCCCCGCCATGCCCACGACGGCTACCAAAACGTCGTCGCAATCCGTTTGGGCGGCGAGCGTCAACGCCTCGGAGCCAAAAACCCAATCGCAAAACCGCAGATCTTCCGGAATTTCATCTCTTGGGATGGGCGTTACCAGCCCCGCCAGCCGGGGGCGGAAGGCCCGAACCTGTTCAAAAAGCCTTTCCCGGTTCCGATTCGCCGTCAGCGCGGCAACCTCAAAGCGATCCGCGTTCAGCCGGGCCACCTCGAGGGCCTGCGTACCAATGCTGCCGGTGGAACCAAGCACGGCAATGCGGCGTCGCGGCATGCTGCTTTCCTCCGTTTCGCTGAAATATCCCGTCCCGAAACGCCGGCCCGCTTACAGCGACGCCAGCAAAATCACGCGGTAGCAATAGACGATGATCGCCGTGAACACGATGCTGTCCATGCGGTCCAGCATGCCGCCATGACCGGGGAAAATATGGCCGAAATCCTTCACCTTGCAATGGCGCTTTACCATACTGGCAAACAGGTCGCCCATTTGGCCGGCGATCCCCCCGAACAGCCCGGCTAGCATATCGCCCCACACGGGCGGAAAGCCTGAAAAGTCGGGAAAGCACCATACAAATACGCGACCGGCCACCACCGCGCAAGCAATGCTGCCCAGCAGCCCCCCGACCGCGCCCGCGACCGTTTTGTTCGGGCTGATATGCGGGCAAAGCTTGGGCCCTCCCACGGCGCTGCCGACGAAATACGCGAAGGTATCGCCCCCGACCGCGATGACGAACACCAGCACCATCAAAAGCGCCTGCAAGCTTCTGGGCTGCGTATCCAGAATGCCGAACAGGCACATACCTGGCAGCACCAGCGTCAGCATAGGCAGCACGCTGACCATAATATCCACCAAATCCGGATCCTCGCGCCTCATAACCTGCAAAAGCACCGCAAAGCTCAGCAGCGTCAGGATGGGGATAATGGCCAGAGAGGAGTAGAACATCATCAGCGGAACCGACGCCGCGAGGCCGACGAAGCTGGTCCACCATACGGGGTTGTGCCCGCCGCGCCTCAGGGCGCTCAGCTCCTCATAAAGGGCCAGCGACAGCGCCAGAAAACAGACTACCGCAAACAGCCATCCCCCCGCGTACAGCACCACGCCCAGCAGCACCACAAGGATCGCTCCCGTGGTGACGCGCTGCGTCATGGAGGATTTTTTCTTGGCGGCGGTAACGTTCGTGTCGTTCATGGCGGATGCCTCCTTCGGTGGAAAATCAACAGGGCGGCGACTCCTCCCGCCCGCCAAAACGGCGGCTGCGGCGTTGGAATTCCGCAATGCACTCATGATAGTGCTTCAGCGTAAAATCCGGCCACAGCACCTTGGGAAAAACAAATTCCGCATAAGCGCATTGGTAGAGAAAGAAGTTGCTCAGCCGCATCTCTCCGCTTGTTCGGATCAGCAGGTCCACATCCGGCAGTCCGGCTGTGTACAGCCTATCCGAAACGGCTTTTTCATCAATGCCGGCGGGGTTCAGCGTTCCGTCTTGCACCGCCTGCGCCAGCAGCCTAGCCGCCCGCGCAAGCTCCGCTCTGGCGCCATAGTTGATGGCAATATTCAGGCTAAGGCCCGTGTTGCCGGCCGTGCGGGTCTCGGCTTCGGCAAGGGCCTTGCGCTGCTTGGGAGGCAGGCCCGCCTGATCGCCCAGGATGCGAATGCGCACGTTTTTTTCGTCCAGCTCGTCGATCTCGCTGGAAAAAAAGTCGAGGATAAGCTGCATCAGCGCGTCAACCTCGCTCTTGGGCCGCGACCAGTTTTCGGTGGAAAACGCGTAGAGCGAAAGCGCCCGAATGCCAATATCGCTGGAATTGCGGATGATTTCACGAAGCGTCTCGGTGCCGGTACGGTGCCCAAGGGCTATTTTCACCTTATGCTGGTTTGCCCAGCGACCGTTCCCATCCATAATGATGGCGACATGCCTGGGAAGCCGCTCCAGGTCAATCGGGGCGTATAACGGTATGCTCATCCGCGTCGTTCCTTTCTTCCCGCCGGGGCTCGCCCGTTAAAAAGCGCGAAACGATGAGCTTACGCCCATCGTCCTCGACGGCCACCACGCGCGTGGACCCGTAGCCCTCCCCGCGCGCGCCGGCGCGTTCCGCTTCCCCGCGCGCGGCATGCCTGCGCGGAGGCGCGGCCGTGGGCACAACATCCACGTTGGTAATGCCGCTCGCGGCCAGGATAGCGACCGCCGCCGCAGCGGGAAGGCCCAAGAGATGCTCAAACGTCTGCTGCATACCGGAAGCCTTACACCTCCATAATTTCCTTTTCCTTCTGCGCGCAAAGGCCGTCGATGCCCTTGATCGCCTCGTCCGTTTTTTCCTGCATTTTCTTTTCGGCCTTGGTCCGGTCGTCCTCGGTAATCTGCCCGTCCTTTTCCAGCTTCTTAAAATGCTCCATCGCGTCGCGGCGGATGGAACGCACGGCCACCTTGGATTCCTCCGCCCCCTTGCGCACCAGCTTGGTCAGCTCCTTGCGCCGCTCCTCGTTCAGCTCCGGCACCACAAGGCGGATGATCTTTCCGTCATTGGACGGGTTGAGGCCCAAATCGCTTTTCTGGATGGCCTTTTCCACCAGTGGAATCGCCTTTTGATCCCATACGTTGATTACCAGCATGCGCGGCTCGGGCGAGGTGATGTTTCCCATTTGGGTGAGGGGCGTCTGCACGCCGTAATAATCCACCATTACGCGCTCCAAAAGCTGTGGGTTGGCGCGTCCGGCGCGGATGGAGCGCAGGTCGTTCTGGTATACGGCGGTGGTCTTTTTCATCTTTTCGGCCGCTGCGTCGATGACCTCTCGATACATGATTCTTCCCCCTTTTGATATCAATGGGATATGGTAAAGCTATTTTATCGCGTTTCAGGGCAAAAGGCAAGACGCGCCGCCCAAAATGACGCTTTCCGCGTCCGTATAGGTCCGGGCGGCATACGTGGCTCCATGCCCGGCGGGCGGCTCCGCTCCGTTTGTAAACAGGATGCTGTCCACCCCGGCGCGTTTGGCAGCGCCGATGTCCGCCGTCACGCTGTCCCCCATGAGCACGGCAAGGCGCCTGTCGCCGATACCCGCCATCCGAAGCGCCTCCTCCACCATGGCGGGGTGGGGCTTCGCTTGTCCGACCTCCTCGCTGATGACGACGCCGCTCAAATAGGGCGTCAGCTCGCAGTCCAGGAACCGGCTTCGCTGAACCCTCGCAATCCCGTTGGTGACAAGGATAACCGGCATTTTTGCGCTGATCCGCTCCAGGAAGACGCGCGCGCCGGGCAGGGGAAAGCGCTGCCGGCCCAGGCTTTCCACAAAGCATTCGCTGAGGGCCTCCGCGTCGCCTCTCAGCCCGCTCTCTCGAAGGAACGTCTCGAAGCGCTCCGTCCGCAGCCTTTGCTGCGTTGTTTCGCCTTTTTCCAGGCGCTTCCACTCCGCCTCGTTGGCGCGCCGGTAAAGCGCCAGGTTTTCCTCCGTGCAGGCAATGCCAAACCGCGTAAACGTATGGGTGATCGCTTCGCGCTCTCCCCGGTGAAAATCGAACAGCGTGCCGTCCGCGTCCGCCAGCAGCGCCTTGTAAGCCATTGCAAATCCTCTCCCCTCAAAAATCGCCGGGGCGTCAGCGCGACCGCCGTTCCAGCGCCTCGGGCGAGGCCACGGAATAGCCGAAGAAGCCGAGCGCTTCGCTCAACGCGTGGTATTTTCCATGCACATAGCACACGAGGTTCATTTTTTCTTCGTTGATCGCCCCGGATTCGTCAAAGAAGCGCTCGGCGACATGGACGTCCAGGATTTCCGCTAAAAACATGTCGTGGCTGCCCAGCTCGGTAACGCTTTTCACCTTGCAGCTTAAAAAGGCGGGAGCTTCTGCAAGCGCCGGCGCGAAGGCCAGCTCCGGCACGGCCATGGGATGAAGCCCCAGCTCGCCAAACTTGTCCATCTCCCGGCCGCTTTTCACGCCGCAGGTGTCCATCGCGCCGCAAAGCTCCCGGCCGATCAGGTTTAAGGTAAATTCGCCCGTTGCCGAAATCATGTCATGGCTCAGCCTGCTTTTGCGTATGCTCACGGTGAGCATGGGCGGCTTGGAGCAGACGATCCCCGTCCACGCCACGGTAATCAGGTTGGGACGCCCGCCCCGCCCGGGATCCGCGCACCCCAGCAGCACCGCTGGGATTGGGCAAAGATAGGTGGTAGGACCAATGGCGCGGAAGGTTTTGGAAAGTTGTTCCATATCGATCGCTCCCCTTGTCATTATCTTGGTAACAGTGTACAATGAGCGTGTTTCGCTGTCAATGGAGGGTAACCCTTTGCCCTTGCCCAACCGTGCGGAAGGAGGCGTGGAATGGCCCGCTACCAATATAAATACCGAAAACCGCAGCGCCGGCATTTCCGGGTGAAATGGCTTTTGTGGAGCCTTGTCGCCGCGGCTATGCTGGCCTACCCCTTTGTGGAAGCCTCCCGCCTAACCATTGACGAGCATACCGTGACGGTGGCGAACCTTCCCGCCAACCTGAAAAACCTAAAAATCGCCTTCGCAAGCGATATCCACCAATGCGCATGGTTCCCGCAGTCCCGCGTCAACGAATTTGTCAAGACGCTCAACGGCCTGGGTGCGGACATCGTCATTTTGGGCGGCGATTACGCGCAGGACAGCGACGGCGCGATCGCGTTTTTTCAAAATCTGCCCCCCATTCAAGCGCGGCTGGGGGTGTTCGCCGTGGTAGGCAACCATGACCGGACCGAGCCGGAAAGCAATGTAAGCCTGCTGGTGGCCGAAATGAAAAACCACGGCTGCCTGCCGCTGGTAAATAACGTTTCGCGCGTCAAGCTTGGCCAAACCTACGTATACATTGCCGGCGTGGACGACTACTACAACGGCTTCCCGGATGTGGAGGGGGTCGCCCGTCAGGTCAAGGCGGACGACTTCGTCATCTTCGTGGGTCACACGCCCGACCTCATGCCCTCCATCCTATCCGCGAAAAGCAGCGACGGCGATAATCATTGGTTCGACCTGGCCCTTTTTGGCCACACGCATGGCGGCCAGGTTTCCTTTTTCGGCCGTACCCCTTTTGCCAATCTCTCTCCCGAAGTGGGCTCGCGGTATTTAAGCGGCTGGCTGGAAGAAAACCGTGCCGCCGTGCTGGTAAGCAACGGCGTGGGAACCAGCGGCGCGCCCGTGCGCCTGTTCGCCCCGCCGCAGGTGCATCTGATTACGCTGAAGGCCCGATAGCAAAAGGCTTTTCCTGCGAGCCTGCGCGCGGGGCATGCGCGGAAATTGTACCATATTGCCATCATTCCGCTTTCAAGTCGCATCCCTTTTTCCATCGGCCCCGTCAGCCGCTTTTCTTCATGAGCATGGCAAAAATGGCATAAGAGAAGTCTTTTTTGCGCAGGTTATGCTTGACACACCGCGGACCATCCCATAGAATGGGGGCTGGGGCTGTACCACTCAGGAACGTTGGGAGGCGCCGCCTTCCCAACCCTCCTCCGAAGGGCTTTCCTTTGCAGCGCCGCAACCCCGCACGACTACGCGACAGAAATCGGAGTATTGGCCAATGTCTTATGTAACGTTTGTCCCGCAGGCGCCCGCGGGGGAGAACACCGATCCGGGCGTCTTCGTTCAAGGCACGCATGTGCCCATGCCGTTGGTGGAACAAAGCGGCATTTGGATTCGGACCGCCGGCAGCGCCATGCTGCTCCGGCAGAACTACCGCTTGTCCTCGTGCGACGCGCCGCTGTGGCTGGTGGTGGACGACGGAGCGCTTACCTTTTCCTACCGGGAGCAAAGCCTGCCGCTGAAAGGGGGGGAATGCGTCGTCATTCCCTCTCATACGGACGGATGCATGCTTCAGGGCGCGAAGGACGCCCGCCTGCTGTGGCTTACCGTTGAGGGGCCCCTGGCCGGAGAGTTTCTCCGCCAGATGAACGCCTTTAACCGCGTGCCCGCCAAGCAGGGCATCTTGCCATCCCAGATCGTTTTAATCCGCCAGATTGTACAGGTGCTGGTTCGTCACACGGGCACAGGCGACGCGAGCTATCAGCTTTGCCAGCTTCTTTGGGGGTTGATCGCGGCGCATTCCGGCCAGAGCGTGGCGACCAGCGCCACCCTCAGCCACGAGATTGCCCGCGTGGTGGACGCGCTGCGCGCCTGCCGCTACCGCGACGCGTTCAGCCTGGCGGATATGGCGGCCATCAGCCGCATGCCCGTGGAAACGTTCCGCAAGCGCTTTACTTCGGAGCTTGGCATTCCGCCGCTGGGCTACCTTCAGTTCTTAAAGATGGAAAGGGCCAAAACCCTTCTGCGCACCGGGATGAGCGTGCGGCAGACGGGCGTGGAAATCGGCATGCCCGATCCCTACCACTTCAGCAAGCAATTTAAGCATATCGTCGGCATGAGCCCTACGGCTTACCTCAAGCACGTAGGCACGGACGAGCCGTCCGGCGGCGGCGCGTCCGAAGCCTGACCGCGTTTGATGGAAATTTTACAGCCGAGCGCCCTCTTGCGCTTCATAAAACCTGTGATATACTACTGATTGCGTAACGTAAGCAGCCTTGATGAAGGAGTGTTTGGATTGATTAAAAAGATCGGAATCCTGACCAGCGGCGGGGACAGCCCCGGCATGAACGCGGCCATTGTGAGCGTAGCCCGCTGCGCCTCGATGTTCGGCATTCAGCTTATGGGCATCAAGCGCGGCTATAACGGCCTTTTGGGCCTGAGCGATAACCCCGACGACGATATTGTCGCGCTTGATTTGGAAACGGTTCTGGATATTGCCGACCAGCGCGGCACCTTTCTGCGCACGGCGCGTTGCAGCGAGTTTAAGAAGCCCGAGGTTCAGCGCCAGTGCGCCAACAACCTCCGCGAGCTTGGCATCGACGCGCTTGTGGTCATCGGCGGCGACGGCAGCTTCAACGGGGCAATGCACCTGTGCGAGCTGGGCATCCCCTGCGTGGGCATCCCCGGCACCATTGACAACGACCTGGGCTATACCGAAACAACGCTGGGCTACGATACGGCCGTAAACGTTTGCGTGGAGGCCGTGCGTTCCATCCGCGCCACCAGCCGCAGCCACGACCGGCCGGCGGTGGTTCAGGTCATGGGCCGCAACGCGGGCGATATCGCCATGAGAACCGCCGTCGCCACGGGGGCGGAAATGGTGGTCGTGCCCGAAATGGAATGGGACGTGGACCAGATTGCCGCGCGGCTGAACAAGCTGATTTCCCAGGGCAACACCCGCGCAACGCTGGTCATTGGCGAGCACTGCTGGCATCGGATGAAGGAATTTGACTGGCGTAAGTTCCTTAACGACAACGGAAAAACCGTATATCCCGGCGAGCCCATCAACGCCGAGCGCCTTGCGAGCATCTTAAAGCGCAAGTGCGGCGGCATCGAGGCGCGGGCGACCGTGATCGGCTATACGCAGCGCGGCGCGCTCGCCACGGCGTATGACAGCGCGTTTGCCTTTGAGGCGGGCCATTTGGCGGTTCAACTCCTGAACCGCGGAGTGACCAATCAGGCAATCGGCGTCCGACACGGGCAGGTCTTCAGCATGCCCTTTGCCGACGCGCTGAGCATGAAAAAGCACTTCAACCGCGAGCTGTACGAGCTGATTAACTCCCTGTAAGCCCATTAAAAAGCAGGCCGCCAAAGCTGGCCTGCTTTTTTTGACGAGCATTCCGCATGCCCGCCGTTTACAGGTCGTCAGCGTCCTGTACGGGCGGCTCTCCGTTCTGGGCCGTGCCCGTATAGCTGCCGAGCACGTCGGTGCTGTCCTCCTCGTCCGCCATGCGTGCCAGCCCGCACAGCCGTTTAGGATCTGGCCCTGCCTGCCGGGCGTCTTTTTTCGGGTCCTTCATGCGCCCCGCCTCCTTTTTCTATATGGTGGATGACGATAGCATGCGCAAAAGCCGCCTATGCTATCGGGTACTTTTCCATTGCGGCTGCCGTGCGCGTCAAAATGGAAGGAATCCGCAAAAAAATTTTTGGGTGTTGAGGTACAATACATCGGTAACATGAAACAAAGAAAACAGAGAGACCAAGTTGTATAATGGAATTGCAAAACACATACAACAACAAAGGAGCTCTCTGCATGGACAGGATAACACAGGAAGCATATCAACGTCAA
>DBGEOK010000042.1:0-10086 GCA_048370855.1 Candidatus Limiplasma sp. | reverse complement strand
ATCCTCCCACCTCCCATATTCAGTATAACGTATCGGGCGCGGGGCGTCCATCCCCTCTGGCGTCACGGCTGAAAACGTGATATCATTTCCCCGGACGATTGATTGTTAAGGAGGAAACCCAGATGAGCAAAATAGACGTGGTTCGCAAGGCCATGATGGACGCGCTGAAGGCCGGCGATAAACCCCGAAAGGAGGCGCTGTCGCTGCTTTTGTCCGCGCTCAAGGCCAAATGGGTGGATAAGCGGGAAGAGCTGACCGAGGATGAGGAAAACGCGATTGTTTATAAGGAAATGAAGGAAGTCCAGGAAACGTTGGATACCACGCCGCCCGACCGCGTGGACGTGATTGACGAGTGCAAGCGCCGCATTGCCGTATACAGCGAGTTTGCGCCCGCGCGCATGGACGAGGCCGCGATCCGCGAGGCCATCGGGCAGGCAATCGGCGAGCTGGGCCTGGAGCGGCCGACGGTCCGGGAAAAGGGCCGGCTGATGAAAACGCTGATGCCCCGCCTGAATGGCAAGGCCGACGGCGCGCTGGTTAACAGGCTTGTGGGCGAATACCTGAAATAAGCCCATTATCGCCTATGACGATCAGGGCGCGGCGTCGGCTGGGATGAAAAAAGTCGCCGCCGCAAGCCGACCAGCCGCGTAAAGCTCGCGGCAGCCGGCTTGCGGCGACCTTTCTCTATGCCGTAGACGCGCCGGGCCGCGCTCAGCGAGCCCGGCCCCTCCTGATCGCCTGGAATACGGGAGCTATTTCAAATCCTCCGCGCGATAGCACAGGCGGTTGGAAATCTCCAAAGTTAAGCTCTCCTGGTACATACGGCTGAGCGAAAGGTTGATGCGCGCGTCCTCGTTCGTCCAGGTCGCGGACAGGTTGCCGTATTCCACGTAATTTGAAACGCTTTCCTCGTCGAAAGGGTCGCCGTCCGGTTGGCCGTAAGCCCCGATAAGGGCCGTAAGCGCTTCGCGGAAGGAAGCGACGGAGGAATCCCCCGTGGGCAGCGATATGCTGATTTGGCTGAGCCGGGAGGCTCGGTCGCTGTTGTTGCGATCCACCTGAAAGATCAGGCCCTCGGCTTCAAGCCCTTCGATGCCCGAGGGGCCGGCAGGCAGCAATAAAACGCCCGCCTCATCCTCCCAGGCATCCTCTTCAACCGCGTCGCCCAGCGCTTCCAGAACGGCGGCATAGTCCATTTGGAAGGTAACGTCAAAAGGCAGGGCGGTTGCCTCCTTCGCCACAGCGGCTATTGACGGGGCAAGGAGCAGGAGCGCCAGCGCCAGCGCGGCAAGCTTTTTTTTCATCATCAAAATCCCTCCGTTGAGCCGCTTAGCGGGCGGCTTCTTATCTAAAAGCATTCGACGGCGACGGGGCCGCTTCCTCGTTTGAAGAGCGGCCCCGTAAAGGTTTTGCATTTATGAACGACGGCCAATTTTACGAAAAGCGGTCCCCCGCGCAGTAATCAACGAGGGCGACGTCGCGCTGAAGGGTGGAATAAACGAGCGCGAAGCCGGCGTCGCCTCGGTCGCTTCGGTAATAGAAGGCAAAGCCGATATCCGCCTCCCGCAAAGCTTCCCGATCGGTGAGAAACACAAGCCGGTAGCCGGTGCACTCGGCGAAGGGAAGCCCATGACGGGCGATATAGGCTTCCACGCATGACCGCGCCTCCATCAGCTCAGGCGGCAGCTCCTCGCCCTCGACGGAAAGCCCCGATGCCCAAAAGACCGTGCGCTCGCTTAGGCCAAGGCATCCAGGATTGCTGTAAAGGTAGGGAAAATCGGCGCTGTTGGGTTCGCCGGAAAAATCCCAATCGCACACGAGGCGCATGACGCGCCGGAGCGTGCCGTCGTCGTTCAGCTCCACGCGGTAGCGCATATGCTCGTCCGGCTCTGTCCAGGTAACCTCCCACCAGTTCACGTCCTCATAGGCAAACGGGGAAGGCGCGCACTCGACGGTCGCATGGATGGACGGCGCGTATCCAAAGCCGGCGGCCAGCGCGGCCCGCGCCTTTTCCAGCAAAAAGTCGCGGCTGGCGGAAAGGGGCGGGAGGGCGGACGGAGTCTCCTCAGCGCCCATCCGCCGCGTGAACGCATTCAGGCCGTCAAGGAAATCGTCGGTGAAGCTGATGGCCAGCACGCGCTGCACGCCCATTTCCACGCTGAAGGTCGCGCATGTTCCATCCGCCGAGCGGAGCGTGACGTGCTGAAACGCGAACAGGTTCTCCCAATCGTAATCGAATCCGGTCACGGGAACATAGGCGGCGGCGATTACCTCCGCTTCTGTCCAGCCCATCAGCCCGGCGTGACGCTTGGCTGTTTCGATGGAGGCGGAGAAATCCCCGCTGTTTTGCAGCGCCCAGGCCTCAAAGGCATCCTTTTCTTCCTTCAGGCGGATATCGTACTCCCGCTCGGGGAGCGTCGCCCCGGAGGAACGCTTCCACAGCCGCAGCTCGAGCGCGCCGACGCGGGGCGCGCGGGCGATATACACAAGCGCTCCGCTTGGATCGTAAACGGCTTCGTAGCTGGCATAGCGGCGCAGCATAGCGGAGGCGGCATCCTCTTCGTATGGTGAAAACCAGTAACAGGGACGGTCTTCCCGCGAATAATCCGCTCCGAAGGGTCGTTCGTCATTGGCGGCGAGGTTGGCGCAGGCGTGCAGGAAGTCCGGCTCCCGCGCCCATTCCACCGGAAGCGCGCCGGAGAAGAAGGAATCTGCCGTGTTTTTGAGCGCGGCGGACGCGAAATCTCCATCCGGGAAGTAGACGGGCGCGTCGCGGCGCAGCCAGGCGTCCTGAACCACATCCGCGCCGCCGGTCTCCGGGAGCGCCTCGGCGGACGGGCGCAAGGCGGCGGTGGCAAAAGCGGCGGTCAGGAGCGACAGCGAAACCATAGCCGCCGCGACCAGCACCCACAGCTTGAGTTTCCGGCTTTGCAGAATTTGCGTTACCCGGCGCTTCATCCGCGCGCCCGCCATGCTCATACCGGTAGCGGACACCCCGATTTTCGGCGTTTGGCGGCACGCGGCCAGGCGAACCAGCAGGGCCGCGTATTCAAGCCGCTCCCGCCCGTCCAGGCAGCGGGAGACAAGCGCGTCGCAGGCCAGCTCGCAGTCGCTTCTGGACAGGCGCGCCGCCACCCATACCAACGGATGAAACCAAAACAACGAGCAGCACAGGTTGCGAAGCATGCACCAGCAGGCGTCGCCGTTTTTGACGTGGCACAGCTCATGCAAAAGCACGTAGCGTTCCTCGTTGCCCGCGCAGGATAGCGGCAGCGCGATATAGGGGCGAACGCCGCCCACCAGGCAGGCGCTTTCCAGCGGGTCCACAAGCAGGGCTTTCGGCGCGCGCAGGCCGAGCCGGTCCGCATACGCGTCATATTGCCTCCGCGCGGCGCCGTCCAGCTCCATAAGCGCATGCTTATGCAAAAGCCGGCGAAAGCGAAGGTCGTTGTAAAGCATGACGCCGGCCGTTACCAGCGCGCCCAGGCCCCACACAGCCACCCAAAACCACCCGCGCGCATTGGGCTGCATGGCGGCCACAACCGCGATGTTCAGCCGGGATACCCGCTCGTAAGGCTGCTCCAGCGCCAAGGAGCTGATTTGGTCGCTCAGCTCCCACGAGGTATGGCGCAGCGCGCTGGCCGCCTGCTCTATGGGCGTATCGGCAGTCGAGGGAGAAACGGGCATCAAGGGATTGGGCAGAGAAAGCGGGATCAAGAGGCGCAGCGCTACCAGCAGCCAAAACGCATAAACCAGACGGCTGCCCAGGGGCTTGCGCAAAAAGCGCCTGGCAACGAGAAGCGCCAGGATCAGCGCCGCCGCGCCGACTGAAGCCTGAAACAGCCACATAAACACATCGTTCGCCCGCATCCCGTCACCTCCCTGTGCTGCGGCGGGCCCGCTCTACCATATCGGCCAGCTCGTCAAGCTCCCGAGCGCTCATGCCGCCTCTTTCCACCACGTTGGAAACCATCAGGAAGGCCCTGCCGTCAAAGACGCGGTTCATGAACGCGCTCGTCTGGTCGCATATGGCCTCGTCCCTTTCAATTGCCGGGTAGAACAGCTTGGCGCGCCCGCCCTCAGCGGCGCGCACGGTCCCTTTTTCCATCATGCGCTTGAGCAAGGCGATGACGGTGTGCTTTGTCCAGCCCGTCTCCTCTTCCAGGGCATGGGTGAGCTGCATGAGCGTCTGAGGCGGGTTTTCCCACAGCAGCCGCATGATCTTCCATTCCGCGTCGGTCAATCGGTTGGATTCGTTCATTTGCATATGCCTCCATAGGTAAAAATCTTATTACCTTCAGAGGATAGCATAAAGGTAATAAGATGTCAACCTATTTTGTTTTTCTTGCGGCTATCCCCGGCTGCGCCCCAGGCGCGGGGAAACCCTGCTTCGGCGGAAAAAACCGGCGTCGGACGGGTTTGGGGGACAGCAGAAAGGCCCCCGGGCATTTCACGCAGGACGCCACGGGGGCCTTTGTGCCGGAGGCGCGCTTACAGGCGTCCCTGAGCGTAACGTTCCTCCGCTTCCTTCATGATCTTTTCGGTGGCGGACACGCCGCAGCGCGTCGCGCCGATTTCCCGGGCGGCCAGCACCGTGTCCAGGTCGCGGATGCCGCCGCTCCCCTTCACCTGCACGCTGGGCGGCACGGCGGCGCGCATCAGCCTCAGGTCGTCCAGGGTGCATCCGCCGGAGCCATAGCCCGTGCTGGTCTTAACCCAGTCGGCGCCCGCCTCGGCGGAGAGCTCGCAGGCCCGCTTCTTCTGCGCGTCGGTTAAATAGCAGTTTTCCAGGATCACCTTGACCTTTGCGCCCGCGGCGTGCGCGGCGTCGCAAATCAACTTGATTTCATCGCGGACCGCGTCCTCGTCTCCCGCGATCATCTTTCCGATGTTGATGACCATATCCAGCTCGTCGCACCCGTCCGCGAGGGCGGCCTTTGCCTCCGCCAGCTTGATCTCCGGCTTGTGATTGCCATGGGGAAAGCCAATGACGGTGCATACCTTTACATCGCTGCCGGCGAGCAGCTCGGCCACCAGCTTCATATCCCCCGGCCGGGCGCATACGCTTGCGGTATCGTATCGAAGGGCAACTTCACAGCCCTTTCGGATATCGTCCTGCGTAAGGAAGGGCTGCAGGGTGCTGTGGTCCAACATCTTGGCAATGTCATGCGGGGTCAGGCTCATGGTTCATTCCTCCTTATGAAATAGGTTGATCGGCGCCATAGGGCTTTAAGCGAAAGCGGAAGGGCGGATAGTGCATGGTAGCGACGATGCTTTCCCCTGGCTGAAGAGCCGTCAGGTCCTCGTCCCCGACGACATATTCATCCACGACCTGCTCCACGATACCGCGCTGCACTGAGGAGCGGTAGGATTCCACCACGCGGTGGCGGCCGTACAGGCTTTTCACATATTCCCGGGTAGGGCGGTCTTGCAGCCGGAAGCAAACCGTTGTGCCAATGGCGTTGAGCAGCGTATCCGCCGCCGCGCCATACCGGGCCTGCAACGCGCCGATGCCGATGGTTGAAAGCATGACGCGAAGGCCCTTGGCGCGCCCAAGCACAAGGGCGTCCTCCAAATGCGGCATCGCCGGCAGCAGTCCCGCGTCATCCAGCAGCACGTATACCGTCCCGGTTGGCTCGCGGGGGCTCAGCGCCTCCTGCAGGCACAGGTCGCACAAGGCCGCATACACGGAACGCGCCTGCGTTCCCCGCGTGGGCTCGTAACACAGGAAGATCACCCGACCTCCGCGTGAGCGCAGCAAGGGCCGCATGCCGAAGCCGTCCTCCATGCCGAACCGTCCGGCAAACAGCTCCCGCGCCGCCTGCTGAAGCGCGGCAACCACGCCTTGCGCGCGCTCGCTATCAGGATCGCTGAGATAGACGGCGTATGCGCGCAGCTCCGGCTCGCTGTGCAATATCTCGCACATGCTTTCAACGTCAAAGCCTTCGATCAGCTCCCGAAGCGCCAGGTGGTTGCACAGCTCCCCGTCGCCCTGTTTTTTGAGGTAAGCGATCAGCGCCATCAAAAGGTCGCGCGCGGCTATCGTTTCAAACGGCCTTGCCGCGGTCTGTATCCGCTCCCGGAAAAGAAGGTCGCAAATAGCGGAAGCATCCTGAAGGATACGGTCGCCGTCCGTCAGCTCGTTAAAGAGGTTCCAGGCCGTTTGTCCCCGCGGGCCGCTGGAGCGCTCGTCGTCCGAGAGCACCACGTCTCCCTTTTGGTACAGCGCGCGGTAGTATTCCCCGGATGGGTCAAAGACGACCATAGCGTCCTCGTCGGTGAGGTGGGCGCGAAGGTTGCGGGCAAGGTGCAAAAGCATGTTGGTCTTGCCCGTCGCGGCGCTCCCCAGCAACAGCAGATGGCGTTCGAGCATGCTGCCGCCCACGGGAAGATAAGCGCTCTTGCCCATCCCGTCCGTACCCGCCAGCGCAAACAGCGCGTCGGGATCGCGGTACGGGATATCCTTTGCAATTTGCAGTCCCTTTAGAACGTTGTTCTGCGGCATTTTCCCCTCCATCGGTCAGGATCGGCGCTGATTCCGCTTAACAAGCTGCGCCATTTTGCCGGGCTTATTCGCCGTCCTGGCCGAAGGCCGCGAACCCTGCTCCCCCTTGGAAAGCCGCGCCATGGAAACGGCAGGCCGCCTGGCCTCCGGCTTTTCTTGAGCGGAGGCGGCGGCGAACATGTCCAACTGCTCAAAGTGAGGAGCCTGAACGGACGCGTCCGGGGCGGGTTCTTCCGCCTCGTCCGTATGCTCCGGTTTCGGCCCGGCCGCCTTTTTCACGCCGGCCCCGCGTTCCCCGGCGGCGGACAAGGCCGCTCTCTCAACGCCGGGGCCGTCCGCCTGTGGGGGAACGCTTTTTTCAACCGGCCCCGGATCTTGCGGCGCCGCGTCATCCAATACCGGTTTGCTTTCGGGCGGTTCCCCGCGCTTTGCAACGGGTGTCGGCGAAGCGGGGGACGCGTCCGCGTCGGAGGCAGGCGCTTCTTTTTCCCTCCCTCCATCCGCCTGGACCGAATCCGTTGCGCGCTTGCCGGTCGCCTCTAACGCAGCCTCCGGGATTAAAACCTCCCCCGGCGCTTCCTCCCGCTCCTCATACAGCTCGGCCAGCCCGAAGCAGCGCACGCTGTTTCGCATGGCGTACCCGCCCTCGATGCTCAGCTCCCGCTGGGCGTCCTCGGCAAACGGCATACGCTTGGAGGGCTCGTCCTCTGGAATCCCTTCGCGCTGTAATTGCTTTCGGCGCAAGTAGTCGATATCCGCGTCATACCCGCTTAACTGGCCCCGCCCATGGCTTGCGCCGTCTTTGCGCTCTACCAGCGCCGCGATCGCGTTCACCCTTTCATCCAGAAGCTGCTTGGCGCGCTCATAGGCGCGCGTGCCTACCTGCATCTGGGACAGGGCGGATTCGCGCCGGTACATGGCGTCGATCAGCTTGCCCTTGTGCTCCTGAAGGACGGCGTTGGCCATCATGGCCCGGTACTCCTGCCGGGACGCCGTGAGGCTCTCGCATTCCAGGCGCGCTTCCTCGAGCGCCAGCTTATGCTGGCGCAGCAGCTCCCCGCTCTCCGCAAGAAAGACGAGCTTATTAATCATGCCCAATGGGCTCATGCCGCTTCCATAGGCCGGATTATTAAGCGTATCCGTCACCATCAGCCGGATTTCCCGGTCGCGCACAATCACCACCCGTACCCGGTCCGGGTAACGGCCGCCCCCGGTCGCCGGGTCGTAAACGGGGGCAATTTGGAAGCCTTCACACAGCGCGCGCACATCGAGCGTCATGCGCTGCCTGTCAATGTATTCGCTCGCGTCCTGATAGGGAAGCCAGAGGTCGCTCACATAATCGTCCCCGCTGAAGCAAAGCTGGATAAGCCTGGCTGTGGCCCGCGTGATGGGCGCGCTTTCAAACGTATCGCAGGCGCAGCGGAAGGGAACGTATTGCGTGATGTTCTCCGCCCGCTTCGCGTTTTCGGTAAACAGGCTGACGCCGGATTGCTCCCCCTGAAGGTTTTTCATAATACTGAGGTCCTGCATCACGCGCCCGAGCTCCGACTGCCGAATGCAAACGGGCAGCAGATCGTTTTGGCGGAGATAATCCTCCTCGAAGGCCGCGGGATGATATTTTTCTCCCGCCGCCAGCCGCGACTTGATATAGCTGGTCACATGCTCGCACCGGGCCGTTATGCGCAGTTCCAGCTCCGCGCCCCGCAGTACGCCGCAGCCCCGCGGATAAACGCTTTCCGGCACCGCCACGGCCTGGTGCCCGCCGCCGATCATATGAATCATGAGGCGTTCGCCCAAAAACGGCTGATATTGGGGGAAATAGGTCGCCCACGTGCGGTCAACCGTCATGACGCCCCGTCCATGATACCGGCCCTCATAGTCAAAATTCCGACGGTAGTTATCGTCCTGATACAGCTCGGGCATCTCGTCGTACAGCTTTTGGTGGTATTCGACGGGATCGATGGAAAAGCCGGCGGGCGATACGCAGGCGCGGTTGCCCTCCCGCATGCCCACATAGCTCATGTTTTGAACCAGCTCGACGGGAAAAATGGGCAAAAAGGCGGCGTAGCGCTCCGGCACTTCCTCCTCCGCCTGGGCAAAGATCCGCTTCGCCTTGGCCCACAGCGCGTCCTTGTCCAGCCCCGCGTAGCTGATGATGCCCGTTTGCCTGGTGGTCAGCCGCATGCGCCCGCCTCCTCTCGCGCGTAAAGGCGTGTACGGTGCCGAGGTGTCACAGCTCGTACACAAACTGAAGCTTTGGCAGCAGCCTGTCCACCGACAGCTTCAGGTACAGGGGATCGGCATCCCGGTCCGCGTATTGAATAAAGGCCTGCCCATCCTCCGCCCGGAGCATCAGCAGCAACGGCTCCCCGCCGTCGCAGGTGGCCGCCATGCAAAAGCACAGCGGCAGGTCGGGATGCTCGCGCTGGTACAGCACCGCTTCCTCAAAGGCGCGGGCGGGCGGCGAGGCTTCCGTGTTTTTATAGGTTTCAAACGTGCGCTTAAACAAAAAGCTGAGCGGGCTGCCCATAGGCGCGACCGGCAAATGGAAGCGAATCTCCAAAAACTGGCACATGGAAAGATAATCGACGATGCTCTGGTGAAACCGGCCGGCATGCTCCCCCAGGGGCACGCTGCCGTCCCGCCAGGGAATAGGCTGCCAAAAAGCGTAGCCTGGGCGCTGGCAGCCCGGCAGGACCAGCTTTTCATCCATGGGCACGCGCAGGAACGTCAACGGCCTGCGCCCCGTCTCCTTAATGGCCGTCTGCTGAAAACGAATCAGATAGTCCCGCATGATGGGCATGATCGCCGCTTGCATGCCTTTCCCTCCTCGGTAAATGAGAAATGGCGCGATGAACCGATTGGATCAGCGCGGTAGAGCGTACAGCAGCCTGGCGCTCGCATAGCCCGTATAGGGATCGCTGAACAAAAGCGCCTCTCCAAACGGACAGCGTACCCTCACGCAACGTCGCGTATCGGGGCACGGGTCCCTCAGGCAAAGCAGGGAAAACAAAAACGCGCGCTGCCGCCCAGCGTTCCGTTCCGTTCTTCCGCCAACCGTATCGACGGCGAGCGTCACACGGCAAAGCCCGTTGTGTTGAAACTCGCACACGGGCGCGACGCTTCCCCCGCGCACCCCGCGCGCGGGAAGCAAAAGCACGGCTTCCCCGTCAAGGGGCGGAACCGCCTGGTCCGCCGTCAGCTCTTGCGCGCTCATCCCCGCGCGCAAACAAAAACCGTCGGAAAATACCAGCTCCCCCGAATCCATATTCAAGAACGGCATGACGGCGCTCCTTTGTGCATCGCTGGGCCAGCCGGCAACAACAGCCGCGCATTTTTCGCCCTCTTACGCAGTCTATCATTCGCCCTCGGCGCTGTCAACAGCCTGCGGCGCGTTTTCCCGGATATTTCGATTGGAAACGCCATATCTTGCGGGCAGGGGGTGTTGAGGTACAATACATCGGTAACATGAAACAAAGAAAACAGAGAGACCAAGTTGTATAATGGAATTGCAAAACACATACAACAACAAAGGAGCTCTCTGCATGGACAGGATAACACAGGAAGCATATCAACGTCAA
>DBGEOK010000041.1:0-33198 GCA_048370855.1 Candidatus Limiplasma sp. | reverse complement strand
TGTCCTCCGCAAGAATATGTGAAGTGCCGGATACCGTGTAAAACAGCTCATAACCAGGGTGTGTATGGGGAGGGCTCGCGCATAAGAGCCGTCGGCGGCTGCTGCAGGAGATCACCCGCAGCCATTCGTTGTTCTTCATCCATGCCCTCCTTTTCATCTGCGGCCATACGACGTTACCTTCTTTTTTATAAGCACCCTCCGCAGCAGCCGAAAGGCACGTTCTCGTTGAAGATTTCGTTGTCGGTGAAACCACAGCTTCCGCCTGAACGCCAAAACTGAGGGTACAGGGGTTCGTTTATCCCTTTTTTGAAGTGAGGCCCAAACGCATACTCCTTTTCGTGAATAGATAGTGTCAGTATGCCTCTACACAGATTGGGTGATTTCCCTGTGTAGGAAATGAATTTTACTTCTCCCTGTGCATTGCCGTTTATCAGCATTTTCCTATCCTCCCTATCAGTTGGATGGAAGCATGAGCCGGATTCCGATTTAACCATTCTATACGAGCCGAGAATAATCCTTTTGGATTCGCCCTTACGGGCAGTTTGACTGTTCCCGTGTATTTTTAACCATTCGAATATTGTATAGATTGATTGCTTCACACGTTTGCCGCGCATAGGTTCTTATGGGAGCCGGGCCGGATAGTTCCTCCCAACCGCTGTCGTCCTCATACAACTGGGCAAAGGACCCGGACGCCAGCATTTCGTAAATCCTATCTAACAGTGGTTCTACGCTATAGTCTAAGGAATCGGCAGCCAGCTTGACATGCGGCGAGGCCAGTTCGCACAGCAGCCCGAATTCTATGCGGGAAGGATATTCGGGACTCTCATTATCCAAGGCGGCTTCAGCAGCCTCCTTATCATCTAACAGGAACTTCGTGGCATGTCGAATGGCGCGGGCAAAATCTTCATTTTCTCTGTAGGGCATTTTCACCAACGCGGCTAGGCTGTTTCGGGTTTCCAGGTATCTGCGCACAATGTCATAAGTTGTTTCCATTGTTGTCCTCCCACTTTGTAATGTATACAACGCTCTGATTGAGTTAGGCGCCAACTCGCTGCATCCCCGCGGCTTTCACCCTGTACAGATAGGTGATGCGCTCCATCAGCTCAAGCTGACATTGAGCTTTCGATGATTGGCACTGGAGGGCGTGTCTTGCATTTTTTGCCTGATTGTAAAAGCCGTAACTGAACATGATTAAACATTGGTACGGATACAATGGGATGATGTTTGCCACGATAAAGCTGACCATGGAAGGAGTTATACCCCGCGTATATCGGACGGGTTAAAATGACCCGAATATTATACGGCTGCATGACGGCTCCATTTTTCCCACGATATCCCAGATCGGCGCACATTCTTGATACGATGGATAGATTTTGGTGCTTGCTATAAGCTTGAAAGATAAATTTTACAATCGCCGCCTCTTTCGGGTTTACGGCGAGGCCGTCTGTGCCCTCCCGGTCATATCCAAGTACATAAGAACAGGTTCTCTTGCCTTGTTTAGCCCGTTCCAGCATTGCCGCCGCCACACGCTCTGAGGTCTGCTCCCGTTCCAACTGCGCTACAACGCCTAAGATACCCACTATTGCCATGCCTATGGGCGTTGAAGTATCAAATGGCTCTGTGCAGCTTTCCAAACTAATCTTATGCGCTTTTAAGATCGAGCATGTTTTATACAAATCGGCAACATTCCGAGAAAAACGGCTCAGCGCAAATACGCATACTGCGTTCACTCGCTCTGCTTCAGCATCTTGTAAAAGACGCAGCATTTCTGGCCGGTGTTGAATATCTTTGGCGGATATGCCCCGGTCCGCGTAAAGATCAAAAACCTCATAGCCTTTTCTTTCGCAATATTCGCGCAGCCTCGATTCTTGGGCGGGAAGAGAGTAGCCCTCTCTCCATTGCTCTTCGGTGCTTACCCTGATGTAGATTGCCGCCTTGGGGACGCTGTTTCCCGCGGTCATTCAATCCTCCTCTCATCATGCGGCCTCAAACTCATCGTATGGAATAAACAGGTTCATAAATCTGTGCGTTACAGCAGAACACATTGGCGTTTACGACGCCTAAAGAATGAAGTGTAGATCGGTTGAGCATCTTTTTCAAACGTTCAGCAGTACAAGGATTATAACAGGGCTGCATTTTAACACACTTTTTCACGATTCCTTTTGATATCAAGCAGGGTTGCATTCGGCATCGAGATGGCTGGACTAGCCTCCATTCGATTCCCTTTTTCAATGATTTGCTGTGCAAATGAACAGTCGTAGTAGGTCAAAAGCCCTTGATATATATGATAATACAAGAAAAGTGAACCTTTCCATGACGCAGGCGCTTTTTCATTTCGCCTAACCAGATATAGCCGCCATTCAAAATGGCTCTGGGTATCAAACATGCTGATTATCGCCTGGACTCCTCACCCGCTTTGAAATTGTAAATGGGTTTGATAACCTTCTGTACATCAGCCGTGGGGCCAATCTGCCGCAGGATGTCGTCCATCGCCTTATAGGCCATGGGGCACTCATCCAGCGTCTCTTTGCCAACGGAGGTAGAATAGACGCCCCTCATTTCCTTCTGAAACGCAGCCACTGTGAATTGGCGCTTCGCTTCCGCGCGGCTCATTAAGCGCCCCGCGCCATGGGGCGCGGACTGGTTCCAGTCGTCATTGCCCTTGCCCGTGCAGATCAGGCTGCCGTCGCGCATGTTAATGGGGATGAGCAAGGTTTCTCCGGCCTTGGCGGATACCGCGCCCTTGCGAAGGATCATGGACTCTGTATCAATATAGTTATGGATGGTGGTGAACCGCTCTTCCTCATGGAGCTTCATCCCCTTCAATATCAATTTGACCATGGCCTGACGGTTCAGCATGGCGAAGTGCTGCACCAGTTTCATATCATGCATATAATCATCAAACAGTGTGCCGCTCACATACGAAAGCTCATAGGGAATGTCACTGCGCTTTTCTTTCTTCCACGCTTTCAGGGCTTGAGCCAGCTCCTTTTCGCGGCCCTGTGCCTTGTACCGGGCGATCAGCTCATCCATTTGTCCCGGGTCTCCTTGGTGCAATAGGGCATAGCCTGCGTCCTGGTAATGCTTCGCCACCTCCAGCCCCAGGTGACGGCTGCCGGAATGCACCACTAAATAAAGGCAGCCATCATCGTCCCGATCCACCTCAATGAAGTGGTTCCCGCCGCCCAGCGTGCCGATGCTGGCATAAGCGCGATCCAGATTGCAGGCGGCGCGGCAGCGGAGGGCGGACAAGTCGATCTCATCCGCCAGTGCGTGCGCGCTCTCCCTGATGGAAAAGCCCGAAGGAATTCCAGCACGGATTTGCGCGTCCAACCTGGGCAGCTCCAAGCGCTTTTCTTTCAGGCGTACCGTCTCCATGCCGCAGCCGATATCCACTCCTACCAGATTCGGAACCACCTTATCCGAAATGGTCATGGTCGTTCCAATGGTACAGCCCGCCCCCGCATGCACATCCGGCATGACGCGGATCCTGCTGTTTTCAACAAAGGGCTGATCGCATAACGCCTGAATTTGCGCCTGTGCGGCAGGCTCCAGCTTATCAACAAACACCTTTGCGACGTTATATTGCCCGTATATATCCTGCATTGCTTTCCTCCAAACTGTCTTCCCATGTTAGTATATCACAGAATGTCCTAACACACGGTTAATACATCCGCCAAAATGTGGATGGCACATTTTAGCGGATTACTCAATGGGGTGCAAATATTTTAATATGTTAGCTAATTCCCTAAAATCATGAGTGTCATCAGCGCCAACGGCGGGAATCATAGAGCAAGCAGCACCCACGAAAGGCTTTGAAATCAAAGAAACCAACAAAAAAGCGGCCCCGTTAGGGTCGCTTCTTTGTCTCCTGAGTATCAGGGGGATATGGCGGAGAAGGAGGGATTTGAACCCTCGCTACGGTTTCCCATACTACTCCCTTAGCAGGGGAGCCCCTTCGGCCACTTGGGTACTTCTCCATGGTGGACGACCTGATATGCCCTTGCCCCGCCGTAATCAGCCGGGCTGGCGGAGAGAGAGGGATTCGAACCCCCGGTACCTTTCGGTATCACTGGTTTTCAAGACCAGCGCCATCAACCGCTCGGCCATCTCTCCGTAATGCAACCAGCGGGATTTAGTATAGCAGCTTTTTGCCCTTTCGTCAATCCCTGATTTGATATAGCTTCCAATTTTCTGCGCAACGGGGACTCACGGCGTGTCTGCCTGAAAAGCCCGCGCAAAAAAGCTCCTTCGCTTCCAATCGTCGGGTCATCCTTATAATGGCCGTTACCGCGTGTCGGGATGTAAAGTTCTCGACCCAGCGCGCATTTCCCATGATGCGCGCCTTCTTTTATCGTTCCCGCCATCCTCATCGCCAAAAAAAGCCTTTCATCCATTCATACAAGGTTTCTTTTAGGCGATTATGAAACAGCGGGCCGATCCACAAGCAAGCTGCCAAGCCTTTACAGGCCAATCCTGAACCATTGCGAATAAAGCACGGCTGCCATCGATCGGGAATCCGGCGCGGGAATATCGACAATCAAAGGGCCCATCCCCCTCCGGAGCGACGAATCTGATGGCCCGGGAGCATGCGCTTTATGCTCCAACGCATTCCGCCCCGGATCTTCTTGTTCCGTCGGAAGCGGCATACCGTCTGTTCTCAATTTGGATAAACCAAACAGGAGATCACGCCCGTCATCCGCGTGACCGCCTGTTTTTTATGCCCCGGTTTAATTATACGTATACGCCATCACGATGCCGCCCATGTTATCCATGCTCGCCTGATAATCGCTGGCGGGGTTCGGCACGGGAAGGGCGAAGGAGGTATCCGTTTCGTTCATATTGATCCGGACGACCTCATAGCGCAGCTTGCCGTCCTCATAGATGCAGATGTGCGGATGGCTGATTAAGAATTCCACATACTCCTCCAGACAGTAATCCATGATGCGCATGGCCGCGGAATGCGCCTTGCCGACATAGCGGTACAGGTTCATCTCAGCGGAAACGCCGGTTTTATAGCTCTTGTCTTCCCAGGTGGAATTTGGAAAATCGGCCACCGGAAAACGGAAGATGATCCCATATTTCCAGCAGTTTTCCGTGAACCACTTGCCCTGCTCTGAATCGCCCTGAAACTTTAGCTTGTTAACCGAAGCGTCGTCCCGGCTGTACAGATCCATACGGAAGGACATGCCGGTTTGGTAATCGCTGGTTCCGGGGTAATTGACGTATTTCTTGGTCTGCTCGATCAGGATGTCGCCGCTGTACTTTTCGCTTTCCTTTTCCATGCGCGAGTTGAAATACTCCGTCTGCTGATCGTTGGAGCGGTAGGCTTCGCGCACGATATAGTGCTCATGGCCCGCCTCGGCCGCGGCGGCGATAATCTCGGAAAGCGCGTTATAGGCCGGCGGAAACAGCCGGACGGTGCTGTCCTGCACCTGAATCTTGTACCCGCTCGCCGTGCCGACGCTTACCAAATCCGCATCCGAAAAATCATAAGGCAGGGAATGCCAGGCATTAACCAGCAGCAGCCCGCCGTTAATGAGCGCGGAACGCTCCAGCGAAATGGTGCTGGTATTTTCCAGGCCGATGCTTCCCTGATCCTCCAGCCGCCAAGCCTTGTCCTCCAGGGTAGTTTCCCAGAAGGGGAGATCCGCCGTGGAGATTTCTCCCGTATTGGGGTCGATGGAGGCGTTCTGGTTGCTGCGCAGCGCGTTCATCTTGGCGTTGAACTCCACCTCGGCCTCGGCGTTCTGCTTGTCAAGCTCGTTGCGCTTGCTTACAAATTCATTCATGACCGCCACGGAGCAAAGGTAGAAAATACCGATCCCGACCACCACCACAATGGCCAGAATGCCCGCGGTTCGAAGCAGCGTTTTATAGGGATCGCGCTTCAGCTTATGAATCTTCTTGTTGGCATTGATACGCATACGACACCACCTTTTCTGTTCGGCATCCCCGGACGCTCAGGTCAGGAGGCGGCCGACCGCCTCGTAAAGATGCTCCAATTCCTCCGCGCTGTTGTAAGAAAGCGTAATCTTTCCTTTTTTATCCGTGCCGGAAAGCATGGTCTTAACGCCAAGCGCCTCCCTGAGCGCGTTTTGCAGGGCTGTCAGCTCCGGCGCCAACGCCTTGGGCCCCGGCTTTGGAGGGGCGGCCTCCGGTCTGGATTTGGCTATCTCTTCCAGTTTGCGCACACTGTAGTCATGTAATACGCATTGATGCGCCAATTCCAATTGCCGGCTCTCAGAATCCAGTCCCGCCAGCACGCGCGCGTGCCCGGCGGATAGATCCCCCCCTACCACCATGTCGGTAATTTCCTTGGGCAAATGCAAAAGCCGGAGCATGTTGGCGATGGCCGGCCTGCTTTTGCCAAGCCTTTTGGCGGCCTGCTCCTGCGTATAGCCGCACTCTTGCATCAGGCTTCTGACGGCGTTGGCCTCCTCGATGGGGTTGAGGTCCTCGCGCTGAAGATTCTCTATCAGCGCCGCCTCCATCTGCTGCTCGGTGGTAAGGCTGCGCACGATGCACGGCACGCTGGCAAGCCCCGCCATTCTGCATGCCCTAAAACGCCGCTCGCCTGCCACGATGCGGTAGCGCATGCCGTTTTCCACCACCAAAATCGGCGACAGCACGCCTGCCTCCCGGATGCTTTGCGCGAGCTGTTCCAGCGCTTCCTTATCAAACTCCCGCCTTGGCTGGGCGGAATTGGGGTCGATATCCTCGATGGCGATATCCCGCACCACCGTTTCCAGCAGCTCCTCGCTTTGCGGCAGCAGCACATCCAGCCCCCTGCCCAGTCCCGTTCGTTTCATCCGCACCTACTCCTTACGCAAGTCTAACGAATGGTTCTCGTCATTTGTTCCGCTGCATAACCTCCTGCGCGAGCTGGCGGTAGCTGTCGGCGCCGATGCTGCGGGGATCGTAGACGTGAATGGGCACGCCGTGACTGGGCGCCTCGCCCAGGCGGACGTTGCGGGGAATGGCCGTGGAGAAAACCTTGGCCTTAAAGTGTTTTTTAACGGAATCCACCACCTGAAGGCTCAGGTTGGTGCGGCCGTCCAGCATCGTAAGCAGCACGCCCTCGATATCCAGGCCGGGGTTGAAGGTATGCTTCACGCGGTTGATGGTGTTCATCAGGCTGGACACGCCCTCCAGCGCGTAATACTCGCACTGGATGGGAATGAGGACACGCTGCGCGGCTGCCAGCGCGTTCAACGTCAGCAGGCCGAGAGACGGCGGACAATCGATGAACAGGTAATCAAAATTTCCCTCAACAGTCTTGAGCACGTGCTTCAGCCGGTACTCGCGCTCCTCCAGGTCTACCAGCTCCAGCTCCGCGCCAGCCAGGCGGATATCCGCCGTTATCAGCGAAAGGCCCTTCACGCTGGTAGCCGACACGCACGCGGCAATGGGCGCGCGCCCCATCAGCGCCTCATAAACGGAGTTCGCCCCCGCCCGTATGCCCAGCCCGCTGGTGCTGTTGCCCTGGGGGTCCAGGTCAACCAGCAGCACGCGCTGCCCCATCTCCGCCATACAGGCGGTCAGGTTAATCGCGGTGGTGGTTTTGCCTACGCCGCCCTTTTGATTGGTAATGGCGATTGTCTTGCCCATGATCTGCAGCCCTCACATCTCACGTTTGTACGGCCTTCTATGCCAGGGCTTCCAAAAGCCCCGGTACGCGGGCATGCGGTGAAAAAATGCAATCCTCGTTTTGCCGTTCTTGTTTATTGTACCTTTTTCCCGTGCAAATGTAAAGCTTCGCAAGGGATTTCCGCTTTCCGGCAGCTCAAAAGACCAGCGAAACCTCGGCGTCTCCGTCCTCGCCGTATTCGTTGAGCACAAAGCTTTCGGGCGGCGCGTTCAGCCGGCTTTCCTCATAGGCGATCTGCGCGTCCACGTCGCCGCCCCTGCCGATGAACTGCGCAAGCTCAAACTGCCATTCGTCGCAAAACTCCTCCAGGCTGATTCCCTTGGACATGATATACCCGGCGGCTTCCCGGCCCACATAGCGGAAGTGCCAGGGCTCAAACTTGATGCCCGTCTCGTTCTCCTTATCCTCCGGAAAGCGGAGAATAAACCCGAACTCGGCGCAGTTTTCCTTCATCCACTGGGCTTCCGGCGTCCACTTGAAGTCCTGTGTCATGCGGTCGCGGCCGGCGTAATCCTCGTTGAGGATATCGGCGCACAAGCCGGATTGGTGCTCGCTCGCGCCCGGCTTGGCCACATAGCCGTCGTCCACGTTGTTGTTCCTGGCCAAATAGTTGGCGTAAGTGGTCTTCTGGGTGCCATAGCTGCGGTAGGCGCTTTTGAGGAACAGCTTCATGCCGTCGGAAAATTCCGCGACCTTTTCCACCTCGGCGCCCTTGCTGTTTTTAGCGACATAGGCGTACTCCGTCACTTCCCTGGCCGCGTCAAACATGGTTTCAAGCGCCTCCGCCGCCGTCTGCTCCATATAAAGCGTGGCGGATGTGGCGCGCTTGACCATGCTCATCTTGATTAAGGGGTCCGGCGCATAGTCCTCTTCCAGCAAATTGTCCGCGTTAACCAGCAGCAGATAGGGGGAATGAAGCGCCCTGAGCGAAACGGCGTAGGTCCAGCGCGGCCCCTCCTCGTCCCCGCCCATCCCCCCGTCAGAATCCGCGGGAGCCTGTGATGGCGCGCCGGCTTCCGCGCCGCCGTCCGCCTGTTCGCCGGGTTCCGCGGTCAGCACGGCATCCTCCTCTCCGTCAATCGCCGCCAAGGAGGAGCCGTCCTCCGCGAGCGCCCAAGCGCACGCGAGGCAGAGCGTCAGGATCAGGATACCGCAGGTCAGCTTCTTCATGGGAGCACCTCATTCGCAGCTTGATGGATCAAAAAATCGAAAACCTCCAGGCGATGGGAGGACATGAACGTCTCCATCGGCACGCCGGCCTCGTAGATAGCCTTGGCGTATTCCCGGCCCACGTAGCGGATATGCCACGGCTCGTAGCTGTAGCCGGTGATATCCTCCCAGCCCTCCTGGTAGCGAAGGATGAAGCCGAAACGCCAGCAGTTTTCCCCCACCCATTGGCCCTGCTTGGTTTTGCCGAAGCCTCCGTTGAGCTGGGAGCCGCCCTTTTTGGCAATGTCCATCGCCATGCCCAACTGATGCTCGCTGGCGCCCGGACGCGCCACCAGCTCGTCCGCCTTCGCGGCGCTGCCGGTGCTGGCCTTTTTGCGCGCGTAGATGGTCGACTGCTTGGAATAGCTGCGGTAGCCGGACACGGTGGAGAGCGGAACGCCCGCCTCCTGGGCCGCGGCGAAAAGCTCCTCCAGCGCCGCGGCGGCATCCTCGCGCAAGAGCTGCGACATGCCGTAGGTATCCGGCTTGCGCAGCGGTTCAGGCACGTAATGCTCGCTGATCACATGCTGGCGGTTGACCAAAAACGCCGTTCCATCGACGTTTTTATCGGGCATCGCAACATTCATGCCGCCTTCCATCAGCGTCGCCGTGACCGCGACGATGGATATCACCTTTTCCAACAGCAAGCAGCCTCACAACCTTTCGCTTCATTGTATCATTTTTGTAACACTTTAGCAACTATTTTCTTTCGCCGTCCAGTAATTTTGCTCCTTCCGAGCAGGCATAATTTACATGATGGGGTTCCAGGCGCATCACCACGGTTACGCCCTCCTCCCCATGCTCCTGAGACAGGACGCTTCCCATGCCGCGCAGCTTGTTCAGAAGGCCGTAGCTTTGGAAAGGCACCAGCAGCCGCACCTCCCGCCGTCCCCCGTCCAGCTCCCCCTCGATGCGGGCCAGAAGCGCGCCGGCGTTTTCCCCGGTTACCGCGCTCAGGCGCACCGCGCCGGGCAGCAGGTCCGCGTCCTCCTCAAACAGGTCGCACTTGTTCAGCACGTCGATGCGCGGGGCCTCGGTTGCGCCGAGGCTGTCCAGCACCTCCCCGACCGTGCGATGGCGCCGCGGAAGCTCCGGGTCCGCCCCGTCGGAAACAATCACCAGCACGTCCGCCAGCTTCGCCTCCTCCAGCGTGGCGCGGAACGCCTTAATCAGCTCATGCGGCAGCTTGCGGATGAAGCCGACCGTATCCACCAGCAGCGCCTTTCCTCCATGCGGCAAGGTCACGGGCCGGCTGACGCTGTCCAGCGTGGCAAAAAGCTGATCCTTTACATAGACGCTGGAGCCCGTTAAAAGGTTGAACAAAGTGGATTTGCCCGCGTTTGTATACCCAACCAGCGCCACCACGGGCACGCCGCCGCGCTCACGGCTTTGCCGCCTCAGCCCGCGCTGGCGCTCGATCTGTCCGATTTCGCGCTCGAGGTCCGTCAGCCGGGCGCGAATGCGCCGGCGGTTGACCTCCAGCTTGCTCTCTCCTGGCCCGCGCGTGCCGATGCCGCCCGCCAGGCGGCTGAGCACAAGGCCCTGGCCCAGCAGCCGCTGGCTGCGATACCGGAGCTGCGCCATCTCCACCTGAAGCTTTCCCTCGCGCGTGCTGGCGCGCGCGGCGAAGATATCCAGAATCAGCGCCGTGCGGTCCACGACCTTTACGCGCAGCGTTTCCTCCAGGTTTTTCTGCATGACGCCGGAAAGCTCCTCGTCAAAGATGACCAGATCGGCTTGGACGGCCTGGCAGCGGAGCGCGAGCTCCTCCGCCTTGCCCCTGCCCACGCAATAGGCCGTGTCCGGCTTTGTGCGCTTTTGCAGAACGCGAAGGACCGTCTCGGCTCCGGCGGTAGCGGCCAGCTCCTCCAGCTCATCGAGCGATTCCTCGCTTTCAATGCCGACAAGCACGGCCCGCTCGCCCCGCTTTTCTGTTTTGGGCACGGAGGCGATATACGCGGCGTCGGTTTCCTCGATCTCGCGCATCCATTCCGCCTGCGGCAGCCTTCCCGCGTTCACCAGTTCCGTAAGGCGCGCCTCTCCCTCGCGCGCGGCGTCCAGGAAGGCGCACTGCGCGCTGGTGGGGCGACCGTCCTCGCTGACGCCCACGGCGCAGATAGCGTCAAAGCGCATAGCGGTCAAGGCGCTGATATCCACGTCGCTAAGCTCGCCTGAGGCGCGGGGGTGCGTATGCACGCAGCGGATCATGGACAGCCGCCGCTCGCCGCGGCGAAGGCGTAGATCCGGCAGGTCGATGCTGTCCGCCCGGCCGACGAGGATATCCGCCACCTCGCCAAAGCGCGTGACGTAGACCGCCACCTCGCGGTTGAGGGACGCAGAATAGCCGCAGAGACTTTCCAGCAAGTCCTGCGGCATAAAATCAGCGGGATCGACCGCCGCGTCGTACAGGGCGCTCAACCCATCCAGGACGCTTCTGCGGATTCCTTCGGTATTTCCATGAACTTCGGGCATATGCCTTCCTTTCTCTGTGCGCCGGCAAAGCCCGCATGTGCGGGCTTTGCGCGTGTTTCAAAGGATCGAGAGAGGCCGGAGGGCCGCCGCTCTTCGGATTGCCGCGGCAAGACTGTACGCGGACGACGCGCAAAAGCGTCCGTGGAAAAGCGTCCGTGGAAAAGCGTATGAGGAAGCCGCTTCCTCGTCCAACGCGCCCCGCCCTCCGGCTCCGCGTCAAAGAGCCCGCGGGCTCTCCGCCGTTTCCTGTCCGGGCGATCCGGCACGCTTCTTCTGGTAGTCCTCCACCGCCGTGTGAATGGCCTGCTCCGCAAGCAGGGAGCAGTGCATTTTCACGGGAGGCAGCCCGTCCAGCGCCTCGGCTACCGCCTTGTTGGTCAGCGTGAGCGCTTCCTCCACCGTTTTGCCCTTGACCATTTCCGTGGCCATGCTGCTGGTGGCGATGGCGGCGCAGCAGCCAAACGTCTTGAACTTGACATCGGTGATGATGTCGTTCTCCACCTTGATATCCATCTTCATGATATCGCCGCATTTCGCGTTGCCGACCGTTCCGGTGCCGGACGCGCCCTCGATCTCGCCCACGTTGCGGGGATGTTCAAAATGTTCCATTACCTTTTCGCTGTACATAAGCCGTTTCCTCCTGACGAATGATTCGGGCGGATTGTTTTTGAACCGTGCGCGCGCTCAGGCAGTCGCCAGCGGGCTCATCGCGCGCAGGTCGCTGATGATCGCGGGCAGTTTAGCAAGCACCGTGTCAACGTCTTCATCGGTATTGCCGGAGCCAAGGGACAGCCGCAAGCTTCCGTGCGCGATTTCATGCGGCAGGCCGATGGCCAACAGCACATGGGACGGGTCCAGGCTGCCGCTGGTGCAGGCCGAGCCGCTCGAGCCCTCGATGCCCGCAAGGTCCAGGCGCATGAGCAGCGCCTCCCCCTCCACATAGCGCACGGACACATTCACATTGCCCGGCAGCCGCAAGGTGGGGTGTCCGTTGAGGCGAACGTCCGGAATTTCCGCAAGGATGCCGTTGATTAGGCGATCGCGCAGCCGCGTCATCCTGGCCGCGTACTCCGGCAGCTCCGCCGCCGCCAGCTCGACGGCCTTGCCCAGCCCCACAATGCCGGGCAGGTTTTCCGTGCCCGCGCGGAGGCCGCGCTCCTGCGCGCCGCCGAAAATCAGGTTGCCGATTTTCACGCCCTTGCGGATGTAGAGTGCGCCCACGCCTTTGGGGCCATGGAACTTATGGGCGGAAAGGCTAAGCATGTCCGCTTTCCACTCGTTCACGTCCACCGGAACCGCGCCTACCGCCTGCACCGCGTCCGTATGGAACAGCACGCCCGCCGCCCGCGCGATCTCCCCGATCTCCGCGATGGGCTGAAGGGTGCCGATCTCGTTGTTTGCGGCCATGATGCTGATAAGCACAGTATCGGGCCGGATGGCGCTTTGCACGTCCTCCGGGCTGACGCGGCCGTCGCCGTCCACAGGCAGGTACGTCACCTCGAAGCCCTGCTTTTCCAGGTGCTCGCACGTATGAAGCACGGCATGGTGCTCAATGGCGCTGGTGATGATATGACGGCCCTTTTTTTCATTCGCCGCGGCCGCGCAGCGGATGGCCCAGTTATCGCTCTCGCTTCCTCCGGCGGTAAAATAGATTTCCCGAGGCTCCGCGCCGATGGCCGCGGCCACCCGGCGGCGAGCGGCTTCCACCGCGCGGCGGGCGTCCCGGCCCACGCCGTGGATGGAGCTGGGGTTGCCATAGTGCTCCGTAAAAAAGGGAAGCATGGCTTCCAGCACCTCCGGGCGTGTGGCGGTGGTGGCCGCGTTATCCATGTAAATAACCCTGTTCATGGTTTTTCTTCCTCGCTTTCGCATGGTTTGGTCAGCATATCGGACAGCCTGATGGCGGCAAGCTCGGCATTGATGGTATCGGTCACCCTTTGCCAGACCCACCTGACCGGGCACTCGCACGCCCTGTCGCACGCGTGCTCGCTGGACGCGCACTCACTCAGCTCGATAGGGCCCTCCACGGCGTCGATAATGTCCAGCAGCGTAACCTCCGCGGCAGGCCGGGCGATTTGGTAGCCGCCCCGGGCCCCCCTGACGGCGCTGACAAGCCCCGCACGGCGAAGGTTTCCCAAAAGCTGCTCCAAATATTGCTTGGGCACGCCGACGGTGGAGACGCTCTGAAGCGCCTGCGGGCCCTCCCCCTCGTGCCGGGCCAGGTAATACATGGCGTAAAGCCCGTATTTTCCGCGCGTGGAAAGCTTCATGTCCGCTCCTTTCGGTAATCCCGATTAATTTTATCGGGATTACCGGCAAAAGAATAGCACGAACGGGCGGGGATGTCAATATGGTTTTGCGGGCGAAAAGGGCAAAAGAAACTGAACGATGCGGCAGCCGTGCATAACCGCGCGTTTCCGTCCATTCCGTTTTGCATGCCGGACCCTCAGAAAGTCATTAGACGGGTAAACGAGCCGCCGGCTTGAACCTTTCCGCGATGTAGGCGTCTTATCACTGTAACCGACGCGCCGACAGGCGCCGAGCGTTCATGCGCCGCAAGGCTCCCGTCGCCGGAAAGGGAACCAGCGGGCGGCGCGGAAAGCCCCTTGGGCGGCTCCGCGCTTAGGCTCAGGCTGAAAGCAAGAAGGAAAGGGATGGAATCAAAATGAAAAACCACAAGGTTTTCTCCCCCGGAACCACAGGGCGGGCACTTCGCCTTCTGGCCGTTTTCCTTGCCGCGCTATGCCTCCACGAAAGCTCGCGGGCGCTTGCCGACCCGGCCTACCAATCCGTCCGGGAGCTGCGCGTCTCAACCGCCCAGGGCTGGCATCAGGCCTATGAAGCCCACGGCCGAACCATCCGGGTGGACGCGGAGGTCGAGGTACCGGACGTGGACGCCTTCCCGATCCTGCGGGTTCGGCTGATGCCCAAGCGGTCGGAAGCGGTGGAGGCCGAATGGACGAAGGGCCTGGTATATTGGTCCGGTGGCCAAAAACCTCTTTCAGCGCCTACCGTCAAAAAAGCCGGCGAATAACGCCGCCCCGCGGCGCGGCCTTGCGCGCGGCGCTATTTCCCCGTCTCGCCCTTCGTGGCCGACACCAACAGCATCATAGGCCGGCGCAGCTCGTCCCGCATGCCGGGCAGGTCCAGCATATCCTCCGGGGGGCGCGGCTCCACAATGCGGCGGATCGTCAGCCCGTTTGCAAGAAGCGTATCCAGGTAAGTGGTGAGCGTCCGGTGGTACTTTGTCACCCGCTCGCCCAGGAACACGGCGTCCCGCTTGCCCTCCATATAGTAGCGGTCCACCGGGAAGTGAAGGATTTTTCCGTTCTCGTCATAGTACCAATCCTGCGTACCGTAGGAGGTAAACACCGGATGCTCCACGGAAAATACCAGCCATCCGCCCGGCTTCAGCCAGCGCGCGATCCTTTCTGACAGCGGTTTAAAATCCTCCACGTAGTGGAAGGCCAGGGAGCTGAGAACCAGGTCGAAGCTTCCCTCCTCAAAGGCCAAATCCTCCATGGCGCGGCACTCGTACTGAATATTGGGGTGGCGGGCCTTTCGGCAGGCCACATCCAGCATTTTTTGGGAAATATCGGTCCCCAGCACGAAATCCGCGCCATGCTCCGCCGCATAGATGCAATGCCAGCCGTAGCCGCAGCCGAGGTCCAGCACGCGCAGGCCTGCAAAATCCGGCAGCAGCTTCTGAAGCTCCGGCCATTCCCCCGCGCCCTTTAAGCCGTTCTGAGAGCGGTACATCCCGCTGTATTTTTGAAAAAACACCGGATCGTCATATTGGTTTTCTTTCATATGTCGGCAGCCCTTTCTGATTCCTGTTCGTTCAGAGTCCAACGGCGCGTCCGGTCAAAGCGGTTCGCCAAGGCGAGCGCCTCTTGGGTCAGCGCCTCCGGAAAGCGCATCTGCGTAAGCAGCCGGATGGCGTTTCTCGTATCCGCCGGGCCCTCGTGAAGCTGATAGGTAAACGACATGCCGCTTGGCGTAATCTCCTCCCGGAAATGAAGCTGCCGGTAATTTTTCAGCAGGGTGGTCAGCTCCTGGTCGTGCGTTGCCGCCATGCAAAGGCAGCGGCCTCCCTGCAAATAGTTCAGCAGCGCGCAGGACGCGGCGATGCGCTCCACCGTGTTCGTGCCGCGTAAAATTTCGTCGATGAAGCACAGCGTCGGCGTTCCTTCCTCCACCGCCTCCACGATCCGCCGGATGCTTCTGATCTCCACAATAAAGTAGCTCTCGCCGGATAACAGGTCGTCGCGCATGGCCATGGAGGTCGCCACCCGGGCGCGCGGCAGGCGGAAGCTTTGAGCCGTGCAAAGGCAGACGCTCTGCGCCAGAATGGCGTTGACGGCCAGCGCCTTTGTAAACGTGGATTTGCCCGAAGCGTTGGACCCGGTGATTAATGCGCCGCGATCCCAAACAATATCGTTCGGTACGGGATGCCGGAGCAGCGGGTGCATCAGCCCTTCCGCGCGCACGCACAGCTCCGAGACGTATTCCGGCTCGCAGCAGACGACGCCCGACGCGCGCCAGGCGGCGATCGCCACGCACGCGTCCAGCTCGCCGACCAGCGCATACAGCTCGCGCAGGGCCGCGTTATGCGCCCGAAAAAACGCCGTAAGCCGGATCAGGCAAAGCATATCGAGCTGAAACAGAATGCGCAGGTAATCCGTCAGGAAGTCAAGGTCGCTCTGGCGCTGCATGGCGAAGAGCGCGTTCCAGCGCGCCATGGGCTTCATTTCCGCATACAGCGCGCCCAGCCGTTGCGCCAGGCCGGACATTTCCGGCGGCAGCACGGAGCGCAGCCTGCCGGCGGCCTTGAGCACGGCGGCAAGCTGCCGCACGCCGGCCACCTCCGGCTGCCATTTCTTCTGGGTCAGGTAATACACGACGGCGTTGACGCCGAAAACCGCGATCAGCCCCAGCAAGAAGGCTGGCCTGAAAAACCCGAGCGCCGCGACGGCAACCGGCAGCGCCGCCAGCAGCGGATATACGAAGCCATGCTCAACCCGTTGGTCAGAAGGCCGAAAAAGATAGGCGCACGCGCCGTAAGCCCGGGAGCGCCCCAGTTGATGAAGCAGCGCGCGGATGCGCAGGCGGTGGCTGGGATGCTCCCCAATGGCGCGCGCAAACTGCTTGCGCGCCTCCAACGTCTCCCCGTTAACGCCGGTCTGCCGCAACGCCGCGTAAAGAGCCTCCTCACCGACGCCGCTTTCGGCGTAATCCAGGCGCGCGAACACCGCGTCCATCTCCAGGTCGTTCCAGGTAATGTCATCCACCGCGTCCCTCGGCGATTCCGCCTGCCGCAGGCAGCGCCAGTAGGCGGCGATTTCCTCAATCGTCTCCCGGTCCGGCTCCTCCCGCGCCCCGCGGTTACCCCAATGGGCGGTGAGGTATTGTTCCAGCCGCCTGCGCCTGTTTCCCCGGCTCAGCGCGACCGCCCCAACCAGCAGCGCCGCCGCCGCAAGCACCCATACAGCTTCCATACTTCATCCCTTCGCCGAATGCGCCGGCGTTCCTTGCGCGACGATTACCGCCACTTTGCCAAATCCGTCCGCACGGCGCCGTCCTCCCCCACGCGCGCCTCCGCGTAGGCGATTGCCCGCGAGGCGGTATCGCAAACCGCGCCCGGGTTCATCAGGCATACGCCGTACTCCCAGCAAAGGCCGCTGCGGTGCGTGTGCCCGTACAGCGCTACCCGCGCCTCCCTCTCTCTCGCCGCGCAGGCGAGCCTCTCCAGGCCGGATTTGACGTGCCATTCATGCCCGTGGCACGCATAGAAGCGGACGCCGTTGACGGTAAAGCACGCCTCGCCGGGGGCGCGAAACCGGCCGTCGTTATTGCCGCGCACCGCATAAAGCGCCGTTTCCGGCGACTCGGCGCTAAAAAGGGGCTGAAGCGCCTCAAAATCCGCAAGGCCGTCTCCCAGAAACGCCAGCGCGTCGATCCGTCCGCGGCTGAGCGCCAAAGCCGCCGCCTCGCGCAGGCGATCCGCGCATCCGTGCGAATCCGATAACGCGATCACACGCTTTTCCATCATAGCACTTGGGATAGCACGGCGCGCAATTTTTCCGCCGAGACGGCGCGGTGGCTTACGCGGTTTTTTTCCTCGTCGCTCATTTCGCCAAAGGTTTGGCCGTCCCGGAACCGAAACAACGGATCGTACCCGAAGCCGCCGCCGCCCTTTGGCGCGTCCAGCAGCTCGCCGGGGCACTCGCCGGTAACCACGCGCGTTTCCTCCCCCGGCAGCGCGAGCGCCATGGCGCATACAAATTTGCACGCGCGGTTGGAGACGCCCACCATGTTGCGAAGCAGCAGCTCGTTGTTTGCCCGATCGTCGCCGTGCGTCCCCGCGTAACGGGCGCTGCGCACGCCCGGCGCGCCGCCCAGCGCGTCCACCGCCAGGCCGCTGTCGTCCGCAAGGGCCGGCAGGCCGGTGGCGCGCATGACCGCCTCGGCCTTTATGACGGCGTTTTGCTCAAAGGTTTCGCCGGTTTCGTCCACCTCGCCCTCAAAACCCGCGTCCTTCATGGATACCAGCTCGTAAGCGCCGCCCAGCATGGCCGACAGCTCTCGCAGCTTATGGGCGTTTCCGCTTGCCACTACCACGCGCGCGGGCGGCAGCAGCGCCTCTCCGCGCCCTTTAAGCGCCTTGCGCTGTGCCCGCATGAGCGAGCGGACGCCCAAACGACCGTCATCCAGCAGGACGCTCAGCTCCCGGGCGGTAAACGCGCGGCCCTCGCCCGTGCCCTGAAGCTCGATGAACTCTCCCCGCTGGTTCATCACAAGGTTCATATCGACTTCCGCGCCGCTGTCCTCCGCGTAGCACAGGTCCAGCATGGGCCGACCGTCCGATATGCCGGCGCTGACGGCGGCCACCTGACCGACGATGGGGTTTTCCTCCAGCAAGCCCGCCTTCATCAGCTTGTCCACCGCCAGCGTGAGGGCGACAAACGCGCCTGTAATGGATGCGGTGCGGGTGCCCCCGTCCGCCTGGAGCACGTCGCAATCCAGCGTAATGGTGCGCTCGCCCAGCCGCCGCAGGTCCACCGCCTGGCGAAGCGACCGGCCGATCAGGCGCTGTATTTCAACGCTTCGCCCATCCTTCCGGATGCCGTCGCGCGCCTTGCGGCGGCCCGTGGAGGCGGGCAGCATGGCGTATTCCGCCGTCACCCAGCCGCGGCCCTCTCCTCTCAGAAAGGGCGGAACGCCCTCCTCTACGCTGGCGGTGCAGATTACGCGGGTTTTCCCGGTGGAGATAAGGCAGCTTCCATCGGCTGTTTCCACAAAGCCTGGAAAAATCTCGCATGGGCGGGGAAGATGGTCGGGCCGGTTGTCGGTACGGTGCATGACGCCGCCTCCTTTTATGTCTGTCCGCAGGGCGCGGGGCGTCGGCCCCCGCTGTGTGAGGATAACAAAAATCCCTTGCAAGCAAAAAAGCTTGCGAGGGATTACTCTGGCGGAGAGTTAGGGATTTGAACCCTAGGTGGGGTATTAGCCCACACACGATTTCCAGTCGTGCGCCTTAGACCACTCAGCCAACTCTCCATGGTCTATCCTGTCGCATGCATTGGCAACGCAACGGTAGTTATTATATACGCCCGAAGTTTCTATGTCAAGCATTTTCGCAGAAAAGCGCGTTTTGAAACGGCTTGGAAAAAACCAGAGAAAAGCGTCCGGTCGGAAGCAGGCGGTTTATTTGGGGCGCTTCAACCACAGCGAAAGGCCAGCCGCCGCCGCCAGCACAAAGCCTATCAGCGCCGGAACGGGCAGGCCCAACGCCCTGGGCGCGTCCGGCGCCAGCGTCATCAGCGACGCGCCCAGGAAGAAAGCGCCGCAGAGCAGGCACAGCCTCCGCCGGGTTTCGCGCAAGTCCTGCCGACGTTCCTCCCCGCGGGAGGCGCGCGCCTCCGTAACCAGCTTCAGCTCGCCTTTTTGCGCCAGACGTAGCGTATCGGACAAAAGGGCTGGAATGCTCAACGATTTCTGGGCCGACTCGTACAGCGCCGCACCGTCCCTCCTGATCGCGCCCTTGACATCCGTTCCACGAAACGCAGAGCGCGCAAGGCGCTGCGACAGGACTTCCACCAAGCTTGTCCCGGGGCTGACGGCGGCTACCGTGCCTTGAAGCGTGCACAGGCCGCGGCCCAGCATGGCGACGCCCGAGGGCATGGATATCCTGTGTTTTCCCGCCAGGTCAAGCGCCTGCTGAAGCAGCCTGCCCAGGTCGATCTCCCCGATCTCCGCCTTGCCGTATTCAGACATCAAATCGTCCACGTCCGCGTACAGCGCCTCGCGGTTGACCGGCTCCCGATGGACTCCGAGCGCAAGCACAACGTTCGTCAGCTCGCCCGCGTCGCCGCGCACAAAGGCGCGAAGCGCGCGGTCAAAGCAGCCCTGATCGCGTGCGGAAAGCCGCCCCATCATGCCCATATCCAACCAAACGATGCGCCCTTCCCGAACGCGGAGGTTGCCGGGATGCGGGTCGGCATGGAAAAAGCCGTCGTCCAGCACCTGCTTCATATAGCTGGCGCAGAGCTTGCGGCCAATCTCCGCCGGGTCATACCCGGCCTTCTCCAGCGCGTTCAGGTCCAGAAGAGAAAAGCCGTCCACATACTCCATCGCCAGCACCTGCGGCGTTGAATATTTCCGATAAACCTTGGGGCAGGCCACATAGGCGACGTTCTGATTGTACCGCGCAAATTCCCCGGCGTTCTTCGCCTCGGCTGAAAAATTCATTTCCTCCTGCGATACCACCCACATCTCGTCCAACACCATGTTGAGGTCTACAGCCTCTCCTGTGGGCGTCAGGCGCATCACCCCGGCGGCCTTGCGCAAAAGCGCGATATCGCTGCGCATCACGTCATGGATTCCCTCGCGCTGTACCTTCACCGCGGCCTCGCCGCCATCGCGCAGGCGCGCGCGGTGTACCTGCGCGATGCTGGCGCTGCCCAGCGGAGTCGGGTCAAAATAGGGAAAGGCTTTATGCAGGGGCATGCCCAGCGAGCGCTCCACCACGCGGCGAACCTCCTCCATGGGCATGGGCGCGGCATGCGTGCGCAGCTTTTGCAGCGCTTCGCAGTAGGCGGCGGGAAGCAGCTCCGGCCGCATGGACATGATCTGCCCCAGCTTGACAAAGGTGGGGCCCAGGTCCTCCAGGATTCCGCATAGCTTGGCGGGCGTCATGCCCGCCATCGCGTTGTGGCGGGACAGCACGGAAAGGATTTCCTTCAGCCGTCCCTTCCCCCCGGCTGCCTTGGCTTCATTCGCCGCCGGGTTCATTCGGCTCCTCCCCCAAGCGGGAGAGCTTGGCGCGCACCGCCTCGCGTTCCTCGGGAGCGAAGGAATCCAGGGCGTCCAGCACGGCCCTCAAATCGGGCTTGGCGCTGGCAGCGGTTTCATTTCCGCAAAGGGTCTCCTTGAGATGATGCTTGAGCTGTTGGTTGGCGTCGCGCCCGTGCGCCACCACGCTCTCCCCGCGTTTGGAAAACTCGTCCACCAGCTTGCCGGCCTTCTCCGCCGCCGTGCTCGCGACGCCTATTCCCGCCAGCGCAAGCTTCCGCAAATCCTCGCCGATATCCGCCATCGTCTCATCCTCCTCGATCGGTCCTGGTAGAGGCCTCGCCGTATGGCGCGCCTGTTCCGCAAGAAAGAGATTTGACCTTTACCCGGGTAATTCCTGCCTGCCGCGCCCGAATATGGCGCGCCAGATGTAACAAACGCGCGGGCGCGCATGGTCAGTGGTTTCGGCCTCGGGCCCCGCGCACGCTACCCGCGCTCCGCGTCGCCGGATTGTCGATCAGCGCCCCGCCCTCGTCAAAGCGGGAACCGTGGCAGGGGCAATCCCAGGTGTGCTCATCCGGGTTCCACCTGAGCGCGCAGCCCAGGTGCGGGCATCTCCGGGTCGTAGGAAGGGCGTAATCCGCCGCCGTCGCGCCCAGGTTGGACAGGAGCTGGGGATGCAGCATGCTTCGGTCCGGGGCAAAGATGGGAGCAAAGCGGTTTTCACGTCCCAGCACAAGATCCCTGATGATTTCCGAGGCTACCATGGAGCTGGTCATCCCCCATTCGTTAAAGCCGGAGGCCACGTAAACATCCGGCCAAGCCGGGCTGTAAGGCCCGATGTAGGGAATGCCGTCCAGGCTCATGCAGTCTTGGTTTGCCCAGGCGCAAACCTCCCGCGCATCCGGAAACCAGCGGCGGGCAAAATCGCGTACCGCCGCAAAGCCGCCCTTTTTTCTTCCCGTGCGGTGATCGCCCCCGCCCAGGATCGTCAGTCCGCGATAGCTTCTGAAATACATGCCGTTTTCGGCCATGTCCGCCAGCGTACACCCCAGCTCCGGCAAGCCTTCCAGCGCCAGCACAAAGGAGCGCTTTTGATAAAGCTTCATAAAATACAGCCCGCGGCTGTTGAGGAACGGAAAATGCGTCGCAACGACAACCTTGCGGGCTTTTACGCACCCATGGTCGGTGTAGGCGGCGGTTCCCTCCAGCCGCCTCACCATGGTATGCTCGTGAATCCTCAGGCCCCGCGCGACGCCGTGAAGGAACTTGAGCGGATGGAACTGCGCCATTCCGGGGTAACGCACAGCCCCGGCGACCGGAAGCGGCAAGGGAACGCTTGTAACAAACTCGGCCGGGAAACCAAGCGACCGCACGGCGGCGGCTTCCCGCCTCAGCTTGCCGTCATCCGTCTGAGAAAACATGACCGACGCCCTCCGCTCAAAATCGCAGGGAATACGCCGGGACATGTCCTCAAACCGCTTGACCGCATCCAGGTTCGCCTCCAAATAGCCCCGTGCCTTCTCCGCGCCAAACCTGCGGATCATGTCGCTGTACAGCGTGTCATGCTGGGCGGTCAATACGGCGGTGGTTCCCTTGGTGATGCCCCCGCCCAGGGCGCGCGCTTCCAGCAGGAGGCAGTCCGCCCCCGCGTCGCTCAGCGCTTTGGCGCAAAGCACCCCCGCCATGCCTCCGCCGATGACCAGCACGTCCGCCGACGCGTCCCCCTCCAGCGGCGCATAGCCGTCCGGGCTGACGCCCTTTTCCCATAAAAACTCCATAAGCGCCTCCCAAAAGGAATCATTCCACAGCGCTAGCCTGTCCGCGCGGGTCGTTCTCTATTACGCCGCGCGCGGAGCGGGCCGCGTTTGGGGGTTCAGCGGGGAAGTTGGAAGCGCCGCGTTCGCGGCCCAGGGACGGGGCAAGGTTGACGGAGGGGAACGGCGGTATTGTGGCGCGAGAGAAAAGCGTCAGCCCGGCGGGCTGTCGCGCGGGACGCAAGGCTCCCAAAAACGCGTAATACGCCCGCCGCCCCGCCGGGCAGCGGGCGACGATTGAGCCTGCGGCTAGAACCATATCGGGGCCGCGGGCGGAAAACCCCTATCGTCTTTTGTTCTGAACGCCGCAATCCCGCTTTGCTTCAAACCGCGTGACAAGGCTCTTCTACGACTCGCCGGGCGGTATGGGATTGCCCCGCTCCAGCTTGACGCGCATCCAATGCCGTTTCACATTGGCGGCATATTGTAAGCGGTAGAATGCTTCTCCGTTTTTCATCGCGGCCGCGATGGCGTCCATCTCCCGCTCGATATCGCGCTGATCCGCATACCAGCCCAAAAAAGTGCTGTTCTCCCCCCAAAAGGTCGATCCGTCCACGCCGAACATGGCATATGCCGGCTCGTCCTTTTTTCCCCTGAATTTTGGAGAGGAAAGCACCTTATAGCAGTTTACCACGGCTTTCCCGTCCCTGGATTGGATCAATATCCGCCGGGGCCCGGAGCCTCCGCTTCCCTGCCCTTCCGGCCCGCTCCCGCCGGATACCAGCGCGTCGAGCGATACCTTCAACTTTTCCGACAGCAGAATCAGCTTCTCCATTTCCGGGTAGCCCTCGTCCTGTTCCCACTTGGATACCGCCTGACGGCTTACCTGAAGCAGCTCCGCCAATTCCTCCTGCGACAGTCCCCTGCCCTTTCTGACGGCCCGTACATTTTCGCCAAAGCTCATGCCGACGTCCCTCCTGATCGATGTTGTCCCTGTAAGCATAGCGCCTGATGCCTCCAAACGCCACCAACTTAGCTTTGCCAATCCGCAACCTGCGGTTGCAAGGCCGCTTGCGCGTCCGGCGACGGCCCCCGCCTGGAGCGTCCGCCGGCGTTGAGGGGCGGGGAAATAAAGCCTTTACCGCTCGAAAACGCGCCGCCGCCCTCTGCCGGCGGCGACGGCTCGTTTCCAGATCTGGAATGATAGGTAAGCGGAGAAGCTCGTCCGCCTGTGAGACAGTCGTGACCGCCTGTCGAAAGCCTTTCCTTCGGTCCCCGCATGCGGCGGGAACGGCGGTTAAGCGGAACCGCGCGGCAGCCGGCCCGGGGGAAAGGCGCTCCCTCCGGGCGCGTCCCGGAGAAGGAGCTACCGTCCTTCCCTCAAACGTCTCGCCGGCACTCCGGCCACGACCTCGCCCGCCGGCACGTCGCGGATGACCACAGCCCCTGCGCCGACTACGGCTTCCTCCCCAATGACAATGCCGTCGATAACCGTGCATCCAATACCCAAATACGCCTTCCTCCCAATGGACACATGGCCCGCCATGGAAACGCCGGGACAGATATTGGCATAATCCCCGATGACGCAGTCGTGCTCCACGATTGCCCGCGTATTGACAATGCATCCCGCCCCGATGCGCGCGTTCGGGTTGACGACCGCGCCGGCGAGCACCGCCGAGCCCTGAGCGATTTGCGCGGACGGGCTGACGACCGCCGAGGGATGGACCAGCGTCGCCTGGCGGGCCCCCAGCGCCAACAGCCGGGCGGCCTTCTCCTCCCGCACGGCGTTGCTTCCCGTGGCGACAATCACCTCGTCATAGGCCGCTATCAGCCCCGCGAGGGGTTTTTCGTCCTCGTCGTAAACGACATATCCCGGAATTTGCCGACGTTCCTTTCCCTTCAGGCACAAAAAATTAACCGAGGCGTATCCGCCGGTCGCCAGCGCGCAATCCAGCGTGACGAGGCCCTGATCCCCGGCCCCCCAAATCAGCAGTTTTTTCAAAGCGGCGCGCCTCCCGATATTTTTGAACGCCTTTGGCCTCATGCCGCGCATAAGGCTTTAAGAACGCTTAAAGCGTTCTCAGGCCGTCGAAAAAGCCCGCCTTTCGGCGATCTTTTCCGACGAGGACTGTCGGTTTGTTTGCGCCGGAGGCACAAACTCCCCGCCCGCCTGGCAAAGCCAGGCGATACGGTTTCATTTGGAGGGGCCTCGGCCCCTCCAAACCACCCCCAAATAGGTTTGTCGACAATCTGAGAACGCTTAAAGCGTTCTGACAGTCCCGCGCGGAGCTGCGCGGGATGGGATACAGCCGGAGGGCCGTCACCCCTTGCCGCTTCCCGGAAGGGTTTATCGGCAGATATCCATGACGCTGGCGTTACCATAAAGCATGGAAGCGGAAAAAACGGCGTCCTGGCCGGGCTGGAACGGTCGCGTCTCCTTTTTCCCGCAAGTTTTCAGCGCAGCCAGAGGCGGCGCGAGGCCCGCCCTATCCCTGCGAGCGAAACTCCATCGGGCTCACGCCCGTTGCCTTCTTAAAATTTTTGCTGAAATGCGCCACGTCCCCATAGCCCACGGCCAGCGCGATTTCATGCACCCGCAGCGCCGGGTCCATCAGCAGCTCCTTGGCCTTCTGAATGCGGAGGCCGTTCAATATATCAAAAAAGCTCTGCCCGAGGCATCCGTTTATCAGCTTGCTCAAGTGCCATTGACTTACGTATACGCTGTCGGCCACGTCGCTCAGGCTGATATGCTCGGCATAGTGCTCACGAATATACTGCATGGCGGCGCGTACCACGAAATTGCCCGCCTCGCTCCCCAGGCCCTCGTCCTCCGGCCCCTGCTCCTCGGGCGGCAAGGCGCGCAGCGCTTCGGTCATATGCTGAAAAGCCTCGCGCAGCTCGTCCATTTTGCTGGGCTTGAGCAGATAGCGGCTCACGCCCAGGCGGATGGCCTGCTGGGCGTAATCAAAATCCCGAAACGCCGTCAGCACGCTGATCTGCATGGCCGGAAACTCGCTTTGCAGGGCCGCGATCATGCTCAGGCCGTCCATGTTGGGCATGCGGATATCCGTCAGCAGGATATGCGGCCGCGCGCGCCGGATCAACGCCATGCCCTCCAGGCCGTCCCCCGCCGTGCCCGCCACCTCGCAGCCGTATTCCGCCCAGGGAAAAACCCGCTGAAGCCCTTGCAGAATAATTTGCTCGTCGTCCACCAGCACCACGCGATACATCGCTACGCCTTCTTTCAACAGCCGGGCCGTTTTGTCACGGCCCCACAAACGGCTCCATTTCCATGATTTCCGCCCACATACGGGCCGGGTCCATGCCGCCGTTGGCAATATCGGGCGCGGAGGCAAACCACCGCCGCCGCGCGTCTGCGTTCATCGCGTCCTGGATAGGCTGACTCAGCGTGCGCGCGGCGCTCTCCATGGTCTCGTAACTGGCCAGCAGCCGGCCGGAAAGCCGATACCCAAGCTTTTCCGCGCTTTCCTTCGTGGTCAGAAAGCGCAGCAGATCCACGGCGGCCGGCCGGCGCGCGGCGTCCTCCCAGGCCGAACGGCTCAGGTAAAACCCCATGGTAACGCCATAGATATAGGCCGTGGGATCGGCCTCCGCGCTGTACGCGGGAAACGGCAGCACCACCGTCGTGTCCATCGCCCCGGAGCTCAGCGTGTTGGCAAACCAGCTCCCGTCCACCTGCATGGCGGCCTTCTTATCGCGGAACATCTGGCTTGTGACGGCCTCGGTAGTAGCGTTGACGTTTTGGTCGAACGCGCCCAGCTCAAACAGGCGGCGGATCAGGCGCATTCCTTCCACCCAGCTCTCCGGAACGGCTTCGCCCGCCTGCGGCCGGGCGGCGTGCGCCTCCGGGCTTCCGGCGGACAGGATGCAAAATTCCAATAAATAATGCGGCACGTCGCTCAGGCTGACGGAAATAGGCACGATGCCCCCGGCGCGGAAAGCCTTGATCGCGGTCTCCAGCTTCTCCCACGTGGTGGGCAGCTCAACGCCGTATTGCTCAAACAGGTCTGCGTTGCAAAAAAGCCCTTCCCAGATGGGCCTGACGGGTATGGCGTACACCCTGCCGTCCCGCTCGGCCATGCGCTGGTCGACGGGAAGCTCCAGCTCCGGGTACGCCTCGTTGATTTCCTCGATGGGCACAACCTTGGAAAGAATGGCGGCGCTTTCCTGCGTTCCGGAAAAAAAGAAGAGGACGTCCGCTTCGTTGCCCGCGGCAAAATCCTTGAGCACGGAAACCTTCCACGCCTCGTCAGAGGTGGCGGAAAGGTCGCTGACGGTATGGCCCGTCTGATCCTGCCATGTTTTAAGAAGCTCCGCGTAGGCATCGACAGCCGCCTCGGTCCCCGCGAAGGTGCTGACCGTCTTGAGCGTCACGCCGCCTTCGGCGCGCGCGCCCGCGCCGAAGGCCATAAGCAGCGCCGCGCAAAGCAAGAATAGCTTTTTCATATAGGCCGTCCCTCCCCAAAGGGTTGCTCGTTTGAACCATGATAGTATACACGATTTTTGCGCCGTTGTCATTGGGGTCGCCCTTCCGGTTCGGAAGACAAGCTTGGGGGCCGCGGCGGTAAGAACCGTTGGAGGCGCGGCCTTCCAAGCCCCTCGCCCAAGGGCTTTGCCCTTTGGAACCCTCTACTGGAAAATCAAATTCAAATGATTCGCCCTGACCGGAAGCGCGCAAAATCAGCCTTGACCAACGGCGAATACAACCGGTTACTTGACGCCCTCCTGTTCCCCCGGCCCGTTCTCCCGCGCCGCCGGAATCACGAACGCCGCGACGGTCTGGCCGTGCTCGTCCGGGCGGATGCTCAGGCTGGCCCGGCCGCCGTAAAGAAGCTTGAGCCGCCGCGCCACATTGCGAATGCCCATGTGCCCCTCCGGGTCCGCTTCATCGGACATCAGGCGGCGGATGCGTGAAAGGTCCTCTTCCGTCAGCCGCTTGCCGTTGTTGATCACCTCCACGGTCAGCCGGTCGTCGCGCAGGAACACCGTCAGGTGGATGCGACCGCCGCCCGTAGGCGCAATACCATGCTCGATCGCGTTTTCCACCAGCGTCTGGATCGCCAGCCTGGGCACCAGCACATCTCCCAGCCCCTCGCCGATATCCTTCCACACGGTCAGCCGGTCGCCATAGCGCAGTCCGATAAAATAAAAATAGGCGTCCGCCACCGCCAGCTCCTCCCGAAGCGGCGTCAGGTGGCGTTCGTTGCGGTCCATGCTGGCATTGAGCAGCAGGCTCAGCGCTTCCACCATATCGCTAATGGCGTCGCTGCCCTCCATGCGCGCCTGCCAATTGATGGTTTCCAGCGCGTTATTGAGAAAATGGGAATTGATACGGCTTTGCATGGCCTGGATGCGCGCGTCCTTCAGGGCGATTTCCTCCTTATAGGATTTGTCCACCAGCTCCTTGAGCCTTGTGCTCATGCTGGAGAACGCGACCCCCAGCCGTCCCAGCTCGTCCGTGCCGCGCATGGGGACGGTCACGCCCAGCTCGCCGCCCCGGATGCGCGTGGAAGCTTCGCTCAGCAGGCGGATCGGGCGGATGATGCGGCGGTCCACAAACGTCATAATCACAAGACAGATTGGAACCAGCAGCACAAACATCCACGTCATGATGGTCCGGAACGTCTCCATTTCCCGGTATACGGCCCTTTTATCCGCCCGGATCTGGAACCGCAGCGCATAATCCCTCGTGTTGGCGTCCAGCGTGTACAGCAGCAGCTCCCCGTCCTCGCTCAGGCCCGCCGGAGCGTCCAGCCGCGCGGCGTCCCCCGATCGATAGCGGTCCAGCCTCACGCTGCTCTCCATGCCCATTTTGGCGCAGGCCTCCTCCGCGGGCATCAGCAAACGGCTTGCGTTCAGCCCCAGCACAATCATTCCGTACCGCTCCATTTTGGTGTTGTACAGGTTGCGCGCCAGATACACGCGCCCGCCCTTTGAAAAAAAGCGGCAGCCCGTTTCCAGCTCCTCGCTCATTTCCAGCACGTCCTTGAGCACATTGAGCTGGAAATAGACGGCTTCGGGATAGTCGTCCGTGGTAAAAAACAGGCCCGTCGGGTTCTGGATGCGAAAAAAGAGCGCAAAATCCAGCAATCGCTCCCGGCCATACTTCCGCTCCAGGTAGCTGCGGCACTGGGAAAAATATTTCTCGTAGCTGATGGCTCCGGCGGTGTAATCGCTCACGGCCTTATCCAGCTCGCCGTCGTATACCACGTCCTTTGCCAGCGCCACCGTCGCGTCGATATTTTCCATCATCCGCACCTGCGCCTGCTCCGCCGCCGTGGTCAGCAAAACCTCGGTCTTTTCCTGAAGGGCGGAAAAAAAGCGCGTGCCCAGGAACGCGCCCAGCAAAAGCGTCGGAATCAGCCAGCACAGCAGCACGATGGCCAAAATTGAAAACCGCAGCGACAGGAACCGGCGGAAGATGACTTTCAATGAGATCAGCTCCTTATCAACGGATTTCCCTCTCAACCGCAAAAACGGCGGGAGGCTTTCTCCCCCGCCGTTTTCGCCGTCCGCTATGCCAGCGGCAGCTCCAAAAACTCCGCCATAACCCGCGTTAGGCGCTCGGCCTCGGCCCGGGTCGGCATCTCGCAGAACACGCGCAGCCGAGGCTCCGTACCGCTGAACCGCGCGATAATCCATCCGTTCTCAAACAGCACCTTGCAGCCGTCCATGTAATTTGTGCCCACGACCGGCACGGGGAAGGCGGGCAGCTTTTTATCCGTCATCAGCAGCTTCTGAAGCTTCTCCTTGATCTCCTGGTCAAAGGGCCAGTCGCTCTCGGCCATGTAGGCCGTGCCGAACTCGGCGTAAATATCCTCCATCAGCTCGCTCAGCTTGCGCCCCGTTACGCTGAGCATTTCCACCAGCAGCGTCCCGGCATAGATGCCGTCCTTGCCGTTGATATGGCCGCGCACCGTCAGGCCGCCGCTGCTTTCGCCGCCGATGACGGCGTTGTACTTCTGCATCGCGGCGGAAATGTGCTTGAAGCCCACGGGCACCTCGTAGCAGGTTTCGCCGAAGGCCGAGGCCACGCGATCCAGCAGATGGGTGGTGGCGATGTTGCGCACCGCGGGGCCGTGCCACTTCTTGTACTTGAGCAGGTAATAATACAGCAGCACCAAAATCTGGTTGGGATGAACAAAGCAGCCCTTATCGTCGATAATGCCCAGGCGGTCGGCGTCGCCGTCGGTGGCGATGCCGATATCCGCATGGTTTTCCAGCACGTTGGCCTGGAGCGCTCCCAGGGTATCCACATTGGGCGCGGGCAGCCGGCCGCCGAACAGCGTGTCGTGCCGCTCATGGATTACGCTTACGTCGCAGCGCGCCGTCAGCAGGATGGTCTGGAGAGACGTTCGGCTTACGCCGTACATTGGATCCAGAATAATTTGAAGGTTACGGCTGCGGATCGCGTCCATGTTAACCCCGCGGATAATCGCGTCCAGATACTGGTTTTGAGGGTTAATCTCCTGAACCATTCCGGCGTCGATGGCCTTCTGATATGGAATGGCGGAGATTTCCTCCGGCTTGACGCGGTTGGCCGCCAGGCCCAGCTCGTTGGTGACGCTTTCCTCCGCGTCGCGCCCGCCCTTGGTAAACAGCTTAATGCCGTTATAGACCGCCGGGTTGTGGCTCGCCGTCACGGCGATGCCGTAGCTGAGGCCGTAAAACTGCACCGTGAACATAATCAACGGCGTGGGCGCCTCGCGGTTGACCATCAGCACATGCACGCCCTCGCCCGCCATGACCTCCGCCGCCCACTCCGCCGCCTGGCGGCTGAGAAACCGCCGGTCATACCCGACGCAAAAGCTTTTGTCCTGCACGTCCTCGGCCTTCATGCGAAGCGCCAGGGCGCGCATCAGCTTTTGTACGTTTTCCTTGGTAAAGTCCTCGCCGATAATGGCGCGCCAGCCGCCGGTCCCAAATGAAATCATCGGAAGTTCCCTCCGTTTCCGCCGTATCCATTCATATGCGTTTCTGAGTACCTATCATACCACCCCGCGCCGGGGATGTAAAGCCGCGGGCAGCGCCCCGTCATGCGGCAAGCGCGCCTTGCGCGTCGGGGAAGGCCGAAGCCCGGCGGTTTTTTCTCCGCTGCGCCGGCGGCCGGTTTCCGCCTTTGCGCTTAGGGCGCTCGCCGCGAAAAAGCCGCGCCTCCGGCACTCTTTAACGGCCTCCCAGGATCACCGTCACGGTATGCTCCCCGCCCCCAAAGCACGGGATGCGCCCGGACGCCTGCCCGTCCACGGCCAGGCGCTCGACGCCCTTCTCCACATGCCGGGGGTTTTGGACGCTGATATGGTATACGGCGCCCCGCCACTTGCGCACGGCGCTGAAGCCGTCCCATTCCGCCGGGATGCACGGGTCCACGGTCAGCCCGTCCAGTCCGGGCCGGATGCCCAGCAGGTAGCGGGTAGCCGCGTAGTAGCTCCACCCCGCCGAGCCCGTCATGAACGGATGCCGCGCCCGGCCAAAGGCCGTGTGATCCCGCCCCATGATAAACTGGCAATAGCTGTACGGCTCTGCCTGGCGCGTTTCCATCCGGTCGTTCTGCCTTTCCGGCAGCAGCGCCAGGTAGTGCTTCATGGCGCGTCCGCCGCGCCCCAGCATGCTCTCCGCCACCCAGGCCCATGGGTTGGCGTGGCTGAAGATGGAGCCGTTTTCCTTGATACCCGGGTACACGCGCGTCACGAAGCCCACGCTGTCGTCCGGCGTGCGGAAGCTGGGGGCGTTCAGCATCAGGCCGTAGGGCGTATAAAGGTATTCGTCCACCGCGTCCATGCACGACAAGCCCTGCTCCCGCGTCGCCGCGCCGCTGATGACCGCCCAGGCGTTGCTCTCCAGGTGCACCTTGCCCTCCGCGGCCGTATGCGTGCCGATGGGCCGGTTCTCGCCCGTGATGCCCCGAAGGAACCACCTGCCGTCCCACAGCACGCGGCGGCAGGTATCCCGCATGCGGACGGCCTGCTCCGCGTAGCGCTCCGCGTCCGCCTCATGCCCGGTATGGCGCGCCACGTCGCAGAAATGCTCCGCCGCCCACAGCAGCAGGAAGCTTACCATCGCGCTTTCGCCGCCGCCCAGGTTCAGGCAGTCGTTCCAGTCCGCGCGAAGCCCCTTGCACACGCCGTTTAGCCCCACCTGCGAAAAGCTGAAGTCCAGGATGGCGCGCATATGCCGGTATACGGTGTCCTCCCCCTCGTCCGCGTATGGAATAACCTGTTCGAGGAACGCGGTATCCCCCGTCTCCCGCACATATTCCGCGATAGCCGGCACCAGCCACAGCGCGTCGTCGGCGCAGGTGTCGCGCAGGCCGTGGATCATGCCGCCCTTATCCGGCGTGGGTACCACGGTGGGCGATTGAAAGCTTTGCTTCTTTCCCGGCTCAAACCACGCGGGGTCGAACAGGTGGAGTCCGTATCCCATCTTTACCTGTCCATGCAGGAGCTGCTCGATGCGCCTTTTGCACATGGCGGGGTCCGCGTGCGGGATGCACATGGCGTCCTGCGCGGTGTCGCGGTAGCCCAGTCCCGTGCGACCCCCCACCTCGATGAACGAGGCAAAGCGGCTGAACGTCACGTTCACCTGGCTCTGGTACAGGTTCCACAGGTTCAGGCTGCGGTTCATATCCTTCTCGGGCGTTTGCACCTGGAGATGGGAAAGCTTTTCGTCCCAGTAGCCGCGCAGGGCGATGAACGCGCGGTCGGCATAGTCGCCGCTGTACTTTTCCCGCGCCCGGCGCGCGGCGGCGGCGTCCCCCGTGCCAAGCAGAAAACGGGCCCGCACCTCCTGCCCCGGGGCGAGCGTGTACCGCTTCTGCAAGGCTCCGCAGTGGTTGCCGCCCAGCTCCGCGCTTGCGCGCATGCGGCCCTCCTCCACGACGGCGGGGTTGCTTTCCGTGCGGTACGGGCCCAGAAAGCTGTCCCGGAGGCAATCAAACCCGTCCGGCTCAAAGCTCGCGGTAAAAAATTCGTGGCTGTTCTCCTCATAATGCAGCTCGTACTCCACCGCGCCGTCCACATACCGCGAGCCCGCCGCGTACAGGCTCATCTGAAAGTTCTGGTTATCCATGTCGATGTGGTGAAAGCTAAACTCGCAATAGCCGTACAGGCTGACGGCGCGCTCGCGGTCCGTCCGGTTTTTCAGCCGCACCTCCCAGACCTCCGCGTCGTCGTCCAGGGGGATAAAAAGCGTCTGCGCGCCCTCGATGCCCTCAGCCTCGCACAGGTAAGTGGAATAGCCGAAGCCATGACGGCACTCGTACCTCGCGGACGCGAGAGGGCGTCCCACAGGCTGCCAGCTCAGCGACCAGTAAACGCCGGTATCGTCGTCGCGCACATATACATAATGTCCCGGTCTGTCCAGGGGCACGCCGTTAGGGCGAAAGCGCGTCACACGATGATACTGCGGGCTTCCGTTCCACAAATAGCCGCCCGCGTTCTGGTTCACCACAGCGCCCATGCTTCCCTGCCCAAGATAGTTGGTAAAGCTTTGCGGCGCGTCTACGCGCTCCACCACGTACTCCCGCTGCTCGTCGTCAAAGCGCCCGTATTTCATATGGTCCGCCTCCGAATGCCATTTTTGCATCCCAAGCATACCATCCGGGCCCGTGAAGCGGAATGCCAAGCCGTGTGATTTTTTGTATCGGCTTGTTCAGTTCCTTGGATGAACGCGGCGCAAGCTCGCCGGCAGGCTTCCAAAGGGAGCTTACGCGCGGGGGAACGTTGGGAGGCTTCTCCTTCCAAATAGCTTGTCGAAAAACCCATTTTCAGGGTGGTTTGGAGGGGCGATAGCCCC
>DBGEOK010000040.1:0-10045 GCA_048370855.1 Candidatus Limiplasma sp. | reverse complement strand
TCGTTTCGCTTGATATCCTCCGGGTCGCTTTCGCCTTTGGCGAACAGCCCACAGGGCCATCGCTTCCCTCCGCCTCCCGCAAGCTCAATCGTCGCCCGCCGCCCTACCCGGGCGGCGTTCTCGTTTCGCTTGATATCCTCCGGGTCGCTTTGCGCTTCGCGCAAGGCCGCACCGCGGCCCCGCTTCCCTCCGTCAACCCATCAAAATTGGGGCCGCGAACGCGGCCCCAAAAACGGGATTCCCAAGGGCAACGCCCTTGGGCGGTGGGCTTGGGAGGCGGAGCCTCCCAACGTCCCCTCCCCCCCGCGGCTCCAGGCTTGCTTTCGCGCGCCGATTCTGCTATTATCAACAAAACAGCAGGAGCGGGAGGCGTATAGGATGAAGGCCGTCGTGGTATTCAACAGCGAGGTTTCCCCCCGCGACCTGGGGGACGGCGTAAGCCGTAAGGTGCTTGCCTATCACGAAAAGCTGATGATCACGGAGGTTTGCTTTGAGACCGGCGCGGCCGGCGGCGTACATTCCCATCCGCACCTCCAAAGCACGTATGTCAAGAGCGGCCGGTTCCGTTTCTGTATCGACGGCCGGGATGTGGAGGTTTCCGAGGGGGATACCCTCGCCTTTCCGGAAAACGTTCCTCATGGCGTGCTCTGCCTGGAGGCGGGCCTTTTGGTCGATATTTTTTCACCCATGCGGGAGGATTTTATCTGAGCAGTCCCTTTGCCTTGCGGGGCGGGGGCCGCATCGCGCGCGGGGTTGAGCCGGCTTGACGCGCCAAGCGCGGGGGTGCGCCAAGCCTGGCGTCAGCGCTTTTTCCTGCGCGCCTCAAAGATCATGCCCACCACGCGCGGCCCGGCGTTGATCGCAATGGCCGCGCCGATCTGAAACCGGTAGACGGGCGGATAGCCGAGGCGTTTGGTCGTCTCCCCGGCCATCTCCTCCAGCACGGCGGCATCGGAGCCGTAGACAAGGCTGTACGGCGTGCCGGGCTCCATTTCGGACAGCGCCAGCTTGATGATTTCCTTGATGAGCTTCTTTTCCCCGCGCGCCTTTCCCGCGGTGATGATCTCATGGTCCCGGATCATCATAATGGGCTTGATGCCGAGCGCTTCGCCCACAAACACCGCCGCGCTGGGAATGCGGCCCGATTTGCCCGCGTATTTCAGCGTATACAGGCCAAAACAGACGCGCTGCTTTTGAAGCTGCTCCCCGATGAGGGCCAGCACATCCTCCACAGGCATGCCCATTTCCAGCTTTTGCGCCGCCAGGATGGCCGCGTAACCGTAGCCGCCGGAATAGCTGGCTCCGTCAAACAGATGGATTTCCATCCGCTCCGCCGCGTCCGGCGTCTCGGCGTAAAACCGCTCCCTCGTGGCCACGGCGTTGCCATACGTCGCGGAGCCCTTGGCGTTAATCAAAATCAGGATCAGCCGCCGCGTGCCCTCCGCCAGCTCCTTGGCATACAGCTTTTCAAACGCATAAGGCGTGATTTGGGACGTAACGGGGATGACGTCCGAACGCTCCATCAACTGATAAAACTCCTCGTTGTCAAGCTCCGCGCCGCTTTGCCACGTCCGGTCCCCGACGGAGACTGGGATGGGCAAAACCCCGATCTGATAGCGCTCCCGCTCCGCCTTGGGAATATCCGCCGCCGCGTCCACATACAACTTGTATTTGTCCATCAGGCTCCCTCCAAGCATTGTATTGGCTGTGCTAAAACCCCGCCGTCATGGCCGCCAGCGTCGCGCCGCCAAACAGCAGCCGCAGCGCGATCAGCACGGCCAGATGGATTGGGTATAGGCCGTATCCAAGCCATTTCGGCATTTTCAGCCCGGTTTTCGTGTTGAGCGCGATCAGCGGCAGCGCGAGCCATACCATGCTTTGCAGCCTGAACAGCGCCGACAGCGCCGGGCCGATCCCCGGCCAGGACAGGAACGGGAGCTGATACCCAAAAAGGCTTGTGACGGTGGAGCTTGTGCCGCCCCAGAAGAGGGCGTAGGCCAGGAAGGCGGCGATCAGCCCGCCGCGGGTCTGCCTTGCGCCGTAGAGCACCAAAATAAAGGTAAGGCCGCGCCAGCCGTAATCCACCTTCATGTAGCCCAGCAGAACGTAGCAAAGCGCCGGAACCCAAATTTCACTGCCAAAAAAATGCGCGCGCACGCCGCGTATGGCGATCAGGCCGATCAGCAGCGTAAACAGGATGCTGAAATCCGTCCAGGTGTGGTTCAGCGCCATCATGTACAGCGGCTGCGACAGCAGCGCCAGCCCCAAAAGCCGGAGCCCGTAGCGCCATGGGTCGTGGGTTTTGACGCTCCCCACCACCAGGCACCAGGCGTACAGCGGGAACGCCGCGCGGCCGATCACGCGCATTTCAAGCGCGCCGGGAAAGAGCGTCGCGCCCATGTGGTCAATCATCATCAACGCCAGCGCGAGCAGCTTGAGAAACGACGTATCCATATTGCCCGCGAGCGTTTCACGCCTGACGGCGGCCGGCTTGGTCGACATGCTGGGCTTCCTCCTTGTTTTTGGCAATGGGGGTATTATAGCATGCAAAGGCAGCGCCGTCAAAAGCCGCGCAGGCGCCGGCCTCATCCGGCCCGATTTCGCTTCACCAAAAAAATTCAGCCGCGTATTGACAACTCCCCGGCTGTGATATAAAATGTTTTCGATATAGAAAATCATCTATGTCATTTCCGCCAAGGAGGAGCGTATGGATTGTTTCAAGGCAGCCATCCCCATTTTGAAGGTGCTGTGCGACGAAACGCGGCTGAGCATATTGAGCATGCTTTCCCGCGCCGAGATGAACGGCTGCGAGATCAACCGCGCCTTTCAATGCACGCAGCCGACCATCAGCTACCACATGAAGCTGCTGGTGGACGCGTCGCTCGTGCGCTCCCGCCGCGAGGGGTGTACGGTAATGTATTCGGTCAACGCTGAAATTTGGCCGCGCGTGCGCGCGCTGCTCGACGTGCTGTGCGCCGCCGCCAAAAAAGGAGAAGCCAATGAGTGACCAACCCATTTTGCGCCTGGACGGCCTTTGCAAGGATTATGGCGAAGGCATGGTGCTCCATAACCTGGACCTGGATATTTACCCAGGCGAGTTTCTCACGCTGCTGGGGCCGTCCGGCTGCGGCAAAACCACCACGCTGCGCATCATCGCCGGGCTGGAGCGCCCCACGGCGGGCCGCGTATTCCTGGAGGGCGCGGACGTCACCCGCCTCCCGCCGGAAAAGCGGCATGTCAATACCGTGTTTCAAAACTACGCCCTCTTCCCTCATATGAACGTGTTTCAGAATATCGCGTATGGGCTGCGGGTATTGGGGGTGAGCAAGCAGGAGCAAAAGGAGCGCGTGACCGCCGCGCTCTCGCTGGTGCGCCTGTCCGGCTACGAGCGCCGCCTGCCCACGCAGCTTTCCGGCGGGCAGCGGCAGCGCGTGGCCATCGCCCGCGCGGTGGTGCTTCAGCCCAAGGTGCTCCTGCTGGACGAACCCCTTGGCGCGCTCGATTTAAAGCTTCGCCAGGAGATGCAGCGCGAGCTCAAGCGCCTGCAGCGGCAGCTTGGCATCACCTTCGTCTACATCACGCACGATCAGGAGGAGGCGCTGAACATGTCCTCCCGCATCGTCATCATGCGCTCCGGCCGCGTGGAGCAGATCGGCACGCCGGAGGAGGTGTACGAGCATCCGCAAACGCTGTTTGCCGCGGGCTTTATCGGCCAGAGCAACCTCCTGCGCGGAACGGTGCGTTCCCTCGGGGAGAACGGAAGCCTGACGCTGGACGTCCGAGGGGTCGCGCTGCCCGCCCTGGCGGACGGCTCCTTTTCGCCCGCGCCGGGCGACGCGGCCGCGCTCTGCCTGCGCCCCCAGCGGGTGCGGTACGGCAGCGCGCCCCAGCACGGCATGGAGCTGCGCGGGGTTATCCAGAGCAAGGAGTATGCCGGCGGCATGCAGCACACCCGCATCGCCCTTTCTGAGAGCGTGACGCTCAACGCGGTTACGCAGGCCGCGGAAATGGACAGCTTCGCCATCGGCAGCGAGGTCTTCGTCGGCTGGAGCCGGCGGCACGCGCCGCTGGTGCCGGACGAGGCCATCGACCTGGAGGCCGAGGAGGGGGTTATCTAATGGACAGCCAAAAGCGCGACCTGCGCTTTGCCAGGTGGCTGAAGCTGCCGATGTACCTTTGGACCATCGTGTTCGTTTTTGTGGCGATCCTGTATGTGATCGGGCTGAGCTTTCTTTCCCGGGGGGAGCTGATCGGCGTGACCGGCGAGCCGACGCTGCAAAACTACGCCCGGCTTGCCGACCCGCAGTACCTGCGCGTGCTGCTGGGCAGCCTGAAGCTGGCCGCGCTGACGACCGTTATCTGCATCGCGGTGGGGTATCCCTTCGGCTACCTGATGGCGCGGCTGAACCCCGTCGCCCGCTCGGTGGTCATGCTGCTGATCATCGTGCCCTTCTGGACCAACGCGCTGATCCGCATCTACGGATGGCGCATCCTGCTGCTGAACAACGGGCCGCTCAACACGCTTCTTTTGTCGCTGGGCGTCATCCGGGAGCCGATCAGGCTGCTGTACACGGATGGGGCGGTGCTGCTGGGCATGGTGTACGCCTTGATCCCCTTCATGATCCTGCCCACCTTCACCACCGTGGATAAGCTGGACTTTACCGTGGTGGAGGCGGCGCGCGACCTGGGCGCGGGGCCGCTGCGCGCCTTTTTGACCGTAACCGTTCCGCTGACGCTGAGCGGGCTGATGGCCGGCTGCGTGCTGGTGTTTATTCCGTCGATGGGGCTGTTTTTCCTGAGCGACCTGCTGGGCGGAAACACCACCGTGCTGGCGGGCGGCCTGATCCAGCGCCTCATCAACAGCCGGGACCTGCCGATGGCGGCGGCCCTGAGCGTGCTGCTGCTGACGGTGACGGGCGCGGTGATCGCGGTATACCGCAGGCTCGGCGGGTCCGAAGGCATGAGCATGTTTTAGGAGGGCTGGGAAGATGAAAAAGCGTTCGTTTGGCTCCCTGCTGTTTCTTTCCCTGGTGCTGGCGGTGATGTACCTGCCCATCGTGGTGGTGGTGGTCTACTCGTTTAACGCCAACACCGCGCGCATCCCCATCGCGTTTACCGGCTGGTCTACCCAGTGGTACGAGAGCCTGTTTTCCGGCAGGGGCGGCTATGCCGACGCGCTGTGGCTGAGCGTGCGCGTGGCGTTCTGGTCCGTGCTGATCTCCTGCGTGATCGGCACGCTGGGCGCCGTGGGCATGGCGCAGCGGACGCTGACGGAGCGCCGCAAGCCCTCCCGCCTGGACGCGCTGATGGAATCCCTTGTATCGCTGCCGATTATGATTCCCGAAATCATCCTGGGCCTGGCCTTTATGGTCATCTTCAACGCCATGGGGCTCAGCGGCAATGATCTTAGGCTTGTGCTGGCGCACACGACCTTCTGCATCCCCTATATCTTTTTGACGGTGAAAAGCCGCCTGGTCGGCATGGACACGGCGCTGTTCGACGCCGCGCGGGACCTGGGGGCCAGCCCGGCCCGCGTGGTGCGGGATATCACGCTGCCGCTGTGCCGGCCCGCGATTATCAGCGGCGCGTTTTTGGCGCTCGCTATGTCGCTGGACGATTTCGTCATCAGCTTCTTTGTGTATGGCGCCGGCCCCGGCACCCTGCCCATCAAGATCTACTCCAGCGTAAAGGTCGGCGTATCCCCGCAGGTCAACGCCTTGTGCACGCTGATGATCGGCGCGGTCTTTATCGCCATGGCGCTGAGCCGGTACGTGTCGTCCGTGCGCTCGGCGCGGGAGAAAAAGCGGCTGACGTCCGCCCGCGTGTGACGTCCTCGCGGCGGAAAAACCGCCGCGTTCGACATAAAAATCCCAACCCAATCCAAAGGACCTAAACGACCGAAAGGAGAATTTTAACATGAAAAGACTGATCGCGGCATTCCTGTGCCTGCTGCTTGCCGTTCCCGCCATAAGCCTCGCGGAGGAGGAGAAGGTACTCAACATCCTGAGCTGGGTCGGCTACATCGACGACGACACCATCGCAAGCTTTGAGGAGGAAACGGGCATCAAGGTTGTCTGGTCCCCCATGGACTCCATCGACAGCATGCTGCTGAAGGTATCCGAGGGCGGCGGCGCGGATTACGACCTCATCCTGACCAGCGACTATTCCATGGACATCCTGCGCAAGGCGGGCCTGCTGCAGAAGCTTGACAAGGAAAAGCTTCCAAGCTATGAAAACCTGGATGAAAAATTCCTGAGCCAGCCCTACGACCCGGAGAATGAATACGTCGTTCCCTACACGGCGGGAAGCCCGCTTATCATCTACGATCCGGAAAAGGTTCCCTTTGAAATTACCCGCTACGAGGACCTGTGGGACGAACGCCTGCAGGGCAGCGTATCCATATTGGACAACGCGCGCGTGACCTGCGGCATCGCCCTCAAGACCATGGGCGAGAGCTTCAACGAAACCGACCCGGAGGTGCTGGCGCGGATGAAGGAGAAGCTGATGAAGCTTCGCCCGAACATCCGCACGGCCAACGACACCGAATCCTATACCGCCATCGCCACCGGCGACGCGAGCGTCGGCTTCCTGTTCACACCCTTTGTATACATGGTGCAGCTCGACCGCGAGGCCGCGGGGCTGGAGCGGATGACCGTCGTGTACCCCGAGGAGGGCCTGGGCTTCGGCATCGACGGCTTCGTGATTCCGGCGGCGGCCAAGCACCCCGAAAACGCGCATATCCTGCTGAATTACCTGATGACCCCCGAGGTGGCCGCCCACAACGCCGAAGCGCAGATGTACATGTGCGTCAACAAGGCGGCGACCGATTATCTGAGCTCGCAATACCTCGACAACCCCGTGGTGGACATCCCCGAGGAGATCCTGGCCAAGGCTGAGATGATCGAGAACGTGGGCGAGTCCGAGACGCTTTTCCAGGAAATTTATACCGCGTTCCTCAACCAGTAAGGCCGGGCGCGCGGTTTGAAAGGATGATACGGATGATACTGAAAAACGCAAAGGCATTCCTGAACGGAAAATTTGAGGACGCGACCGACGTGCTGGTCAAGGACGGCAAAGTTACCGCCATTGGCCGGGGCCTGGCGGCGGACGGCGAGGAGCTGATCGACCTGAAGGGCGACCTGCTGCTGCCCGGGTTTGTGGACGTGCATATTCACGCCTTCAAGGGCATGGATACCATGAACGGCGAGGCCGCCGTGCGGCACATGAGCCGGGAGCTGAAAAAGTTCGGCGTGGCCGCCTTCCTGCCCACCACCATGAGCGCCAGCCCGGAGGACACCGTCGCGGCCCTCGCGGGCATCAAGGCCGTCATGGACCGGCCCGAGCCCGACGGCGCGGCCGTGCTGGGCGCGCACATGGAAGCCCCCTTCCTGACCGAGAGCAAGGCCGGCGCGCAGCTCAAGCAGTTCTTCGCCCTGCCGACGGAGGAAAACTGGAACCGCTATACCGGCGGCTATGGCGATATTGTGCGCATGATGACCTTGGCCCCGGAAAAGGAGGGCGCGCTGGAGTTTATCTCCTGGCTGAGCGCGCGCGGCGTGACCGTGAGCATCGGCCATACGGACGCGACGGCGGAAACCGTACACGCGGCGGCCGACCACGGCGCGACGCACGTGACCCATACCTTTAACGCGCAAAGCCCCCTCAACCACCGCAAGCCCGGCGTGCCCGGCGCGGCGATGGTGGACGACCGGCTGGCCTGCGAGGTCATCAGCGACGGCATCCACCTTCATCCCGACGTGGTGAACATGCTGACGCGCCTGAAGGGCGCGCGGCGGACCGTCGCCATTACCGACGCGATGGAGGCCGCGGGCATGCCCGACGGCCAATACCAGCTTGGCGGTCAGGATGTGTTTGTCAAGGACGGCGCGGCGCGCCTTGCCGACGGCACGCTGGCCGGCAGCACGCTGACGATGGCGCGCGCCTTCCAAAACCTGATCCGCTTCGGCGCGACGCCCGAGGACGCCGCCGCCATGACCACCAAGACCCCCGCCCTGTCCATCGGAAACGAGGAGATGGGCGAGATCGAGCTTGGCGCGCCCGCCGTTTTCGCGCGCTTCAACGCGGAATACGAGTTTGTCGGGGCCATCGGATAAGCAGCGATATGATTTTGCTTGGAGGGGCCACCGCCCCTCCAAACCGCCCCAGAATGAGTTTGTCAACAATCTGAATGGCCCGTTGCCCAGCAGGGCAACGGGCCATTCTCGATATCCTCCGTGGCGCTTTCGCCTTCGGCGAACAGTCCACCGGGCTGACGCTCATTTCCAGTGCCACTGGGCTGCCGCTTCTCTTCGTCATCCAAAATGACAACCTTGGGCCGCGAACGCGGCCCAAAAACGGGATTCCTAAGGGCTAAGCCCTTAGGCGGTGGGCTTGGGAGTCGGAGCCTCCCAACGTCTCCCCCTGCCCCGAACCCCTTTTGGTGAAAGCGTATAAGCGTGCCCCGTCAGCCCGTTTAAACCGGCTCCACTTCCCATTGGTCGCCCTGCCTGGTCAGGGAATACTCGCGGGATTGATTTTGCGCGTCCCACGCCAGAATGACGATTTCCGTTTGATCCGGCGTAACGCGCCAGGCGTAAGGCTGCAAAGGGTCTTCCCCCAAGGCGTCCAAATGGGATTTCAGCGCCGGCCACGCCTCCCGAAACTCCTTTTCGCCAAACCATAGGGTTTGGGTTTCCAGCGACACGCAGGTATCGCAGGGCGCAAGGCTTGCCAGCAGGCTGAACAGCTCGCTGTACGGCGCGGAGGCAAAAGCCTCCCGGTAGGACGGATGGACGCTGTCGCATTCGGAGTCCAAATGATAATAGCGGCCCCCCTCCGCGTTATAATACACCGGCGTATCCGGGCGAATCCCGCCCTCTGCGTCCCCCGCAAACGCGGAAACGAAGGGCAGCAGCGCAATCAGCGCGAGCAGGCAGGCCCGCCGAAGCAACGGCTTCGCTTTCACCATGACGATTCATCCTCCTCAATTTTCGGCAGATGAGCGGCGGCTGAAACGGTTTTTGTTCCCATTGATATTTTATCATGCGCTTTTAAAAATAGCAATTTATGGTTATCTGTGAATTGGATTTTTACAGGCGTTACAGACGCGGCGCCGCAGGAGGCGGCCTAGAACGTAGAGCGTCGGAAACGTTTCGGCCAAGGCCGAAACTCCCCGTTCGCCCGGGTGCTGCGCACATCAAAAGCACCGGATCAATTGCCGACCGCAGGTCAGCCGGGCGAACCGATTTCAAAACGACGATTGAAATTTTCGCCAAAGACGAAAACAGTGTGCCCGTGCCAGCACGGACACACTGCCCACCGCCTGGCGAAGCCAGGCGAACCGATTGGCCGCCGCCCCTCCAAGCCGCCCCCAAATGCGTTTGTCAACGGGCGTTTCCCGATATCCTCCGTGGCGCTTTCGCCTTCGGCGAACAGCCCACCGGGCTGACGCTCATTTCCAGTGCCACCGGGCTGCCCCTCCCCCATTACACACAATTGGGCCGCGAACGCGGCCCAAAAACGGGATTCCTAAGGGCGAAGCCCTTAGGCGGTGGGCTTGGGAGGCGGAGCCTCCCAACGTCTCCCCCCCAGCGCGGGCGACCGCCCAACGCGTCCTATTCCCCATACGTCGTCTTCATGCTGAAGCTGACGCCCCAGACGTAATACGTCACCAGGATTTCCCGAACGGGGTGGGAGTCCCTGGGCGCGAGGATTCTCGCGGTCACGTCCCCCTCGGATTTGGCGCTGAGCGCGCGCGCGCCCTTGCCGCCGATTTGCAGAATATCGCCGGATTGCGGCGTCACCTGGACTTCCACCATATCGATGGGCACAAGGCAGTTGTTGCGGATGTGGAGCGTATAGTCCAGGTAAACGTATTCGCCGGCATCCTTCCATTCCAGCGGCTTCTGGTAGAGCGTGCCCTGGAACGTCTCCTCCTCCACGGAGGCTTTCAGCCGCTCAAAGCCCTCGGAGTCATTGGCGGCCGGGACGCCCTGGGCCGACACCTTGACCACTCTTTATCTGAATGCAGGTCTGTATCTTGCTG